>JBMNLI010000011.1:0-49692 GCA_050952645.1 Bdellovibrionota bacterium | reverse complement strand
TTGTGCATGAAGTGCAATTTTTCTTAATGCTTTAAAAGTTTTCGAGGTTGGATTTTTTAATTTTTGTGATTCATCAAAGCAGATTAAAATCTTTTTCTTTTTTGCGATTTCTATTAGTTTTTCAGTTATATCATCTAGCCTTGCACTTTCATAATTTATGATTCCTATCTCTACACCTTGAGTTAAAATTTTATTTAAAATTTTACCTCTTTTACTTTTAGTTCCCGTTATAAGTTTAGTCCAAAGCTCAGGTGTCCAATACTCGGCTTCTTTTTTCCAGTTAGTGATAAGGCTATTCGGGCAAATTACTAGCATTAAATCTATTTCTTCTTTTTCTCTTAAATATTTAAATGTAGAAAGAACGGTTAATGTCTTTCCTAATCCCATATCATCGCCTAAAAGTGCATTCTTAAATTCTAATAGCCATTTAATCCCTACTCTTTGATGTGGAAAAAGTTTTGCTTCAAATTCTTTATCATTAAAATTTATAGTAGCATCTTTTAATTTTCTAAAATACTCACATCTATCTACTAAAACTTTTCGCTTTTTTAAATCTTGTAGTAGCTCTAAAAAAGATTTAGTAGTGATAATATTCAAAACTCCAGCTTGGTTTAAGGCGATATTTAATTTTTTATATTCATCTTCAATATTTCTTTCGTTAAATGTAAAAATATAATGATTTTTATAAACGTTATGCAACTCTTTTTTTAAGTTTAAAAAAGTTTTATTGTTAGCTAATTTTAAAGTGTAGATATCTTTTTTAATAAGTAGCATCGGCTCTTCTTCTTTAGTCCAACAAACTAGCGGCAGGAATAGCCCTAGGTTTTCATCTTTAAGTTCACTTTGCCCAGATGATAAGGAATGTTTTAAGTTTTTTTTCTTTATTTCTAAATCATTATAAACATCTTTAGTTAAGTAGCATTTAACACGGCTACTTTGAAGATTGTATAATACTTTTTCTAGCTCATTTTCCGTAAAATTACTTGCAAATTTTTTTCTTTGAGCGTGTGATTTTATATGCTTAAATGCAATAGTGAGTTGATAAGTATGAGAGTAGGAAAACTCGTATAGATTATTACTTTCAGTATGTTTAAAGATAAATGGATAGACTATTGCTAACTCGTAATCTTTACTACTTTCTAAATAATTATTTTCTTTTAGTTTTCGCCTTAAATTAGCGCCTTTAATAAGTGCATCGCTAGTTTCTTTTTCTACTGCGAATGGGATTTTTTTTTCTTTTAAATACTTTAATAAAATATTTAAAAACATAGTAGGAAGAAAAAACGAGCGTTCTTCTTTTAAAAAAGTTATATTTTTATTTTTAAGTAATTCTTGTTTTATTTTAGTTCGAGGCTTTGCGATAAGTTTTAAAAATTTTTTACTTTCTGAAAGTATGATAATTATATGAGGTTCGGTAAGTAGTATATCTTCTTTCGATAAAGAGAAAGGGTTTTTAGATAAATTTTTTAATGCATTATTTTTTCTTTCTACTTCTTTTTTTAATTTTAATTCTAATTCCTGTTTGTTTATTTGATACTCGATAGTATCTTTTGAGAATAATTTTGAGTTGTATAATTTCTTAAAATGTCTAATCGGTATATACCAAAGTTTTTCTTCTTTTTTATAACAAGTTTCAGTAAGCCCATATAAATATTTATACCTTTCTTTATCGTATTGAAACCTAAGGCATAAAAAATTATCATTGATTATAACGAAGCCGTTTTTTTTTATCTCAGCCATAAATATAATTTTTAAATTAAAAAGAGAAAAATAAAATTGTAATTTTAAAAGTATAATAATAAAATTTATTTTAATATATGTTAAGTTATATTAAGATATATCGTAAATTTTTTAATAAAAAAAAGCTAGAAAGTAAGTTTTGATTTATTTATCAAAAAAAATTTTAATAGAAAACTTTTTATATCATTATATTTTTATATTATTATAAATTTTTTTAAGGAGAATTTTTAAAAGTAATTATGAAAAGAAAGTGGAATGTTTTAGTTGAAAATAAAACAGTATATAAAATAAAAAAAAATGAAGTAAAAAAACTTATAAAAATTTTATTAAATGATATTGAGAAAGAGTATAAGATAGAAGATTTTTTTAATGAACTTAGTGTATCTTTTTTTGATAATAAAAAAATTAAAGAATTAAATAGGGATTATAGAGGAAAGGATATAGAAACCGATGTTCTTTCATTTGCTAATATAGACGATGTTAAAGATGCTAATAAAGATGGTGTTAAAAATGGTGTAGCTGCGCAGTTTTTCGTAACTAATAGTTTAGGTGATATAGCTATTTCTTTAGAAACGGCTGAAAAGCAGGCCAAACGATATAAAACTGAATTTAATGAAGAAATAGTTAGACTTTTAACACATGGAGTGCTTCATTTAGTTGGTTTTGAGCATGAAAAAGTTTCTAAGAAAGAAAAAGAAGAGATGTTTAATTTGCAAGATAAGTTAGTAGATAGATATTTTAATTTAATAAATATAATTTGATAGTAATTTAATAGTGAGGGGAAAATGGTTGATGAGATTGTAGAAGTTTCAAGGTATATTTTAGAAATTCCAAATATTAAAGAGCGCGTTATTGCTCTAGGGAGGCTTCTTTGACGTTCAAGGTAAAAAAGAAAGGCTTTCTGAGATAATGAAGGCATCTGAAAGTAAAGATTTTTGGGATGATATAGAAAATGCTACTAAAAAAACTAAGGAAATGCGCCAAATAGAAGAAGTTTTAAGTGTTTTTAAAGATATAGAAAAAATTTATAGAGATTTAGAGGCGGCTGCTGAGCTTTATGAAGAGTTAGTGGAGAAGAGTTTAGAGAAAGAAATAATTTATAATTATGATAGCGTTCTTAAAAAATTAAATAGTGTAGAGTTTGTTTCAATAATGAAAGGGCAATTTGATAGTTTAAATGCAATAATTGAGATTAACGCAGGTGCTGGGGGAACGGAGGCGCAAGATTGGGTGCAAATGATTTTAAGAATGTATTTAAGATGGGTTGAAAGAAAGGGGTTTGAAGCAGAGGTGTTAGATTGTTTATATGGAGATGTTGCTGGTATAAAAAGCGTTACTATTTTTGTAAAAGGCTCTTATGCTTACGGGTTTTTAAGAGGTGAGCAGGGCGTTCATAGGCTTGTAAGGATTTCTCCGTTTGATTCAAACCAAAGGAGGCATACTTCTTTTGCTAGTGTATCCATTATGCCAGATATAGAAGAAGAGATAGAGCTTGAAATTAATGAAAAGGATTTAAGAATAGACACTTATAGAGCTTCTGGGGCTGGTGGGCAGCATGTAAATAAGACAGATTCTGCGGTAAGGATTACTCATATTCCGTCTAGGGTTGTAGTAACTTGTCAAAATGAAAGGTCGCAACATAAAAATAAAGAGCAAGCGATGAAAGTTTTAAAAGCTAGACTTTATGAGTTAGAACAAGAAAAGAAAAGCCAAGAACTAAATGAGATAGCTGGTAAGAAAGATAAGATAGATTTCGGAAGTCAAATAAGAAATTACGTTCTTCACCCTTATAAAATGGTTAAGGATTTAAGAACTAGCTATGAGATAGGAAACGCAGAGAGTGTGCTAGATGGTGATTTAGATGGATTTATGAAAGCTTATTTATGTAGATAAATAAAACGGTGTTTGATTATTACATTAAAGTTTGTTTTCCTTTAGATGTTCCACGTAGAACATTTTATTTTTAGCTGGTTTGCTTTCTTCTAGATGTTCCACGTAGAACATTTTGCTTTTTTGTTGGCTTTGTTTCTCTTAGATGTTCCACGTGGAACATTTTGCTTTTTAGTTGGTTTTGTTTTCCTTTAGATGTTCCACGTAGAACATTTTTTACTTAAGATGACTTTTAGAAAACTTAAAAATATAATAATATTAATAAGTTATCCCCTTTAGTGTTCCACGTGGAACATTTTACTTTTTTTAGTTTGTTTTGTTTTCCTTTAGATGTTCCACGTAGAACATTTTACTTTTAGTTGGTTTTGTTTTCTCTTAAGTGTTCCACGTGGAACATTTTGCTTTTTTAGTTGGTTTTGTTTTCTCTTAAGTGTTCCACGTGGAACATTTCGTTTTTTGGTTGTTTTTTTCTTTTAGATGTTCCACGTGGAACATTTTTTACTTAAAATGACTTTTAGAAAACTTAAAAATATAATAATATTAACAAGTTATCCTCCTTAGTGTTCCACGTAGAACATTTTACTTTTTTGTTGGTTTTGTTTCTCTTAGATGTTCCACGTAGAACATTTTGCTTTTTTAGTTTGGTTTGCTTTCCTTTAGCTGTTCCACGTGGAACATTTTTTACTTAAAATGAATTTTAGAAACTTTAAAAGTGTAATAATATTAGTCAGTTATCCTCATTAGTGTTCCACGTAGAACATTTTGCTTTTTTTTTGGTTTTGTTTCTCTTAGATGTTCCACGTAGAACATTTTACTTTTTTAGTTTGGTTTGCTTTCCTTTAGATGTTCCACGTAGAACATTTTTTACTTAAGATGACTTTTAGAAAACTTAAAAATATAATAATATTAATAAGTTATCCCCTTTAGTGTTCCACGTGGAACATTTTGCTTTTTTAGTTTGTTTTGCTTTTCTTTAGATGTTCCACGTGGAACATTTCGCTTTTTAGTTTGTTTTGCTTTCCTCTAGATGTTCCACGTAGAACATTTTGCTTTTTTAGTTTGTTTTGCTTTCTTTTAGATGTTCCACGTAGAACATTTTATTTTTTTAGTTTGTTTTGTTTTCCTTTAGATGTTCCACATAGAACATTTTTTACTTAAAATGACTTTTAGAAAACTTAAAAATATAATAATATTAATAAGTTATCCCCTTTAGTGTTCCACGTAGAACATTTTATTTTTTTAGTTTGTTTTGCTTTCCTTTAGATGTTCCACGTAGAACATTTTGCTTTTTTAGTTGGTTTTGTTTCTCTTAGATGTTCCACGTGGAACATTTTGCTTTTTTGTTGGTTTTGTTTCTCTTAGATGTTCCACGTAGAACATTTTGCTTTTTTAGCTTGTTTTGCTTTCTTTTAGATGTTCCACGTAGAACATTTCTATAAAATAAATAGTAAAATTTTATTGATTTTTTCTCAAAATATATTATCATTTAAGCTAGTTAAGCTTAGATTTTTTTTCTTAAAAATTAAAAATGTTCCACGTGGAACATCTAGGTAGATCTGTGTAATAACTGTGGATAATTTACATAACTACTTGATTTTATTAGGTATTTTTTATGAAGATGCAAAATATCATTTCCATTTCTAATCAAAAAGGTGGAGTTGGAAAAACTACTAGTGCAGTAAGTCTAGCGGCAGAAATGGCTCGAATGGGAAGATCTGTTTTATTAGTAGACTTGGACCCTCAAGCTAGTGCTTCTAGTGGTTTAGGTGTAGAGCTTTTACCAGAGGGAGAAGATTTATATGATGTATTCTTTGGTAAAATGGCGTTAGAGAAAATAGTAAAGACCTGTTTAATTAAAGGGCTTCATGTAGTTCCAGCTTCAAAAGATTTAGTAAGTTTAGAGCTAGAAATTGGAAAAACTCAAGGTCGTGAGCTTATCTTACAAACTGAACTTTCACTTCTTAGAAAAAAATATGACTATATATATATAGACTGTCCTCCATCTTCAGGTTTGCTTACTCTAAACGCTTTAGGTGCTTCAGATTATATACTTATCCCACTTCAAGCAGAATATTACGCACTAGAGGGAATCTCGGGACTTATGAACACTGTAAATTTTGTTAGACAAACATTTAATCCTAAACTTGAATTATTAGGAGTGTTTCTTACAATGTTTGATACGAGAACTAAATTATCTACTCTAGTAGAAAAAGAGGCGAGAAATTATTTTAAAGATTTAGTATTTAAAACGATTATTCCTAGAAACATAAGACTTTCTGAATGTCCTAGTTATTCTCAGCCAATTTGTATTTACGATCCAAAATCAATAGGTGCAAAGGCGTACCATGAGTTGGCTATAGAAATAGATTTTCGAGCAATAAGAAAATTTAAAGAAAAACAAGACGCTTTAGATAGATTAAAAGAAAAATTAAAAGAAGAAAGTTTAAAAAATGTTTCTAATAATTAATTTTTTATTTTTATAGGTTTATTGAAGTTCTTTTACAATAAATTCTATTATGATAAGAACAATAAAAGGATAACAATATGGCAGATAATAAAAAACAAAAAAGAGGGTTAGGTAGAGGACTTAGTGCTTTAATATCAGAACCGCTAGCTAGCACTTTTACTACTCAAGCAAGTAAATCACAAACGAGCGGTAGCAGCAATGCTGCGTTAGATGTAAATAAAATTTTCTCTGAAAATTTTGAAAAAGAGAAAGCAAAAGAAGCTTTACAAAAAAATACACCAAAGAAAGTGGTAGGAAAGGCTATTGAAAATAAAAAAACTAATATTATAAACGAAACTTTAATCGATAATAAAAATATAAATTTTATCCCTCTTGATAAAATAATTACTAGCGATGAACAACCTCGAGAAGAATTTTCTGAAAAAAGTTTAAATGAGCTATCTCAATCGATACTAAAGCATGGAGTTTTACAGCCGATTTTAGTAAGAAAAAAGGGAGATAAGTATAAAATTATAGCTGGAGAACGTCGCTTTAGAGCATCAAAGCTAGCAGGATTAAAAGAAATTCCAGTAATTTTTAAAGATTTAAAAGACAATGATGCTTATGAAATAGCGGTAATAGAAAATATTCAAAGAGAAAACTTAAACCCGATAGAAGAAGCTAAGGCATACCAAACACTTATGGTTAATGAAAAACTTTCACAGGTAGAACTCGCAGAGAAGATAGGAAAAGATCGCTCTAGTGTTTCTAATATGATAAGAATATTAGAACTACCTGAAGAAGTGCAAGAATTTATAAAAAACAGGGAAATATCTTTAGGTCATGCAAAAGTTTTATTATCGCTTAAAAAAGTAGAAGCACAAAAGTCTTTTGCTAAAAAAATAGCATCTGAAGGGCTTTCTGTTAGAGAACTTGAAAAATTAGTCTCAGATGTTTGGGTATTAGATGCTGGCCGAGCTTATAAAGATGTATTAAATAATGATAAAAAACGAGATTTAGTAAGTAATAATTCAAAATTTTTAGATATTATCGATTTACTTAGGCAAAAATTAGGAACTAGAGTGAATATTAAGCATCAAAAGAATGGAAAGGGAAAAGTTGAAATTGAATATTACTCAGAAGATGAACTAGAAAGAGTAGTTCAAGTAATATTAAAAGATGCAGTGAATATATAAATAAATTAGCTTATTTTTACGTTTTAATTTGGTTTTTTAAACTATATTAAAAACGTAGAAGAGTTAAAGAAATTTAATAAGGAATAAAAAAATTATGGATACTAATAAACTAGAGGCGATTTTAGGAGCCGATACAAAAATTTCAGGAAATTTATTTTTTAAAGGGCCAGCTGAAATAAACTCACAAATTGAAGGTGAGATAATAGGGGAATCGTTAATTACAATTGGGCAAACTGCAGTTTTAAATTCAAGTGTAAAATCGAATGAAGTTATTATATACGGTAATGTTACTGGGGATGTTTATGCTAAAGAGAGAATTTCATTAAAAGATACTGCGATAGTTTCTGGGAACATTCAAGCCCCTTCTATACAAATAGAAGATGGTGCAATCTTTAATGGTCAATGTATAATGAAGCAAGAGATAAGTTCTAGTTTTATTAAAGAAAACAAAGATACTGGAATTTTAAATAAAAAATTTCTTCCTAAAAAAGAAGATAAAGAAAACAAAGAATAAAAAAATAGTTAGTGGAGAGATGGCCGAGTGGTTGAAGGCGCTTGACTCGAAATCAAGTTTACGAGTTGTTCTCGTAACAGGGGTTCGAATCCCCTTTTCTCCGTTTTAAAAAATTATGCTTAAATATTTTGTTCTTTGTATAATTATATAATTATGTGCATTACATAGTTTATAATTTAAAGTTTATTTTCTAAGTTTAATAAGGAGGAAGAAATGATGGAAGTTACACAAAATGGAGTAGAGACACCACGACAATAAGAGGGAAATACAGTTGATCTTTCAAAGTACTGAATTACAAAACCCACAATAACATTTGATGATTTTATAAATGGAATTACAGATAGAACTAAGGCTAAAAAGTTTTTAGAAAGTCTTTCATATCTAAGAACCTTATATTCTTTTCTAGAAGAGCAAGAGATACTAGCTAATGCACTGAAATTTTTTAGCAATGAAGAATTTCTAACTGCATATGAAAAGGTAATTAAAAAAATATTTGAGAATGGATTTGGATTTAACGAGGATTAAACTAGAATCACATTGTATAACTTTACTTTACTAGCAAAACCACTAGGGCTAGAAAGTACATTAGTAGATATAATTAAAGAAAATAATTTTATAGATGACCTAGTGATGTTTGGTGTAAGAGATTTAAGATGCGGATTAGTATCTACTAGAGATGACGCCGATAAAATTTTATCTTTTATAAAAGAGCATAAATTAGGAGATGTAAAAGAAATAGCTAAAAAATTACAAGGAGCTTTAAAGTACTATCTTAAAAATGAAGCCTATGTGAGTAATGACAAAGCTAAAGAGATACGCTCATTTGCTAAAAAGCACGGTGTAGACCTTGAGGAGTTGCGTGATATTATAGAAGAATTAGGATTCCCAAAAAAAATTATTACCTAAAAAAAAGCATAAAAAATAACTCTTTTAAGTTTAAAGGTGATTTAAACTAATAAAATAATTTTTTATAAGCCACCTTAAAACGTTAAGAATGGATTAAACTCGCTATTTTCCTTGCTTTGCTCTTTATCATCCTTATTTTTATTTCTTCTTTCGTGTCTTATTAAAAGTGGAGATATTTCATTTTGCCAAGCCTTAAGCTTTGCTTCAGTAGTAAATAATTCTTTCTTTAAAATTTTTATAGCATCGGTTAAAAAATTATATCCTATCCCCCCAAGTCCTGAATAATTACTTTCTAATATTATTATATCATTTTTAAATATATCATTCTCCCAATCGATTTTTCTCTTATCAAAAGGATGAAAAACGCCATCATCAGTTCTAAGCGTTCTGTAATAAAAATATAATTTTGAATTGGCAATATTTCTTTTTTTAAGTGCTGCCTGCGTAGCAAAATTAAAACTAGTTCCTACAAATAATATTCTAAGTGGTGCTTCCTTATAAAGTTTTTTAGGCTTAGGGGAATAAGTGCCAGCCCTTAATAAAGCATTAGGAAATAAAAGGTTAGAAACATCTAATAAATCTACATCTTCCTTTCTAGGCGGAAACTCTTTTTTTACTGGAAAACATTCAAAATTTTTTATATTTTTATTAGGAAGCTCTTTTTGTATGGCTCTTAATAAATTATTCGTCGCAAGGCAAACTCCAACATCATTTAAATGAGAACCTGTCGGCTCAAAAAATTTATAATCAACCTTACTTTTCCATTCCACTAAAAATTGATGATTATCAACAAAAGGAATATTTTGCATAGTTAAATATTCCTTAATTATCTCATAGCTATTTTTCCTCTCAAACCTTGTGGGGTCTAAAAAATTACTAGGAACATTTTCAGGGTATAAAACTAGATTATTAGTATTAGCTACAACTAATAATTTTACCCCTTTCTTATCTAATAAATTTTTTAGCCTAGTTAATTTATTTACTTTCGTTATAAGAATAGAATCTTTCGGGGTATACTGCCTATTAAAAGAGTTTATATACATCGGTTGAAGGAGACTACCGTCGAGACCAACGAACACTTGAGGCCCATAGCTAAAAGTAATTTGATTAAAAAAACTATAACTAATTTGATTATTAACTTTTACTAAATGGCTCCAAAGAGGGTTTGATTTCATAAAATAATTTTCAAAGCTTTTTTGAAAAGTTTCGTTAGATAGATTACTTAACGTTAGTTTTTTTCTAGTAGTAAGATTATTAATGCCAACTAATTTTGTAGGTTCTATAACTTTAAATTTAAAGAAAAAAAGTGGAATAAATAAAAATAAAAATATTACAATAAGTAATATAAATTCTAATGTTATTTTGTTGTTTATAAATTTTTTTATAATCATAATCTTTTTACTAAATATCTTTAATCCTAAAATTGAAAGTATATAAAAGGGCTAAAATTTGTAGCACAAAGAAAAGTAGTGCATATAATTAAAATAATTATAGAGTAAGTAAATTGCACTACTCGATTTCTTAAAAATAATAATTTTTTAAGTCTGTTTTTTCTAAATTTACTTTCAGTAAATAAAATATGAGATAAAATAATTGCGATAGCTATTATTAAAACAACTACGGCTTCACTATGAATAATCCTAGCTTGAATAGGGTATATGGTAGGTGTTTTAAAAAAGTTAAACATATATCCTATATAATTAAAGGCCTCTTTTATATTTTTACTTTTAAATAAAACCCACCCTATTTGTATAAAAAATATGGCAAGAAAAGTGTTAAAAACTTTCCCTAAAAAAGTTTTGCCAATGATATTTGATTTTTTATACCAGCCCATTTTATCAATAGTTAAAAATAGTCCGTGGTATGCTCCCCAAGCAATAAAGGTCCAATTTGCACCATGCCAAAAACCGGAAATTAAAAAAACTATCCATAAGTTTATATAGCTTCTAATTTTAGATACCCTATTTCCTCCAAGGGGAATATAAACATAGTCTTTCATAAATCTTTGTAATGAAATATGCCACCTTCTCCAAAACTCCGTAAACGTCTGTGAAGCGTAAGGCTTATTAAAGTTTTCTAATAAATTAAAACCAAAAACTTTTGCAAGCCCTATTGCCATATCTGAATAACCAGAAAAATCAAAATATAGCTGTAAGCTATAACAAGTAATTCCAAGCCAAGCATAGCCTGCCGTTATAGAGTCCGCCCCTAATTTATCGACATTTGAAACTACTGCTCCGAGAGTGTCTGCGATTAAAACTTTTTTAGCTAGTCCAGTGCAAAATCTTGTAGTTCCTTTCCAAATATTACTTAGTATAATTTTTCTTTTTTCTATTTGCTTTTCAATGTCTTTATATCTAACGATAGGCCCAGCGATAAGAGGCGGAAAGAAAGAAATGTAAAGAAGATAGTTTAAAAAATTACTAGCAGGCTTCACGGTCTTTCTATAAACATCTACTAAATAGCTAATTTTTTGAAATGTAATAAATGAGATACCTATAGGTAAGACAATATTTTTCCAAGGTATATTTTTAATATTTAATATAGTTAAAATTTGGTTAATCTCATTAACTAGAAAATTTGAATACTTATAATATCCAAGTAAGAAAATATTTAAAATGACTGAGATTATAAGCCAAAATCTTCTTTTTTCTATTGAAAAACTTTTAATTTTTATCGTATCTTTAGAGTTAAAAATAACTTGCGCTATAACGAAATCTACTAGCATACTCGCTAGAAAAATGGGGAAGAAATTAAAAGCTCCCCAAGCATAAAATATTAAACTCCAAATTAAAAGAGTGATGTTTTTAAATTTATTAGGAATAATAAAATACGAAAGCAGACAAAGAGGAAGAAAAAAATATAAAAAGAAAAAAGAACTAAATACCATAATTTATAAAACTAACTAAAGAAAATAAAATAAAAAGAAGTTAATAATTTTTTTTAAAATATAAAATTTTAAAGTATAAAATTTAACAGTATAAATCCTAAGTATAAATAAAGTTTTCTTAAAACAGACTCTTATTTTAAATTTATATTTTTTACTTACTACTTAATAATTACCGCATCTTCTTCTTCAAATATAAACTCCTCGTGGCAACTATAATTAGCATTTTTATTTGCTTGAGCTTGCACTTTTGCCATGTCGGCCTTTGCGGTAGCAACTACATTGAAACGCATATTAAATTTTTTATCTCCCGTGTAGTATCTTAAGTCATCATCATTATCTAAAGAATACCATAAATATACGACGCCATCATCGCAAGTTCGTATATAATCTGGTGAGCGTCTATGCCCATTTCCTTCAATATAAAGTGTAGAAGAGCCGTTCATATATTGCAGTTCAGGGTCTAGCCTTATAACGAGTTCTAAATCTTTAGGGTATCCTGCAGAAATTGAAGTTTCAAAATAAGTATCAACATGAATTATATCGCCAACGTTAGCCTTTTGCGCATTTACTTTAACAAACGTTACGTCTCTACTGCCATCATCCCACCAGTTATCATCATCGTTTCCACAAGAAACGAGTGAAAATAGACTACATAAAAGTCCAAATAAGAAAATCTTTAATTTCATACTAGTACCCTTTAAATTATATTTTAGCTAAAATTATTTTTCCCATTCTACTTTAAAAACAATATTTTTGCTATATTATTTAGGTAAGTTCTTTAATATATAAGTTGCTTATAAAACTTTAGTAAATCGTAAAAAAAGGAAATATTAATTTATATGCAAAAAGTAGCAATATTTTTAAGCGGAGGAATGGATAGCGCAATAGCTGCTAGTTTTTTAAAAAAGCGATACGAGGTTTTTGCTCTTACTGCGATAATGTCGCCTTGTGGAAAAGATGAGCTAGTAGAAAAATCTAAAAATGTAGCTAACGCTTTAGGCATTAAGCATTATATTGTCGATATTTCTAAAATATTTTCAAAGGAAATTATAGAGTATTTTGCTAAAAGTTATATAAACGGAGAAACGCCTACGCCATGTGTTCTTTGTAATAAAAAAATTAAGTTTGGAGTGATGTTTAAAAAAGCTTTAGAGTTAGGAGCAGATTATATTGCTACTGGTCATTACGCTAAGATAGTTAAATCCTTAGATGGGGTATTTCATCTTTATAAAGCAGACGATGAAAAAAAAGATCAATCTTATTTTCTTTCTTTGCTTAATCAGTCCATTCTTTCTAAAACACTTTTTCCATTATCATCTATAAGTAAAGAGGACGTGAGGGAGATAATTCAAAATGAAAATCTTCCTATAAACACTAGTGTAGAAAGTCAAGATTTATGCTTTGCATCTAAAGGAGAACATTATAAAATAATTGAACAGTTTTACAAAAAAGATGATTATAAAGGAAATATTATAGACACATCGGGAAATATTTTAAAAAAGCACCAAGGGTATTACTTATATACCGTAGGACAAAGAAAAGGCTTAGGAGTTTCTGCTAAAACGCCCTTATATGTAAAGTCTATTAATCCTAATACATGCGATGTTATAGTTTCTAAAAAAGAAGACGTATTTTCATCAAACATAAAAGTAAAAAATATAAATTGGATAACAAAACCACTAGAGATAGGGGAGAGTTTTATTTGTAAGATTCGCTATAACCATAAAGGCGAAAAAGCCTTTATAAAAAAATTAGATAATGAAAACTTTGGCGAGATAGAATTTTTATCTTCAGTTTTTTCAGCTACTAAGGGGCAGCTAGCAAGTTTTTATAAGGAAGATGGAGAGGTGTTAGGAGGTGGAATAATAGTAGCAGAATAAAAAATTTAAATAATGAGTTAAAAAAACGATCAAAATTTTATGAGGATAATTTTTAGCGTTATCGTGTTTTATATAATTTAGTATTATAATTTCTTATTAAATTTCCTCTTTTATTAAATATTTTGGTCTTTCCTTTACCTCTTCATAAATTTTTCCGACATATTCTCCTATTATTCCAATACCTAAAATAATAAATCCTCCCATAAGTAAAATGAGAGTTATAACAGTAGTAAAACCTTCTAATGATTTGCCTAGAAAAAACATAATTAAAGTTTGTGCTATTAGAAGTAGCGAACATAAAATAAAAACTATTCCTATAAAACTTAAAACACGAAGAGGAATGATAGTAAAGCTAATAATTGCATCTAAGCTTAACTCTAGTAGTTTTAAAATATTCCAATTCGATTTTCTTTGCTTTTGTGTTTCAGGCGTAAAGTATAGTATTTCTTTTTCTTTACCAAAATACCAAGCGACTTGTCCTCTAAAAAATGTATTATACTCTTTTAAAGATGATAATTGCTTATATATTTTTTTATCTAGTAACATAAAATCAGAGCTATTTTTTAAGTCAATATGCGACAAAATTCTTAATAATTTATAAGTAATATACGCTCCAAAATCTTTTAATAAAGAGTTTCTGTTAGTATTTTTCTTTACGCACAAAACGGTAGATAAATTTTTTTCACTCCATAATTTATACATATCTTTTATTAAGTCCGTAGGGTGTTCTAAATCTGCATCCATTAAAATTAAAGCATCTCCCGTTGCGTGTGATAATCCTGCATAAATAGCGGCTTCTTTTCCAAAATTTTTGTAAAACTTTAGGCCTCTTATACATTTGTGCCGATTTTTTAGAGATTTTATAATTTCCCAAGTTTCATCGCTTGAACCATCATCGATAATAAGTAATTCTAAATTTACATCTAGGTCGTTTGCAATAATAATAATTCTGTTAGTTATAGTTTCTAAAGATTTAGCTTCATTTTTACAAGGAAGCACTATAGATAGCGTAGTTTTACTTTGCATTACACTCTTTCTTTTTAGTAAAAATAAATGGGATTAAAAAAATAAAAAATATACACGATGATAAATTTATAGTTAAATTAAATATATGAATTTCTCTAAACATAAATTCTATATAAAAAAGAGCGATACCGAAATATAAAATATATTTAATATCGTTTTTTATATATTTATTTAAAGATAGTAAAATTAAAAAGCTCGGGAATAATATTGTTAAATCGTATCTTATACATTGTAAAGACGCTCCAACGCTTAAAATAAATATGATGCTATATTCAAATAGTTCTAAAATCATATCATTATTTATATTATTATTTATATATTCTTTTTTTATGCAGTTAGAAGTTTTATTTTTATATGCAAAAAGAATTGTAATAAAAATAAAGATAGGGTAGCTATAAAGAGCGTATTTTCCAGAAATAATAGTTGCTAGCAAGCCAAACACACCAGCTCCTTGAGCCACAGGGAGAGATATTTTGTTTCCAAACTTTTGTCCGTAAGTATATCCCGAAGCTAAGCTGAAATAATCGATAAAAGATGCATGGCCTATTAGCAGTAGTGTAATAAAAATAAGCAATACGCATCCTAAAGAAAATCCTAAAAAGAATTTTTTACCTTTTCTAATTAGTGCATAAATAACGAAAAGTAAAAAAAGAGGTGGTTTATAATAAGCAAGAGATAAGACTATACCTAATAAAAAATCATTTCTTTTATATATCGCATAAAATGCTAGGACGCAGATCGTTAGACCAAAGTAGGCTAGTTGTCCTCCAAACACGCAATTCATAATAAAAGGAATGTATCCTAACAATAATAAAAGTGTTGTAAAAGTATTAGGTGAAGATGAAATTTGTTTGATAACAAGTTTTTGAAAGATAAAAATTACTAATAGCGTAAATATAATGATAAAAGCAAGATAAAAATAAAGAGAGTTTAGAAAACTAAAATTTGCTAAATAAGAAAAAATATAAGCAACGATTGGGGGATAAATGTAGGGGAGTTTTACTCTTTGACTATTTTCTTCTTGACAGTTTTCTTCTTTGCTGTTTTCTTTTTGACTATTTTCTTCTTTGCTATTTTTTATATTATTTTTTTTGTTGTTTTCTTTAATATTTTCTTTACTATTATTTCCTTTTTGCAAAATATTATCTTGAATATTTTTTTGAATATCTAAGTTATAAAGTTCTTTTTTGTTAGTTTTATATAGCACTCCTCCAGTGTAGAAAGCTAGATAGTCGCCACCTTTCGTACCTCCATTTGCCATTTCTATTTTATTATCATTATAAAATTTGTGATATACCCAATCGAATGTATGGTAAATAATTAGTGATAAAAAAATAAAAATCATTATTTTTAATATAAAAATTTTTTTATCTTCTATTTTAAAATTATTCTTAATGTAGTTATGTTTTAAATATTTTATCATATACTTTAATATAATATTAAATGTTGTTAATGAATACCTAGAAAAATTTTTATATAAAATTGTTAAGCTATTTTAATATTTAAGGATTATTAGCTAATAATTGCTAATAATGTTAATAATACGAAAAATGACTAATAACGACTAATAATAACTAATAACGTGTGAAAGAGTTGACTAAATTTAATTTTTTTAGGATCATTAGTCGTTGTAGGTTTTTAAAAACTGACGTGGTCAGTTTAGCCTTATCAATCACAGAAGATGAAAATCTAAAGTGATAAATTTCTTACAATAATTTTCCGTAGAAAGGAAAAGTATGATGTTTGAAAAACGCTACTTAAAAGTAGTACGAGCCATATTATTTATGGCATTTTTTGCTTTGACGGCAAATGTGTTTGCACAAAGCAAAGAAGAAAACGCTACTAACCGAAGTGCTTACGAAAACGCGATTAACTGGAAAATTGTTGAATCCGTTGGAAATGAGCAAAATTTTGCGGAGCCTGTTCTCGATGGTTTCGATGCTGAAGTGCAGACGTTGAAAAGTAATTTTCAAGTTTCATATTCTTACGAAACTATCACTAGTATTAGGATCGTAGGTGATGTGATTAACCTTAAAACTATTGATCCTAATGATGTTAGCTATATTAGGAGTTGCTGTAAGCTTGTTGTAAACAATAAGCTTGTAGATATTCCCCGAAACAAGCTTTCTGCAAAAACGCTTAGCGACTTCATTAAGGCTAATGAAGATAGCTATCTTTTCTTTAGAGCGATATTGCATCTAGTAGGAGATACGGAGACCGAGGTGGTTATGCTCGTTAAATCTCGTTTTCTTGAAATCGACGAGAATTTAAACATTAAAAAACTGCCCCACGTCGTCTCTAATCCTTTTATGCTCTACGCTCCGAGAGAGTTTGAAAAAATCGATTTTCAAGCTAGTAAAAACTTAGGGAAAACAAACTCTAAAGTGAAGTCTGGTTTTCATCCCTTAGTCGTTGCACAAGGGACTTATGAAAATGGAGAAATAATCGCAAAGAAAGGAGAGATGATCGGTAAAGTTGGATTAGCTCCTTATAGGATTTCTTCTATGGAGACTGCTTTTGCAAAAAAAGAAAGTCTTGAAAGCGTTAAAGAGTTTTATAATTCTCTTAGTGCCGATGAACTGCAGGAGTTTCGTTCGCCATTTTTCATAAATATCGTAAAAGATTCCTTTGTGCCACTAAATATCGACAATGATGCTAACGTTGCCGATATAAAAATTTATAACGACTATGTAAAATGGAATAATAAATATTTTCCATTAGAAGTAGTGCCGTTGCCGTTAAGTGAAATTTGCGAGATGGTAGATAGTGGTGAAGGATTTGGATACTTTGAGTTTTACGTTAGTTATGGCTCCGTTGTCCAATGGGGAAAAATGATTATTCCCTTAAAATTTATCGAGGTCGATAATTTTTTGGATATAAAAAAGTTTCCGAAAGTTATTTCTAAATATCTTGTAGTTAATTCTACAGGTGAAGAAGGAAGTATCGACCTTAAAAAAACTGGTATCTACAGAACTGGTTCAAGAAGCAACCGTGACTATGGTTTTCATTTGATGTTTTTGTCTGATGATAAAGAGAAAACAAGAACTCCAATTGGAATGGTTTCTTTAGGTAAGCCTTATCCTGCACTTAGGCAAGTAGGGTCTATAGTTCTGCTGTAAGTAGCTTAAGTGCCACATTGTAGGAACCTAAAAATGATTTATGCAAGGTGGTATAGCCTAAATCAAGGTTAATCCATATAACGCGCGCGCCTTTGTTTAATAAATATTACATTAAACGTAAGGTGCGCTGTGTTTTTTTTTAAATCCACCTTTAAAATATACATTAAGCTAATTTGAAGTAAATTTGACTAATTTTTTATAAAATAAGAAAATAAAATCTTGTATTAGTGCTTTATTTTTACAATAAAGAACTTTAATATATAATATAATAATGGCATAAAAAGCTAATTTAAGGTTTTTATTTTGCAGTTTGTAAAAATAATTTAAGTTCATTTTTTGCTAAAATTTTATTAGTTAATTTGAATGAGAATTGTTTTTAAAAACTGCAAAAAGATGTTTTTATTACAAAAGGCACGTAAGACACATTTATATGAAATGGAGAACAAAATGAAACTTGGTCGTGCGTTTTTTACGTTTTTACTTGGAGCTTTTTTGGCTCTTTTTTTGTATTGTTACTGTCTTGGCAGTGAAGGCGTTAATGGCGATGATGTTACTGACCGCTCTATGATTCTTTCTAACGAGAACGGCTCCACGTTGCCAGTGATTCCTGCTAGCATTAGGGAGTCAGAAGCAGATCCCACACTCTCTACAGGCGGCGAAGAAAGTCCAGTCAATGTAGACAGCGTTAAAAATGTTGTGGCAAGTATTAAAAACAATAAATGGGATTTTGATAAAGTTGACAAAATTGTTTTCGACAAAAATCCACTTTTTTTACTTGCTCCTAAAGGTTTAACGCCTGAAACTACATTTTCGTGTGAGCGACAAACACCCGTTCTAAATGGAGAACAAGTTCAATTTTTTAGCGATGATCGTATCGATATAAATGATCTAGAAAATGTATCATCTAAATACTTAGCTTATTTAGATGGCATAATTACTACGACCACAAAAGGGGAGTTTAATGTTAAACTCCTTATTGATGTTAGAGCGCTAAAATTAAGAGAGACGGTAACTAGAGGTAAGGGACACGTCGCGTACCTTGCTTATATGGTCTCTGAAGACTTCTTCTTTCTTAGCGCAGATGCTTACTGCGTAAAGGCAGGAAACGGTGAGTTTAAACCACTTTATCTTGCGAGAAATTCGCTTGACGAGAATTATAGCACAGTTCGAGCTAGAACTGGGGAGATTGTCGGTTTAATTAGCGTTAGTAAAAAGTCGCTATAGACGGCATCATGGGCAAATAGGTTTTAACTAGCTTCTTTGCCCATTTTTTTGTTTTCTTTCTAATAAAATATTTTTACTTAGAAATATTATAAATAGTTCACGCCTTTAATAATTTACTTAATAATAATTGACTAAGAAAAAAAGTTATTTGATAATATTAGCTTATATTACGAGCTTTAAGCTAGAAGTATAGACAATTTTTGTTTGGGTAGAGGATGCTAGTTTTTTTAACGGTTCTATAAAGGAAAAATCCATTACCCATTCACATATTCACAATTTTTCATATTTATTTATAGAGGTGTAAATTATGAAAATGTCAACTAGAGTTTGCCTGTCAATTGCTGCTATCGCAGTAATTTTCACGTCGTTTTTTGCAAACGCTACTACCATTCAAGCGAAGACGCCTAACGATGATGGCGTTGAAGGCGTTCCTGTTATCGCTTCTCGAAACCTTATTGGAGAAAGTGGCCCTAAGTATGCAGGCGAGTATACTAAAAAAGGAGATGCACTTTATGTCCTTCCTTTGTATTTAAGAGATACATATCTTGACAAAAGGAAGATGCCTCGTGAGTCCGTCGATTCTAGGTTGGAAAGAGCAAGCGAAAACCTTTGTAAGTGTAGGGAAGCTCTTTCTAAGGACCCAAAAGTTTGGCAGGTTGCAAGCTTTGGTCCTTTAACTTACATCACGGGACATGCGTTCGACGTCGATGAAGAAAGGGCTATTTGTGATGTGAGCTATCCTAGCAATTGGAAGCCATTAACTAAAAGTGAGCTTCAAACGTGGGACAATTACATCGATTGTTTTACAACACTCACTCTTTTAGATGGTACGCAAGCTAGCCTTCGCCTTAAAATCAACGGCAAATTTGCAGATTTTAGGACGAACGGAAATAAGGTGTTTCTTTCAAAGATTGCTCCAGTCGTTTCAGAAGTTATGTATACTTCTGACAGTGGGGGAATTAACTTAGTTTCGCTAGAAAATGGAAAAGGTGGAAGCTTTCTATACCTTCAAAAAGATATGAGGGGAAAGTTTAAAGGAGAGATCGTCGGCTGGGCGTCTTGGACGACTCTTAACCCTAAACCCGTTCATAGCGAGGTAAATATAGTTCCCGTCTATTTAAAGTTCCCTGAGTAGTTTTTTTCCTCTTAGCGATTTTAAGCGATTTTAAGCGCTAGGTGATAAAAAATAATAAAAAGTGGGGCAAGGTTTTTTTCAAAAAAAATAAAAAAATATGGTTAAAACTGCATCCTTTCCCCTACTTTTAAATTTTTCTATTTTTTTATTTTATTTTTCTTTTAAGCTAATAAAAGTAAAAGAAGCTTTTCTAATCGCCTTAAAATCTAAATTTCCCTTGTTTTACATTTGCTATTTTTAAAAATTATCTTAAACTTTCTTTCGTTTTACGTATGCTATGTTTTTTAGAGCTAAAATTTAGCCTAAGATTTATATTCTTTCGTTTTTTTAAAGATACGTATTTACGTATGCTATTTTTGATAATTTATGTAAATAATTTTTAAGATTTATTTAATACTTTAAATTTTTTCCAGGGTTTCTATCTACACCAAAAAGTCTTTTGTCGTAAACCTCAACCATTTGAATGCTAGAGTGTCTAGAAAACTCTTGCACTTCTCTATGAGAAATCCCGTCGGATAAAAGTTTCGTAATAGCCGTTGCTCTTGCAGAATGCGGGCTTACAACAGAACTAATCTCTGCTTTCTTGCAGTAGTTTTTAAATAGCCTATAAATACCACTAGTAGTTAAAGGCTTATTGTTAGACTTAGTTTGATTTTTTCCAGAAAAGCCCATAAAAAGCTTATCGCCAGAAAGTGCCCCCTCTTTCTTTCTAAACTCTAAATATTCTATAAGAGTTCCTGAACACCATAAAGGAAGTGCCTGCTCAAAATCCTCCCCCGACTTTGTGGCACGAAGTTTTAAGTAAAAAGTCCCCCCTTCGCTTTCTTTTATATCATCTATGATTAAATTCGCTACCTCGCTTCTTCTAAGTCCTCCTGCGAAAAGTAGCGATAAAATAAGTTTATCCCTTAACCCCTGTGGAGTGTTTCCATCGGGCGTATTTATAAGTTTTTTTACTAAATCGAATGCAACCATTTCAGTCGGGCGTTTTTGTCCCGATTTTTTAGAGTTTATCGGAACCTTGTCTGTGTTAAAAGGATTTAAAGTGCAAAGATTTGCTGAAATAAGCATTTTGTAAATTCGCCTAAGTGCAGTAAATTTTTTAGCAATAGTAGCCGTCGTTAAATTGTAAGAAGTGCCTAGTTTTTTCTCGTTTACACGCAATTTCGTGCTTACATCACGAACGCTTTCAGAGGTCTGAACTCTTGGAGCTTGTCCTTTTTTATTTTCTAAAAAATGTTTATACGATATCGCATGCAGGTCTGTAGCCTTTAGCATTAAGTCTGCACCTAGATTTGTTCCGACACCTCCTCCTAGAAAATTAACCCACTCTTTTACGATTCCTACATAAGTTCTTTGAGTATTAGGAGATTTTAAAGATAAAAAAGCAGAAATTCTTATCCAAACCTCGTGTTGTTTCGTGTCGACTCTAGAGTCGTTAGAAGTTCCCGAAGTTTTTTCATTTTTTTTAGATAAAATAATCTCATTGCTCATATTTTTTACTTTTTACTTTACTTAAAATAATTTTTTCTAACTATCTTAAAATGCGTGAAGAACCTTTTTAGCTTGATATTTTGAATGGTTATCACTTATTTTTAATTGACAACTAAGTTTTATCAATTATACTAAACACTTCGTAAGTTTACAATTAGTAAGTTTATAAATACTTAAGCTTATAACGAAAATTTCAGTGTTTAAACTTTTCGCCCTCGTAGCTCAGTAGGATAGAGCACAGGTTTCCTAAACCTGGTGTCACAAGTTCGATTCTTGTCGAGGGCATTTTAAAAAATTGTTTAAAATTTTAATGCGTCTTTTTTTATTGTAATTTTTATTGTAATTATTAGAAATAATTTAAAATAAATAAGAAACTTTTCTTTATATTTAGCATCGTTATATTTGAAACATAGTTTTTAAATATAATATTTTGATGTAATATTTTACATAGTATTTTACATATTATTAAATATAATTATTAAATATAATTTCTAAATTATGTAGATAGTGTTAGTTAGTAGTATTTAAATAAAATAAAAAAATAGTGAAGTTTAAAGAAGCTTCATTTTTTAGGGGTTTTTAATATGAATAAATCTGAACTAATAGAGAGGTTAGCAATAAAATCTGGCATTAATACTTTTCAAGCTGAAGAGGTCGTAAATATTATTTATAAAAAAATGAAAGATACTCTTGTAAATAGTGGAAGAATTGAAATTAGAGGTTTTGGCAGTTTTACAGTTAGAGAATATAGCGCACGTATGGCAAGAAATCCTAAAACGGGTGAAAATATTCATATATCATCTAAGAAATTACCTTTTTTTAAAGTCGGAAAAGAATTAAAAGATAGGTTGAATGCAGATATAGATGATGCGCAAAATATGAAAATTTAAATAATTTTTTCATATCAAAAAAAATGAGAGTAAATTTTTTTACTCCATTAAATTTTTAAATTTTAAGTTTTTTATAGGAATAAAAAGATGTCAATTGATTGGTTAAGAGATTTAGAGCGAGATATAATGTATGGAAAACATTTTTATGCAGTCCCTACTGCTGGCAAAAATCAATGGGTTATTTCTCAAGAGAAAGATTCGCTTAAATCTATTGCAGAAAGAACGGCAGCTCATAAAAAAATTCCAGTTGACATAGTAAGACTAGTTTTGCCTACTGAGGCAGTCTCAGGAGAAACTTATTTAGTGCCAATAAGAATTGGCGGACAAGATGTAAGAGGTGAGGCCGTTCTCGAATGGGTAGCAGTTGAAACTATCGAGGCTTCGGAGCTTATGAGAGATTTAAGGTTTGGTGAGTCTCCTTATTTTGGTATGCAAATAGTAGAAACTATAGTCCCTAAAGATGCACTAATATTTTAGTTTTTATTAGTTCTTAAAAATTTTCATAAAATAAATTTTCTTTGGCATTTTATAGTGCTACTTAATTTATAGTGCTACTTAATTTATAATGCTACTTGTAATTTACGGCGTCTTTGCAGTGTCTTTGCAGTGTCTTTAAGGCGTCTTTAAGGCGAAAATAAAGCTAAAAAAATAATTATTACGTAGAAACCTTATAAAATATATCGATTTTAGGCTGTTATTTTTTGTATTCTTATTTATAATCATTCTATAGGTGTTGTGTATACGTAGGTTCTTTTACGATAAATCCTTTTTTTAGCGAGAGTATACTATAAAATATTTATTTATAAAATATTTATGTTTAAATACTAATGATTTTTGTTTATAGCTTTTATTAAAACGCTTAGTTTTTTCTAGTATGTTTCATCTATAAACACGATTTATTTGAAAAGAACTTTAGTTTTTATCAGGTAGAAATTAATGAATTCGCTTAAAAATGCATATTGTAGATTACAGGAAGATTATGAAAATAAAGGAAATACTAAAGATTGGCTTACCGATACGACGTATTCGGAATTTTTAAAATTAAAATCTAATAAAATTTATAATCATGAACAAATCTATGATTTGTCGATGATAAATCCAGATTTACCTCCGCATATTTTCCTTTTAGATAAACTTTTAGAGGCATCGATGAAAAAAGAGAATCATCGCTATGCAGTCTCTCGTGGAGTTTTTAAATTAAGACAAGCTTTTTCATATAAGTATAAAAATAGTTTTGATGCTATTTTAGACCCTGCAAGTGAGGTGTGCGTAACTATGGCTTCAAAAGATGCCGTTTCTTCTCTCTTGATATCAAACTTTGAGAAGGGGCAAAAAGCCTTACTCCCAGACCCAGTTTACCCAGCGCATTTATCGGCAGTTCGCATTGCAGGACTAATCCCTTGCTTTTATAATCAAGGAAACGAAGAGACGATGCAACAAGAAATTTCTAGCATTATCGATAGAGAAAAAATAAGTATAATTTTTTTAAATTTTCCGAATAATCCTACTGGGCGAGTGGTTTCTAAGGAATTTTATCAAGGCTTGTATTATATAATTAAAGATAAAAATATTGTAGTATATAATGATTATGCTTACGGAGAGATGCTTTATAATAATGCAAAATGTCCTAGCATTTTATCTATCGATGGATTTAAAAATTATGCGGTCGAGTCTTACACGTTTTCTAAAGCCTATAATGTTCCTGGGTGGAGAGTAGGGGCGATAATGGGAAATAAGGATATTATAAGTAAAATTTCTAATATTAAATCGTATTTAGATTATGGATTATTTCTTGCTATCCAATCGGCCGCTACCTCGGTGCTAACATCTACGCAAGATTTATTAAAAGATACTTTAGAAACTTATAATGAAAGATTAACTTATTTTTGCACCGAACTTCAAAAATTAGGTTGGGAAGTAAAAAAGCCAAATACTGGAGCTTGTGTTTGGGCGAAACTTCCGCAACACTTAAGAATTGGAAACTCGTATGAAAGTGCATGTCAAATTTTAAACAAGGTAAATATTTGCATCACTCCAGGGGAGCAATATAGCCAATCTTCTAAAGATCATATGCGCTTTGCATTAGTTAGACCGATAAATATCCTAGAGAAAGTGATTGAGGGTTTGGCAAAGTTATAGATATTATGAAAAAAAAAATTATTCTAACTATAAAAAATTTATTAAATTTATCTTCGTTTTTAATATTGTTTTTAATATTCGTATTATTTTTATTACCTAAAAACTTATTTTCTAAAGATTGCCCTCGTGCAGTAGAGTTATTAAAACAAGCGCAAATTTCTGAAGATGATGCTGTAAAAGATTTGTACACGAATGCCATTAAATTATGCCCAACTTTAAAAGAAGCTTACTATAATTTAGGTGTTTACTATTTTGAAAAGAAAGATTTCGATAATGCTATAAGAAATTTTAAAGAAGCCTTAAAGATAAAAAAAAGTAGTCTGTTCTTAGTCGCTTTAGGAAAAGCCTATGCTGAAAAAAACGATTGTGAGAAAGCAGAAAGAGCGTATAGAGAAGCCGTTATAATATCTTCAAATAATATAAAAGCAAGACTAGGTATTGCTATATGTCATGCTAAAAATGGTGATATAGATGGTGCAATAAATGTTTTAAAAGAAGCGTTAAAAATCGATGATACCGATGAGATGGTATTATATAATTTAGCTAAGCTTTATGAATATAATAAAGACACATCTTTAGCAAAAGAGTATTATAAAAAAGCGATTTTAAATAATGAAATGTTTTTTAAGCCTTATAAAAGATTAGGGATTATAAATTATAAGGAAAATAATTTAAGTGAGGCTAAAAATTATTTACGTTCCTGCGTATCGATAAATCAAAATGATGCTGAATGCTACTTTATTCTTTCTAAAATTTATGAGAAAGAAAACAATGATGAAAAAGCTATTCTTAATTTATTACGGGCTAGCGAGTTAGATAAAAATAATACCGTTTTTGCAAAAGCGTTAGCTACTAGTTTCTTAAAGTCTAATCATCCTGAAAGAGCGATGGAGGTTTTGCTTGAAAAGAAAAGCTTGCTCGGGGCGGACTATAATTATTATTCACTTTTAGGTGTAGCTTTAATGGAGCTAGGAAAATACTCCGAGGCAGAGGCGCATTTTAAAAAAGCCTTAAAAATAAATCCACTTTGCGCCGAAACGTATAATAATTTAGGAGTGCTTTATAAGAGACTTATAAGGTTTGATGAAGCTAAGAGTAATTTTGACAAAGCTTTATCTATCGATAGTAATAACAAAGAAGCAAAACAAAATTTAGAGAATTTATAAATTTTTTAAGAATTAAAATTTAAGAATTTATAAGGAGAGCTTATAAAATGAGAGAAAAGCTAATAGATAGCATAAAAGAGGCTACTAATTTAGATAGAGAGTTAATAGATAAAAATTTAGTAGTGCCAAAGGATTTTAAAAATGGAGATTTAGCGTTCCCATGCTTTATTCTTGCTAAAACGTTTAAGAAATCTCCTAGCGATTGTGCGACAGAGCTAAGAGAGAAAATAATTTTACCAAAAGAATTTAAGAAAGCTAAAGCTGTAAATGCTTATTTAAATTTTTTCTTAAATAGGAAAGAGTTTTCTAAAAATGTGTTAAAAGATATTTTATCTGACCCTGAAAATTACGGTAAGCGTGAAAGTAATGGTAAGAATATAGTTATAGATTATGCTTCATACAATATAGCAAAAGAAATACACGTCGGGCATTTAAGAACTACATTTATCGGTCATTCTCTTCAAAGAATATTTAAGCATTTAGGTTATAACGTCACGGCGATAAATTATTTAGGAGATTGGGGAACTCAGTTTGGTTTCGTTTATGCTGGTTGTAAGATTTGGGGAAAGCCAGATAGTGCAGATATCGATAAGCTAGTAGATGTTTACGTTAAAGCTAGTAGGCTAAGAAAAATGCAAGATGAAAATAAAGTTTCTAAAGAGGATGCTACAAAGCCTATTGTAAATGAGATTGCTAGAGATTATTTTTTGAGATTAGAAGCAGGAGAAAAAGAGGCGTTAGATTTTTGGGTTTGGTGTAAGGAAGGCTCGTTAAAATATATTTTAGAAGTTGAAAAAAGGTTTGGTTTAGAGTTTGATAGTCATGATGGAGAGGCTTTTTTTAATGATAAAATAAAAGATGTAGAAGATAAGTTAAGGGAGAGTAATGTTTTAGAGGAATCTTTAGGGGCTCTCGGGGTAGATTTAGGAGAAGAGTTAGGGTTTGCGCGTATTTTTTCTCCAGATGGAAGATCTTTATATTTGGCTCGGGATATAGCGGCCGCTCTTTATAGGGATAGGGTATATAATCCTGAGCAAATATTATACGTAGTAGCGATGCAACAAAGTCTTCACTTTAAGCAATTAGTCGGAGTGCTTGAAAAGTTTGCACATAAGACTGCTAAGAAAATAAAGCACATAGGTTTTGGTTTTGTTCCAGGCATGAAGACTAGGGAGGGAGGGGCTATTTCTCTTAGCGAGTATTTAAACGAATCGCATAAGCGTGCATTAGAGGTATATAGAAATGAAGTAGGTGTTAAACTAGACGGGGTAGACGAGCAAGAGATTGCAGAGAAAGTTTCTATTGGAGCAAGCTTTTTTTATTTTTTATCTACTACTAATCTTAAAGATTTACATTTTAGTTGGAAAGAGGTTTTAACTTTTCAAGGAGATAGTGGCCCTTACCTACAATACGCCGTAGCAAGGTTAAATTCGGTGATAAGTAAAGCTAATGAAGAGGGGATAGAATGTGATAATGATTTTTCTTTAGTATCAGAAAATTTTGAAGATGATGAGAGTTTTTATTTAATTTCGCTTCTTTCAAAATTTAATGAAATCGTGTTAAAGGCTAGTGAAAGTTATGAGCCATCTGTTATTGCTAATTATGTATTAGAAGTTTCAAAAGCGTTTTCAAAAGTTTATAGAACTCATAGAATTTTAGGCGAAGAAATTGATATAGCAAAAACTAATTTATCATTATTTATAGCTACTAGAACTATATTAAAACAAGGCTTATACTTAATAGGAGTTCCTATAATAGAGAGAATGTAGGA
Organism: Bdellovibrionota bacterium; assembly: GCA_050952645.1. GTDB lineage: Bacteria > Bdellovibrionota_C > UBA2361 > UBA2361 > CAKMMH01 > CAKMMH01. The sequence goes on along the minus strand of JBMNLI010000011.1, from coordinate 22,266 downwards.
ATGTAGGATTTAAAAAGTAATAAAAATAGACGCTAGCTCCTTTTTTTTAAAAAGAGCTAGCACTCATTGGGATGTTTTTAGAATGTCTTAAACATTTGTTTGTTAGTGTTTTTTAACCGTTAGTTCTTCTTTTTGGAAGTTGCAGTATAAACTTTATTTTTTCTTTTTTTCGTCGTATTAGACTTTCAGCCCAAGTTTCTCTATAAATTGCCACTCTATTTGTAATAAATTTGTAAATACCGTCAATTTTTAGACTTTTATCTTAGCATTCAAGCAACCTTTTTGTCGATTTTTACTCTTAATATATATAGATGTGCTACAAAATAGATATTATAAAAGCTTAAAAAAAGCTTAAAAAACTAGTGCGTTAAAAACATAATATGTTTTTTCCTAGCAATCTATTTTGCTAGAACTACAGTCAAAATTTTTACATTATAGTTTTGTATTATAATTTTAGATTATAGTTTTACATTATGTAATTTAAAAAAAAAGGGTTTTAAATATGACGTTAAAGGATTTTAACTTGCTCAAAAACTTTCAAAACTTCGAGGGGATTATTAGCAATTGCAAAGAAATGCAGGATATTTTCAAAGTAATAGAAAAAGTATCAAAAACAGATACTACAATTTTAATTTTAGGTGAAAGCGGAACTGGAAAAGAACTTATAGCAAAAGCAATTCACACATTAAGCAAAAGAACTGGAAGATTAGTTCCCGTAAACTGCGCCGCTATACCTGAGGAAATTTTAGAAAGCGAACTTTTCGGTCATGAAAAAGGAGCCTTCACAGGTGCAATCTCTAATAAACTAGGTCGCTTTGAACTTGCAAATAATGGAACCATATTCTTAGATGAAATAGGAGAAATGAGTCCTAAACTTCAAGCTAAACTCTTACGTGTACTCCAAGATGGAAAGGTAGACCCCGTTGGTTCAACAAAATCTATCGACGTAAACATAAGAGTAGTAGCCGCAACAAACCAAGATTTAAAAGAATTAGTAAAAGAAGGAAGATTTAGAGAGGATCTTTACTACAGATTGCAAGTCGTACCTATCGAACTTCCAGCACTTAGAGAAAGAAATAACGATATTTCACTTTTAGCAGAATACTTCGTTTCATACTTTGCAGATAAATTTTCAAAAGAAATTAAAATAAAAGAAAACGCAATAAAAGCATTAAATTGCTACAATTGGCCAGGAAACGTTAGGGAGCTTGAAAATCTTTCTGAAAGATTAGTAGTGTTAGCAGATAATGATGAGATAGATATAACGGATCTTCCAAGTTATATTCTTAGTAAAGAAAATCAAAACTTAATAAAAAGCGATTATATAATAAACGATATCCCTAACGAAGGTTTAGACTTTAATAGCTACATTTCAAATATCGAAGATAACTTGATTAAAAGTGCTCTAAACAAAACTAAAGGAAATAAAAAAGCAGCCGCAGAACTTTTAAAACTTAATAGAACTACACTCGTAGAAAAAATAAAAAAGAAAAACATCACTTATTCGACTAAAAAAGAAAATATTAAAAAAGAAAATATTAGAAAAGAAAATATCGAAAAAGAAAATATCGAAAAAGAAACCAAGACAAATATCCGCCCGAATTTTGGCACAGATTTTGGCACAGATTTTAACACAGATTTTGGCACAGTTCTTGAAAGTAAAAATGTATCGTTCTCTAGATCTTTACAGGACATTTAGTTTAACTTATGGGAATTAAAAGGTTTTTTATTTTAACAAGTTGTTTTATTCTTTTTTTTGCTGACCATTCTTTGGCGCAACATCCAATAGATGTTCAAAAAAATGCCAATAATAAAGAATATTACAAGGCTATGATATCCTTTGAAAAGCTTCCAAAACAAAAAATAAATAAAAATGTCCTAACCTCAGCTGCTAAAAGTGCCTGGGCTCTAAGTCTCCCAGATGTTGCCGTAGAGCTATTCGATAAGATTTTAGAAAATGATGATATTACAAATAAAGAAAAAGCTACCATTTATTTATATAAAGGTATTATCGATTTTCAAGAAGAAAAATATTCTTCATCTCAAGTCTATGCACAAAAAGCGCTAGAGCTTAGCGGAGATGATACTAATTCATTAAAGTCGGCTTGCTTAAAACTTATAGGCGATAATCTTTTTAATTTAAAACTATACGGAAAAGCAAAAGAAAAATACACAGAAGCTTTAAAGTACGCTAAGCCTTTTGAAACCTCTAGTATATATTTACAAAGAGGCATCACCTCCTTTTATTTAGGAAGTTTTACTGAGGCGCAAAACGACTTAAAAAAAGTATCGATGGATAATGAAGATGCACCACTAGCAGTAAGGCTAGTAATGAAAATTTTACTCGATAAAAAAGATTTTAATAATTTAAAAAAATGGCTAGCCGTTTCTAATGAAGAATTCCCTAATGAGTTTATCGATAGCTGGGTCGATTATGCAAAAGTAAAAGTAGCTATAAATGATAAAGATAAGAAAACTGCGATAAAAATTTTAGATGAAGCAAAAGAAAAATTTCCACAATCCGATTTATGGATAAACTTAGCTAGTGCATCGCTAGAAACATTTTTATGGGAACAAGGAACGAAAAATAAAGAATAAAATAAAAAATAAAATGAAAAATAAAATAAAGAATAAAATAAATAATAAAAAATAAGGAGAAAGAAAAATATTACATGGAAGCTTTAGTAAATAATACAAAAACTAAAGATGGTTTAATAATAAATGAGCAAATAAGTAAGCAAAAATCTTTTCTAGAAAGCTCGTTTAGTAATTTTATAGCTTCCGCTAAAAAATTAGAAGAAAATTATAATTTATTAAAACTAGAAGTAGTAGGTTTAAAAGAAGAATTAAAACAAAAGGATATAGAAATAAAAAAAAGAGAACATCTTGCTACTATCGGACAGACCGCTTCCGCTATCGCACATGAAATTAGAAATCCATTAGGAGCAATGAAATTATTCGTTTCTATTTTAAAGTCTGATTTGAAAGATGAAACCGAAGATGAAACCGAAGATAAAAACACGAAAAGAAATAGCGTTCAAAATACTTTAAAGCAAATAGATGCGTGTATTTCTAGCCTAGATAATGTAGTTTCAAATGTGCTTCAATTTTCAAAAAATCAAGATGAGGTTTTAACCCCAGTAAATATAAAATCGATAATAAAAGAACAATTAAGTATTATTAAAAATATGTCTAAAAAAGAAATAGAAATTTGTGAGCAGTATAGCAACGATGCTATTTTTGTTTTAGGAAATGAAGCTTCGCTTTCTCGGGTGTTTTATAATTTATTTTTAAATAGTGTGCAAGCTCAAAAAGAAAAGATATTTATTAAAGTAAGTGTTAATGCTTTTCATGATAAAGTAATAGTTCAAATTAGCGACAAAGGAGGCGGAATAAGGGAAGATGTAATAGATAAAATTTTTGAGCCATTCGTGAGCACTAAAAACGAAGGCACTGGTCTAGGTCTAGCCGTAGTTAAGCAGATTTTAGATAAACATCACGCTAAAATAAGCGTTAGAAATAATAAAAATATTAGAAACAATAAAAATAATGGTGCAATTTTTGATATAGTTTTTTTGATATAGTTTTTAATATACGGAAAAATAATATTTTTTATAAATTAAAAGGTTTTTTATGAATGATAAATTAAGATTACTAGTAGTAGATGATGATGAGCAAATAAGGGTTGCTCTAGAAACTATTCTTAAAAAACAAGGTTTTTTAGTAGATACTTTCTCTAATGCGATGTGTGCATATTTAGAATTGCAAAAAGAAAATTATGCTTTAATTATTTCAGATCAAAAAATGCCAGAGATGACGGGGAAAGAGTTTTTAAGAAAGGTAAACTCGGAGTATCCAGAAATTCCATTTATAATGATTACCGCATTTGGGACTATTACGGATGCCGTTCAAGCTATGCAGTTAGGTGCGGCGGATTTTATCACTAAACCATTCGATGCCGACTCGCTTCTGCGTATTATAGAAAGAGTCCTAAGCCCTGAAAATAAGGAGTTTAGAACCGTTAGGAATGCAAAGAAGCAAAAAGGAAAGCCGATTATCACAAACGACCCTACAATGATAAAGATTTTTGAAATTGCCGAGGCCGTTGCTAAGAGTGATGCAACTGTGCTTATTCAAGGTGAGTCGGGAACTGGCAAAGAACTTATAGCTAGACTTATTCATACATCTAGCCAAAGAAATAATCAACCGTTTGTTGCAGTTAACTGCGCTGCACTTCCCGATACTCTTTTAGAAAGCGAGCTTTTTGGGCATGAAAAAGGGGCTTTCACCGGGGCTTTAAATAGAAAGATAGGAAAGTTTGAATTAGCTCAAGGCGGAACTATCTTGTTAGATGAAGTATCTGAAATGGATTTAGCTTTGCAAGCTAAACTTTTAAGAGTTCTACAAGAAAGAGAGATAGATAGAGTAGGAGGCACTAGCCCAGTTTCGATAGATGTTAGAGTGCTAGCTACAACAAATAGAAATTTAGAAGAAAGCGTAAGGAAAGGAGAGTTTAGAGAAGATCTTTTTTATAGGTTAAACGTTATTCCTATCACTCTTCCTCCTTTAAGAGATAGGAAAGGTGATGTAAAATTGTTAGTTGAATATTTTATGTCTAAATATTTAAATATTAAAAAACCTAGCATCGATAAAGAAATTTTAGCGGCTCTTAATGCGTATCCTTGGCCAGGAAATATAAGAGAGTTGCAAAATGCCGTGCAAAGAGCTTCTATACTTTCTAAGGGAAGAAAGGTAAGGACTTCAGATTTTTTATTAGGAAAGAAAAACTCACTTCTACAATCTAAGATAGAAGTGCTTTGCTATGATGATAAATGTGTTGATAAATATAATGATAAATATAATACTAAAAATAATGTAAAAGATAATATAAAAGATAATATAGAGAGCATGGAAAATATCGATAGAGAAAATATCGATAAGCAATTAGCAAGCGATACGTTAAATAAAGATGCGTCAAATAAAGAGTTCAATAAAGATGAATTAAATCAAATTGAATACGTAAAAGAAGATTGTGATAGCCGCAGTAGGCTCTTAATAAAAAGTGGTATGACGGTTTCTGAGATGGAAAAAGTTTTAATTTTAGAAACATTAAAATCGACTGAAAATAATAAGACAAAGGCTGCCGATATGCTTGGAATTAGCGTTAGAACTTTAAGAAATAAATTAAATGAATATAATATGAGTGATGTGTAATTTTATTTATCCGTAATTTACCGCTTCAAGGTAAGTCATTAAATCACCTTTCAAAAAATAGAGTATAAATAACGCAAGTAAGATTAAATATATTCTTTCTCCTATGCCACCATATTTTAAACGTGCTATGCGGTATTTATCGAGAGATATAGGGGCAAAAAGAGGGACGCCTTTAGCGTTAAGAGCATCTAAAAGGCAGTGTGATAAGTATCCAACGCCAAAATAAAATGCGAAAGGGGAAAGCGTAAAAGCGCCTATAACAATAAAGATAATCGCATTTATAGGCCAGTGAAAAAATCCTCTATGTGTCGTAAAAGATTGTATAATTTTAGATATAAAATCTCCTGTCGTATCGAATATTTTACGAGTATTCCTATTTCTTACAGACATTAGTTTTCCAGGGCGTGCTATCAAACCTCCAGTGTCAATATCAGGAAATAGTGCTCCAAGAGATGCTCCTAACATAGTTTCTCCGTTTATATCGTATGGAGTTTGAAATAAATTGCCTAAAATTAAGCCTAGTCCTATTCCAGTTACTAAGTGTGTGGTTCCTTTCATAATGATTATGTATACCAAATTTGCGATTTTTAGTAAATAAAATATAACCTTAAGCCCAAATTTAAAGAAACTTTCTTTTAAGCTTTATTATTTAATTTATCTCTTAGTTTATCGCTTAATTTATCGCTTAATTTTTTGCGTAATTGTTGTTTAATATTTTTATTCTTGTTAATATATTTCTTTAGCGAGTTTAAATAATCGAATGCGAGTGCAAATACTATTGCAAATATTATTGCAAATATGATTGCAAATACAATTTAGTAAGTAATAGTTAGTAAGTAATAGTTCGTTATAATACCCTTAACTTTTCAAAAAAGTTCACCTAAACAAATAATCAATTAAAATAAATAAGAAATAATCGTTAAATTATGCATTTTTTTACTTGCATCTGTGTATTTACTATGCTATACTTTTAGTGCAACCGTTAACCTAAAGGAGGTTTTATGAATTACAATCGAACAGTTCCATTACCAGAGCAAAGAAATAAAATAATTATAAGAGAAAAAGGGGAAGCAAAATATGTGCTTTTTGAATACGATCGCACTTATAATAAAGAGAAACAGTATACTAATCCAAAGCGTAGCGTTATTGGAAAATTAGTTGATGGTAGAGATGATATTATGTACCCTAATGACAATTATAGTAATTATTTTCCAGATGCCCCTATGCCCGAGAAATTTTCAGACGCTTCACGCAGTTGTTGTCTTCGTATAGGTCCCCACTTGGTGATTGAAAAAGTAGCAAATGAATTTAATTTGCCTTTTTTACTAAAAAAACATTTTGGTGAACGTAGTGAACTTATACTTGATTTAGCGAGTTATTTTATTGTAAATGAAGAGAATGTCAGTCAGTATTATCCAGACTACGCCTTTTCTCATCCACTCTTTACAAAAGGTATGCGCATCTATAGTGATTCTACCATAAGTCGTTTTCTTTCTTCTGTTAGCAAAGAGCAGATAATTAACTTTCTTGACGATTGGAACAAGGGAAAAGATCGCAATCAAATGGTTTACGTTTCATATGATTCGACTAATAAGAACTGTCAAGCAGGTGATGTTGAATTAGTAGAGTTTGGTAAAGCGAAAGACGAAAAAGGATTCCCAGTATTTAATTTATCCATTGCCTTTGATCAAACGAATAGAGTTCCGTTATTTTACGAAGAGTATCCTGGTTCTATTACAGACGTTTCTCAATTTACTCATATGGCAGATAAGGTTATAGAGTATGGATATAAAAAGATAGGATTTATTTTAGACCGTGGTTATTTTAGTAAATATAATATTCAATATATGGATAATAGTGGTTTTTCTTTTTTATTGATGGTAAAAGGGTGTAAGGCTTTAGTTTCTAAATTAGTAGAAGAAAACAGGAATACATTTGAGTCTAAAAGAGACTGTAGTATTCGCTTATACAAGGTATATGGCACTACAGTGAAATCAAAATTATATGATGATGATAGTAAGGAGCGTTATTTTCATGTTTATTTTAGTGCGGAAAAGCAAGCATTTGAGAGGGAGCAACTAGAAATTAAATTAGAGGAGTTTGAACAATTTTTAAAAAACCATATTGGCAAAGATACAAAGTTTGGACAAACGTATAAGCAATTTTTTGATTTAAGTTATGACAATCAAGGAAAGTTAAGAAAAGTAGAAGAGAGAGCAGATGAAATTCAAAAGGCTCTTAATTTATGTGGGTATTTTTGTCTTGTTAGTTCGGAAGAAATGAGTGCTAAAGAAGCTATAATACTTTACAAGGGTAGAGACGCAACTGAGAAACTTTTTGCTATTGATAAGACTTTTTTAGGCTCAAAAAGTATGAGAGTTCATTCATCTCAGGCAGTATCTGCTAAAATTTTTATAGAGTTTATAGCACTTATAATTCGCAATCGCATTTATATTCTACTTAATGAAGAACTTTCTAAGCTAACAAAAAAGCCAAACTATATGAATGTTCCTGCCGCATTAAAAGAACTTGAAAAAATTGAAATGGTAAGAGGGAGTAAGGATTTATATCAGCTGAGCTATGCAGTAAGCAAAAGACAAAAAACTATATTAAATGCGTTTGATATAGATGCTGATAAGGTAAGATTAAAAGCTGCTCAAATAAATAAAAAATTACAAAAAAAATTTTAGGTGAACTTTTTTGCAAAGTTAAGGAATACCTAAATTCCCCAAATTTTATCTTTTCCCCATTTTCAAATAAAACACTGTATTTTTTATTGATATTTTAAATAGTTATATATTTTTCTATATTGACATTTCTTTTTTGTATGGTATAATTATACTATACGTATTAAGGAGGTTTTTATGAAAAAAACAATAAAAATAATCGACTTACCAAGCAAGCAAATTGGACGCAAGAAAAATAAAAATGGGACTACCTATATTTATTACAGGTATAATTTTCTTCGTGAAAACGGGAAAACTACGTTTGACGAGACAGGTATAGGGAAGTTAGATGAGAGTGGTAAAAAATTAATTCCTAATAGGAATTACTATGATTTTTTTCCAGATGATTCTGATAAATATATTGTAAGCAATAAATCTTTTGGTCTTACTTATGTTTTAAATAAGATTGTAAAAGCTGTAAGACTAGACAAGACACTGTCTTCAATTTTTGGTAATGATGCATACGATATTTTAACTTTAGCATTTTATATTTTAGCAAATGGAAATGTAGTATCGCATGCTCAAAGTTGGATAGATGAGAGTGTTTTACCATATAAAATTTCTAAATTAACAAGTCAAAAAATAAGCCGTCTATTTGAACGAATTGACGATGAAAAAAGACTTGATTTTTTTAAGAAATGGACGAAGCAACATTTAGCTCAAGAATGTTGGTATTATGACGTAACTTCGATATCTTCTTATAGTAAAAAAATAAGCATATTAGAGTTTGGTTATAATAGGGATATGGATAAATTACCACAAATAAATATAGGTATGTGCTATGGCTCTACGACGAAGCTTCCTTTATTTTATCAAGTTTATAATGGCAGTATTACAGATAAGACGTATTTTAGTTTTCTTTTAAGAGACTTTCCGCTTATTAGTCCTAATAATCGCATTAACCTTGTTACGGATCAAGGTTTTGTGACGCAAGATAATTTAGCGCAAGTTGCAAATGAAGAAGGACAAAAGTTTGGACTACTTTGTCCTTTGCCATTACATTGGAATGACGCTAAAAGAATACTTGAAAATCACACTGCATTTATTAAGCAAGATGCTAATTATATAAAAGATAGCACTACTTTTGGTTGTTCTGTAACAGATATTGTTATGGGTCAACCTGTAAAGATTTATATTTATTATAATATGGAAAAGGTGTCATATGAGATAGTTCAATTTTATGAGAAAATTTCTAGAATGGAAGAAGAATTAGAAGAGTTAAAAAAATTAAAATACTCTTTGCTAGATTATAAAAAATATAATAAATATTTTGATATTAAAATAACTAAAGAGAGTTTCACTTATGAAAGAAAATCAAAAGCTATAGATGAATACTTAAAAGATTGTGGCTTCTTAATTTTGATTAGTATTGATTGTGATTTAACTCCAAGTGAAGCACTTTGTCGTTATCGTCAAAAAGATATAATCGAAAAACAATTTTACCAATTAAAAAATGAAATTGATTTCAAAAGACTTAAAACGCATAATCTTCAAACCACAGAAGGAAAACTTTTTGTTGGATTTTTAGCTCTTATTCTTAGAAGTTATATTCTTAATCTACTCAAAAATGATACAAAGCAAAAGAATTTTAATATACCTGATATCATTAAAGAGCTTCAAAAGATTAAAGTTGTAGAAACTAAAAGTAGTAGTAAGTTAATGGTTCCGTTAACAAAAAAACAAAAGGATATTTTGAAAATTTTTAATATCAAAGAAGATGATTTTTTAAAAAGTATTTTTAAGAAAAAGTAGAATTATAATGTTTATACACCACTATTAAAAACGCATTTGTATGGTATAATGTTATGGGAATTTAGGATAATAATTTTTTTTAGGAGTTTAGATTATGTATATAGTAACTGGAGGAGCTGGCTTTATAGGTAGTGCTTTTGTAGCAAAGTTAAACCAAGAGGGCATAAACGATATTTTAATAGTAGATAACTTAGGTGATGATAAAAGGTGGTTAAATTTAAGAAATTTAGTTTATACAGATATTATTGGCGTTAACGATTTTATATCTGAGCTTATGGCCGATATTTCAATAAAAATAGATGGTATTATCCACATGGGAGCTTGTTCAAGTACGACTGAAATGAATGTAGATTTTTTACTAGCAAATAATTACCAATATACGAAAACACTTGCTACTTACGCTATAAATAATGGTATTAGATTTATTTATGCTAGTAGTGGTGCTACTTATGGAGCAGGTGAAGCTGGATACGATGATTTTCAGGACGAAAAAAGCTTGCTAACATTAAAACCCTTAAACCCTTACGGATTTTCTAAACATTTATTCGACATCTGGGCAGCTAGAAATAAGGCTTTTTCTAGTATTGCAGGCTTGAAGTTTTTTAACGTTTTTGGTCCTAATGAGTACCATAAGGGCGATATGGCAAGCATGGTAAAGAAATCTTATGAGACTATTAAAGAGACTGGAAAGGTGAAACTTTTTAAATCATATGACCCTCGTTTTAAAGATGGTGAGTCGGTAAGAGATTTCGTATATATTAAAGATGTTGTTGAGGTTATGTGGAGATTTTTAAAGCAACCTAAGGTAAACGGGCTTTATAATGTTGGAACGGGTGAGGCTAGAAGCTGGAATGATTTAATGAAGTCGGTATTTAGTGCATTAAATTTAAAACCAAATATAGAATATATCGATATGCCTGAAAAACTTAGGAAACAATACCAATATTACACGAAAGCTAATATGGAGAAATTTGAAAAGACTAATATGGCTTTTAAATTTTATTCTCTTGAAGATGCAGTAAAAGATTACGTTCAAAATTATATGGAAACAGAGGATCCATACCTTGGGAAAAAAATAAAATAGTTATTAAGCTGGCTTCTTTTACGTTTTAGCCCAAACTTTCCTCTGTTTTACGTATGCTATGTTTTTATATGCTATGTTTTTAAGAGCTAAAATTTAGCCTAAGACTGGTATTTGTTGTTTCTTAAAGGGACGTATTTACGTCCGCTATTTTTGATAGTTTATGTGAGTGTTTTTTAATTTTTTTAATTATTTTAAGTAGGTTATAAAGTTAAAATTAAATTTTATACGTAAAATAAAGAGTAAAATAAAGAAAAATTTAAGATAAAAAAAAGAAAAGGAGTCTTTTTTTAAAAAAAAGACTCCCCTTTGTTCCATTATGGAAAGCTTTAAGCACAAACTTCGTGAGAGGGGGCGGTTTTAAACCATTTTGCAATTACTTCTCTCGTGATGGTGTATGCCGAAACTTTATCAGTCTCCACTTCTTCAAACCCAATCTGTTTCATAATGCTTACCAAGCAAGGGCGATTGCCGTCGTTGCATTCTAGCACGTCTACACGTAATTTTGTTGCTTCTTTATAAGCTTTGAAAATTTTTCGAGTAGCAAATGCGATTCCTAAAGACGTAGGTGTATAACTACTCCTAACAGTAGTAGTACGATCTAGGCGTTCTGGAAGTTGGAGTTTATCAATAATAGAAATCGATGCTACCAAAGTGCCATCTTTGCAAGTTTCCTTAAATTCAAATACTCCGAATCGATCTGTTGGGCAGAAAACACCTTCTTCATAAGCCCCAAAACAAATTGGAATAGCGAACTTATCACCATCATTCCCTTGGGAATTGCCACTAGTTTCCACTAAGAAGTTCCTTTCTTTCCTTATTTACAACCTTTTGCCACAAACCTTGCCACAAAACCACGATAACTCTGCTAAATTTTTTTTATTTTGCAAAGTTATTTTTCGCTCTAAGCGAAACACCGTTTTCTTTTTAACCTTACGACTTTTTTACTCCTATTGTCGTCTGTTTGTTATCTGCAAAAACACTCAATCTTAAATTATAAATCTCTATATGTCAAATGGGTTTTAAAAGAATTTTAATTTTTTAATTTTAACGCTATAAAAGATAGCGCTGCTGGAGTAATCCCTGGAATTCTCATTGCGTGTCCTATCGAGATTGGGCGTGCTTTTTTTAACTTTCCTCTTAACTCTACGCTTAATCCTTTAATATCGTCGTAATTAAAGTTTTCTGGAATTTTAGTGCTTTCCATTTTCTTTAATCGCTCTATTTCTAGTTCTTGTCTCGCTAAATATCCCTCAAATTTAAATTCAGTTTCTAGCGATAAAATTATAAAAGGGTGAAATGTATCTTCTAAATTTAAATAGGCTACTACTTTCTCTAGCGTCACGTCGTTTCTTTTAACGAAATCTTTTATACTTATAGATACTTTTAAATCGTAATTATTTTCTTTAAGCCACGCTACATCTTTTACTATGGAAATTTTACGCTCTAAGCAAATAGCCTTTAATTTATCGTATTCCTTTTTTAGTTTAAGAAATTTTTCTTTTTGGTCATCTTTTAAAAGCCCGTGTTTTATGGCAATAGGGCAAATCCTAAAAATAGTGTTATCTTCTCTTAAAATTAGTCGATACTCCGCTCTAGAACTAAACATTCTGTAAGGCTCATCTACTCCATTTGTTATTAAATCATCTATCATTACCCCTATATAGGCTTCGGCTCTAGAAAGAATAAGAGGGGCTTTCCCTAAAATAGAGAGTGCTGCGTTAGCTCCAGCTATAAGCCCTTGCCCCGCAGCCTCTTCATAGCCTGAAGTCCCGTTTATTTGCCCTGCAAAATATAGTCCTTTAATATTTTTATGCTCTAAAGTGGGGAGCAATTCTTTAGCATCTATCGCATCATACTCAACGGCGTATCCGAAAGTTTCTATTTGTGCATTTTCTAGCCCTTCAATATTTTTTATAATATCTTTTTGAACCTCTACAGGGAGACTAGTTGAAATGCCATTAGGATAAACTAGGTTAGAATTATACCCCTCTGGTTCTAAAAATATAGTGTGAGAATCTTTATCTTGAAATCTAAAAACTTTATCCTCTATCGACGGGCAATATCTAGGCCCTATAGATTTTATTTGACCATTAAAAAGAGGGCTTTGCTCTTTTGCCGCCTCAATAATATCGTGGACTTTTTTATTAGTAGAAGTTAAGTAGCAAGGAAGTTGCTCTCTTTTAATTTTTTCAGTCATCATAGAAAATGGGGTTATATTAGCATCGCCATTTTGAATTTTAAGCCTTGAAGTGTCGATAGTATCTTTTTTTATTCTAGCTGGCGTTCCAGTTTTTAGCCTAAAAAGATTAATGCCATGCTTTAATAGAGATTCGCTAAGCTTATTTGAGGGACTATCTCCTACACGCCCTCCTTCCCAAACTTTATCTCCTCTATGAAGTATCCCCCTAAGGAATGTTCCCGTAGTTATTACTAGGGCTTTTATATTTATTTTGCCATTATTTTTTAAAGTTACAGATAAGATTTTATTATAAGTAGTGTTATTAGTAGCATTATTAGTAGTATTATTAGACGTGTTATAGGGCGTGTTATAGGGCGTTGTATCGAAAGCAATAACCTCATCTTCTATAAATATAAGATTTTTTTGTGTTTCTACAAAATCTGTAATGGCTTTTTGATATAGCTCTCTATCTGCTTGAGCTCTGCTCGCTCTAACTGCTGGCCCCTTGCTTAAATTTAAAGTTCTAAATTGAATCCCTGCCTTATCTATCGCTCTAGCCATAACGCCACCTAGCGCATCGATTTCTCTAGTTATCTGTCCTTTCCCGAGTCCTCCTATAGCTGGGTTGCAAGACATCTTGCCTAAATCATCTTTTTTTAAACTTACTAAGACCGTCTTTAGTCCGAGCCTTGCGCCTGCTAAGGCAGCTTCTACTCCCCCGTGCCCCCCTCCAACGACTAGTAAATCGGCGTTTGATAACATAAAATTTCCTTTAATTTCGATAGGTTAGTGCTTTACTGTGAAACGTTCACATTTAAAAAGCATCTTAAATATATTACAAATAAGATGTTTTCTCAAATATTTTTGGAACATTTTATATGAAATGTAGGATTATTTATATAGGCTTTAATAGCTTTAATATTTTAACAACATTTAAATAATTTTATGATTTTGTAAGTTTTATCAATATTATTGGTTTTTTGTTCAAAATATGTTATAAATGATCCCTTATAAAGGAGCTTTGTATTATACAAAGAATAATTTTATGGAAATAAGAAAAAAAATAATTAAACGCTTTGTGTGTTTTGTTATAATAATTTTAGCAAATGCAAATTTTGCAAATGCGACAACAAACACGCAATTAAATACGCAAGGTGTTAAATTATCTTTAAGAGAACGTATCGTTCAACACCAAATCGATTATATTGCTCGTATTATCGAGGAACATAATCAAAGCAAAAACACGGCTAAGAATTTAGCCACAGCTATAGTTAAAGTAAGTAATGAGCTAGGGTTCGACCCATTGCTAACTACCGCTATAATTAAAGCTGAAAGTACTTTTAAGCCTAATGCGAAATCTAACAAAGGAGCTTTAGGGCTTATGCAACTACTTCCAAGCACAGGAGAGTATATTTCTAGAATTACGAATATCGACTGGGGCGGAATTTACAGATTGCGTGATGTTGAATATAACATTCGTCTAGGACTACGTTATTACAAACATTTAGAAGAGCAATTTAACGGAAACTTAAAGTATACGCTTATTGCTTATAACTGGGGACCAAACAATGCTCTAAAAGCATTAAATGGAAAAAAGTTTGTCCCTAAGACTTCTAATAATTACGTTAATAAAATTAGTCAAAATAGAGATAAGTGGAAACAATATTATGCTAAGGAATTTTCAAAATTATTTACTTGAAATTTAGCTACCGAAACCAAATAAATAACAATTAAATTAAGTAAGATAGTTAAATAAGATAATTAAATAAGATAGTTAAATAAAATAGCTAAATAAGATAGCTAAATAAAACGAGTAAAAAATACTTTAAAAAAAACCTTATGCATAGAATTTGCGTTATGGAAAGGGAAAGGGGGTAAGACTTTTTTCCCTTTTTTTATTTCATCTTCTGTCTTCTATCTTTTATCTTCTGTCTTTTATCTTTTATCTTCTATCTTCTGTCTTTTATCTTCTGTCTTTTATCTTCTGTCTTTTATCTTCTGTCTTTTATCTTCTGTCTTTTATCTTCTGTCTTTTATCTTCTATCTTCTGTCTTCTATCCCTAAAGCTTGCCACCTTGCCTTTTAAGTATTTTTCACTATGTATTAAATAAATTTTTTTTGTTATTCTATGTTTGTAAATGCCTTTACATAATACTTTACATAATACTGAAGGGCATAGCTTACCCTATTTTTATTTAAATCTTTTTATTTAAACTCGAAGGATTCTAATGAAGAGAAATTTATATATTTTAGCGATATTTTGCTTATTATCTTTGTTTATAGTATCTTGCACAAAAGATAAAAAAAAATCTAGCGAAAGCCAAAGTGGCAGTTCTCCTAATGGAAACTTAGAAGAGGTTTCTGAAGAGGTTTCTGAAGAAGTTAAAGAAACGAAATGTGGCGTGCCTATAAATAATGGTTTAACTAAAAATCCATCAGACAAATTTTTGATAAATGCTACAATTGATGATGTAATTTCTGCTGAGCTTTACGTTTTAACGCCATTTGAGGGAGGAGGTTCCTTTTTAGTTAAGCTTCCAGCAGTTAAGGATAATAAAACATCGGCTTCTCAAAGAAATTACATATATAGAATGATTAGGGATAGTGGCACTTTTGTAAAAGTTTACAAAGCCGAGCAAGATTGCGTCGTTACGGTTAAGGGAGGAGGAAAAGCTTATATAGCAAGCATCGTATTTGAAAACGGCACGGTGCTAGCTGAAAAATTATTAAGAATAGATTACCTTGAGCCTGAAGATCCCGTTTGTGTTAATTCTAGTTTAGTTCCCTGCTACGCATCGCTAAAGGGCATAGATGTTGGGAAAGAAGCTAGCAAGCAAGTGGTAAGCAATTTTTTATGGAAGCCAAAAGCCGATAAGGATGGTAAATTAGTGGTGCTTTTAAATCCTTACGACGTTTCGATATTTGTAAATGGTGAAAAGTTAGAAAACACTGGGCCTAGTAACGGAAGAGGCACTACTGCAAGGGGAAGAAAGCCAGGGTGTGAGTATGGTAAGGCTACGGTTAAGGTTATAGAAAATACGGGGAAGACCGTTAAGTTTCCTGATGGCAATTTATCATACACTATCGAAGATGGATGTAAGAGGGTAGAGTTTAAGTAATTAAGTAATTAAGTAATTAAGTAATGATGAAGCTCTAGGAGGGGGAAACTAAAGCTAATTAAACGCCAAAAAAAAAACAAAAAAAACAAAAAAATAAATGACAAAATAAATAATAAAATAAATAATAAAATTAACAATAATAAAATAAAGAGTAATAAAACAAAGAGTAATAAAACAAAGAGTAATAGAATAATAATATAGGAATAATAAAAAAGAAATAAAATGTTAAATTTAAGATTTTATAATACTGAAACAAGAAAAGTAGAAGATTTTAAACCGATAGACCCACGCGAAGTGAAGATGTATTGCTGTGGCCCTACGGTGTATAATTATGCGCATATTGGAAATTTAAGAGCGTATATATTTGAAGATGTTTTAAGGAAAACTATAAAACATGCTGGTTATAATTTAAAGCACGTAATGAATATTACGGATGTCGGACATCTTACTAGCGATTTAGATACTGGAGAAGATAAGATGCTAGTTGCCGCTAAGAGAGAACAAAAAGACGTTCTAGAGTTAGCAAGGTATTATGAAAGCGCTTTTTTTGAAGATACTAAAGCGTTAAATATAGAAAGACCCGATATAGTTTGTAGAGCGACTGAAACTATAGATGAGATTATAAAGTTTATAGTACAGTTAGATAAGAAAGGCTACGTATATGTAGCAGATGGGAATGTGTATTTTGACACATCAAAGTTTAAAAATTACGGTAAAATGGCTGGTCTAAAACTAGATAATTTACTCCACGGCTTAAGAGTTAAGGAAGATAAAAATAAGAGAAATAAGACAGACTTTGTTTTATGGTTTACTAATTCAAAGTATACTAATCATATTCTATCTTGGCCTTCCCCTTGGGGAGAGTTTGGCTACCCTGGGTGGAATATAGAATGTTCTGCAATGGCGATAAAGCATTTAGGCGAAAGGCTAGATATTCACTGTGGAGGGATAGATCATATAAACGTGCACCATACAAATGAGATAGCACAAAGCGAAGGGCTTCTAGGACACAAGTGGTGCAATTTTTGGATGCATGGAGCATTCCTAGAAGTAAAATCTGGGAAGATGTCTAAGTCTACAGGTGAGTTTTTAACACTAAAAGTGCTTAAAGAAAAAGGCTATGACCCGATATGTTATAGATATCTCTGTTTGACGGCTCATTATCGCTCGCCTTTATCGTTTACATTTGAAAGTTTAGATGCTGCTAAGTCTGCATACAATAAATTAAAAAGTTTAGTTCTTGCTTTAAAAGATGATGTAGAGCTTGAAAATAAAGCTTCAAATAAAGCCTCAAAAGAAGCCTCAAAAAAGGTTTTAAAAGAAGCCTCAAATAAAGAATTAGAAAAATACCAAGAAATGTTTGATAGTTTTTTTGCAAACGATTTAGATACTCCTAAAGTTATTTCTAATATGTGGATTATGCTAAGAGATGAAAGCTTATCATCGGCTATAAAACTTAAAGTTTTAAATTATATCGATAGAATTTTAAGTTTAGGCATAGATGAGTTTCAAAAAGAAGAAAAGTTAGAACTTTCTCAAGATGTAAAAAATATAATAGAAGAAAGAAAGCAAGCGAGAGCAAATAAAGATTGGCAAAAATCCGATGAGCTTCGAGATAAACTTTTAAACGAGTATGGGTTAGAGATAAAAGACGTATCTAAAGATGAGTTTGAGCTAAAGAAGGCTTAATTGATAACACTTCCTACGCAGATTTTTTTTAACCATTTAATATAGTAGATGTTATTTTTCTTTAATTTCTTTACTAGTTTATCTTCAATGTTAAAAGCTGTAAGTGTTCCCTTTAGTGTAGTTTTATCTCCTGCCTTATAAGAGATTTCAGTAGGACAAAAATCTTTATAAGTCCATATTACTGCGTATTTTCCACTAATGGTAGCTATAACTTCCGCATTTGGGAGAGATGAAAAACTTTTCTTTTTTAAATTTTCAAAAAGCGCATCGCTATCATTCTCGTAGAAAAATATTGGATTATAAGGCTTATTTATCGTTAGTTTTTCTAAATTAGAGTTAGTTTGTAAGAATTTTAAAATTTCTATTTTTTCATCCTTACTAGAAAATTTAAAATCTAATTTAAAATTTTTAATTCCGCTTTTCTTTAATTTTTTATAATCTCTAATAATATTAAATGGCTCTTTATAAAAAATAAAACTCCCATTTTCATTACAGATATATCGTAAGTTTTTATGTTCAGGAAGTTCTTTAGATGTTAAAAAAGATGTTTTAAAAGATGTATTAAAAGATGTATTAAAAGTTCGCCCGAAACTAGCATTTAGTAAAAGCTTTCTTGGAGTTTGAAAAATTAAAATATCCGCAAGGAGCGTAGCTTCAACATTTATCTTATTTTTTACTAGTTCTTTTATAGTGTTAAATTCTAGTTCTAGAGAGACTATGATTTTTTCTAAAGATGGGCTAAAGATTTTTCTTATTTCATTTATCGCATTTTTATTATGACAAAAATGTTCTAGGATTATTTGAAGCTTGTATTTAGGAAACTTTTCTTTTAAAAAATACGAAAGACCTATATCTTCTATTCTTATAGCATCGAATAGGCTTAAGAATTCTTTAGTAAGTAGTTTTGTTTTCGCATCAAACTCGCATTCTCTTATAAAGATATCTGCTGATAAGACTTTTTTTGCAGATGTTTTAAAATTTTTTATAATTTTTATAAGCGATGTATAAGTTATATCGCTAATTTTAGAAAGCTCTTTGCATTCAAATAATATTTCAAAATCGTTTGAAAGGTTTTCGTAATATTTTAATGGTATGTTTTTATCAAAATATAAACTAATAGTCATAGTTTTTTAAATTTCCTTATATAAAATTTCGTATTGTTTAACATTTTTTAATTTTTCAGATTTAGGAATTAGCACGACTTGTTCTTGTCTAACGCTAGTAAGTAAGTTTTTCGTAATATCATAAAATTTATTTAATGTAAGCTTTGTATCGTCTAGAGAAGTGGAGCTTAAGATTTTAATTTTATCTTTTTTATTTAATGGTTGAAAGTTTTTTATAGCTATAAAATCATCCGAGATATAAAGAACTATTCCTATAAAAATGGCTTTCGCATTTTCCTGAGTAGGAAGATTATCAGGGTAGACGCCATTTTCTCCTGCAAGTTTTATAAGAGAGCCATCAAAATAATCTCTATGTGGAATAAGAGTTAAGTTTTTAGAAAGCTTGTTTAAAAGTGCCGATGTTAAAGTGCCGTTTAGGTAGTTATCTATTGCTAATCTGTAATTTTTTACAGTCGTTGCTACGTAAAATGGGGATTTCATTCTTCCCTCAATTTTTAATGCAGAAATATTATTTTCAAAAAATTTTTCAATATGTTTTATCGAGCATAAATCTTTTGAAGAGAAAGGGTGTTTATTTTCTAATAGATTTTTTTGATTTTTATCGCTTTGGTTTTTATCGTTTTGGTTTTTATCGTTTTGATATTTATTTTGGCATTGATAAGAAAAGCGACAAGCCTGAATGCAGCCTCCCCTGTTAGCATCTCTTTTTGAAAGGTATGTAGAAAGACCGCATTTTCCAGAGTAGCTCATGCACATAGCACCATGCCCGAAAACCTCGGTTTCAATTTTATTGTCTTTTCCGATTTTTCCTGCCTCTTTTAGAGTTATCTCTCTTGCGAGCACCACTCTATCGGCTCCTAATGATTTCCACATTTTAGCTGTATAAGAATTTAAAAGGCTAGTTTGAGTTGAAATATGAATTTTTAAATTAGTATTTTTTTTAATAATTTGAATTAACCCAGGGTCGGCTATGATTACGGCGTAAACTTTGCATTCATCTAGAAATTTTAAATAGTTTGTAATGCCAGCTAAATCTTTATCATGCATTATTGCGTTTACCGTAGTGATAGGTTTTGCATTATATTTTTTAGCAAATGTGCAAGCTTCTATAATTTCTTCGTCGCAAAGATTGTTTGCCGCTGCTCTTAATCCGTATTTTTGACCTGAAAAATAGATATTATCTGCGCCGTATATGCAAGCGATTTTAAATCTTAATAGGTCCCCTGCAGGAGCTACTATCTGTAATTTATTTTTTTTATTCATACTTCTATTTATAATCTATTTATAATTTAGCTGTTTATAATTTTGATATCCATAATTTATGTATTTATAATTTAATCTATGTAAAACGACATGGAAAGTATTTTATTCGACTTTTAAAAAGAACTCCATTTAGTTTTTTTAGTTCTTTTAAGTTATCCTAAAGAAATAGCCTTTTTACCCGTCTTAATTAGTTCACCTAAAAACGAGAAGAACATTTTTTTAAAGGGGGGATAAGAAAAGGGACTCGATGTTAAACTCGTAGCAGAATTTGAAAAAGCAATCGTTAATATATTAAATTGATTAAGTCGTTTTATTATGGTAAATTTAATTTAGTTTTTGCAATTTGTGTTAAAAAAAGTGCAAACTTGCAAAGGTTTTTACTTGTCAATCCCTTTAGTTTATATAACTTTCTAATTTTTTTAGAGAAAGTTTTATAGAAAGGAGTGCTAGGTTTTATGGATATTTTTGAAGATAAGTTTTTTACCTTTCTATTTTTGATTCTTTTAGCGCTACTTATTTTTGTTATCGGTTCTATGGCATTTTCTTGCGTAGATGGTAGTTTTATTAGTAGCGGTAGCATTAGCGATAATGTTTCTAACGATATTGAAGCTAATGAGAGCGAGCAATCTCTTAGCGCTACTCAGAAATTGACTAGAGTGCTTTCGCCTAATGGAGAACTCGAAAGAAAGCCTGAAGATGAGCTTACGGAGCGTATGCTTAAAAGTGTGATGTCGGATATCGACTCTACCGATATCGATATTTCTTTAATTAAAAGGCTTGAACTCTTAGAGGTTGGTATAACTCGATATGAAACCGAGATAAGGGGTTTGCTAGCTAGAAATTACGTAAATCAAAAAGAATGTAGCTATATAGAGTCGCACGATGTGAAAAACTTACTTCACTGCTCAAAAGTTGTTCGCTCAAAGCGACTTTGGATACTTAGAGAAAATCGCTCTGAAGAGGAACTGCTAAAAGACGCCGAGCTTTTTGAGGCTATTAGGGAAATTAAGCTTAGGTGTATCCACTCTAAGAACTTTCTTAATGAGATAAAAGCAAGAAAAAATGGTGCAGCAAAAGGAGAGCAATTTAAAGATGTATATCTTTTAATTGATGCGACGCTTGCCTGTGCAGAGAGTATCTATTTTGATCTTGCCGAAGTTCAAGATGAAAGCCAAAGGCTGCCCCCTATCGACTTAAAGGATTATAGACTTTCGATTAGAGAGTCTACCGATAGCGATGATGATGGTGATGATGATGGTGATGGCGATAGTGACAGTGATAGCAAAACTCGCATTATCGTTGAAAATATTATCGTTGAAAATATTATTGTTGAAAATATCGACGCCTACTAGCGCGCTAAAGACTAGCGTCTAAAATAGGGCTTAGAGTTCCCCCTAGCCTATTTATGGCTTTTTATTTTAGGGGGATCTCTTCTTTTAGTTTATTTGATTAAGAAATATTCTTATAGTAAACTAAAGTTTAGTAATAAATCTATTACGCTTCTATATTCCTTTTATTTAGGTTTGTTAAAGGCGTAATTTTTTAGGAACGGTTTTAAAAAGACAAAGGAGAAGTCCAAAATGTCTGAAAATAATGAAGGCCAAGCTGGTAAAAGCCAAGCTAGCGAAAGTCAAGGTTCTGCAAGTTCAAGGGTTTTCAAACTTGCAGAAATGAGCCAAGAATCGCTTAAGATTGCAAAAATGCGAGTGATCTTAGATGCGGTTTTTGCATTAGTTTTTATCTTGGCAGCAGCTGCTGTTTCGATAGTGTTCATTTGGTGCAAGGTAAAACCTACTGAATATACGCCACCGTCGCCTGCTGAGAATAATCTTAAAGAGGTGGTCTGTCAAGATGATGGAAACAGCCCAAATTTGCCAGCACTACCAGAAACGGCGCCTCAGCCTCAGAAGCTATAAGGTTTAAAACACAAGGATTTTAAACGCAAGTGCAAGAAGCCTTTACAAGAAGGCTCAAAAAAATTTAGAGTTCTCTTTTTATAAAGAGGACTCTATAATATTTTTAATAATATCCTAAATAATATTTTAAATATTTACTTTATGTACTTATCTAATAATTTAAGCTACTAATACTTTAAGCTACTTAGTGTAGCTATTTT
>JBMNLI010000010.1:0-349643 GCA_050952645.1 Bdellovibrionota bacterium | reverse complement strand
GTAAAATACGTAAAAGAAAAAACGATAAAAGAAATCGTGCTAAATACCGATGATTTTTCTAGCGTTAGAGGGAAAAAACAGTTAGAAATTTTAGAAACTATCAAGGAAAATAATAATAAGATAGCCTATGATAAGCTTTCAGAGAAAATAAAAAATATTTCTAAAAATATAAATCAATTTGAAGAAAGAAATTTAATAACGATAAATGAGACTAAAGAAAGCGATGCTTGTTTTAAAAGTAAGGCTTTGCAGTTTGGAGAGGAAATAACTTTATCGTTAGAACAAGAAAAGGCGGTAGCCGTAATCTCGAAAGATATTTTAGAAAGCCATTTTAACACCTACCTTCTTCATGGCGTTACTGGAAGCGGTAAAACGGAGGTTTACATAGAGCTTATAAAGGTAGCCTTAAAAAATAATAAGACGGCGATGCTTATAGTGCCTGAAATTTCCCTTACTCCGCAACTTCTAGATAGGTTTAAGTTAAGGCTAGGGGATAATATTGCAGTGCTTCATAGTGGGTTAAGCCAAGGCAAACGCTCTCTTTTTTGGGCAGGTTTAGTAAGCGGCAAATGTCCGTTTATAATCGGGGCTCGCTCTGGGGTATTTGCTCCTATCGAGAACATAGGAGTAATTATAGTCGATGAGGAGCATGATGCATCTTTTAAGCAGAGCGACTCTTTTAGGTATAATGCTAGGGATGTTGCGATTATGCGTGCTAAGCTTTCGAGTTGTCCGATAGTTTTAGGTTCTGCAACGCCATCTTTAGAAACTTATTATAATGTTATATTAAAAAAATATAGAAAATTAAGTTTAAAAAATAGATTTGCTAGACATCAAAATTTAAATTTTGAAATTATAAATTTAAATAAGATTAAAAGGGCGGATATGATTTCAAGCAATATAACGTCAGAGCTTTACGAGGCTATAAAAGAGACCTTACAAAGGAGCGAGCAAATATTTATTCTTTATAACAAGCGAGGGTTTGCTAGTTTTCTTCAATGCGAAAATTGTGGCGAAGCCATAAAGTGCCCAAATTGTAGTATTACGCTTACTTACCATCAAAAAGAAAACGTCCTTAAGTGCCACCAATGTGATTATAAGACGCAAGTTTTTTACGATTGCCTAGAATGCAAGAAAAATAAAGAAGAGGGGAAGCTAGTTTTAAAAGGAGCAGGGACTGAAAAAATATACGATGAGTTAAAACTACTTTTTCCAGATGCGAGCATAGCAAGATTAGATAGAGATGAGGCAGCGACGTTAGCAAAGTATGAAAAGATTTTAAAGGACGTAAGGGAAAACAAAGTAGATATTTTAGTTGGAACTCAAATGATAGCAAAGGGGCATGATATTCCAAATGTGAGTTTAGTAGTAGTAGTTTATTGTGATATAAGTCTTTTCTTTCCAGATTTTAGAGCGACGGAAAAAACGTTTCAGCTTTTAACTCAAGTAGCGGGCAGAGCAGGAAGAGGAGATGTGGCAGGTAAGGTTATTTTGCAAACGAGAAATCCAGATAATATAGCGATAGAGCAGACTGTGAAATCTGATTATCAAGGCTTTGCTAGCAAGGAGCTTTCGTTAAGAAAGGAGATGAATTATCCACCATTTAGTTTTTTAGCAAGGCTAATAGTATCGCATAGTGTAAAAGAGATAGCTTATAATGATATAGTTTTAGTAAGAAAATTACTTGAAAAAGTTATATCGAAGCAAGGTTTAAAAATTCAAATTTTAGGGCCTGCACCAGCGTATATAGAAAAAATTAGAAATTTATATAGGTGGAATATAATTTTAAAATCTGATAATAGAAAAGAGTTAAATATATCGTTATCGTTTTTAAACAAACACATTAAGCTACGCAGTAAAACAAAGTTAGTAGTCGATATAGACCCACAAGATATGTTTTAGCTTTTTTTGTTGAATCCTAAATTCCCATAAAATTATACGCATACAAACGCGTTTTTAATAGTGGTATATAAACATTATAATTCTACTTTTTCTTAAAAATATTTTTTAAAAAATCATCTTCTTTGATATTAAAAATTTTCAAAATATCCTTTTGTTTTTTTGTTAACGGAACCATTAACTTACTACTACTTTTAGTTTCTACAACTTTAATCTTTTGAAGCTCTTTAATGATATCAGGTATATTAAAATTCTTTTGCTTTGTATCATTTTTGAGTAGATTAAGAATATAACTTCTAAGAATAAGAGCTAAAAATCCAACAAAAAGTTTTCCTTCTGTGGTTTGAAGATTATGCGTTTTTAAGTCTTTTGAAATCAATTTCATTTTTTAATTGGTAAAATTGTTTTTTCGATTATATCTTTTTGACGATAACGACAAAGTGCTTCACTTGGAGTTAAATCACAATCAATACTAATCAAAATTAAGAAGCCACAATCTTTTAAGTATTCATCTATAGCTTTTGATTTTCTTTCATAAGTGAAACTCTCTTTAGTTATTTTAATATCAAAATATTTATTATATTTTTTATAATCTAGCAAAGAGTATTTTAATTTTTTTAACTCTTCTAATTCTTCTTCCATTCTAGAAATTTTCTCATAAAATTGAACTATCTCATATGACACCTTTTCCATATTATAATAAATATAAATCTTTACAGGTTGACCCATAACAATATCTGTTACAGAACAACCAAAAGTAGTGCTATCTTTTATATAATTAGCATCTTGCTTAATAAATGCAGTGTGATTTTCAAGTATTCTTTTAGCGTCATTCCAATGTAATGGCAAAGGACAAAGTA
Organism: Bdellovibrionota bacterium; assembly: GCA_050952645.1. Taxonomy (GTDB): domain Bacteria; phylum Bdellovibrionota_C; class UBA2361; order UBA2361; family CAKMMH01; genus CAKMMH01. The sequence goes on along the minus strand of JBMNLI010000010.1, from coordinate 346,884 downwards.
GTCCAAACTTTTGTCCTTCTTCATTTGCAACTTGCGCTAAATTATCTTGCGTCACAAAACCTTGATCCGTAACAAGGTTAATGCGATTATTAGGACTAATAAGCGGAAAGTCTCTTAAAAGAAAACTAAAATACGTCTTATCTGTAATACTGCCATTATAAACTTGATAAAATAAAGGAAGCTTCGTCGTAGAGCCATAGCACATACCTATATTTTATTTGTGGTAATTTATCCATATCCCTATTATAACCAAACTCTAATATGCTTATTTTTTTACTATAAGAAGATATCGAAGTTACGTCATAATACCAACATTCTTGAGCTAAATGTTGCTTCGTCCATTTCTTAAAAAAATCAAGTCTTTTTTCATCGTCAATTCGTTCAAATAGACGGCTTATTTTTTGACTTGTTAATTTAGAAATTTTATATGGTAAAACACTCTCATCTATCCAACTTTGAGCATTCGATACTACATTTCCATTTGCTAAAATATAAAATGCTAAAGTTAAAATATCGTATGCATCATTTCCAAAAATTGAAGACAGTGTCTTGTCTAGTCTTAAAGCTTTTACAATCTTATTTAAAACATAAGTAAGACCAAAAGATTTATTGCTTACAATATACTTATCAGAATCATCTGGAAAAAAATCATAGTAATTCCTATTAGGAATTAATTTTTTACCACTCTCATCTAACTTCCCTATACCTGTCTCGTCAAACGTAGTTTTCCCGTTTTCACGAAGAAAATTATACCTGTAATAAATATAAGTAGTCCCATTTTTATTTTTCTTGCGTCCAATTTGCTTGCTTGGTAAGTCGATTATTTTTATTGTTTTTTTCATAAAAACCTCCTTAATATGTATAGTATAATTATACCATGCAAAAAAGAAATATCAATATAAAAAAATATATAACTATTTAAAATATCAATAAAAAATACAGTGTTTTATTTGAAAATGGGGAAAAGATAAAATTTGGGGAATTTAGGTTGAATAGTAATAATGATTGTTATATAATTGTATCATGCTTGTTTCTTTTATATGGAGATTGAAATGTTTGAAAAAGATAAAAATCCTGTATCTGTATCTATAGAAAATTCAAGTGTGAATTTAAATCACGAACCATTTTACATTACAACTCCAATTTATTATCCAAATTCAGTTCCGCATTTAGGGCATGCCTACACGACGATAGTTGCAGATGTAGTAAATAAGTATCAAAAGTTTTTTGGTAGAGAAAGTTTTTTTATGACAGGAACCGATGAGCATGGTCAAAAAGTTTATCAAGCTGCCGAAAAGCAAGGTGTGCCTACTATTGAATATGTAAATAAAATAGTTTCTGAGTTTCAAACTTCGTGGGATAAGTTAAAAGTTAATCCTAATCATTTCATGAGAACAACAGACCCTAGTCATAAAAGAGTAGTAACTATAGTTTTAGATATGCTTTATAAAAATGGAGATATTTATAAGAAAGATTATGAGGGTTGGTATTGTGTAAGTGAGGAAATTTTTTATACTGAAAAAGATTTAGTTGATGGTAAAACCCCAACTGGAAAAGAGGTCGCTTTAGTGACTGAAGAGAATTATTTTTTTAGAATGTCAAAATATCAAGAAAGATTAGTAGATTATATTAAAACACATGATGGTTTTATTAACCCCCCTAAAAGAATGCAAGAGGTTTTAGGATTTTTAAGAGAGCCTATTTCAGATTTATGTATTAGTAGACCTAAGAGCCGAGTGAATTGGGGTATTGAGCTACCATTTGATAAAGATTTCGTAACTTACGTTTGGTTTGATGCTCTTTTAAATTATGTTTCGGGGATTGGTTATGAGAATAAGGAGAGTAATGATTTTTATAAATTTTGGAGTGAGTGTCATCATTTAATCGGGAAAGATATTTTAATAACGCATGCAGTTTATTGGCCTACGATGTTAATGGCTATGGGATTAAGTATGCCTAAGCAAATATTTGCTCATGGCTGGTGGTTAAATTCTCAATCGGAAAAAATGAGTAAATCTGAAGGTGATGTAGTATCTCCTACAAACTTAGCAGATAAGATAGGAGTGGATTCTTTTAGATATTTTATTTGCACTGGGGGGAAGTTCGGAAATGATATTACGTTTGACACTCAAAAAATGAAAGAAAGGTTAAATGATGAGCTTGCTAATACTTATGGAAATTTAGTAAGTCGTGTGCATAAGCTTGCAATAAGAGATTTTGATGGGAAAGTTCCTGTGGTAAATTTAAAAAATGAAAGCAGTAAAGAACTTTTAACTAAAGTTTATAATTTAACTAGTGGTGTGCAAGAGAAAATTAATGAATTAAGAGTAGATGAAGCGATTTTAAGTGTTATACATATTTTAAAAGATGCGAACAAATATTTTGGAGATATGGAGCCATGGAGTTTAGCAAAGCAGGGGAAAACAAAAGAAGAAAATGAGTGTTTATACGTTACGTTAGAATCACTAAGGTGCTGCTCAATACTTTTGATGCCAGTAATGCCTGAAGCAACTTCGAAAGTTTTAGAGTTGCTCAATATTGATAATTGTGATATAATACTCCAAGATTTTAGTGGTTTAAATGAGAAAGGTTTTGATATAATTGTAAAAGAGATCGAACCTTTATTCTCTAGGTTGTTTTAACATCTCGTCGTTTATCTTCTTGTGGAGATGTCTTAAGCGTAGAGGTGTCTTAATGGCGTTGCATATGGTATCGCGAGTTATGTTGAGTGTTTTCCCGTTCAACGAAGTGATTTAATGCATGTAATGTGAAGCGTAGTTGATTAGTAGGTAGTTTGGTTTGAGTGTTAATATTATAGTTGGTTTATTAAAAAAATTGAATAAATAAATTTTAAGATGCTTGGAGGGGTGGTATGATAATTATGATGAAAAAAAAATATGATAATTAAAGATGTCGGAGTAGTTTCTAATTCAGAAAATAGAGATCGTTTAACAAATCAAAACAAAAAAAATGTTGAAAAGTTTGCCAAGCCTAAAGCTTTTAAAGGTCATATGGCAGATTGTGGCTATTCTTAATGTTATCTTAGCAGTAATTGTCTATTATTAAAAAGAACATTTGTTAATACTTAGAAATTTGTTTTTTATAGGCATTTTGTCTTATTTTAATGTATAGTATTTTTGTTGAAGAAATAAGTTGAAGAAAAATAAAATTTTAAGTTCGGTTCATATAGAGCCGAGTGGTCTGTGTAATTTAAGGTGTAAATATTGTTACAATAGTAGATTTGTAGATGATGTGTCTTTAAACAAAATATCTTTTGAAAAGTGGTTATGTGTAATAGATGAAGCGTATGCTCTTGGATGTAGGGATTTTTCGATTTCAGGTGGTGAATTTTTGATTTATCCTTATTGTGAGGAGATGTTAAATTATATTGCTAATAAAAATGTTGAAAGAATTGCAGTTTTCTCAAATGCAATGAATATCAATGAGGAGTTTTGTAAAAACTTTTCTTTGATTGAGCCTAAGTTGGAGTTTAGAATAAGTTTCGACGGATATTCAAAAGCAGATGCTATCCGAGTAGGTTCATCGTATAAGAAGATTATCGATTCGTTACGTTTACTCAGGTTGTATAATTATCCCGTTGTTATTAATACGCTTGCAACTACAATAAATTATCAAGATTTTAATAATATGTTTGATGACTTTAAAAATCTCGATATTCAAAAATGGCTTATTGATATTCCATTTAAACAAGGAAGAGCAGAGAGTTTTTGGGAATCGTTAGCCCCTAATTTTTTAGTAGTTGAAGTATTGTGCAATATTATAAAAAGATACTTAGATGAGTTGCCACAGTTTGTTTTAGAAATTCAAAATTTATTTAAGTCTCAGATGCTTAATGAACAATGTTTTCGTTTTGATTTGAATAGTGGTGTATGTTCATATATTAGTGATGGTGTAACTATTCGTTCTGATGGAAATGTTGCTATATGTCCAACGTTAGCACTATCTTGTGGAAATATACTAGAGCAATCCCTTGAGGATATTTTCTTATCTAAAGAAAGAGAGTCGCTATTGTCAATCAAAGTACAAGATTTAAATAAATGTCCCAATTGTAAGTATGTTAATATTTGTGGTGGTGGGTGTCGTGCTGATGCACTGGCAGAAAAAGGATCTTTATATGATTTTGATCCGATTGCATGTTATTTAATGGGTGTATTAGAAGAGAAAGTTTTGCCAATTTTACCAGAAAATATGAGAGAGAGAATATCTTCTTTAATAAAATAAAGGAATTATTGTATGTTATTTGTGAGAGAAGAATACTTTGGTGCAATTGTTTGGGATTGTCGTTCTGGTGATATTTGGCAAGTCAATAAAGATGCATTAAATATTATTAGTACTTATATTATTTCTTGTGAGCAATTAGAAGAAAATCAATTATTGTTTTTGGAAAAAACCTTTCACATTAGTAGAGAGCAGTTAAAATTTGCTCCGATGATAATTCATAATAATTATAGTAAGCAATTTTTATCAGCTCCCGAGTCGATTATTATCCGTTTAACAAATAGGTGTAATTTAAATTGTGTCGGCTGCTATCAGGAAAAAGATGATTTAGTCGACACTGATTTTTTAATGGTCAAGAATATTATAAGCGATGCATCCAAAATTGGTGTTTGTAGAATACAACTTGGAGGTGGAGAGCCTTTTTTATATAAACATATTTATGATGTGATAAAGTTTGCTTATGATAACAATATTTTTACTTCAATTTGTTCAAATGGAACGTTATTGAACAACGAATCAATAATAAAATGTTCTCAAAGTGGAATTGGGCATATACAATTAAGTCTTAATAACCCTAGTTATGATGATATTATGAGTAATAAAAATTTACCACAAAAGACTCAATGCCTTGCTGACAATGGCATAAAATATGGATTTAATGTAATTCTTACGAAATATATTTTTAATAATATTGAAGAGATAATAAATAATTTATTACTTCTTAATCCTTATAACATTAAGCTATTAATGGTAAAGCCGTCAGAAGGAAATAATGATTGGTATAAAAAGAACAAAGTTGATTTTGCATCGAATAATAACAAAGAAAAATTAAACAAAATTTTGTTATCTTATGAATGTGTTAGCGTTGATTGTTCTTTAGGAGTATTGCTACAAGGTTCAAATGGCTTAGGTTGCTTGGCAGCAATACGTAGTTTGGTTATTTTGCCATCTGGCAGAATTAAGGCTTGTCCATTTTTAGGAAAAGATTTAGAAGTTGATGATTATTTTTATTCATACAAGTCATTGTTTGATTTATGGCATAATTCTAAAGTTCTCAAAAATCAAAGAGAAAGGCAAATTTTAAAATTAACAGATTATTGCGATTCTATTTTTATAAATGGAGAATGTGATTTAATAGAGCGTATATTTGGAATGGAATAAGCAAGATGTTGTTATATTTCCTAAATTCCCATTTTTTATATAGTCTACATCGAAAAACTAATTCTACATTTAGATTTCCTAATATTATATTTTCCCTAACATATTTATTTAATTAAGTTTTTTTATAAAAATTTTAAAAATTTTTGGCTCTTCACGTTTTGGGTGGGTTAGAGTCTTTTTTATAATGTGAATTTTCAAAATTATTTTATAAAACTGTTGCTGTTTTATTAAAATAATAGTTAATTTTATTTGCAAAAATAAACATTAGAGTTGTTAGGGAAAGTTATCCATAACTGATAGCAAGGCCTAGCAATTAAAAGCTAAAGGTCAAGCTGTCAGGCTGTGGATAACTTTCACAAAGACTGTTCTTAGCTCTTCAATCTTGAGACTTTAGCAACAAATTGAAATTTATATGCTAGTTTAATGTTGGTAATTTTTACGCAAAAGGCAATGCTAAGTTCTAGCTAGAGCAGTGCGTTTAATAGGAATCTTTTCACCAATTGAAATAAATTTTATGAGATTAAAAAAGTAATTAATATTTCTGTATCCATATGCAATTCTTTTTAAAACTTTTATTTTATTATTAAATCCCTCTAATTTTCCAGTGCTGATATTGTGTATGGCATGACTAATAAGTCCAACTAAACGATTAACTTTTCTTTTCGCAAAGTCTTCTAATTGTTCAATATCACTTGAAAGAGCTGCCTTAAACCAATCAAACCAACCTTTCTCGGCTGTTAGGTTAAAAAGATTTATCATCTCCTCTTTCATCGCATAACAAGTAGATAAATTTTTATGTTCCGATAATATATTAGCTAAAGCATCTTTGCTATCTTCTGATAATTTATGATTACTAGTTAGTAGAGTCCATCTGCTTTTTTTTATTTCTCTGTACTTTAGCTGCTCTTCCTTAGCTCTATTTTTAATTTCTTTCTTTTGAGATTTATCTTCTATTTTACTCGCTGAATCATTCAATTTCGTCGCTTCTTTTTTATGTTTTTTAGCTTCGGATAATCTTACAGACCCTATCACTTCTCTTCCAAATTGAGACTGCATATGATATCTATCATAAATTATTTTACTATTAGGAAGATATTTGTTAATTAAATAATTATAAGAGGCATTCATATCAATTGCTACAGCCTTAACCTCACTTAAATAATCCTTGTCAACTGATTCAAAAAACTTACTAAAATCCTTAATACTCTTGCCTTTACCAACCCACAAAACATCTCCTAATTCTATGTCCATAACACACGTAGCATAAATATGACCCTTAAGAATTGCAAACTCATCAACCGCAAGATAGCGTGGCTTATAGCCACTTAATCTTATCTCTTCTTGACGTGCTTTTATAGTTTCTGATATTTCTTCCTCATGTAATTTCCTTATAGTGTCCCAATGAATTCCTGTAAAAGATTGTATCTTTCTTACACTTATATCCATTCTTAATAGAAGTTTTATAGCAATCGCTGCCGTCTTAGTTATCATTAGATTACAATACCTACACTGTATAGGACTAGAATGCACACAACCACAAGATTTACACTTAAATTTCTTATAGAGCACTTTAACGTATTGTCGGATATAAGGAATCCTAGGAAAATCCTTCAATGTTATTTCGTCTGTATCGTGTATTATTACATCACGACTACCACAATGTTTGCAGACTCTTTGAGCTAAATCACTTGGTTCCTCAACAACTATTGTCGCACTATTTTTTCTTTAATAATATTTATGTATTTATAATTTTTAGCTTGAATAAAATAATCAAAAAGTTTACTATACTCTTCACAGAACATGGTTTACTCCTTTCAAAATAAGGTTGGAGGATAAATAATAAATATCATAAATATTATGATATCATGTCCTGTTTTACCTCATTTCAAAAATATTTTAAACCAATTATCTTAACAATCTTCTTTTTCCCCTTTTTTTCTTAGTTATTATCATTAAACTAGAACAATGTTTAACTTATGCCAACCCACCTAAAACGTGAAGAACCAAATTTTTAAACAAAAACTATTGGCATTTTTTGCTTTGTGACTACACTTCTATAGTCTACAGAAAAGGAGACAATTTTAACTTTTTGATAATAAAATAGGAGGCAAAATGGCTTTATTAAAGATTTCAATTCCAATTCCAAAAAAAAGGATTTCGTATAAAAAAGACAGAAAAGGAAAAGCCTGCAAGCATGAGTCGCTACTCTAAATATTATAAAATAGAGACTAATAAAGAAGCACAGTTAAAAAGCTATGAAAAAGATCATGAAAAAATTACAGATATCTTACCTATGCTAGGAGTTTTTGCTTTTTTAAGCAACCGCTCTGCAATGACACCACAAGAAGCACTTCTTATTTATTCGCGACGAGACTTTGCAGAGAAAGCTTTTGATAATTTAAAAAATGAATTAGATAATGATCGTATGCTAACGCATAATGAAAAAACTACTGACGGCAAAAGCTTTATTTCTTTTCTTAGCTTAATTATGTGGTCAGACTTACAAAGAACTATAAATAAGAATAATAAAAAAGTAGAAAAAACTATTCATAGAATTTTAGAGGCACTTAAAATGATTAGACGTATAGATAATAAAAATTTAAGCATACTACTACGGCCATTAACAAAAAAACAAAAGGATATTTTAGATGCATTAGAAATTGACCAGAAGATTTTTATCGACAAAATAATAAATACTAAAGTGTAGACTATATAAAAAATGGGAATTTAGGTATATTTAAAATAGCTTATCTTTTGATATAAACAACAGAAGGTATTTTGGCTTTGTGTGAGGTGTGAATTCTACTTTCAAACAAAACTAGTAGACCATTAAATATTCTATTGAAATTATTGGTAAAATATCATAACATTTTGTAAATCTGTGATGTTTTTTATCTTAAAATTTTTGTAAAGGCGTTTTATGTCGATAGCTAGTAATGATGATTTGCTTTTAGCACTAGAGGAGCAATTATTAAAGGGCTCTGCTAAGACTAATAGTAATTCAGACTTAAAGCATAATGATAATAATAATAAAATTGATAGTTTTTCTTTTAATGAAGATGAACTATTAGAAGAAATTAAAAGAGTAAACGATAATATCCATCAAAGAGAATTTATAAACAATCCATCAGCTAATAGTAAATCATCTTTAAGAGAAGCTAAAGAGGGCGACTTAAATATATCAATCCCATTAGAAAATACCGATAATGAAAGCGAGCAATTAAATACACAAAATATAAATACACAAAATATAAATACCCAAAATAACGCAAGACCAAACGCTTCTAGTAATAACTTAAACAATAATTTAAGTAAAAATTTAAGTAATGATTTAAACGGTAATTTAGGCGGTAATATAAATAATAATATAAATGATAATGTAAAAGGCAATATAAAAAGAAGACATCCTTTCTTAGCAAAAATTTTTGGTTTAAGTAAAGCAGAAAAAGAGTTAATTAAAAAACAGGAAGCTAAGCAAAGAGAAGAGCTAAGAAAGAAAGCTAACTTTATACTATCACAAGATAAAAAACAAAAAACGAAAATTATAAACGCCCCTTTGAAAGATATAGGAGAGCTTCAAGAGACGTTTAAACAAGATGCTTTAAAACAAGAAACATTTAAACAAGAAACATTAACGCAAGAAACATTAACGCAAGAAACATTAAAAGAAAGAATAGTTAAAGAGCAAATAGAGGAATCTTTAAGCGACTTGACAAATGGTTTAGCAAGCGACTTAACAAATAACTTAACAAATAATTTAACAAATAATAGAGTAGAAAATAAAACGAACGATGCTTTTCTAGGTGATGACCTCGAAGATATACAAGATGTTAAATGGGTAGATTCAAAAGATAAGCAAAGCGAAACGAAAGATATAATGCGAGTATACCAGCCTTTAAATTTTTCTGCATATAACGATAATATAAAACAGTTAGAACTTAAGATAAGCCATTTTAATTTGGTCTTAGGGCGAAACATTTTACCAGATAGGTTTAAAAGAAAAAAACATAAATCACATTGCGAACAACAAACTGAGCTATCTGAAATAGATAAACTTTACCTTGCAGCTTTTTCAGATGTATCAATCCCTGAAGAAGATGTCGATATAGATGAAGATGCTTTAATTATCGATGACCCCGAAGGGATAGAAGACCTTTTCGAGCTAGCAGATGAAAGTTTAACGCGTAGCATGGAAGATGCCATTTTATCGCAAGTTTTAAGTTTAAAACAAAATATAAGAGAGGATATTATATCTCAAAATAAAATAAATAATGATTTAGACTTAGAAGATATGAGAAATGAAATGCTAAAATCCTCGGCAGATGAGTTTTATTACGAAAAAGACCGCAGTAAAGATTATTATAAAGATTACAATAAGGATTACTACGGCAAAGATTACGGCAAAGATTATAGGAAAGATTACGAGAAAGGTCGCAGGGATTACAGTAGTATTAGAGCAAAAGAGAGAAGTGAAAAGGAAAAAAGAGTTTTTAAGAATGAAGAAAAAAAGAATATAAGTATTTTTGAAAATATAAGAAATAGTGTAAAAAAAGGTTTGGAAAAATTTGAAGAAAAGATAAATGCGAAAAATGCTTTTAAAAATAGCAAAGAGAGCACTCTAAGAGAAGAGCAGGGATTTTTTACTACTCCACAAAGAGACGCTACACTATTAGTTAGGTATGGTGCATTTTTTATCGATATTAGTTTTTTATGTTTCGTATGTCTAGTTTGTTCTTTGATTATAATAAGAAAAGATATTAGCGGCTTTAGAGCACTCTTAGATAATCCTATACATTTTATAGAGCTTAGTTTTGTTTTTATTAAATCCTTAATAGTGATATCGCTTATTTATTATGCTATAGCTTATTCAATTTTTCAAACTACTATAGGGCTAAAATTGCTATCATATGAGTTAAAGAGCGCAGATGGCACTCTTCCTAAAATTAGGCAAGTTTTAGTAAGAGTTCTTTGCACTCCTATTAGCATATTATTAACGTTAGGTCTTTTAGGGCAAAACTCTATTCACGATAAATTTTCAAAAACTAAAATAGTAAAAGTTTAAGAGAAAAATTTAGGTTCTTCACGTTTTAAGTGGGCTTAGGAAAATAGTTTTTTTAGGGTTAGCTTAAAAGAAAATTGGCTTTTATAGAAAACTATCTATAGTTTAAAGAAAAATTACAACTATATTTAAAGTAATTTATTTTATGCAAATTCCTTTAAAGTCAATTTTCTTTGGGCTTCATGGGGTGAATGGTACTAATTTTAAGGTCTTAAATCACCTTTAAAAGTGAAGAACAAAATAATTTTGTCAATTTATTAGAAGATAGACTTTAACCCACTCAAAACGTGAAGAGCTAAAATTTAAAACCCCGAAATTTTTTTTTACCTATTAGCTTTTAAATTAGCTGCTATGTTAAAATTTGCTAAAAAATATAAGAATTAAAAAAAATAAAAATAAATGAAACTAAAAACTCCGAAGGTGATAACAATTAGAGAGTATCAAAACTTTGTAGAGACTAAAGATTTTTAATCTTGTTATTTGTATGTAAGTGTTATAAAATTTATATTATTTAGTGGAGTTTTAAAGCCACCTTAAAACGTAAAGAGTGAAAAATTTTGCTAGCGAAAATAAAAATTTTTGCGAGGCTTGATTTTAGACTTATATCGTGTAGTTGTCGTATAGTACATAATTTGCTCACCTTAAAAAGTGAAAGGTTATAAATTTAATATAATATATAAAAAAAGTAAAAAATCTTCTTATGTTAAAGTTTTTTTTAACCTCAAACAGTCGATTGAAAGATTTCTTTAAAAATTTCTTTCAAAATAAAAATTTGATGAAAAATAAATATAAAAAGTCTCATTCGAGTCGTGGTAGTATTTTAACAGAAACAGGCTATAGTTTGTTTTTATTATTTTGCACTTACATGGGTAGTGACGCATGTTTTCGTATTTGTTTTTCATATAGTATGTTTAAATGAGAGAAATCTAGACTTGTTAATAGCTGTAGAAAATAGGCCAGTGCAATTTGTAGTCGATGTTTCACCTCATTTTATGGTAGCCTTAAGAGAGTATTGCCTAGACGGTTTAAGAGATACAGACGTTCCTAATTGTGAGTCTGTAAGGGGGAAAACTCGAAGTGAAATAGATGAAGTATGCGAAGTGCCTGAGGTGCAAGCTCTATCTAAAGATTGTCCTACTATATGTAAATTTTGGATTACGGCTTATAATTTAGCATTATCGAAAAAGGTGGCGACACCTAAGCAACTAGGCTTTAAATATTTTGAGTTAAGAGGGGAGCCGTGTATAGCTAAGTATGGTATTTTAATTCCTGGTATAAAATTAGATAATGATAGTATAAAGACTACTAAACTCCCTGGGAGTTTGTGGAGGAAGGAAAAATATGTAGATTTTGTTCCCGTTGATAAAGAAAGTGAGACGATAAAACTTAGGACAATGAAGGGAGGGAAGATTTTTATTAAGTCTGGTATAATATTAGATATATTTAAGTTGTTAGATGATGAGCCTCTCATAGCAGATTCGTTTCATGTAGGTTTTTTTAGGACTGCGCAAATTTTCGATACATCTAGTTCACCTAAGGGGAGTTCGTCTAGTAGTAGTTCATCATCTAGCAGTTCATCGTCTAGTAGAAGCAGTTTATCTAGTAGCAGTGCATCTAGTAGTAGCATTTCTTCAAGTTTTTCTAGTAGTAGTAGTTTAAGTAGTTCTAGCTCATCTTTAAGTTCACCTTCAAGTTCATTATCTAGTAGCAAAAGTTCTAGCAAGAGTAGTTCTTCTAGTTCTCTAAGTTCAAGCTTATCGCCAAGTAGTAGTAGTTCGTCTAGCTCTTCTAGTAAGAGTTCATCATTAAGTAAGAGTAGTTCGCCAAGTAGTAGCTCATCTAGCAAGAGTTCATCATCTAGTAGTAAGAGTTCGTCGTCTATTAGTTCTAGTTCAAGTAAGAGTAGTTCTTCTAGTTCTCTAAGTTCAAGTTTTAGTAAGAGTTCTTCGTCTAGTAGCAAGAGTAGTTCTAGTTCAAATAAGAGTAGTTCATCTAGCAGTTCTTTAAGTTTAAGTTCTTCTTCTAGTAAGAGCAGTTCGTCTAGTAGCAGTTCTTTAAGTTCTAGTTCAAATAAGAGTTCATCGTTAAGTAGTAAAAGTAGCTTATCAAGTTCATCTAGTAAAAGTAGTTCTAGTAGTTCACCTAGTAAGAGTTCTTCACCTAGCAGCAGTTCAAAGAGTTCATTAAGTAGTAGTAGTTCTAGTAAGAGTTCATTTTCTAGTAGTAAGAGTAGTTCGTCGTCTATTTCATTAAGTTCTAGTAAGAGTTCATCGTCAAGTAGTTCTAGTAAAAGCAGTTCGAGCAAGAGTAGTTCACCTAGTAGTAGTTCTAGTAAGAGTTCATCTTCTAGTAGTAAGAGCAGTTCATCAAGCAAAAGCAGCTTATCACCTAGTAGTAGTTCTTTTAGTAAGAGTTCATCGTCATCTAGCAAAAATAGTTTATCGCCTAGTAGTAGTAGCTTAAGTTCTTTAAGTAGTAAAAGTTTATCACCTAGTAGTAGTTCTTTTAGTAGCTTAAGTAGTGTTATATCATCTGTATCTAGTATATCTAGCGGTTCTTTATTTAGTGGTTCTTCATTGTCTAGTAAGTCTAGCAATTATTCTTCGGCACCTAGTAGTTTTTCTATATCTCTAGGAAGTGTTTCGTCTTCGTTAAGTAGAGTGTCTGCGTCATCTAGTAAAAGTAGTTCGTCTCGAAGTAATTTTTATATTAGTAGTCAATCTAGCTTAGAGTCATCTAAATCTTCTTCTTAGTTCTAGAGAAAATCCTGAAGAATATTCTAGTAGTTCGTCATTAAGTGTGTCTGGGTGTTTATGTCCTAGCGGTTATGTGTGCATGTTAGATCCTAGTGGAGAAAATGATCCTAGTGGTGGCGAAAATAATGGGTGTTGTGATAAAGAAAATGGAGAACCAGGAGATAGTTGTTGCAAAGAAGATAATTATTTTGAAGGAAATAATGATGAAAAATTATGCTGTGAAGATGGACAGACGGCAGGGTATGTAATAGATGTATATGATAACAAATCTTTTGTATGTGATTCGGAATGCCCTGAAGATAGTGTTGGAAATGAGACGGGAGAGATCATAGAAGATGAAGGCGAAAGTTATCCTAAGACGGTTTGTTGCCCAGATAATTCTCCTAAATTTACAGGTTATAATATGCAAGGCGATGAAGTTTGTTGTGATGACCAAGAAGAACTTCTCTGCCGCGCTGCTTGTTGTGAAAAGGATCAATATTGCACCGATATAAAAGGCACAATAAGATCTTTTAAAGTTGGAATAAATGAAGAAACTGGGGAGATAGAATTCGAAAGATTAGCGGTTCAAACGTGTTGCGGAAAAGAGGGACAAGTTCATTGTGGTGGTGCATGTTGTGATGCTAATAAATGTGCAAGGCTAGTGTCTGAACGAGAAGAGAAGCCGGGAAATTATAGTAGCGATTTCGCAGCTAGTGCTTACTTATGCTGTGGAGATGGTAAAGTTTATAATAAAGAAGACGATGGCACTCAAGCTTGTTGTGATGGAGAAGTTTATGAGAAACCAGAAGGCGGCTCGCAAGGCTGTTGTGCTAATCCAAATAGCTGGCATTTTGGGCGAAATGTAAATAGTTCTACGGGTGAATATTTAGAAGTTTGTTGCAATCCACTTGCAGAAGAAAATAGTGGTGGAATGTGTGGTGATTTTTGTTGTAAAAATAATGAGCATTGTGCATACAGTAATTGGGATACAAAAGAATTTGCTTGTTGCCCTACAAATGTAGATTATAATGAATATTTAGGTCAATGTTGTAGTGTAGATGCTCCAAATTATACAGAAACCAAAAATCAGGGTAGTAATTATGGAGCTGGTGGAGCGTGTTGCCCTGGAGAGCTAGATATAATGTGTGGCGGTGAAGGGCAATGTTGTCCTGTAAATAGATGTATAGGCGAAGGTGGTGGTGCTAGGTGTGGTTGTTCTAGCGATGAAACAGAGTATACAGATAGTAGCGGTAAAAAAGCGTGTTGTAAAACTGGTAGAATATATAACGAACAATATTGTTGCTCTCAAGATTTATGTAATGGCGTATGTTGCGAAGATGGAAAAGAATGTAAAAATAATGTTTGTGAAGATATACATCCTGGGTGTATAAGAGAAGATTGTGATGCTAATTCTTGTAGTAAGCATAATACGCAATATAAGTATTATTTATGCCAGTACGATAATAAATATTGCTGTGGCTTTGGCTCCTGTTATAGTGAAGGGATGTCTTGTTTTTATGAAGGAGATAACTTTCAAGGCGGTACGATATGTTGTGAAGGTCTAACTTGTGAATTATGTGTAGGGGCTAGTTGCAATGGCGCTACTAGGACTTGTCAAAGAAAATAGAAAGATGTTTTTAAGTGCTAATTTTTAAGTGTTCTTATTATATATTTTTCTTGTCTAAAAAGCTTATTTTCAGTATAATAAAATTTATGTTGTGTTCTTTAAAGAACGGTTTTTTTAGGATTTACAGTTAAGATTTAATTGACTTGCAAATTCTTTTATGGTTTTCATCTGCTCTCTTTTTCAAGGAATTTCTAGAAGAGAGGAGGAAGGTTATGTGTAAAAAAAAACATGTTGCTGTTTGGTTTTGGGTGTGCATTATTTCCTTTGGCACTTTGCAGACTTGCTTTGGGCAAAAAGGAAATCCTGCCCCTAAAGGCGGAGAGAAGGTAGAGAGAGTTGTCCCGCAGGATAACGCTCATAATAAGGCTGATGCTCAAGCGGATGGTTTTCCACTGACGCAAGAACAAGTTAACTATAATCATCTGACGCTTATCTATGCTGAAATGATGGAGAGAGAGCCTATTAAAGACACTATGTATTTGGATAGGTCTTTGCTTAAAAGGCTTGGCTTTATTCAAAAGGGTATTGCCATCTATCGAGATAAGATAGATGAGATACAAGCTATAGGTATTGAGAACGATGATAACGTAGTAAAAAAAGATTGCGAGACTGAGAAATCATCGAAATTGTTTAAAGTTGCTGAGAGCCTTGAAATTAGAATGTCTGAAGGCGTGCCTAAAAGACGGTCTGCAAGGGAGCAACTAGAAGCGAGTTTGTGGAACGACCCTGAGATTCTGTATATCGTTGCAGAAATAAAGCTTCATTGCGAAGACTCTGTTTGGGGTTGGGAAATAACAAAAAAGTACTCGCGAAAAGCTGCAGATAAGATAAAAGAGCCGATAGATAAAGCGGACAAAGTACTTGGGCAGATAAAAGATATCTGCACTGGCATTTGTATGCAATTTTCCGAAGATAGTAAAGCTTACTGGGGAAATAAGCTTGGTATGGGTAAGCCAAAAACAGTCTACTACTTCAAGTCAGTAAATGGAGAACGTAAAGCTTATGTTATGGGTAAGAGAGGAGGCACTGACGAAATACCAGAGGCAGTAATGCCAAACGACAACCGTAAGAACGTCAATAACCGTAGACGTGATCAGTGATGATCCAACATTTGAGCTCCTTTTTATACATCTGTATTTTAAAGGAGCTCTTTTTTTGTTGATTGTTTTGTATTTGGAAAAATTTGTGTTTTTAAAAAGCATAATTTATTAAAGCTTTTCTATTTAGCTTAAGCTTTTTATGGTTTTCATTCATCTTTTTTTCTAGGAATTTCTAGAAGAAAGGGGGAGGTTGTGAATAAAAAACTTTGTGTTGCCGTTTTGGCGTGTACTATTTTCTTTGGTGCTACTTGCTTTGGGCAAAAAGGAAATCCTGCCCCTAAAGGCGGAGAGAAGATTGAGAAAGTTGTCCCGCAGGATAATGCTCCTAAGGTTGCCCAAGCAGATGGTTTTCCACTGACGCAAGAACAACTTAACTATAATCATCTGACGCTTATCTATGCGAAAATGATGTAGATTGTGATAATGATAGACTAAAGTGCGAAAGTGGCAGGTGTGTAATTTCTTAAGTGTTTTTATTATATATTTTTCTTGTCTAAAAAGCTTATTTTTAGTATAATAAAACTTATATTGTGTCCTTTAAGGGACGGTTTTTTTTAGGATTTGCAGTTCAGTTAAGATTTAATTGAGTTGCAAATTCTTCACCTAATCTCTACTAGAAAGGAGAGATAGGATTATGAAAAGGATTTTTGGTGTTGCCGTTTTGGCGTGTACTATTTTCTTTGGTGCTACTTGCTTTGGGCAAAAAGGAAATCCTGCCCCTAAAGGCGGAGAGAAGGTAGAGAGAGTTGTCCCGCAGGATAACGCTCAGAATAACGCTCCGAATACTAATCTGACGCAAGAACAACTTAACTATAATTATCTGACGGTTATCTATGCTGAAATGATGAAGAGAGAGCCTATTAAAGACACTATGTATTTGGATAGGTCTTTGCTTAAAAGGCTTGGCTTTATTCAAGAGGGTATTGCCAGATATCGAGAGAAGATAGATGAGATACAAGCTATCGGTATAGAGAACGGTGATAACGTAGTTGAAAAAGATTGCGAGAGCGAGAAATCATCGAAATTGTTTAAAGTTGCCGAAAAACTTAAAACTAGAATGCCAGAAGGCGTGCCTAAAAGACGGTCTGCAAGGGAGCAACTAGAAGCGAGTTTGTGGAACGACCCTGAGATTCTATATATTGTTGCAGAAATAAAGTTTTTTTGCGAATGTTCTGTTCGGGGTTGGGAAATAACAAAAAAGTACTCGCGAAAAGCAGCAGATGAGATAAAAGAGCCGATAGATAAAGCGGACAAAGTACTTGGGCAGATAAAAGATATCTGCACTGGCATTTGTATGCAATTTTCCGAAGATAGTAAAGCTTACTGGGGAAATAAGCTTGGTATGGGTAAGCCAAAAACAGTCTACTACTTCAAGTCAGTAAATGGAGAACGTAAAGCTTATGTTATGGGTAAGAGAGGAGGCACTGACGAAATACCAGAGGCAGTAATGCCAAACGACAACCGTAAGAACGTCAATAACCGTAGACGTGATCAGCGGTGATTGATCATTTGGAGTTCCTTAATAATATATCAAGGAACTCCTTTTTTATTGATTGTTTCGTATTTTAGAAAAAGTTACGCTTTTTTAAAAAGCATAATTTATTAAAGCTTTTCTATTTAGCTTAAGCTTTTTATGGTTTTCATTCATCTTTTTTTCTAGGAATTTCTAGAAGAAAGGGGGAGGTTGTGAATAAAAAACTTTGTGTTGCCGTTTGGTTTTTGGCGTGTACTATTTTCTTTGGTGCTACTTGCTTTGGGCAAAAAGGAAATCCTGCCCCTAAAGGCGGAGAGAAGATTGAGAAAGTTGTCCCGCAGGATAATGCTCCTAAGGTTGCCCAAGCAGATGGTTTTCCACTGACGCAAGAACAAGTTAACTATAATCATCTGACGCTTATCTATGCGAAAATGATGTAGATTGTGATAATTATAGACTAAAGTGTGAAAGTGGCAGGTGTGTAGTTTCTTAAGTGTCCTATAACACGATGCATTAGAGATGATGGCTCTACTTATATGGCGCCTCTTTGTGGTTCTTGTGAAGATAATGGAATGATAACACCTTAAAAGAAAGCGGATAAGTTTAAAGTAGTTTAGTATAATTTAGAAAGTTTTAAAAAAATACAAGTTAATATATTTGCTTTGTCTGTTTGTCTATTTAAAATTTTAATTGATTCAAAAGCCTAGATATGTTATTTTTATAGTCGGTTTTTAGGAGTAATTATGTTTTTTTAAAAAAGCATAATTTGCTTCAAAGCTTAGTTAATAAACTTTAGCTTAAGCTTTTTATGTTTTTCATTCATCTCTTTTTCTAGGAATTTCTAGAAGAGAGGAGGGAAGGTTGTGAATAAAAAAATTCGTGTTGCCACTTGTGTTTTGGCGTGCATTATTTTCTTTGGCACTTTACAGACTTGCTTGGGGCAAAATGGGAACCCTGTTCCTAGAGGCGGAGGGCAGGTTGAGAAAGTAGAAGTTCCGCAAAAGAAGCAGGTTATTTCTGAAGCGGAATTAAAAAGCAATCAAGACTCACTTGTTTTTAAAGCTATGTTAAGCAAGGTTGTCGATAAAAATGATCCTGCTTATAAAAAGATGCTTAAGATGCCTTTGAATGAAAGGATTGACTTACTTGACGAATATATTTCTACTTACCAAGAGATGGTAGATGAAGTTTTGTCTATTAGTGGCAATGATCCCATGATCAAGAATGGGTGTATGAGTAAAAAGGAAAATATCTTTCCAACTATGCTCGAGCATTTAGAGATTCTCAAGTCTAAAATGCCTAAAGACTTGTCAAAGAAGCAAATAGAAAGGAATTTACTAAACGATCCTCAAATTCCCATTTCTTTTGCTACTATTAAGCGTAATTGTATGACTTCTGCAAACTCTTTTGATATATTAAAATCAAAGACAAAGTCAAAAAACGTTGAAGCGCTTAAGCTTATAGATGAGTTAATAGACTTGCAATGGGAAATAATCAAGGTTTGCGAAGCTACTTGCGTGCAGACCGTTCCTAGGCACAAAGAGTATTTGCAAGAAAAATATGGTATGGGTAAGCCAAAAGCAGTTTACTTATACGAGTCAGTAAATGGAAAACGGAAAGCTTATGTTATGGGGAAGAGAGGAGGCACTGCCGAAATACCAGAGGCAGTAGCGCCAAACGACAACCGTAATAACGGCAACATTCCGTAGACGTGGTCAGCGGTGATTGCTCGGTACATTTGAGCTCCTTTTTTTAAGGAGCTCTTTTTTTTAATGCTATATGCTCTTCTAATGTCCTACCTCAGACGGAAATGGGCAAATTCATTTTTAATTGATTTACAAAACTATGTTATATTATAAAAAAATAGTCAAGTTTATGATAACGAGCCTTAATCGAATTTAAATATAATTCTCTTTCATACTTTTCCATAGACACCACCTGTATAATAAAAACATGGTTTATATATTTTAAGTGACATTTATTATGAGCTAACGCTTCATTTTTATTTTTTTTACATATTAGAATGACCATTTAGGTGCCATCTAATTATGAGCCAAATCGCCAAATCGTTTTTATCCTTATTCTATAATAACTCTATTGAAAAATATTTTCTTTTTTGGTATATTCTAAAAATTGTCTTATAAAATTTTCTATATTTTGCCCAGATAGCTCAGTCGGTAGAGCAGAAGACTGAAAATCTTCGTGTCGGCAGTTCGATTCTGTCTCTGGGCATTTCTTCTTTTTGTTAAATCATCACAGTAGCATTCCAATAAGTTGGCTAGTAGCTACAATCGCAGCAGTTTCAGATTTTAAAATACTATCGCCTAAAGTTATAGGAATAGCATTTTGCATTTTACCTAACGCTTCGTATTCATCTTTAGAAAAATCTCCCTCTGGCCCTATAAAAATATAGATATTTTTTATATCTTTATTAAATCTTAAGTCTTTTATTTTTTGCCTCTTACTTGCTAGTGAGCAGTATAGGGCGATATCATTTCTTATATCGATTATCCGTAATAACTCGTTAAGAGAGTTATATATTTTACATCTTGGAATAAATGTTTGCTTTGATTGCCTACTAGCCCCCTCTATAATTTTTTCTAACCTTTCAAGCTTATCGCTAAATTTTGCTACTTTATAAGATGTGTGCTTAGATACCCAAAAATAAATGTTCTTAACTCCAAGCTCCGTAAGTTTTTCTGCAACTAACTCATTTTGACCCGATTTACATATAGCAAAACATATAGTTATATTTAGATTAGTTTTATTAGATATTTTATTTATATCCATAATTTTATAGCTTAAAGCTTTCTCTGTCTCTACGATTTTACCTATCGCTTCAAACTCTTCATTTATAATAATTTTTATAATCTCCCCATTTTTTATTCTTAAAACATTTTTTAAATGGTGTTGATTTTTTTCTAAGACGCAAATAATATCGTTAATATTAGGTAAAGGCTCGATATTTTCAAATATTTGAGTTTTGATTTTCATATTAAAGTGTATAATAATTTAAGAGTTATAAGTTTAGAGTTTTAATCTTTTTATTTTTATTATTTTTAGGAAATTTTATATGCATCCTTTATTATTGTCCATAGGTCCAATAAATATTTATAGTTACGGAGTGATGATTTTTATAGCGTTTGTCGTAAGCTTATCTGTCGCTAAAAAATTAGCTAGCAAAAATGGTATTTCCCCTAAACAGTATGAAGATATCGCTATTTGGGGGCTCCTTGTAGGGCTTCTAGGAGCTAAGCTTTTATACTTAATTACTAGACTAGATGAAATATTTTTAAATCCTAGCGTTCTTAAGTATTACATAACTAGTGGCTTTGTTTTTTACGGAGCACTACTTACTATTATACCATTTTTAATATACGTAGGGAAAAAATATAAATTTTCAGTTTTAAAATATTTAGATATATTTATGGTAGTTTTGCCTTTAGGCCATTCGATAGGACGTATAGGTTGCTTTTTAGCTGGATGTTGCCATGGGAAACCTACTAATATGCCTTGGGGCGTAAAGCTTTATTCAGATATCGTAGAGCCTAGTTTAAAGAGCGTTTCTATTCACCCAGTGCAGCTTTACGAGTCGTTTTCGCTTTTTATCCTTTTTATAATCTTATATAAACTATACCAAAAAAGAGATTTCGATGGAAAAATTCTCTCGCTATACTTTATACTATATGGGATTATTCGCTTTATAATGGAAGAATTTAGAGGAGATGGCATTAGAGGTTTTGTTATAGAAAATGTAATTTCTACTAGCCAGTTTATTTCGATTATTATGCTCGTTTCAGGCATTTTTTGTTTTTATTATTTTAAAAATAAGTATAGTTATAAGACAAAATAGTAATATGGTTGATAATATGAAAAGAAAATATTTTATTTACACAATTTTCGTAAATGTTTTTATAAGTTTATTTTTTATTTTTACTAAAAACTTATACGCAACCGATACGCAAAATACGCTAAATAATCAAAGTGCAGTAAATAATCAAAGTGAATTAAACAATCAAAATGTGCTAAGCGATAATGTTAAAAATAATAACACTAAAAAAAATAAAGATGATAATAAAAAAGAAAAAACAAAAGAAAATGTAGAAGAAAGTCCATTTCCTAGGCAAATTTTTAGTAATATAAAAGCGCAAGTCTATAATGAAGATAAGAAACTAGATGAGATACTAAAAAATGAAGCGATAAGTATTTTACAAAAAAATATAAATAAGCTTGAGAAAAATTTTGAAGGCGTCGTGTATTTGATAGATCATAGTTTCGATATAGGACTTTCTTTTCTCGATGCTAATGCCAAGAAATACTTTGACCCAACATTAAAAGATATTATCTTAAATTTTACTAGGAAAGGTCTATCCTTAGATGCTAGGTTAGGAGATAAGAAAAATGCTGTTAGTCGTAAAGTATTTTATAAGTATGAAAAGTCTAAACTTTTAAAAACTTTTTTGCCCCTAGATAATATGAGAAATGGCTTATTTATTATGGCTCCTAATTTTGGTGAAGAAAAAATTCAATCGGTCGTGCTATGCCCTAGAATGTTAGTTAAAAAAGATGATAAAGATTACGAGTTAGTCGATAATAATTGGAAGCTTTATAATATTTTAAACAATACTTATTCAAATACCTCTATCGCTATAAGCGTATTTACTCCATCAAAAATATCGTCTTATATAAAATTTAGCAAAGATTGCAATAAGAGTGCAATCATAAAAGAAAATCAAGGAACTATGGTTTCCGTGTCTGCATCTTACATGCCAAATAATCCAAACGATTTTGAAATTCTTATAGAAAATGTAGAAAATTTTCCAAAGGTGCTAACTATGAGCTCTGGCGTAACTTTTCAAAAAGATGAAGTGGCAAATGAAGCTTACAAAAAAATAGCTTATGAAATAAGAGAAGATAACCTATCTAAAAGTATCAAATTTAACTTTCGCTCTAATAATGCGACCGTTAAAGAGGGTGTATGTTATACGATTGTAGGGACAGTTCAGTAAGAATAAACCTTTAAGAGCCATCTTTTAAACTTATAAACTTTATTATATAATGTGCAAATGTAATTTTAAGATAAAAGGATAGGATTTTTTATGAATATTAGTGAGTTAAAAGAGCTTATAGATTTTTTAAGAGAGAATGGAGTTTCCGAGTTCGAGTCTAATGAGAATGGAAGGCATATAAAGTTATCTTTAGCAGATTTTGAAAAACAAGCGGAGCGTGTTTTAACAAAGCCAAGTGTGGTTGAAAAAACTACTAAAGCGGTAACAGAGCGTGTAGAACATAAAGAAGAAAAGGAAATAGAAGATGATAAGGATTTAACTTTAATAAAGTCTCCAATAGTTGGAACTTTTTATAGTAAACCAGCCCCAGATGCTGAGCCTTTTGTGCAAGTAGGAGATAGGGTCAAAAAAGGACAAGTGCTTTGCATTATAGAAGCTATGAAAGTGATGAACGAGATAGAGTCGACGGCAGATGGTATCATTTCAGAGGTTTGCGTAAATAATCAAGAGATAGTCGAGTATTCACAAGTTTTATTTAAGATAAAGTAAAAATATCAAAGATAAAAAAATAAAATGTTAAAATATAAAATATAGAACAGAATTAAAGTATAAAAAAAATAAAATAATAAAATAAAAATGTATAATAAGTGATAAATATTTAAATAATTAAATAGTTAAAGTTAAATAGTTAAATAATAAAAACTTAATAAAAAAAGATTTACTTATGACGATAGAAAAAGTTTTAGTAGCAAATAGAGGAGAGATTGCGGTAAGGATAATACGTGCCTGTCGTGAGCTCGGATTAAAAACAGTAGCTGTATATTCCACGGCAGATAGCGAAGCACTCCATACGAAATTATCGGATGAAAGTATTTGTATCGGGGGACCTGCTCCCTTAGAAAGCTATCTAAATATTCCAGCACTAATCGCAGTAGCGGAAGCAACCGAGGCTAATGCTATTCATCCAGGGTATGGCTTCCTAAGTGAAAGCGCAGAGTTCGCAGAAATAGGGGGAAGCTGTGGATTTACTTTTATTGGCCCACAAGTAAGACATATTCGCCTAATGGGTGATAAAGCAAAAGCTAGAAGAATGGCAGAAAAAGCGGGCGTGCCAACTATCCCTGGAGATAGTAAAGGATTTTTAGAAGCTAGTGAGGCCTTAGAGGTAGCAAAAAGTATCGGATTCCCAGTTCTGCTAAAAGCTTGCGCAGGAGGCGGAGGGCGTGGGATGAAAATTGTAAATAATGCTGACGATTTTACTCAAGCTTTTAATACTGCGACGAGTGAGGTAAAAAACGCTTTTGGGGATGGAACACTTTTAGTAGAAAAGTTTTTAGAAAAAGTAAGGCATGTAGAGGTTCAAGTTATAGGCGATAGGTTTGCTAATGTGGTGCATATAGGCACTAGGGATTGTTCTTTGCAAAGACGTTATCAAAAAGTTTTAGAAGAGGCGCTAGCTCCAAACTTGCCTAGTGATTTGATAGAGGCGCTAGAAGAGGCTAGTGTAAAATTAGCTAAATCTGTAAACTACTCTAGTTTAGGCACTATGGAGTTTTTAGTAGATGTTAAAAATAATAAATTTTATTTTATAGAAATGAACACGAGACTTCAAGTTGAACATCCCGTAACGGAAATGGTAAGCCAGATAGATCTAGTAAAAGAACAAATAAATGTTGCTATGGGAAAAGAGCTTTCTTTTGAACAAAAAGATGTTTCTTTTTCTGGGCACGCCATAGAACTTAGAATAAATGCTGAAGACCCCATAACGAGAATGCCCTCTCCTGGGACTATTACGTCTTATCATCAACCAAATGGAATGGGTATAAGGGTAGAGTCTGCGATGTATCAAGGTTATACGATACCGCCTTTTTACGATTCTCTTATAGCAAAACTTATAGCATATGGAAAAACTAGAGAAGATTGCATTAAAAAACTTTTAGTAGCTCTCGATGAGTATTATATAGATGGTATTAAAACTAATATTGATATGTATAGAAAAATTTTAACGGATAAAGATTTTCTTGATGTTAATATTTATACGAAATTTTTAGAAGAAAAAAATTTAGCTTGATAAAATTTCTAAATTTTTTTTGTAGAGGTGCAAATGAATTTAAAAAAACTTAATATTACGTTTGGTATTATATTTAATATCGCCTTAGTTTGTTTCTTATTTTTTGTATCTAGTGCGTTTGCTATACCTAAAGGCACTCCTAAGCTTTATGTAAAAAATGCTACGTATGATTTTGGTTCGCTTTCTGAAGGAAGTAGAGTAGAGCATACTTTCGAGCTTCAAAATACTGGTAATGATGATTTACATATAAAGCAGACAGTCTCATCTTGTGGTTGTGCAGTAGCAGACACCGCTAAAAAAGTTTTAAAGCCTGGAGAAAAGACTAATTTAAAAGTAGTTTTTAGAACAACGGGTTTCTCTGGCAATGTTTCTAAGGCTATAAGATTGTATACTAACGCTCTAGGCGCTCCTGAAAAATTATTTATTTTAAAAGGCAACGTTATAACCGATGTTTTAGTTATGCCTACTAGGTTAAGCTTTGGCGTAAAGTGGTATAAGAATATTAGAGATAGAGAGGCTTATAGCGATGTAGTGATAGATACCGCTAAAGACGTAAAAATTTTAGACTCTTATAGAATGTCTAAATATTTAGATGTAGATGTGCTAGAAAAGACTGATAACCATTTAAAGTTAAGAGTGTTTTTAAAAGATACTATTCCAGTCGGAGAGTTTAGAGATAGAATAGTGGTAGATTTAAAAGGGAGCAATAAAAAGAGTATCGACATTCCCGTTTTTGCAAGAGTGCAAAGCGATGTATATTTAACGCCCATAGCGGTGTCTTTTGGAGTGCTAGATGGGGGAGTTAAGGAGCGTGTTGTAAAAATAAATAATTTAACTAATAAATATTTAAAAATAGAGAAGTTAAAAACTTCTAATAAAAAAATAAAATTAAGAGTAAATGAAACGGAAGCTGGCAAAAGTTATGATTTAGTGCTAAGTGTCGACTCAGCCCAAATTAAAGAAGATATAAAGGCGATAGTTAGAGTATTTACTAATATAGAAGATTGTAAAGAGCTAAAACTTAGCGTTTATGGGTTAGCTCGTTAGAAACGCTTTGCAAGAACTATAATAATTTAGAATAATTTAGAAAAGAGGTTATTAAAGGTAAAAACTTAAAGATAAAATGTTTAAAAGAAATATATTTTTACCATCTATGTTTTTTAAAGTGCGCAAGTTTGCTGTCCGCAAGGCACTGCTAGCTAGTGCTTTATTTACTTTTGTATTTACTTTTGTATTTGCTTTTACAAATTTTCCTGCTAATGCTACTGAATATACTTTAGAGGATACTTTAGGGGATACTTCTAAGAATACTTTAAAGTATGATATTTTTGGATATAAATTTCCCGTAGAGAGTGCGCAATACTTAGATGGTGATTTAGTAAATATTACGATTAAGGGCAAAGAGAGTGCCATAGTAGAAAAAGATAAATCCGATTTTTACGTTTTTGAAAATTTAGTAAAGGCGAATGCTTTAGATGAGTTTTATAAGATTTGTGGCAGTGAGTGCTTAAGTAATATATTTCAAAGTTCATTTAATCAAAAAGATTTTAATTTATCTTCTTTATCGTATATTTTACTAGTAAACCTAGTAAACAAAGATGAGAAGTTTATAAATTTACAAGATATTTTTTTAGAGAGCAAAGATAATTTAGATGTTTTAGAGTTTTACAAATATCTATTCTCTCAAGAACTTCCGACTAAACTTTTACAAAATGAAAATGTTAATAAAAAATTAAGCGAATATTGTATAAAGTTATCTTTAAATGATAGTGCGAATATTTCTGCAAGTGTATTAGGTTTTGTAGCAAAGAATGAAAAGAGTGTAGCTTTAGAGTTTGATAGATTGTTAAAAGAGAGCGTTTTATTCGACAATTCACTTAATGAAGCTAATGATTTAATAAATTTAGAAGAAAAACTATTAGGATTTTCTAGTAGTTTTTATCAAAAACATATAGCAGATTTAAATAAGACTAAGCGTATAGTAGGCAGCATAAAGAAAGCTAAGTCGAAAGCAGAGTTAGAAGATATTTTACTATCTAATTATAAGCAGGTTTCTTTTTTTGATTTTATAGAAGAGCAGTTTTTAGAAAGAGTATATTTTTTAGTAGATGAAAGCTTAAAAGGAAAGCTATATAGCGATGCTTTAAATACATTGATGTTAGTTCCTCAAAATAAAGTTAGTGAAAAAACTTTAATGTATATTCAAAATATTTTTGAGCATTCTCCTAAGAATATTAAATTATTAACTACTAGTAATTTTAATAAATTAAAATCTATTTTAAAAAACAATGATTGGTTAAAGGAAAAGGTTATAATTTTCGAGGAAGCTTACCTTTCTAGTCTAATAAAGAATTTTAATAAAAATGATTTTGTAAATGGCTTTAATATGCTTTTAGAGTTAAGGCCTAATGCTAGTATTAAAAATGATAGTTTAAAAATCTCTCTAGCTTTTGAGGCGCTGAGCCTTAATAATAAGGGGTTATCAAATCAAATTTTATCGACTGTAAACAATAAGTTTTCGTATTTAATAAGTTTCAGAGGTCTTTTTTTATTTTGTAAAAGATATTTATGGATGTTTTTTGCTGTTGCTACGGCATTTGTCTTTATATATATATCGATGTTAAAGGCGAGCAAGGGAGATGTTAAAAGGCCGAGTGCTAATGAAAAAGTGAGTGAAAAAAGCAATGGTGAAAAAAAAGTAGATTTAACTAACGAGATAAAAGAGTATCAAAGAATTTTAAAATATTTTGATTTATCTGAAAATGTTTACGATATAAAGAAAATAAAGTCTGCATATAGAAAAAAGATTAAGCAAATACACCCAGATATAATTGGGAAAGAAACTAAAGAGTTTTCTACAGTTCAAGAAATGTATAAAAGTTTATTAAAGCTTCATAGCAAAATTTTATCAAAGCGTTAATGCCCCCCTTGATGTTAATTCTGTGATGTTAATGCTGTGATTGTTAATGCCACTTTGTTAGAAGCTCCCATAGTGTTAGTGCCATTAGTCCTTTCTTAGGTTTCGTAGTGTGGGGGAAAGTTTGGGTTAAAATGTGAGTAGTTTAATTTATTTTTTTCTTGGTATATATTTTGCATCTTTAGTAAAAAAAGTGTTTTTTTATTAAAAAGTAGGCAAAAAATGGCAGCTAGTGTAAGTTTTTCAGGTATAGCATCTGGTATAGATACCGATGCTCTTATAGATGTAGCGATTAGTTCTAAAAGGGCTCTTCGAGTGGAGCCGCTTCAAGATAAGATTTCAGAGACGGAAGATGAGTCTAGTGCAATACAGACGTTAAAAGACAAGCTTTTAGATCTTAAAAATAAGTTATCGAAGTATAATAGTTTATCTGGTGGTGCTATAAAAAAGGGTGCGATATCTAGTGATGAGACTATTATAAGTGCTATCGCTTCAAATATTTCTAATCAAGGTAGTTATGATATTCAAGTTTCATCTTTAGCTAAGAGAGGGCTTTTTACTTTTGGCACTAGGTATAGTTCGCAGCATGATAAGGTTGCCCCTGATGCGACGGAAGTGCAAGAGATATCGATTTCGATAGGGTTAGGTGATAATAAAAAAAGCTATACGTTAGAGATAGACAGCGATACTACTTTGTCAGATTTAGTAGATAAGATAAACGCCTCAAATATAGGCTGCGAAGCAGTATGTGTAAATGTGGGAACTAGTGAGGTGCCGTCTTACACAGTTATGCTTTCAGCTTTAAATGAGGGAAAGACTAAGGGGTTTGTGGATATTAGCACTAGTTCTACTGATACGGATATAATAGCTTTAGTAGATAATGGAACGCTTTCTCAAGCACAAAACGCTATATTTTCGATATCTGGCTTAGCGTCGGATATTGAGAGAGATACGAATACTATTTCAGATACGATCCCTGGAGTTACGTTTGCTCTACAATCCGTAGGAAGTGCTACGATATCTATTTCTAATGATTTAGATAGCACGCAGGCGAATGTTCAGGAGATAGTAGATGTTTTAAATGATATTTTTAAATTCGTATCAGATAATAATAAAGTTGAAAGAAGGGAGGAGGGGGAAAATGTTGAAAATATTTTTTCACCTCTATCTAAAACTAAGGTAGATAACAATGCGGTGCAATCGATAAAAGCAGCGCTTGTAGCTACAAAGGAAAGTGAAGGGACGCAGGTTAGGATTTTTGCAGATTTTGGAATTACTACTAATTCTCGAGATGGCACTTTAAATTTCGATATTGAAAAGTTTTCGGAAGCATTTTCAAAGGAGCCAAGTTCTATAGATTCGCTTCTTACTAAATTTTCAGATACGTTATCTGCGACTGGTGGGACTATAGATCAATATACTAGGTTTAGTGGTTTATTAGATGTAGTAGTTAATAATAATGCTAATCAAATTTCGGATTATAATGATAGGATTGCAAAGTATGAGGCTATGCTTGTAAGAGAAGAAAATAATTTAAGGGCTATGTATTCAAGGTTTGAGTCTTTAATGTCGAAGCTTCAAAGTTCTTCAAATTCTTTAATGTCCATGTTAGGCAATACGAACAGCCGTCAGTAGAAAAGCCCGACTTAGGCGCTTAAAACGCTCTTTAAAAACTTTAAGGAAACGTCGTTTTTAGCAAAAAACAACTTTAAGGAAACGTCGATTTTAGGCTATAATAACTTTAAGGAAATGTCGATATGTATATATTATGTATATATATAAAGACTATAATTATGCATAAAGATGGAATAGATTTTTTGCCTATTTATATGGTAAGTTATTTATAAAACTTGTTTTTCACACTAAACGTCGCCCTAAAAAAATTATTTTATTTTAAACTTTTCTTCTAGCTAATAATCCCTAAATTCCTAGGCTAGATAATTTCTTTTAAAAAACTTTTAATTACAAAAAATTACAAATTTTATCTTATAAAAAAACATATATAGTCAAAATTTTGTCATAAATACTTAAAAATAAATTTCTAACCTATTGAAAAATAATGCAAAACTTTTTTTGATAATTAGCATATAAATTGCAAGGGTATTTTTATGTAAATTCTTTATTTATAACTCTAGGTTTCTTTTTTGTGAAAAAATATTTTGTAAATGTTTTTAAAAGGAACTTTTTTAAAAAAGGTTTTATTTGATGACTGAAATAAAAAATGTAAATAAATTGTTCGACCAAAGCATTGGAGGATTAAGCAAGGCAATGGACTTGTATTGGTTTCGCTCACAAGCAATAACGAGCAATATAAGTAATGCTGAAACTCCAGGATATAAATCGATAGATGTTAATTTCGCAAATGAACTAGAAAAAGTATTTAACGAGGATAAACAAAATATATCTAAAACTAATGCTGGGCATCTCGATACCTCTCGTAATACTAGCGCTTTTATA
Organism: Bdellovibrionota bacterium; assembly: GCA_050952645.1. GTDB lineage: Bacteria > Bdellovibrionota_C > UBA2361 > UBA2361 > CAKMMH01 > CAKMMH01. The sequence goes on along the minus strand of JBMNLI010000010.1, from coordinate 317,032 downwards.
ACTCCCGATTATTCAGGTGCAACTAAAAGCGATGGTAATAATGTAGATATAGATATCCAAATGGGAAAATTAGCTAGTAATGCCGCAGACTATAACCTTTCTGCAGCACTCGTGCGTAAAAAATTACAAATTTTAAGAAACGCAATTAGATACGCACAAACGTAATTTTAAATAATTTATTTACGTAATTTTTTTTTAATTTTTTATTTTAATTTTATAAAAAATATTTTTTTTAAAATGGAGATACAATATGTTTAACAGTATGGAGGTTTTGTCGAGTGGCTTAAGTGTTAATAGGCTTAGAGTTAATTTGCTAGCTTCAAATATTGCAAACGCTGAAACTACTAAGACTGAAGATGGCACACCGTATAAGCCTAAACAATTAGTCCAAGTAGCACAAACGATGAAAGGAAGCTTTAGCTCATCGCTAGATAAAATGAGTTTAGCAAAACCCGTAGCGGTAGCAGTAGTTGAAGACCAAGGGCCTTCAAAAATGGTTTATCAGCCAGGGCATCCCGATGCTGATGAAAATGGATACGTAGCATATCCAAATATAAATGTAGTATCTGCGATGACCGATTTAATGACGGCGTCTAGGTTATACCAAGCAAACGCAACTGCGCTCGATACTGCAAAGGAAATGTTAAGACAAGCTCGTGAAATAGCAATTAGAATGTAAATTAAAGGGAATTAAAAATGTCTATAGATGAAATATATAATCGTTTTTCTACAATTAGTCCTAAGGAAAAGATCTCATCTTTAAATAATTTAAATAATAATCCATTTAAAGTGAAAGATAATAATAAAGACAATGACGAGGGACAATCATTTGCAAGCTTTTTAAAAGATGCTGTGAAAGGCGTTAACTCACTTCAATTAGAAGCTGATAAAAAAATCGAAGATTTAGTTTTAAAGAAAGAAAATATTACGCCTCACGAAGCAATGATAGCATTAGAAAAAGCCGATGTGGCTTTTCAACTTATGAATACCGTCCGAACGAGAATCGTTCAGGCGTATCAAGAGGTAATGAGAATGCAAATATAATTTTATTTTTATTTGCTAGGGAGTTTTAGCTAAAGAGTTTTAGAAAAAGAATTTTAAATAAGGAATTTTAAATAAGGAATTTTAAATAAGGAATTTTAAGTAAGGAATTTTAAACAAGGAGTTTATATTAAGTGGCAACATCTTTAGATCCAAGTGCAATATTAGGTCATCTTTTTGAAGGGTATTTAAAGCTACCTTTAATTCAAAAGATTTTATTTCCTGTCTTAATCGTAGCATCAGTCGTAGGAATAGTATTCGTGTCAAAATGGGCGAGCGCTCCCGATTATGCAGTGCTGTTTTCAGATTTGCAAAAAGTAGACTCTGCTGCAATAGTAGAAAAATTAAAAGAAAAACAGGTAAAATACCAAATCCGTGGTAATGGAGATGTTATAGCGGTAAGTCCTCCAGAGATGGTTCATGAGCTAAGGCTAGCACTAGCATCTGATGGACTTCCTAAGGGAGGCGTAGTAGGTTTTGAAATTTTTGATAATACTAATTTTGGAACGACTAGCTTTGTAGAAAAATTAAAGTTTGTTAGAGCTATTCAAGGTGAGCTAGAAAGAACTATAAGCTCACTCGATTCCGTTTCTTCTGCAAAAGTTCATATTACACAACCTGAAAAAACGGTTTTTATGAAAAATAAAATTCCTACGACTGCATCGGTTATGCTGAAACTTAATGTGGGAAATGGACTTTCAAAAGATCAGATAAGAGGTATCGTAAATTTAGTGTCTGGAAGCGTCGAGGGGTTGACGCCTGAAAACGTAACTATAGTTGATTCATCTGGAAAACTCTTAACCTCTCAAGATGATATTAAAGATGAGTTCGATTTAGATTCTGAAAGATTAAATTATCAACAAAGCCTAGAAAAAGCGTATGCTAATAGAATAGAGCAAATGCTTTCTCGTGTTATAGGGCCAGAGAAAGTAGTAGCTAAAGTAACTGCGGAGCTAGATTTTACATCATCACAAAAAGAAGAGGAAAGCTTCGACCCAGCAGGACGTGTAGTGCGTTCTGAAAAATCTATTGAAGAGGGGGTTGGCTCTACCCAAAGGGGAGGAGTGCCGGGGGTTGTTTCTAATCTTACTAGAGACACGGCGCTTCTTTCCCCTCAAGGCATAGGAGATGAGAGCAGTAATAGAGCAGAGAATGTAAAAAACTATGAAATCTCTAAATCTATTAGCAAGAGCATATCTCCTAAAGGAAAACTTTTAAGACTTTCAGTCGCAGTGTTAGTAGATGGAACTTATAAGGTTATAGCTCCAGCAACTGCGGAAACACCAGAACAAAAAGAGTTTGTGCCACTTCCAGAAGAAACGATGAATAGGATAGAGGGGTTAGTAAAAAGTGCCGTAGGATACGATTTAAATAGAGGTGATGTAGTTACGGTAGAAAACATTCCTTTTTATGAGACTAGCGATGATTTCGTTGAGATAATGGAGAAAAAAGAAAATCAAGATTTTATATTTAAATCTATAACGAAATCGGTGCCAATCTTATTTATTTTGCTTTTCTTTTTTATAGTAGTTAGACCGATGATAAAATTTTTAGTTACTCCAACCGATGCAGAGGTAGATCTATCTAGATTACTTCCATCGGGACTTGAAGAACTCGAGCAAGAGCTTGAGCAAGAAAAAGCTAAAGTAAAAATACCGACGTATGAACCTGCAGTCGATTTAGACCAGCTAGAAGATTTACTCGCTGAAAACTCTAGACTAGTTAAAGAAAATCCACAACAAGCAGCACTTCTAATTCGTTATTGGTTAAATGATGGTAGATTATAATTTTAAATAATTTTTTTTATAAAATTTTTTAATTTATGAAAAAAGAATTTAGTTCACAAGTAAATTATAAAGAAATGCCCTACGAAGCTACTACATGGGAGATAGTAAACGACTATAACCCAAATAAAGGTTTTGTGCCAATGACGTTAGATATAATAACTAATGAAGGTAGTCTCGCCGTAGACCCAGTATTTGCAGATTATGGTGGAATAGAAAACATAGGCGATAAAAGGCTTCATCTTCCTACTAACGAGGCTTTCGATTTTAAAAAATACGATGATAGTAAAGAACAAAAAAATGAAGAAGAAGATAGTAAACTAGTAAAATTAAAAATAGAAGAGTTAGAAGAAATTCAAAATGAGTTTTTCAAAAAAGGCTTCGATGAAGCTTTAAATAAAGCGAATGAAGAAAAGGAAAAAATAGAAAACGAGTTAAAAGAAGAAGTGCATATCGCATTAGAAGATTTAAGGGGGCAAATAAATTTATATAAAAAAGATTTAGAAAAAGAAGCGTTAGAGCTTAGTATAAAAATTTCTGAGAAAATTTTAAATAATAATATAAAAGAGAATCCTGAGTATATTTTAAAAATTATTCATACGGCTTTAGATAGCATAAAGGGCGCAAGTATAAAAAAAATTAGGGTAAGTGAGCAAAGTTTTGAATTTTTAAAAACTATAAATAAGGAAGAAGAGTTTTCTAACGTAGAGGATAGCTTTGAATTCGTAAGTGATGAAACTATAAATAAAGGCTGCATAGTAGAGTCTTCGTTAGGAGATGCTAATTTTGATTTAGATAGTGCTTTTGAAAGGATAGTAAATGGGATTATTAAATAAGGCTAATGAAGCACTAAATTTAATATCGCCATTTGAGCTTATAGGAAGTGTGGTAAGTTCTGCTGGAGTTTTAATAGAGGCGAACGGCCCTAAGGTTCCCGTAGGTTCGCACGTTGCGATCTTAGCGCAAGGCAAAGAGTGTTTAGCGCAAGTCGTAGGATTTAAAAATAGTAATATTTTAATAATGCCTTACGATTTAGTAGAGGGCATTACATTAGGAACTAAAGTCATATCAAAAGACTCTTTAAATGGCGTTTTGGTATCTGATAAATTAATAGGCCGAGTAATAGATGGCTTAGGAAATCCTATGGATGAAAAGGAGGCGATTTTAACTGGCGAGAAAGTTTCTTTATACAATGCTCCTCCTAATCCAGTTACGAGAAGTAGGATAAGGGATTGTTTTGATACTGGAGTGCGAGCTATAAACGGGCTTTTGTCGATAGGGCAAGGGCAACGTATAGGTATTATGGCTGGTTCAGGTGTAGGAAAGTCTACTCTATTAGGTATGATAGCTAGGCACTCTGAAAGTGATGTGAATGTTATTGCTCTTATCGGTGAGCGTGGAAGAGAGGTAAGAGAGTTTATAGAAAAAGATTTAGGAAAGGAGGGCTTAGAGCGTTCGGTGGTGGTGATAGCAACGGGAGATAAGTCTGCGATTTTAAGAATTAGAGCTGCGTTTTTAGCTACGAGTATTGCAGAGTATTTTAGGGAGCAAGGAAAAAAGGTGGTTTTAATGATGGACTCAGTCACTCGTTTAGCGATGGCTCAAAGGGAAATAGGACTTGCCTCAGGAGAGCCACCAAGCACTAAGGGGTATACGCCGTCAGTATTTGCGATGCTTCCAAAGCTTTTAGAAAGAGCTGGAACTTGTGATAAAGAGGGTTCGATTACAGGGCTTTATACCGTTTTAGTTGAGGGAGATGATATGAATGAGCCTATCGCCGATGCTACTAGAGGTATTTTAGATGGGCATATAGTGTTAGATAGAAAATTAGCGGGTAGGGGGCATTTTCCAGCGATAGATATTTTGCAGAGCGTTTCTAGGGTGATGCCAGATGTGGTGCGAGATGAGGTAGTGCAAAATGCGAGTATGCTTAGAGACCTTGTAGCTACTTATAGAGATAATGAAGACTTAATTACCATAGGTGCCTATAAGGAAGGACAAAATATAAAGGTAGATAGGGCGGTATCTTTAAATGATGATATAAATAAATTTTTAAAGCAGAAAGCTAATGTTAAATGCACTAAAGAAGAGGCGTTTGATATGCTTAGTAAGATTGTGGGGGATATGGAGGAGTAGGTTTTAGAGTAAGTTTTCGGGAGTAGGTTTTTTGGGCAACGCTGTGTGAGAGATGGTTTTTTTGCCCTAGGATCCCTTAGTAAAAAATTTTAATGGTGAATGATTTTTTAAAAAAGATTGTATGAAAAAATTTGCATTTAAATTACAGCGAATTTTAAATTATAGAGAAACTATTAAAGATGAGCGAAAGAGAATTTTAATTTTAAAAAATCAAAAACTATTTAATGCTGAAGAAAGATTAAAAAACTTAGAAGAGGCTGTAATAAATAATGGAATTCCTAGTGGGATTGTAAATATAAATCTGTTGATTTTAACGGGTGATTATGGAGCTTATTTGCTTTCTGAGATAGAGAGGCAAAAAGAGGTTATAGAGGAAATAAAGATTGAAGTAAATGAGGCTAAAGAGGCTTACCTTGAAGCTTCAAAAGATGCTAAAAGCTTACAACTTTTAAAAGAAAAAAAAGAAACGGAATACAAAAAAAATCTTCTAAAAGAAGAAGAGAAAGAAAATGATAATATAGCGACGCAAAGATTTAAGATTTTAGAAAGAGTTTAAGGTTAAATATATAAAGTTAAGGATTTTTATATAAGGATTTATAAAAGGGGAAATATTTATGGCTAAAAATGGAATGACTAGAGAAGAGGCTAAGGTGTTATATGAAAATTTACATAAGTCTATGACTAAATGGATGGCAAATAAAGAAGCTAAGGGGCAAAGTAGCAAGCAAAAGGTAGACCCTAAGAAGATTGCTGAAAGCATTCGTCAAGGTTTAAGAGGGGACTCTCAAGAGTTTTCAAATAATCAAAATTATAATTCTAATATCAATTCTTCTATAAATGGAAGTGCTATAAGCTTAGCTCTTCCTCCGTTAAAGACTATGGATAGAGGGCAAGCAATATGTCTTATTTTAATAATTAGTTTTGCGATGATAAAAGTATTTTTTAGTGCATTAGAGGCCGTTGGTTTTGCGACTGCTACGAAAGTATCGGCAGATGTTCCAAGTATTGAAGCTCAAATTAAGGAGAGTGGAAATTTTACTAGAGAAGACAAGAAAGTTCTTACATCGTTAGATGCTAGACGTGCCGAGCTTTCAGAAAGGGGTAAAAAAATGGATTTAAGAGAGATAGATTTAGAAGCTAGGGAAAATGAGCTTGAGATAAAACTTGCAGAGTTAAGACAGCTTACATCTAAGTTAAAAACTAATAGAGAGGGTGTAGATCAAAAAAGAAATTTACAAGTCGAGCAGTTAGCAAAAATATATTCTTCGATGTCCCCTGAAGAGTCGGCAAGGCTTATGGAGGATTTAGATGTTTCTATAGCCCTAGAACTTATGCAAAAGATGAGTGAAAAAAGAATAGGTCAAATCCTTTCCTTAATGGATCAAGAGAAAGCTTTAAAAATGAGTAAAATGCTCGTAACTCACTAAGTAAATATTTAAAGTAAATATTTAAAGTGAATATTTAAAGTGAATATTTAAAGTGAATATTTAAAGCGTTGTATTTCTTTTAGGTATAAGAGAGAATGAGAAATTTCTCTAAAATCTTTAAAATTTTATGTCTAAGTAAAATAAAAGCCTAAAAATTTTACTTAGAAAGTGTATCCTTACTCTAAGTAAAATAACTTTAACTTAAAAAGAATGATATAGAAAAGATTCGCTCGTCTTCTAAAGGAAATATTCAAAGTTTTCTTTTAGTATATGATTATTTACTTAAACATCCGTTTATAGAAGCTGATGATGTAAAAGATTTACTAGGTTTTAGCAAGCCTACCGTAAATAAGATTTTAGATGAGTTAAGGAAGCTCGGTATATTAGAACTCGTAGAGGAGAAAAAAAGATATAGACAATACGTATATAAAAAATATGTCGATATTCTTTCTAAGGGAACTATGTTGTAAAATTATAGAAAAATTTAATATTATGCTAGCTTAAGATATATTAAATCTCTACTAACGCTTTTTTACTCCATTTAGTATGCCTAGTTTTATTTCCTTTAGTTATAACTATCTTATACCTAATAGAGTAAATGCCTTTGTCCATTTTTTTAGTTTTGTATCTAACGCTACTTTGATAAGTTAAAATCTTTTTTCCAAGTTTGAAAAAATTATCTTTAATGCCAAGCCTTTTTAATTTTCTTATATGTATTAAATATTTAAATCTCGCATTATTTCTTTTTTTATTCTTTCTAATGGTAGCTTTTAAAACTTTAGGAAGTTTTATAAGTAGAGCACCCCTATTTTTTAATTTTTTAATTTCTGGTCTTGGCACTTCCATTCTTGGATATGCAAGCTTTATCGCATTAGAGTTCCTCGGCGTCTTAGTTGGTGTAGCGGTAGGCGTAAAACTTGGAGTAAAACTAGGCGTAAAAGTAGGAGTAAGAGTAGGAGTAAAAGTCTGCGTGTTTGTAGGGGTAAAAGTTATCGTGCTAGTAGGCTCTATAGTAGGCGTATTAGTTTTAGTAGGAATAGATGTATAAGTATAAGTAAAGCTTGGCGTGCTAGTATTTTCTGACGTTATAATATTAGTAGGAGTGAAAGTATATGTATTAGTATTATTTAAAGTAGGAGTTGGTGTAAAAGTAGCGGTAGCTGTAAGAGTAGGAGTAAGGTTAGGAGTTTTAGTAGGCGTTAGTGTGGGAGTTAGAGTAGGAGTTGGAGTTAGAGTCCATGAGTATCCTTTAGGAGTTTCATCGCAACCGTTTTCTAATGCATTAAATCTTTTAATGTTAAAATCTGAGAAAGGATCGTCTTCAGGCTCATCGTCTACGCATTCATCTAGGCAGTTTATTATTCCATCGCCGTCCATATCATCAGTGTTTTTATAAGTTTTCCCGTAATACTGTGCTTGCACGCCGTAATAAGTAAAAGTAGCGTTATCATCTAAGTTAGGGCATAAGTCTTGGCTATCTATAACGCCATCTCCATCCGTATCGTAAATGTCGCAATAATTTTGAGTAGTATCTTTACATTCGTAAACGCCTTTTCCTATAATATCGTGCGTAGTGCCATCTACTACAATCTCTCCGGTTTTTTCTGTGCAATCTTGCCCTATAAAAAAATCTTCATCTATCTCGCCATCGCAATCATTATCTAAGCCATCGCATAGCTCCTCAGTTTGCGCATCGGTGTTAGCTTCCGCGCTACATAAAACGGCGCTATCGGAGATAAGCCCAGAGCAGTAGTAGCTTCCATTTTCTAAGCAGACGCCAACGCCATCAGAGCAGCTTAAGCCGATAGAAGAGTATAGGTTATCTTTGCAGCATGGAGGCGTTTCAGCGTTGCAAACTATGGTAGGGCTATCGGTCTCGCTATTGTAGCAGGCAAGCACTCCTGCTTGCAAACAATTATTACTTAAGCCATTATCGCAAGCTTCTCCTAAATTTCCATAGTTCCAGTGCGTAGAGCAGTTAGTAGGGTAAGTAGGAGCTATGCCACCAGCAAAAATTTGCGTCGGGGTTTCTTTTCTTATTTCTACTCCATCTCCTACTTGTCCATAGTTATCTAGTCCCCAGCAAAGAAGATTATCTTCGCCATCTATAGCGCAGGTAGCATTTTGTCCTACAGTAAAATCTTTTATTCCGCTTAAGACTAGCTGAGGGGTGTCTTGATTAGTGTTATTGCCTAGACCTAGTTGGTAGTAGTTGTTTAACCCCCAACAATAAAGTTTGTTTCCATCTATATTTCCAGTTTTTGCACAAGAATAAGAAGTGTCTAAACTAACCTTTTGAACATCAGTTAAATTTAAGACTTTTTGAGGTGTATCTCTGTTTGAAGTATCTCCATTTCCAAGCTTTCCACCAAAGCCATTTCCCCAACACCAAAGCTCATCAGATAAATCTATAGCGCAAGTATGGTCGTAAGATAATGCTACGCTTTTTATATTGCTTTTAACAAATACTGGCACGGAGCTATCTTCTGTTGTGCCTATGCCTAATTGCCTACTTTTATTTAAGCCCCAGCAATAAAGATTATTACTTTCAGTTGTAGCACAAGCGTAAGAATTACCCATTACTACCGACCTAACATTAGTTAATCCTTGAACCCTTGTTGGTAACTTTTGATTATTAGTATTTCCTATTCCTAATTGACCATATGAATTATCGCCCCAACACCAAAGAGTTTTATCTTCCTTTTTTATGGCGCAAGTCGAATTATAACCAAGGCTATAATCGCTAATCTCTCCTAATGTAGAAACTTGGCGTAGAGTAGTAATATTATCATTTGTCCCTATTCCGATTTGTCCTTCCTCTCCTCTCCCCCAGCAATATAAAAACTCATCTTTTAAAGCACAGTTATGATTAGTTCCACCTTTAACGCTAGTAGCACCTGTTAGCACTGGCACTGTAGCACCTGTATTACCATACCAATTATTACCCCAGCAAAAAAGGTCGCCATTTTCCTTTACAGCACAATTAGTAGCAGTATTGCTTGAAAAAGATTTAATATTAGTAATGCCTCCTTTATCGCTATAAATGCTTACTAAAACTGGCGTAGAGCTTTCTACACCACTTCCATTTCCAAGTTGTCTGTAAGCGTTTAATCCCCAACAATAAGTGCTTCCATCTAGCTTACTTGCACAAACGCTAGTACCAATAGGAGAAATATTTTTTACTCCAGTTAAAATTTGAGTTTTATTTTCTTGTACCAATATTCTATCGTTTCCAATTTGTCCTGAAGTGTTATTTCCAATACTATAAAGTTTTCCAGCTGTATCTATTACGTGCGTGTTAGTTTCATTATTGATAACTCGCTTTGCATTGCTTAAAACTAAATATGGAGTTTTTTGATCAGTAGTAGAGTTATTTCCTATCTGTCCAAAATTATTATTCCCGAAACAGTAAAGGTCGCCATTGCTTGCTATAGCACAAGTAGAAAGTGGTGCAAGTGATATGCTAGAAATATTATCTAAAACCTTATAAAACGAACTAGAAGAAGTGCTGTTTCCTTTTCCTATTTGCCCTGCACTGTTCGACCCTCTACAGTAAAGCTCATCGTCTTTAGTAATACTACACGTGTGATTACGTCCTATTGCTACTTGTTTAACATTGTTAAATATTTCTATTGGAGAAGGAATGTTATTTTCAGTGCTAGTAATGATTTGGTTGGAATTATTTTTCCCCGAGCAATAAAGCTTTCCATTAGTTTTTATAGCGCAAGTATGAAATTCACTTAGACTAACACTTTGAACGTTTTCCAATATTTTTCTTGGGGTATGCACTTTAGTAATACTTAAATCTCCAATTCCTACTTGCCCGTAACTATTTCCTCCCCAACACCAAAGCTCACCATTAGTCTTAATAGCACATCTAGCGCCGCCATTGTATGTGGTGGTTTGTGTAGATGATACAAAGCTTACATCTGTTAAAACTTGAGTAGGAGTCGTTATAATAGAAGCTAGGCTACCTACTCCAACATTACCATATTCATTATAGCCCCAGCAAAAAAGTTTACCTGATGTAGTTAAAGCGCACGTATTAATATACTCTGCGGCAACTTGACTTATATTAAACTCTGAAAGTATTAATTGCGGAGTGGTAGTGATGTCTGTATTTTCAACTCCTAATTGTCCATGGCTATTTCTTCCCCAACAGTAAAGCTTTTTATTTGAGATAGCACATACATGATAAGTCCCTATACTAACCGCACTAACATTTACTAGTTCAGTAATTTTTGTAGGCGCAGTTACGTAAGTATCTGATGATGTAGTTATTTGGCTATAATTATTATTCCCCCAGCACCAAAGCTCCCCACTTGCGGAAATAGCGCAAGTAGTACTCCTATTACTCGCTACCTGTTTTACGCTATCTAATATAGGCTCGAATGCAAATGATGTGCTACTTAAAAATAATGTGATAAAAAATAAAGAGAATAATAAAAAGGATGCTAAAAAGAACGATTGTAAAATATATTTAAATTTTTCATAGCATGGTTTTTTATAGTATGAATTTTTATAATGTAGTTTTATGCGTGAACATATATATATAGTTTTATAGCGTATTTCTCGTTTTTGATATTTCTTTTTTAGAAAACTCATAAATAAAAAACTACAAAAAATAATTAAAAAAATATTTAAAATTTTTAAAAATATACCTATCTTATTTTTCTTAAACTTAATTTTTTTAAAAACCTTAAATTTAAAAAAATAGCCTATGTAAGAATTTAAACAGCACTACAAATATTTTGATGCTAAAATATAGGCTAATGTTTCTTGAATGTTGTTTTTATATGGAGAAAATAAGGGTTATTTACATTAAGAGCTAAAAAATAGGAGCTAAACACTTAAAAATAAAAAATTATAAAAAATATAAAAAATAAGAGACAAGGTAAAATATCTTTGCAAACGCTGTTTAAGATTCTCTAGCTTTACAAAAGCATATAGTATGTTAAAATTAATGCTCTGTGAAAGTAAACTTAAGATTTAAACATATAGTGTTATTATTTGCTTTAATTTTAGCTAGTTATGCCCAAAATGTGCAAGCTTGCCCTTTAGTGCCTTTCGATAAAAAAAGACCTCGCACTATGATAAATTTTGCTTCCGAGAGAGGGAAAAAAGCAAAGAGAAAATTTATCGATTATAATTGCGATCAAAAGTTAGAGATAACGTTTTTAGGAGATAGCATCGTCTACGGAAGAGGCGACTCCGCAAATGGCAACAAAGGAGGATACGTCGTAAGGCTTCAAAAAAAATTTCCAAATTTTAAACCTAGGCAAGTAAGATTTAACGCTTTAGGTTATCCAGGCATAAAAAGTCAAGCGCTGCTAGCAAAAGTTAAGTATATTTATAATAGAAGAAAAAATAAAACGAAAAGAGATTTTAATAAGCTAAATAGGGCGGATATAATCGTAATAGATGCAGGAAGAAACGATTATTGGGAAAAGAAGCCCGCTTTGTATACAGCAAATAATATTAGACGTACGGTAGATTATCTTTATGAGATACTGCCAAAGCTAAATAATAAGCCTCTAGTTTATATAAGCATTAGCACACAAATCCCAACTAAACGTTCATACCAAATTAAATTTATAAATGAGTTAAATAAACATTTAAGAGCTTTAAGTTATACTAAAATTCGCCCTAGTTTTAGCACTAATTTATTATCTGGCGATGGCTTGCATCCATCTTCTAGAGGATACGACGCTCTAGCTAACGGTCTTTTAAAACAATTAAGAAATAGAAACACTGGGCTTCAATCTCTTATGATAACCGAGAGACCTGATGCTGATTTAGATGGCATTCCTAATTTATTTGAAACTTACAGATATCATACGAATAAAAAAAAGAAAGATACCGATGGCGATGGGCTCTCTGATTACGATGAGCTTTTTATTTATGAAACTAGCCCTAATCATTTTGATACCGATGGCGATGGTGTTTGCGACGGTGAAGAGATAAGCAATGGAACTAATCCTCTAGACCCAGAAGATCTGCCGATAATTCCTACTCCTACTATAACGCCTGAAATAACGCCTGAAATAACGCCAGAGGTAACGCCTACTCCTACAATGACTCCAATGCCAACACTCGCTCAAACACCCACTCCAACTCCTACTCTAACGCCTACAATGACACCTACTATGACACCTACAATAACACCTACAATAACACCTACCCCAACATTTTAAATTTTTAGGTTCTTTTACGCTTCGTAGAGAGATGGAGACTAATTGCTATCTGATCGTTATCTAATCTCTTTCTAATCCCTATCTAATCTCTACCTAATCTTTAATCTAGTCATTTTGTTTAAGAATTTGTTTAAGAATATTTTCTATAAGCTTATAACCTTAACTAATTGCATAATGTTCTTATTATATAATATAATAACTTTCGTATGTTTAAAAAATATATTCTATTACTATTTATTGGATTTTGTATAGGAGTTCTAGGCGGATTAGGCATTCTAGCTTTGCAGAATTACGTCGGAGAACTAGTAATAGAGCTGTTAGATGATGAAATAAAAAGTAGCTTGCCTAAGTGCCACTTAGAAACTGATGAACACCACGTGTCGTTTATTAGATTAAATGCGTATGTAAATAATCCAAGAATCGTTTGCGATAATAAAGGGGAAGTCTTATCTTTTAAACAAGTTAGAGTAAAAGTATCGTTAGCAAAAATATTTGATAAAACTATTATTTTAAAAAGATTAGTTTTAGATACGGGACATTCAAAAGGAATACTACCTCAAAGCGAAACTTATAAATTTATAGATTATTTAATTAGTGAAAACCCCGACCCAAATTATAAAACCTCTGCTATAAAAGTATTGCTAAAAGAGCTACTAGTATATTCAACATCATTCAATGAGTGGCTAACGGACTCTATCGTGCTAAACGGACAAGGGCTTTTCCTTAGAGTTTTTCAAGATAAAAATAAAGATTTTTTAATCGATACAGATGTAGATAATGTAGCTATCTTTTACAAACAAAAGAATCATAACAAAAATAATTATAATCAAAACAATTACAAACTAAACGATAAAATAAATAATAAAAAAAATAAAATAGCTCTTGGAAGTTTAAATTTAAGCATACTTTCTCCACACGATAGCTACGACGTGATAATAAAAAACATTTTGCTAAATAGCCTAGGTAGTAAAGTCGCTGCAAAACTCGATATCCGGGAAGATAACTCGTTTGCTAATGGAGCGTGGAGAGGAAGTTTCGATAACCGTTTTTTAGATAAATCTTTTTCAGATTATTTTACGTATAATTTAAAAACTAACGGAGTAGTAAAAGGAGATATCGATAATATTATAATAAAAGGAGATGTAGACTTAGAATATAACAAAGATATTTTAACTCAAGCATTTATCTCAAAAACTCCTATCACTATCGATAAATTTTTAGCAACACTAGAAACTGGTATAAACTTAGATGGAGCTTACTTTAAATTAAAAAATATTTCTCTAACTGGTGATGGTATAAACGTTTCTTCTATAAAAGATTTAATAATAGATGATGATAAATTTAATACGAAATTAAAATTTAAGATTGATGAACTCGATTACTCCTCGGTTAAGCTAAAAGATGTTTTAGGGACTGTGGGAATTTTTGGAACTCCTAGCGACTATAAAATAAAGCTTGAAAGTGAAATAAACTCTATCGACGGTTTGGCATTTAAAACGCCTAAACAAAATTTATCACTATTATATTATAACGACGAGCTTGAGTTTAAAATAAACTCTAAAGATTATATCCAAGGAGAAGGGAAAATAAAATTTAATGAAGATGGAAAAGTTTTTGTAGAAAATTTTTATATCGATATAAATAAACTACCTTTACAAAATATAAACGATAAAACTTATTGGTTCTTAACTTCAAATATTTCTCTTAGAGGAGGGCTGTCGCCTTATACACTTAAAGGAAGTGGCACTATAGGTCTTACGTCTAAGGATTTTTGCGGCGAGTCTGCACTTAGCGGAAGAGCAAGTTTAGAAAATGGCAAAGTGCTAGTAAGTTTATCTAATCCTTTAAAATCGATAGAAACAAACTTGAATTTAAATCTTAATGAAGAATATGAAAGTAAATTTACTTTAAAGTTAAAAGATTTTAATCCTAACCAATATAGCCCGAAAGTAAAATGTGCAAGATTAAGCGCCGATGTAGAATATTTTTTTAATATAAAAAATATGCTAAAAGGAAACGGCAAAGTTGATATTCCTAAAACCGTGCTAGGTTGCGCTCCACACGATTTGCTTTTAAAAACTCCGACTACTCTGCCTATAAATAATGGTATTTTAAATATTAAACCAATAGTTTTACGGGGACAAAGCAGTAAAAATAATATAACGATAAGTGGAAATGTAGATTTTTCAAAAAACATCGATATGCACCTTGATGGTAATTTTAATGTAAGTTCTTTTGCAGATTTCGCTCCCTTTTTAGATGAGTTATCTGGGCAAATAATAACAAATATAAATATAAAAGGGCCAGTTTCATCGCCTCAAATTTATGGAAGTGCAAAAATAACTGATGGAAATGTCTATTTAGAATCGAGCAATATTAGTATTCAAAAATTAAGAGGAGATTTTATCTTAAAAGGATTCTGGGTAGAAATAAAAGAGATAGTCGCAAGAATAAATGGAGGACGAGCAAAAGCCTCTGGAAATATCGATATTTTAAATTTTGAAAAGTCGAATGCTAAGATAGATTTTAGAAAAGTAGACCTTTATGTTGATAATAATACTAGCTTTGTGTTAAGTGGTAATTTAGATTTATTAAAAGGTAAATTTCTTCCTAAGCTACAAGGAAATATTAAGATAGATAGCCTAGAGTTTGTTAAAAATATTACGCTTGATGCAATTTTAGGATTTATAAAAGATAGCGTGTTTTTTTATGAAAAAAACATTCAGTTAAATTCTAAAAAACAAGATGATATAAATATTGAGCTAGATGTAAATATAAAGAGCGATGATAATATAAGAATAAAAATGGACTGGGTCGATGCTCTTTTAGGTTGCGACCTTTCTTTAACAGGGCTAAGTAAGTTTCCAATTATAACGGGTAATATTCAAGGCTCTGAAGGTTTTTTTGGTTTAAGAAATAAAAAGTTTTTAATAAATCATGCAGATATTATTTTTAAAAAACACGCTTCTCCCGTGCTAGATATCACGGGTGAGGCGTATTTAAGAAATTCTGCTGGAGATAATTCGTTAGTAATAGTCGATATAACTGGAGATTTAAATTCGCCAAAAGTTAATCTTATGAGCGATGCAGGGCTTTCTCAAAAGGAAATATTTAACTTGCTAGCCTCAGGAGAAGGGTTTTCTAATGGAGCTTTAAGCGACTCGAACTCGCAAGCTTTTTTATACTCTATTAGTAGCTTCTTATCATCACCATCTATATCAGGGCTTAAGAATATTTTCAATTCCATTACTAGTATCGATAGTTTAAGCATTACATCAAAGTACAATAAACGAACTGGTACGTCAGAGCCAGCAATTATAGCTGAAAAAAAACTTACAGATGAAATCGTAATCTCTGGGGAAAGTATAGTAGGAGGAAGTGCAGGAAGCACTAAGATATCTACGTTTTATTATTTAACACAAAAGGCCTACATCGACACCTATTTTGAAACTGCTTCTACCTCAGCGGTAGGGATAGATTTAAACTACAATGTTATTTCTTCGAGTAATAAATTAACGGATTATAGCTTTGAAGGAAATGATAACTACTCTGAGTTAAAACTTAGAAGTGTTTTATACATCAATGAAAGAAAAGTTGTAAGCAAAGAGAAAGTAAAAGAGATAAGAAGAAATTTAAAGAGATTTTATATAAAGCAAGGTTATTTAAATGTTAGAGTTAAAAGTAGGATTAGGTCGGTTGATAATTTCGTTAAGAAAGTAGTTTTTATAATAAATGAAGATAAAAAATTTTCTATTAAGGATATAAATATTTCATCTGAAAAAATTGCTTCTAAAATAAAGAGAGCCGTATCTCACTTTAAGGGGAAAGCTTTTTCAGAAGACAATAGAAAGGAAATACAAAAAATAATAATAAATATTTTAAAAGATGAAGGGTATTTAAGCGCTAGAATCTCCGAAGATTTCGTTCTTACAGGAAAGAATAAAGTTATTGTTAATATAAATATCGAATCGTTTAAAAAATACGTATTTGAGTTTAAAGGAAGCAGAGTATTTTCAAGGGAAGATTTTTTAAAGACTATAAATTTTAAAGAAAGATCGTACCCTTTTGGTTTAAATGTTGTGCAGCTTTTAATTGAAGGCATGGATAGGCTTTATAGAGAAAACGGATATCTTCTTACTACTATCGATTACGAGCTGATAAAGGAAGATGATACGCAAACGTATATAATAAGTGTTAAAGATGAAGATATCTCTAAAGTATCTAGTGTAGTGTTAAATGGAAATGAAAAACTTAGCACTGAAAAAATTTATGAGAAAATAAAAAGTATAGATAAAGATAATTATAAGAAATTTTTAAATCCAAAATTTGCTATCGAAGAAGATATTATAGAGCTTGAAAATATAATAAAGAAAATTTATAGAGATTATGGATATACAAGGGTTAAGGTTAAGCATAGTTTAAATATTTTAGATAATAATGATGTTTCCATAGTATATAATATTAAAGAGGGAGAAAAACATTATATTACAAATGTAGCAGTAAATGGTTTGCCAGAGGAGTTAAAGATAAAATATACTCAAAAAATTACCGTTCCTAGAAAGTTAAGATTAGTTGAAAAAATAAAATCAAGCCTTAAAAATGCTGGTTATTTAAATTATGAACTTATAGAAAAAATAGATAAAGAAACTGATTCATTGACTATTACCATAATACCTAATGAAAAAGTAAAGGTAAGTGATATAAAAATTATAGGCAATTCAAAAGTTGAAGAATTTACTATATTAAAAAATTTAAAAATAAATAAAGGCGATGTTTATTTAGAAGATAAAATTATAGAAAGTAAAAATGCACTTTTAAAATTAGGGTTATTTAATAAAATCTCATTTTCGTTAATAGATAATAAAGAAAATAATTTTGAAAAAACTTTGCTTATAGAAGTTGAAGAAAAAGCTTTTAATAATTTAGATGTGGGAATAGGTGTGAACTCTGAGTATGGTTTACATCTATTGACTAGAGCTGCTAATAAGTCGCTATTTAAAGATGGTAAAACTATTAGTTTAGGAGCAGACCTGTTCTATGATAATATAACGCATGGAAGCGTAAGCCAGGGGAGTGCAGATTTAAGATTTATAGAACCAAGCGTATTTGGGTCTAATGTTGGATTTTCAAAAGATTATAGGTATCAAAGATTTACAACGAGTACTTATGAGTTTGATTTAAGTAGATACGTAGATGGCGTATCGATATATATGCCATTTGAAAACGATTTATCATTATATTTTGGACAAAATTTTAGTGTTGAGTCTTTAGATAACGTATCGCAGTGTGCGATTATAGGAAATTACGATGATGGAAATTATAATTTATCTTTTCTAGTTGCATCATTAAAGTATGATAAAAGAGATGATATGCTTAATCCTACTAGCGGTTATGCAATGAGCTTAGAACACAAGTTAGCAAGCAAGTTATTTTTATCTGATGCAGAGTTTCATTCGCTCGAGTTGCACGTAAATTCTATATTTCCATTTTGGGAAGATTTTAATTTCTCATCAAATAATATCGTGGGTGCATCGTTTGCATATGGAGATACTAGTCAAGTGCCTATCGCTCATAGGTATTATTTAGGAGGCGCTAACTCTATAAGAGGTTATAGAGAAAACTCTCTTGGTAGGCGTGGAAGCGATGGAGCGGTAATAGGCGGAGATGTGCTATTTGCTAATAATTTTGAGCTTAATTATTTTATATTAGAAACCTTTAGTATTCATAGTTTTTTAGATGTTGGTAATGTATTCTTAAGAGATGAGGGTGTTAAACTTAGCGATTTAAAATATTCTACTGGAGTAGGTTTTAGATTTAACTTGCCTATAGGTCCTATAGGATTTGATTTTGCAGTGCCACTAAATAAAGAATCTTATGATGACTCGTTTAGAGTGCATTTTTCTATCGGAGCTAAGTTTTAAGAGAAAACATTTTAGCTCTTCATGTTTAAAATTTGCATAAAATAAATTGGCTTTTAAACTAACCTAAAAAAACAATTTTTCTAACTCACCTAAAATGTTAAAGAAGCAAAAAAAATTAGTATTACTAAGCCTTGGCAAAGTCCAAAAGAAAATTGACTTTTAATATATCTAGTTTAAAAAGCCAATTTTCTTTTAAACTACCCCACCTAAAACGCCGAAGAAGCAAAATGTTTTGTTTAAAAATATTTTTATTTTTTCCCACTAAGCATTTTGTAAAGTCTAAGTATTTTTTCTTGAGTTTCTAAAGTATTAAATGAGGTTTCTATTCTTTGTTTAGCAGATTTAGAGAATTTTTTTAATAACTCATCATTTAAAACTAGTTTATCTATCGCAGCTGAAAGAGCGGCAATATCGCTTCCTTTTACTACTAATCCATCTTTATTATTTCTAACTATCTCTGGAAGTCCTCCAACATCTGATACGATAGCTGGCACGCCTTGAGCCATAGCCTCGATTACAGACTTAGCGAGTCCCTCTCTAGCAGTAGAGGGTAAAACGAAAATATCCGTCGCACCTGAAACCATCCAAGCGTTTGGAATATAACCTAAGATGTGAATCCTATCAGCATTTTTTCCATTTTTACAAAGATTTAAAATCTTCTTGCTTTGTATAGTTCCAATTAAAAGTAAGTGAGAGTTTTTGTTTTTTACATTATGAAAAGCTTGTATTAAAATATGCAAACCTTTATGAGGTCTATCGTTAGCTACGCACGATATAAGTTTATCATTATCTTTAATTCCTAGCATTTGTTTATCGATAGAATATTTTTCTTTGTACCAATCGATGCTATGTCCTTTGTGAATAGTTATTAGCTTTTCTTTAGGAAGCCCATTTTCTATAAGCGAGCGTCTTACTGCATCTGAAACACAAGTAATTTTCGTTATTCTTGGATTTCTATGAGCAAGCCAAGTGCCAACATCTAGCTTTGATAAATTCCCCATAGTCCCCCTATAAGCAATAAGAGGAATGTTTGATTTTAATAATCTTAGAGCTATAATACCACACGATAAGCTTTTCCCATCTATGCAATGGACTATATCTGGTTTAAAGCTTTTTATAAGTTCATAAAATTTAGCGATGGCACCTATCGAGAGTTTAGATCTCGTTTTAAAAGTTAAACGCTTTACAATATTTTCTTCTTTTAATTTTCTAAAGTTTTCTACATCTGGTGCCACGACGTAATATTCAACGCCTCTTTTGCTTAATCCACTAAGATAAGCATGCTCACAATTATCT
This sequence comes from Bdellovibrionota bacterium, assembly GCA_050952645.1. GTDB lineage: Bacteria > Bdellovibrionota_C > UBA2361 > UBA2361 > CAKMMH01 > CAKMMH01. The sequence continues at coordinate 297,233 of JBMNLI010000010.1, read as the reverse complement.
ATAGAAGTGCAACAATAAAGTATTTTCATTTTTTTACATCTTTTAAAAATATTAAATATATATAAGCTTAAAACTTGGCAATATCAAACCGTTTTATTTTAAATTAACATTTTTTAATAATAAAATGAAGCGATTCGAGATTTTATTATTTTCTCCTATTTGCTTTAAAGCGTGAAAAAGCAAAAATCTCAGCTAGCTTTAGCTAGCTCCAATTTTCTTTTAAGCTCTGTACAAACCTCCTAGCCCAAAAGAAAATTGCCATCGCTTCGCTTGTGTCAATTTTCTTTTGAACTTATCTTAGGGAAACAAATTTCTTCTATTTGCTTTAAAGCGTGAAAAAGCAAAAATCTCAGCTAGCTTTAGCTAGCTCCAATTTTCTTTTAAGCTCTGTACAAACCTCCTAGCCCAAAAGAAAATTGCCATCGCTTCGCTTGTGTCAATTTTCTTTTGAACTTATCTTAGGGAAACAAATTTCTTCTATTTGCTTTAAAAGTAAAAATTTTTACTAAAACACTTGGCTTTTTTGTAAATTTATGGAATATTGTTAGGGTATTGTTTTTGGCATTCGATTTATCAAAAACGGTGCCTCTGTATGTGGCATGCGGGAATAGCTCAATTGGTAGAGCATCAGCCTTCCAAGCTGGAGGTTGCGGGTTCGAGTCTCGTTTCCCGCTTATTTTTTTTACTCGTTTTAGTCGTTTTTTTATATGAGGTTTTTTTTAAAGAGAGCGTTTTTTTTATGGGGCGAGGTGCCCGAGTGGTTAAAGGGGGCGGACTGTAAATCCGCTGGCTTACGCCTACATTGGTTCAAATCCAATCCTCGCCAATTTAAAAGAATCAAATATTTTGTAAATATCTTTTTTTTGCTGGCATAGCTCAATTGGTAGAGCAACTGATTTGTAATCAGTAGGTTGGGAGTTCAAGTCTCTTTGCCAGCTTTTTTTTGGGCCAGCTTTTTTTTGGGCCAGCTTTTTTTTGGGCCAGCTTTTTTTTGGGCCAGCTTTTTTTTGGGCCAGCTTTCTCTTTTGGGCCAGCTTTTCTTTTAATTCTTTCTTTTTCTTTAAATATAATTAAGAAATTTTTCTCCTAAATTATTTTCTTCAATAATGTGTCTAAACTTTAATAACGTCGTTGCGTCTAGAACCGATTCTTTTAATAAATTTATTCCACAAATTTTCTAAAAGAATAACCTTCAATTATTTCTTCTTCTGCATTTTCATCTGATAAATTATACCAATTTTGAAGTAAATACATTCTCAACATAACTTCTATATTTTTAGTATCACGACCTAATTCATTATTATAATGTGGCCTTATCATTTCAACCCAATCGCTCCAAGGTATTGTCTCATCCATTTTTTCCAAGAATTTGGCTTTTTTAGTTTTTTACCACCAATATGCTCTATATCTGCAAATGTTATCTGTTTCATTTTATATCTTTATTTATAGGTTCATCAATTATTATATAAAGTATGGTTCTTCATGTTTTAGGGGGTGGAGAAAATTTACTTTTATAGAAAACTAGCTATATTAAAAGTTAATTTGTTTTATGCAAATTTTTAAAAAGTCAATTTTATTTTGGTCTTCGTAAGGTTGGTGATACTAATTCTTAAGATCTTAAACCACCTTAAAACGTGAAGAACTTTAAAGTATTATATAAAGTTTTACCCATTAAGAAAATCTAAAAAATTAGCTTTTACTATATAAATTTTTGCTCTAAAAATAGTTGATGTGAAAATTTTTATTATGGAAGTATGCCACCTATTTTAACGATATTTTTTCCGAATTTTTCTTCTAGTTTATCTATAGTTTTTCCAAGATTATCTCTTTTTTCTTTTTTGTCTATGTCTATAAAAAAATCTAATTGTTCGTTATTTTCTTTAACTATATTTTCTAATACTATTCCTACACTTCTATATAAAATATTTTTTTCATACATGGTATTTAAGAGATTAAAAGCTATATCTGAAATATCTAACTCTAGATTTGTCGGGTATGAAAGATTGCTTTGTAATAAATCGCATTTAAAATCTTTTCTTTTTAACATAACTCCTATTTTTTTGCACTTACAATTTGCGTATCTTAATTTTAAACATGTAATGTGAATATGGATTAACAATTCGTTTTTTATATAATTTAAGTCGTTAGTAAAAATTAAGAATGCTTGTGAATGCATTATCGATTTAGGGGGAGTGTATGCATCAGAGACTAAATTTATAGCTTGTCCTAGTAGTTCATATTTAGTATCGAGTCCGTGTTTCCCAAAATTAGCTTTTATCCACCAATCTTCTTTTTTAGTAAACTCGTCTGCTGTAAAGACGCCTAAGCTTTTAAGTTTTGTGCTAAGTTTTCGTCCTATTCCCCAAACCTCAGAAACGTCGATATCTTTTAAGAAGCGTTTGATTTTTAGTTTACCTAGTAAAACTATTCGTTCTTTGCTAGTCTTTGCTTTATAGGAAGCGATTTTCGCTAATGTTTTAGAGCGACTTATTCCAATACTTACAGGAATATTAGCTTCGTTTAAAATCTTTTCTTGTATATATTTTGCAAAATCAAAATAATTTTTTTTATATACTTTTAAAAGTCCTGTTAAGTCCATGAATGCCTCATCTATCGAGTATACTTCGACTGTCGGGCTTAAATCTTTTAAAATCTGCATAACTTTTTTTGATATTTCGATATATTTTTCGTGGTTAGCCTTTATATAGATACAGTTTGGATATTCTTTTATAGCTTGAAATACTGGGGCTCCCATTTTTATGCCCATTTTTTTAGCTTCTTTAGTTCTAGATACGATGCAACCTCTCTCTCCCGTCGTAACGCAAAGTGCTTTTCCTTTTAATTTTGGGTTTGATTTTATTTCACAACTACAAAAAAAAGAATCGCAATCGATAAGGGCTATGTATTTTTGATTATAAATAGACATAAGTTATAGATATCACGATAGAAAGAGATAATAAAGGTAAATTTATATCGATATTTACACCTTTAAATAGGTTCTTCACGTTTTTGACGTTTTAGATGAGTTAGAAAAATTGTTTTTGAGGGTTAGCTTAAAAGAAAATCGGAGCTAGCTAAAGCTTGCGGAGATTTTCTTTTGGGCTTCATGGGGGTTAGTAATGCTAATTTTTTCACGTTTTTGACGTTTTAGATGAGTTAGAAAAATTGTTTTTGAGGGTTAGCTTAAAAGAAAATCGGAGCTAGCTAAAGCTTGCGGAGATTTTCTTTTGGGCTTCATGGGGGTTAGTAATGCTAATTTTTTCACGTTTTTGACGTTTTAGATGAGTTAGAAAAATTGTTTTTGAGGGTTAGCTTAAAAGAAAATCGGAGCTAGCTAAAGCTTGCGGAGATTTTCTTTTGGGCTTCATGGGGGTTAGTAATGCTAATTTTTTCACGTTTTTGACGTTTTAGGTGAGTTAGAAAAATTGTTTTTGAGGGTTCATGGGGGGGGAAACACTGATGAACAGTATAACTCTAAGAGTTTTTTTTAAACATCTTGAAAAGATTAGCTTTTTATATCAGTTTTTAGAAATTTTAGACATTAATCAGTGTTTCCTTAGTAATGCTAATTTTTTAGAATTTAAATCCCGCCTTTAAAAGTGAAGAACCTTAATTTAAGGGCTAAATTAGTTAAGCTGAAAGCTTGACTACTAAATCAAATTCCGTTATATTATGTGAACTAAAAAGAGTGTAATTTATTTGTTACGTAGTTTTATTTAAAATTACAAGTTTTAGTTAAGCTGAAAGCTTGACTGTTAAATCAAACTCTGTTATGTTATATGAACTAAAAAGAGTGTGATTTATTTGTTACGTAGTGTTATTTAAAATTACAAGTTTTGGTATCAATATGTTTTGAGTAGATGGAGTGGTTTATTTGTATAATTTGCTTATAGGTATTTTACCTTTAAGATATTTTTAGTTTTATGAGTGAATTTAATGCAAGGTAAAAATATTTCATTCATTAGTATTAATGATGAAATTTAAAAGTAAAAAACTTTGTAATTAGATTTTACTTATTGGGTTTTAGAGGCACTGATTAATCTGGTGCTAGAAAGGTTAGGGCAGTAAGTTGCCTAACAACATTATTATAATACCTAACGATGGTAGTGTCTATAAGCGAGACGGTCTTTATTGTATGAATGAAGGCAGTCCAGCACATAATTCTTTTCAGTATAGATTGGAGGTTGGTGAAAACGGTTGGATTTGTACGCCTGATAAGGAAAATGAAGACTTTAAAACGCTTCAAGATGCACGGGGAGAATATGGCAAATTTCCCTGTCGCGAGCAATTAGAAGCCAATGGTTGTGTCCGCATTTCTGGTGTTGGAACGACGGCATTAGTTAGAGGCGAGTTCATTTTAAAGAATGGAGAAGAGGAAGAAGGTATTATTGTAAATACGCAAAAGAAAAAAATTCTTGATAGTGCAGGGAATAAAAAAAGCATTTTATGGGCTAGTGGTATCTCTGGCTAAGTAAACAATATCGACGCAAGGGAAGCAGGAGCTCCTAATAATCCTATCGGATTTACGATGCTTAATGAGGTTCGTCAAGAGTTGTTGGTTATTAATACGCAAGGACAGCTTGTTGGCATCAAGTGTGACAATGGTGCTAACTATCCAGTATTTGGAAGAAAAGATTTCCCTGAATACTTGCATGCTAAAATCTATAAGGGCAATCTTGACTGGCTTCATACGATGGATGTTACCTTCGAACCTAATACTGCTAGAGAAGAAACTTGCAGATGCTTTCTTGATACTCGCTTCATGAATTTGCAAGCGATTGAAATCATTACCGTTGAAATTGATTTGAGGAAGTGTGCTATTGCATCTTCCGAATCTCAATTAATCGATAATGTGCTTGTTGAAGTTTATAATGGCGAACAGGGCAAAGCAGGTGGCAAGCGTTTTCTTAGCAAGGCAAGTCCCCTTGATGGCATTATCTATGCTCCCGATTATAGTTCGGAAACTGGTGTAGTTAAGATGCCCGAGGGTGAGATCGAAGTTTATTCCGAACTCTTTGGCACTAAGTGGGATAAGAAATACGAAATTGCCTACACTGACGGTGACGTCGAAGTTCCGCGTTAAATGAAATAAAACCACACTTCCCAAAGAAGCGTTCACTTAGGGATTGAAGAAAAACTTAAATGAACAGCTTCAAGCGGAGCAAAAAGAGACCAGTCACAATCAGGCATGAATGCTTGAAGTGACTGGTTTTTTATAAAGATATTATTTTTGAATTAGCGATTGATATTAATCTATATCAATCCTAAATACTTCTCAAAGAATAACATTAGTTTTTCGATAATTCCTTGCTTTTTCGCGGCTCTGCCTCCGCCAAAGCGAGATACAGGTGGCATGATTTTATCAATAGCTGTACCGGTCGTTTTAAGTATCCCATCTCGGAAAGCATTGTCGATGAAACGGCGGGTTTCTTCAGGCTTTAATCTTTCTTCTTCTATAATTGCTGTAATATCCGCTTCCTTACGCTCATGGAGGAATTTACGCCAATCCTCATCCACTTTGGTCGATACATTGACTTGCTCAATAAAACGCTCGATAAGTTCTTTCTTACTTCGAAGTTCAATACTCGAATTGATAGCCTTATCAATGGTCGTAAGAATGGTTTTATCCTTGCAGTTGGATTGTTGATATTTGGCTACAAGCATAAGGATGTAGTCAATATTTACCTCTATCTGTTTGACCAGTTCAATCTCGAAAACTATGTCATCATTGATAGTTTCTTTGTCACCATCAGCACCTTTTCTGTATTCCTGATACAGGTCAATATAAATGCTCTGATAGTCCTGAAAATCCCTTTCAGATAAAATCTCATTTCCTTCAAAGTCATCGAAGGAAGTAAGAATATTTCTGAGTCGAAGTATTGCTCCATATAACCTGATAAATTCTTTTTCAGCTTCTTCTCCGAGAATAGGTTGTCCAAGGGGATACTGTGTTGTAAGGGTTGCAATCAGTTCAGCATAGCCCGGCTTGTGTTCACCTTTTTCATCATATCCCTTATAATATTCATCGAATGTTTTTAGCAGTACAATACCGCCTGCATCCTTATTGCCGAATAGTGCAATAGCTTTGTCTGTTTCTTCTTTCAAATCTCTAAAGCAAACGATATTACCATAGGTCTTAACGCTGTTTAGGATGCGGTTAGTTCTTGAAAAAGCCTGAATCAGTCCATGCTGTCTCAGATTTTTGTCTACCCATAGCGTATTCAGGGTTGTTGCATCAAAGCCTGTAAGAAACATATTAACAACAATCAATATATCAATCTCCCGATTCTTTACACGAAGAGAGAGGTCTTTATAATAATTCTGGAACTTATCCGAGGAAGTATCGTAATTCGTGTTAAATGTGGAATTGTAATCTCGGATAGCCGCCTCAAGAAAATCTCTGGAGCTCTGGTCAAGGTTTTCCATATTAAAATCCTCTTCAGGAAGCAATCCATCTGGCTCTTCTTCATTTGCACTAAAACTGAAAATAGTTGCAATGGTAAGGTTACGGTTCTTTTCCGCTATCTGCTTCTTAAACTCATTATAGTATCTGATTGCCATTGGGATGGATGCAGCAGCAAATATGGAGTTGAAACCGGCAACTCGCCTTGTTTCACGCTTTTCAATCATCTTTTTAGGGTTGTGCTTATCTGCTTCTTCCCATTTCGCAGAGAATGTGTAATAACTATTGCGCTTCGTCTTCTGATCAAAGTGTTCAAGAACGTAAGAAACAATTTCACTGATTCGCTGTGGATCTGCTAAGGCTTTTTCTCTATCTATGCTATAGACTTTTTTATCATTAACGTAATCAGGCATCTTAATGGTATTGATAAAATCTATTCTAAAAGGCAGAACATTCCCATCATTGATGGCATCTACAATGGTATAAGTATGCAGTTTTTCTCCAAAAGCCTGCTCGGTTGTGCGAAGCAGTGGGTTACCTCCTGAACTAGCATTGGCAGCAAAAATCGGGGTTCCCGTAAAGCCGAAGATATGGTAGTTCTTAAAACTCTTCGTGATAGCTTGATGCATTTCACCAAATTGGGAACGGTGGCACTCATCAAAAATCAGTACCACGTGTTTCTTATAAATATCATGCTGTTTGTTTTTACGTATAAATATATCCAGCTTCTGAATAGTGGTTACAATGATTTTGTATTCATGAGGATTTCCTTTTTCGTCCCTGTCCTCCAATTGTCTTTGAAGAACTCTTGTGGACGTATTACCGTTAGCTGCCCCCTTTTCAAAACGGTCATATTCCTTCATAGTCTGATAGTCTAGGTCTTTACGGTCAACGACAAACAGTACCTTGTCTATGTAAGGCAAGGCAGAAGCTAATTGGGCTGTCTTAAAACTGGTCAATGTCTTACCAGAGCCTGTTGTATGCCAAATATATCCTCCAGCTGCAGTTGTGCCCATCTTCTTGTAGTTGGTTGATACTACAATACGTGATAATATACGTTCTGCAGCAGCTATTTGATAAGGACGCATTACAAGGAGCAGATCTTCAGATGTAAAGATACAATATTTTGTTAGTATATTTAAGAGGGTATGCTTGGCAAAAAATGTTTTAGTAAAGTCCACAAGGTCAGGAATAATTTTGTTGTTTGCATCTGCCCAAAAGCTGGTAAACTCAAAGCTGTTGCTTGTTTTTTTGCTTCTTCGACGTTCACTGCTGCTTTGCTCCTTGATATGAGCATTTCTTGTGGTGTTACTATAATACTTTGTATGGGTGCCATTTGAGATTACGAATATTTGCACATACTCAAATAAACCAGAAGCCGCCCAAAAGCTGTCACGTTGGTATCTTTTTATCTGGTTGAAGGCTTCACGGATAGCAACACCACGACGCTTTAACTCCACATGAACTAGTGGAAGTCCATTTACAAGGATTGTTACATCATATCGGGTTTCATGCTTGCCACCGCTTCTTCGTATTGATTAATAACCTGCAAGCGATTGTTATGGATATTCTTCTTATCCAAAAGGTATATGTTCTTTGTTGTTCCATCTTCACGTTTTAGAATCTGGATATGGTCATCCTGAATTTTTCTGGTCTTTTCAACAATACCCTCATTTGTATTGGCAATACATTCTGTGAAAAATCTATCCCATTCACTGTCAGTAAATGTGAAGTCATTAAGCAGTTCAAGTTGCTTTCGGAGATTTTCTATCAATGCAGCTTCATTGTGCACTGAAATATATTCATATCCTTGGGAAGTCAGTTGCCTGATAAACTCCCGCTCAAGTTCTGCCTCGCTCTGATACTTTTCAGGACGGACATTATATTCAGCTGCATATTCAGCAACAACCGTTGCTTCGTCAGTACTGGCAACGATGTTGTAAATGCTCATGCCGTCACCTCCTTGAAAGATAACAGTTTATCTCTGTAATATTCATATTGCTTTTGCCGTGCTTCGATTTCGGCCGGAATGCCGCTGGTTAAGTCGTTGCAGAGAGCGTCAAAGCGATCGAGGATAGCGACGATGCGTTCTTGTTCTTCTAAGGGTGGGACAGGAATTTTAGCCTTTGAAATATTGTCATTATATAGCCTTGCAATAGTTCCCCCAGTAGATATTGACCAAGGCTTCATCGCATAGCAATAATATAGATATTTATTTAACACTTTACTCTCATCATTATCAATCCACACAATATTAGAATCTTGGTAATAAGCTGGTTTTCCATCATAAATTACTGTTCTTCCGATTGTTCCAGCAGCAGATATAAGAATATCGCCTTTTTTAGGGAAAGAAAATGCTTTTCGGTATTCATCATATTTTTCCTGTGAAATAAAAGCATCTGGTTCTTTTCCAAATGTCCCAATTTTAAAGAATGGAACATCACCAACTGGACTTGTTTCTGCTTTCATAATACGCTTACACATACAAACAGGTCCAATTTCCCCCAATGTCATCCACTTGATATCGGGGTTATTACCAAACGTAAGCAGAAAATCCCTATAATACTCATACTGCTTTCTTCTTGCTGTAAGCTCTGCTGTAAGCTCTGCTGTAAGCTCTGCTGTAAGCTCTGTGAAATTGTCCAGAATACGGACAATTTCCTGCTGCACAGGTAGAGGGGGAAGGGGGATTGGGATTTCCTCCATATTCCCCTTATTTAGTTTAGCTCTTGTTCCTCCGGTCAAGAAGGGGATAAAATTAAAACTTGTTAAGTAGTAATATAAAAACTTGGTATCTAGATCCTTACGGCCTTTTATAACATGGACATGGTTGTTAGCCCAAAAGAAACCATCTACATATTGTACAGAATAATTTTCAAGACTTGCAGAGCCATCTTCTGCAATTAGTACATATTGTCCATAGTGCGTATATCCCTCAACATAATCTTGGATATTGTTAGCACCATAATACGGAGTGTCACCTGGTATGCGTAATGATGATTTAACAGGCTTCCGTTTATTGTCCTCTATATCACAACATTCCGCAAGTCGAACATACTCCACCCCATCAGGGCAAAGTTCAGCAATCAATTCATCTAACTTACTCATTTGCCCACCTCAATTTCCGCAATAATCTTATCTATTTCTTCCCGTAAAATCTGCTCTCTCGCCACAATCTTTTCTATCTCAGCATTGAGGGCAACAATATCAATCTTTTCTCTCGTATCCTCTTGTTCCACATATGTTGAAACAGACAGGTTATAATCTTGTTCAGCTATTTCACTGTTTGGCACAAGCCTAGCAAAATGCTCTATATCTTTTCTATCTTTGAATGCGTTAAGAATGGTCTCAATATTTTCCTGTGTCAGCTTGTTGTTATTCGTAACCTTGACAAATTCCTTTGATGCATCGATAAATAAGGTGCTATTTTCTGATTTAGACTTCTTCAGCACCATAATGCAGGTAGCAATGCTGGTACCATAAAACAAGTTATCCGGTAACTGAATGATACAGTCGATATAGTTATTGTCAATCAGGTACTGCCTGATTTTCTTTTCAGCGCCTCCGCGGTACATTACACCGGGGAAACAAACGATAGCCGCTGTTCCGTTTGTTGCAAGCCAAGAGAGACTATGCATAATAAAAGCAAGGTCTGCCTTGGATTTAGGAGCCAATACTCCCGCTGGAGAAAAGCGAGGGATCATTAATCAAAATAGGATCATTGTCGCCCTTCCATTTAATAGAGTAAGGTGGATTTGATACAATGGCTTCAAAAGGCTCATCATCCCAATGTTGCGGATCTGTTAGTGTGTCCCCAAGGGCAATATCAAATTTGTCATAATCAATATCGTGCAGGAACATATTAATTCTGCACAGGTTGTAGGTTGTAATGTTGATTTCTTGACCGAAGAAACCTTGACGTACATTTTCTTTTCCTAAGATTTTTGCAAACTTTAGCAGTAGAGAGCCAGAACCGCAAGCGGGGTCATATACCTTGTTGACTTCAGTTTTTCCTACTAATGTTAAGTGGGTAAGGAGTTCAGAAACCTCCTGCGGCGTATAGTATTCACCACCACTTTTTCCGGCATTGGATGCATACATACCCATTAAAAATTCATAAGCATCACCGAATGCATCTATGGTATTGTCTTTGTAATCTCCCAGCTTCATTTCTCCAACAGAATTCATTAGCTTAACCAGCTTTTCATTACGCTTTACTACAGTGTTACCTAGCTTATTGCTGTTAACATCAATATCGTCAAACAGACCTTTGAAATTATCTTCACTCTCTGTTCCTTGGGCAGATGCTTCTATATTACTGAAAATCTGTTCTAGTGTTTCATTTAAGTTTTCATCGTCCTTTGCACGAGCTCGGACATTTTCAAAAAGCTCGCTGGGTAAGATAAAGAAGCCTTTTGTCTTAACTAAATCCTCTCGTGCCTGTTCTGCTTCTTCGTCGGATAGCTTAGCATAATCAAATTCCGTATTGCCAGCTTCCCATTCTCCGGCGTTAATATAGGCAGTAATATTTTCAGATATGTAGCGGTAAAACAGCATTCCTAGAACATATTGCTTAAAGTCCCATCCATCTACACTGCCTCTTAGATCATTTGCCATATTCCATATCGTGCGGTGTAATTCCGCCCGTTCCTGTTCTTTTCTGTTATTCTCCATAACTCTACTCCCTTTCTTCAACCATATTAGGCACTAATTCCATGATATCTTTAAAATCAACGCCAAGTGCCGTACAAACCTTTACAAGAACGTCCATACTGACATATTCGTTTTTAGAAAGCTTTGAAATTGACGATGGACTTATTCCCGCAGCAGCTTGTAAATCTTTCTTCTTCATATCGCGGTCTATCAACAATTTCCAAAGCTTTTTATAGCTAACGGTCATCTTGGTCACCTCTTTATATATGTTTTTTCCATTATAGCACATTTTCTTCAAAAATAACATGATAATTCTGTGTTTGTGAAGTAATTTTACAATGTTAACAAAGATAATGATAGTTGTGTATGCCTTTATTTTTGTTTTTATTTAAATAAATACTTTTAGACAAAAATGTCTGTAAGTCTATTTGTAAAACCAAAGGCAAAGTTATAACATTCAGCCTTCTTAAATTTAATACCACTTTCGCTCAAATTTGAGCAAAAGCATAAGCATTACAGCCGTCTTTTCCTTGGAAAACAGACAGGCTGTTTTTTTATTTTAGGGGTTCGAATCAATAGAATTCTTCGCTTATGAATGAGGAAGAAAGATTTTTTTCTAAAATCCTCAACTAATGTGTTCTACCAAGGCTATAAGGTGAGAGGAAAAATAATCCCCCAATGAAAGCATAGTTTTTCTCTCACTGCTCCTTGACAACTGAATACCCCGAAATGCAAGAGATACTTCAAGCAGAATATGCCATGACGATAATTCCGAGCGTATTCCTTGAAAGATAACGAGGTTGTGTCCAACAAGGCAAACTCTCTGGAACAGTAGCGTTTCGGGTCATTTTTAACAGGCAAGGAGGTGAAATAACTGAAACCACAATATGATAACTTGCCACAGATACTCAAAAGTAAGCCACAGTTTTGCTGTTGGAAATATGAAGAGCGAAGTGGTAGAAAAACCAAAGTTCCCTATAACCCGGTAACAGGAAAAGGGCAAAACCAAATCAACGTGGTACATTTAAAGATTTTAGTTCAGCGGTAGCTGCTATAAGTGATTATGATAGTATCGGATTTTTGGTGGGTAATGACATATGTGTTATCGACTTAGATGATTGCTTTGATAGTGGTGGTAAGCTTAAGCCTGTTACCCAAAATGTTGTAGAGGCTTTTAGTGGTTGCTATATGGAACACAGTCCATCTGAAAAAGGGCTTCATATTTTCTTTAAGGCCACAGGCTATGACTTCGACAAAGCAAAATACTATGTCAACACAGAAAGCTAGGAGTTGAGATCTATGTATCAGGGGCAACAAACCGATTTGTTACCGTAACGGGAAATATGTTTGCAGATGGTGATATAGCGGAGAAATCGTATGAATTACAGATGATACTAGACAAGTATATGTTGCGTCCTACCCCTGTGAAGCAAATTCTGGATGCAGAAAGTCAATCCTATTTGTCTGACAAGTCTGTTATTGAGAAGGCTTTAAAATCGGCAAATGGAGAAAGGTTCAAAGCATTATGGCAGGGAGATACATCTGGTTATGCTTCTGCCAGTGAAGCTGATTTGGCACTTTGCGGTATGCTGGCATTTTGGTGTGGCAGGGATATTGGACAGATGGACAGACTTTTCCGAAAAAGCGGCTTAATGAGGGATAAATGGAATAGACCGCAGTCTGGCAGCACTTATGGAATGATAACCATAGAAAAAGCAATCGCAAATGCTACTGAAATATACAAACCAGGTGGTAAGCGTTCATCAGCTACAGAAGATTTTGGAGAATGTTCCCTTGCTGACTTTAAGCCTGAGAGTAACGATCGCTACCCTTGGACGGATATTGGGGCAAGCAGGCTGTTTGCTGATTATTATAAATCTTTAGCCCGCTTTGTTCCCGAAAGGAAGATGTGGTTTTGCTATGAGAATGGCATTTGGATTCCTGATGTCGGTAATCTCAAAGTGATGGAAATGTGTAAATCATTGGCTAACCAACTGCTAACCTATGCTTTGACTATTCAGGATGAACATCAAAGAAAGGCATACATTGACTATTGCCGAAAGTGGCAGTCAAGAAGATACCGAGAAACGGTACTTAAGGATGCACAGAGCGTATATCCCATATCAATGGCTGAATTTGACCAAGACCCGCAGATGCTCAACTGTGCCAATGGCACCTTGTTTTTAATGTCTATGGATTTTCGTCCCCACAACAGCGAGGACAGACTTACAAAGATATCTGGTGTTAAATATGACCCAGAAGCAAAAAGTGAGCGATGGGATAGATTTATTCATGAGATTATGAGCGGAGATGAGGAAAAGGCAAAATTCCTCCAAAAAGCCTTTGGCTACAGTATCAGCGGAGACACTCGGTATGAATGCCTGTTTGTTCTCTATGGTGCTACAACTCGAAACGGTAAAGGTACGCTATGTGAGAGCGTTCTTAAGGTGTTAGGCAGTTATGGCTGTACCGCAAGGCCGGAGACTATCAGTCTGAAAAAGAACAATAACAGTTCAAGTCCAAGTGAAGATATTGCCCGGCTTGCAGGAGTACGCTTTGTGAATATCTCCGAACCTAGCAGAGGACTTGTCCTAAATGCTGCACAGGTAAAAAGCATGACGGGTGGTGACACCATCAACGCAAGGTTTCTACATGAGAATTCTTTTGACTTTTCACCAAAGTTTAAGCTGTATATCAACACCAATTATCTGCCCGTTATTACGGATATGACGCTGTTTTCCAGTGGCAGAGTGGTGATTATCCCTTTTGAACGACACTTCGATGAAAGCGAGCAGGATAAAAACTTAAAACGCGAATTCGCCAAACCGAAGAATCAGAGTGCTATCCTCAACTGGCTAATTGAAGGCTATCAGCTGTTAAAGAAGGAAGGCTTGACTTTACCTGTTTCCGTTAAGACAGCAACGGAGGCTTATAAGCGTGACAGCGATAAAATAGCATTATTTTTCGAGGATGCCTTGGAGGAAAGTCCTAACAGTGAGGTGCGGACATCCGAAGTGTATGGCCGGTATCAGCGTTGGTGCAGTGCCAATGGCTGTTATTCGGAGAATGCAAGAAACTTCAAACAAGCCTTAACAGCTATCGCCCGTGTAGAACGGAAACGACCACGTTCTGGTGGTGGAATGACCACAATGCTTATCGGATATAAGCTGACTGAAGAAGAATTTCTTCTTATTTAAACACAGTGTAGCAGCTTGTAGCAAGAAAAACAGGTTATATAAAAAATCGCTCTCGTATAGAGAGTTTAGTTTTTACCTGCTACATCTTGCTACAAAGCTTAAAACCAGTGAAAACAATGGATACAACTCCATGTGTTAATACCTGCCCCTAGGGGAGGTCAAATCTCCACACCTTTTCATCTGGACAACGGGCGTGGGGCAACGTGTAAAAAAACGCGGTTTCAAACGGGGTATATACCCCACATTTAATAAAATTTAGGAGGTAAACGATTATGGCAACATCAACAACTTATAATAGAGCGTTTTGGAATGTTATGAAAGGAAAAGAAGAAAACAATCAAAATCTAAGCGAGGGCTTTGATAATGTAGGAGCCTATGTCGCACCAGATGAGTTCAGAGAAGGCTTTAACACTGCTTTGGCAAAGGAGAATGTATTCCGTAGATTTGCTACTGTTATCAATCTATCTTCTGCAGAAGGTAAAATTCAAGCGGTATCCTCAACGGGGACAGCAGATTGGGTTGAAGACGGAGATCCAATTCCCGAAAATGCCGATACATTTACACAGTTTCTGGTGAAATCATACAAGCTGGCATCTCTTGTCAAGCTAAACCGCTCATTCGTCACCGATATGAACTTTAATCTTGAAAAGTATCTGATGGGTGATTTTGCGAAGCGTTTTGGCAAGGCTGAGGAAAATGCATTACTTAATGGAAATGGCACAACACAGCCTACAGGTATACTTACGGCAGACGCAGATGTAACTACAGCAGATAGTGCTACCATCTCTTTTGACGAGATTATCTCTCTGTATTTTTCATTAAAAGATGAATACCGAAATAACGCTGTGTTTATCATGCACGATAATACATCCATGCTTCTTAGAACCCTTAAAGATACAAATGGCAGTTATCTATGGAATACTTCAGATAACACCATCTTCGGAAAGCCTGTAGTTACCTCTCCATATATGCCTACAGTATCAGCAGGAGCAAAAAGCATTGTATTCGGAGATCTATCGTATTACTGGCTGATTGAGCGTCAGCCAATAACAATAAAGAAATTAAGTGAGTTATATGCATTGCAGGGGCAAATTGGATTTTCTGCTTACGAAAGATTGGATGGCAAGCTAATTCAACCGGATGCTCTGAAAATATTACAAATAAAAGCTTAAATAATGGATTAGGTACTGGGTCATCAATTCGGCTCAGTGCCAGTTCCTTCAAAACATCGGACAGGAGGTCACGATATGGAAAATCAAAGTAACAGCCGCACAACCAAATCCGATATCGGAGGTACGGTCTATGTGGTGGAATCACGAGTAAGCGATTCAGCAAAGGAAAGTGCATATTCCAAGCTGAAACGACTGATTACAGTCAACGCAAAAAGCCTTTCAAAGTTATCTGATAGTTCATATAAACCCACGGAAATCAACTCGACTTCTTCAAGGTAGTACGGTAATATACATAGTGCTAAACCGCTTGAAGACTGTCGGAAATGGAGGAGAAAAATGAATAGACAGTCAACATTTAGCACTATACGTAAATCAACATTAGCATTTGAAGAAGCGAAAATTACTGCTCTTTACTGCAGGCTTTCCCGTGATGATGAGCTTGCAGGGGACAGCAACAGTATAGTAAACCAGAAGGCAATTCTAAAGAAATATGCTGAGGACAACGGTTTTCGTAACATCGAATTTTATGTGGATGATGGGGTCAGCGGTACAACTTTTGATAGACCAGACTTTAACCGCATGATTGCAGATGTAGAGTCCGGTAGAATCGGAACGATTATCATCAAGGATATGTCCCGCTTCGGCAGGGATTACCTCAAAGTAGGTTATTATACCGAGATTATGTTTCCTGAAGCAGATGTACGATTTATTGCTATTAACAACGGTATTGATAGTGCAAACCAAGCAGACAGTGACTTTACACCGTTTCTTAACATTATTAATGAATGGTACGCTAAGGATACTAGCAAGAAAATCCGTGCTGTGTTCAAATCCAAAGGACAATCCGGTAAGCCACTCTGCACCAATCCACCTTACGGTTATATTAAAGACCCTGAAGATAAGTTGCACTGGATTATAGATGAGAAAGCCGCCGAAGTGGTCAGAGATATTTTCCGACTGTGCATGGCTGGCTTTGGACCCACGCAGATAGCAAAGCAACTTGAAAAGCGATGCATTGATACACCTACGGTTCATCTTCGCAAAATGGGTATTAACACTCCAGCAAGACCACCTGAAAACCCATATGCTTGGTCGGCTCGTACCGTAGCAGATATTTTGGCTAAAATGGAATATCTAGGTCACACGGTAAATTTCAAGACTTCTAAAAAGTCATATAAGAGCAAAGTCAAGATATTGAACAATCCAGAAGATTGGCTGGTTTTCAAAAATACCCATGAAGCAATTATTGATGAGGGCACTTGGGAAACAGTGCAGAAAATCAGAGATGGCAAGCGAAGACCATCGCGATTAGGTGAAATGGGAATGCTTTCTGGCATGATGTTTTGTGCCGACTGTGGAGCAAAGCTGTATCAGGTTAGAGGCAAGGGATGGACACACGATAAGGAATATTTCGTTTGTGCTACTTACCGCAAGAAAAAGGGTATGTGCAGTTCACATCAGATACGCAATGTTGTAGTGGAACAGCTTTTGCTAGAAGACTTAAGACGTGTAACCTCCTTTGCCAAAGACCATGAACAGGAATTCATCCGTATAGTTACGAATAATTCAGAAAAGGAACTTGCCAAAGAACTCCGCCAAAGTCAAAAGGAGTATGAACAAGCACAGACTCGCATTGCTGACATAGACAAAATCATTCGGAAACTATATGAGGACAATGTGATGGGCAAAATTCCCGAAGAGCGTTTTTACAAGATGTCGGCTGAATATGAAGCCGAGCAGAAGGTCCTGGAAGAAAGGATAATCAAATTAAAGCGTACTATTGATATAGCAAATGAACAGTCCCTCAATACCGACCGATTTTTGGCACTGGTTAAAAAGTACACAGAAATTAAAGAATTGGATGCAGAGATTATTCGAGAGTTCATTGACAAAATTATAGTATTCAAGGCTGAAAAGGTAGATGGCCGCAGAACCCAGCGGATTCAAATTTTCTATAACTGCATTGGTGCTATCGACTTACCAAAATAAACGAAAAAACGGCATAGCCGAATATCAACGACTATGCCGAATTTTTTAGGAATTATAAATCCCTATCTGACCGCTCCTAAGAGGCGCCCTTTTTTACGAAAGGACGCCTTATTTTTTTTATCCTCCCGTTTAAAGGTAGTTTAGCTTACCTAGAAAAAAGCAACTTTTCTAACCCCTCTAAAACGTCAAAGAAGCAAGATGCTTCCTCCCGTTTAAAAGTAGTTTTAAATTCTAAAAAATTAGCATTGCTAATCCTCGACGAAGCCCAAAAGAAAATTGACTTTTAAGAAGTTTGCATAAAATAAATTGACTTTAAATATAGTTATAGCTTTTTTTGAAACTATAGCTAGTTTTCTATAAAAGCCAATTTTCTTTTAAGCTAACCCCTCTAAAACGTCAAAGAACCAAATTTTTTATCTTTTTAATTTTTTCTTTTACTTAATTTTATACCACTCTGTACTTTTCTTTATTACTTTTCTTATTACTTTTCTTTATTACTTTTCCTACATTTATTCTAAATACCTTATAAAATCTCGTAATAAACCCCTTCAGTCCGCTTAGCTATTTTATTCCAGCTAAAGCCGTAAGCTGCGGTGGTTCTTCCCTCTTGTCCCATCCACCTAGCGTGTTCAAAGTTTCTAAATATCTCTTTTACCCCCCAAGCTATAGATTCTTTATGATCGTAAATTAAAAAACCATTTTTATTATGCGTTACAAACTCCCTAGGTCCTCCATTTACCGTAGCCACAACGGGCTTCCCCGCTGCCCAAGCTTCTAAAACTACTATCCCAAACGGTTCATTTCTACTAGGGACTACTACACAATCTGTGCTTTTAAAAAGATTTATCAAATCACCATCAGGACTCATAGAACCTAAAAACCTACAAGCATGCAAAACGTTAAGTTCTCTTGCCCTGTTTTCTAGCGATTGTCTCATATGACCATCGCCAGCAAAAACAAATTTTGCATCACCCCTAAAAGATAATATCTCTGGTATCGCCTCTACTAATAAATCTGGGCCTTTTTGAATGCTTAATCTTCCAACAAAAAGCGCCATAGGATCCATAGGTCCAATGCTATAAGTTCTCCTACAAATAGCAGGGTCTATAAATCCATCATAACGATGAACATTTATCCCATTATAAATCATTCTCAACTTCCAATCTGGAACATTGTACTGTCTTTTAACTTCATCTGCTAATACGCCAGAAACTGTGATAACCCTATCCGCTACGTATGCCCCTTCTGCTTCTATTTGACTAATGCGCTCAGATTGCCCTGAATAGGAATTATTACCACATCTTCCAAACTCAGTCGAATGGAGCGTAAAAACGGTCTTTCTATGCATGTTATTTTTTATTTGAACTAGTGCTTTTTCCGTAAGCCAGTCGTGGCAATGAACTATATCAAATCTTCCCCCTAGACCACTTTCGACTTCCCCTAGACGCCACGCAAAACTATTGCACATATTATTCATTTCTTGAACGAAATCTCTGTTTAATTCCATCGCACATCGATGATAATGAACTCCATCGATACAATCATACTCTCTTTGTCCTTGACCTATCCTAACAAATACATGAACTTCATGCCCTAACCTTTGAAGCCCAGCGGCAAGCTCCGTAGCATGAACTCCTACGCCACCAACACCCACCGAGTGCAAGCTTTCCCAAGACATTAACGCTATTCGCATAAATAACTCCCAATATACAACCTATACTTCTTTGAACTAACAGTTTGAACTAATAATCTGAACTAACAACTCGAATCAACAACTCGAATGATAATTAAAAAATAAAACTACATTTCCAAAATCATTATAAAGCAGTTTAGAAAATATTAAAATAAAAATCGAATTTAATAAGTAAATTAGTAGATAAAATAAAACGCTAATTGATAATTATGCGATTATTATATTGCTCAGTTGTAATTGTAAATTGTAATTATTATATGCAGAAAATAATAAAAATTTAGCAACGAATAAAAATTTTTTGCATCGAATATTATAGTTAATACTCGTAGTTTCTTTAACGAATTAAGAAAAAAAATTAACAAAATAATTAGTAAAATAATTAGTAAAATAGTTAGTAAAATAGTTAATAAATAACGAGTAAACGGACATAAAAAATTTTTTAGTAAATAAACTAAGAAGAAAATTTATAAATAAAATTATAACTAACAGATATATAAAACATATAAATAATAAAATAGAAAATAGGTTGGTAGTAGATAGATAATAAATAAATAATAAATAATAGATAAAAAAATAATAGATAAAATAGTATGAATAAAAATAATAAATGTAAGGTATCGAATGGAAAATTTAAATAACGAGCTATACACACATCCTATAGCAGTACATAAATTAAACAAAAGTGAAAGAAGTGTCTTAGCTAAGCTTAAGAAAAATGGAATTTATAATAATAGTGCTATGGATATAATCTGTCTAGATGATAAAAAATTAGACAAGTATAAAAATTTAATTTCAAGTGAGCCATCTTTAAAGCCACTAATATTTAAGCTTAAAGATAAGATTTTAAATTCGCCAGATTGTATTAGAAAATTTATAGCTCCTATAAGCTTTTCAAGTATACAAAGAGAACTTCTCGAAGTGTTAGAGTATAGAAACTCTTTAAAGAAAAAAGACCAAGAGCTATTTGAAATATTTATTTATGAAAAAAGTGATGTAAAAAATTATCAAGCTAAAAACAATCTTAAAGAGACTGCTATTCAAAGACTTAAAAACGGCCTTTTAAAAGAGTTAAGAACCGTTCTTCTTTATAGTCCATCGAGATATAGAAATTACTTAAAAAATAACGATTCTCACGATATGAAATTAGAAATGCCTGAGCTATATTCTAGATTCCAAAGCGATACCTTCTATAAATTTATAAAAAATATATTTGATTTTGAAGAAGATTTTGAGTTTCAAAAAGATGATATCGATGATATCGATATAAGCGAATGTTTTAACGATATCTTTCAAGAGATAGCTCTTCCTTGCACTATGCAAGTTTTTAGAAATTCCTTTTATGAAATTATCGGACTTAATTATGCTAAGATAAATACATTGATGCCTAAAATAGAAGCTCAAGGGCTTATCGAAATAAAAGATAAAAAAGTGGTTAGTGCAAAATTACAATTTAAAACTGCTATGGTTCAAGTTCTACTTCAATCAAATAGAGAAATGAGTTGGAAAGAAATGTTAGAAAGTATAAAAGAAAATAATCTTTTTCACGGCAAAGCTCAATTAAAACAGGACTTCGATGATTCGCTAGGTTTGTATGATAGCATTATTAAGGCATCTAATGATACTTATATTCACGTTAAAAATAGCAATTTAACGTTTGATACTATAGATAAATGTATCGATATTATAACTAATGAGCGAAAACGAAATCCTATGATTACTCTAGATAAGTTGCAAGCAAAAATAAATATGCCTATATCGGTTTTTGAGATAGAGCATATTCTAAATAAAATGTAGTTTTTAGCTTCTAAATAATCATTCCTTGTTTTTACTAAAAACTTTAATACGCCTCAAAGTAAACTCGTAAATTTTTAAGCTATGTATTTTTAAAGTTATGTATTTTTTAACCTATTTATTTTTAAGGTTAATTAGTGTATATATTTTAGATGGAGTTTTTTGCCTAAACCGCTATTAGCTCTCTTTTTTAGGCTTTATAAAACATATTCTCTATGCTAGTTTTAGGCGCTAGTTTTATCTCAATAAATTTGTAATGCTAAAAAAATTCTTTCTAGCATCTTTAAGGTATATATATATGCGTATTTTAAAAAGATTTAATGCTTGTTCTATAATTCTTGTTATATTTTTCTTTATTTTTACATTTTTAATATTAACTTATACTAATACGAATCTACATGTTTCAGACCTTAAAAAAACTGATATAAAGTTTAAATCTTTTAATGTTGAACAAAACTCGGTATCCGCTCTTATAAAAAATAATAAACTCATCATAAATAAAGTAAACAATAGAGAAGCAGAAGATAAAATAAAAAATAACGGAAATGTTTTTTATAGACTAATTAAGCTTGAAAATGAAGAATTGTTTTTAAAATTTGTCATAAAAAATAAAAATGTAGCAAATCAAAATACCCCTAAATTTTTACACGTTGATTTGCACGGAGAAAATTTTGATAAAGATGAAAATCAAATAAATATAGAGCTAACCCATAGCGTGCAAGGAGTGGCAACGAAATTATACGTAGGAAAAAATCATCTAAAAGAGATGCATTTAAGATTTTTTACCCACGATAATGTAGACTTAGAAATTTCAAAATTAGAAGTGTGGACGTATAAGGCTAGTAGTAGGGTTTTGCAAAATATTTGCTTCTCATTGCTAATAGCGGCTGTGGCATTTCTAATATTAAAGTCTAACAATACTAAATCTTACAAGCTAGTTTTTTTAGTAAGTTTATTTGTAGTTATAACTTCGATAGGAGTTTTTCTAAATTATTTGAATAACTCGCTAAAAATTATAACTGGCGATGAGGCTGTGTATATTTCTCAAGCTTATAGCTTCTTGTATGATATGAATAATCTATACGAAAAAAAAGATTTAGTAAGGTTTTATTTGGCAGGTTTTAATCGAGGCCCAGTAGGGTTGTTTTTAAATTATTATAATAATAATTTTTATTTTTCAAAAACAATTTTATACGGTCTTGTAGGTGTTCCTTTCGTTTGGCTATTTGGGGCAAATGGTTTAGAGATTTTAAATTTAATTTGTCTATATGGTTTAATCTATTTATCGCACGCCTTTTTATCAAGAAAAAATCATAAAGTTTTATCATACATATTTTCATTGCTCTTTATTAGCTTGTCGGTTCTATGGGGATATATTTTCGAGTGTTTCATAGATATTTTTAATGTCTTTATGCTAGGCTTAAGTTTATTTGTTTTTACAAAATATATACAAGGCTCTCGTGATAAAAAATATTTAATTTTGTCAGCATTTTTATTTGGAATAATAGGATATTCAAGATCGCCATTTTTATCATTTGCATTTTTCTGTTTTTTAAAATTGTTATTCGATAATTTTTATAAGAAAGAAAGCTTTAAAAACATCTTGATTTTTACTGGAATTTTAATCGTATCATTTTTAATACCTACTTTTTATCATATTAGCGAAATAGGCTCGTTTTCTCCTTATGGTGGAACTAGATATTACTTTCGAGGGCTTTTTCCATACATACAAGTATATAACGATGAGGAAATTACACAGGAAAACATTTTTACTCTAATAAAATATATAAAAACTGGAACTTCATCGATTGTTAGCAAATCGATTATTGCGATAAAAGATTATAAAGCATTTTTATATAATATTTTTTATTTTTTAGTTGGTAGACAAACTGGAGCGCTAATCTATTTTCCTTGTTTATTTTTAGTGTTTTTTAATTTGAGATATAGAGATGTAAAGGAAAATTGGTATATTTTATTTGGAATATTAGGACATATATTATTTTTTATGCTTCAAGGTTATGATAATTATTATGGAGGAGCTCAATCTCTAGGGAATAGATATCTTTTACAGATACTAGTAGCGTTCTTATTTTTAGTTCCCGTTATATCTTTAAAAAGGACTATATGTGGTAGTTTGTTTGCGTTTTTAATATTTTTTTATTTTTTATTTACCCCAATGAACCAAGCTTTAAGAGGTGCCTCGTTGTTTAGAAATAGAAAAAGAATGCAAATTTTACCTATTGAGCTTACGCAACTACATAAGATTCTCGAGATAGGACCTTCGGCTAAGATACCAATAGATAGAACGAGTTATATTTGGAAAGGCCCTTACACGGATTACTACAATATTTTAGGGGAGGATTATACTAAATACTGGACTGCTTACAATAATAAGCAAGGTCTAATTATTAGTTCTCGAAGACCGCTAAAGGGAATTGCTTTTAATTTATCATCAGGCCCTATAGATAATATAGTTAAATTGTCTGATAATCAGGAAATAAAGCTTAAAAAAAATACCAAAGAAAACTTTGTTAAAGCAAGGCTTGTGCTAAAACACAAATTTTATAATAATTATTACTATGAATTTACAATAAAACCTAAGCATTCTTTCGTAAAGAGAGGTGAGATTAAATTAGTTAACGATACTGCAAAAGGCTAGGTGTTAAAATTTCAGATTATAATTTGATTTATGATGATGTTATATAAATGGTGAAAGATGAATAGAAAAATTTCTATAATAGTTCCTGCGTATAATGAAGAAGCCTCGATAGAGGAGCTACACGATAAATTGTTAGCAAGTTTTAATGTAATGAAAGAAAAGGGGCAAGTTTTAAACTATGAAATATGGTTTATAAATGATGGCAGTAAAGATGGAACTGAAAGTAAAATTTTAAGTTTAATAGAAAAAGATAAAAACGTTCATTTAATTTCTTTTAGAAAAAATTTCGGAAAATCGCCTGCACTCGATGCGGGGTTTCGCCACGCCGTAGGGGATATCGTTTTTACGCTCGATGCCGATTTGCAAGATGAGCCAAGCGAGATGACCAGGTTTGTAGAAAAAATAGACGAGGGGTTTGATTTAGTAGTAGGGTGGAAATTTAATAGGTTAGACCCGATGGAGAAAAAGCTACCCTCGAAGCTATTTAATTACGTAACTAAAAAATTATCGGGTGTAAACTTACATGATTTTGATTGTGGTTTTAAATGTTTTAGAAAGGAAGTAATAGAGTCGCTAGACCTTTACGGAGAGCTTCATAGGTATATTCCAGTTTTAGCTCATCGAGAAGGATTTAAAATAACGGAAATCACGGTAGAGCATAAAACAAGAAAACATGGAAAATCTAAGTACGGCTTTGAGCGATATTTGCGTGGACTTTTCGACTCTTTAACGACAACATTTTTACTTAGATATAACGATAGACCGATGTACTTATTTGGGAAGTTAGGAATTTTGTTTTCAAGTATTGGATTTTTAATCTGTGCTTATTTAACTGGGGTTTGGTGTTTTACTGAGCAAAGTATCGGAAATAGACCTGCTCTTTTGCTTGGAGTGCTATGTTTAATCATGGGTTTGCAGTTTATAGCAACTGGTTTTATATGTAATTTACTTGTAGATATAAGCCATAGGGAAAATTATACTGAGCATCATATAAAGAAAATAGTATAAAAAATAGTATAAAATATAGTATAAGAGGCGATAAAAATTACTCTTTACGTTTTAAGTGTGAAGAATTAAATAATTTGTATATGTTATGATAAAATATTTTAGGATAAACTAAAGCCATGTATTTTTATGATTTTAATTTCAAAGAATATAGCCTAGGAACTAAGCTAGATTTCTCTAGTAATAAATATAATATAATAAATTATTTTGAATATGGGATTTCTGAGCCTGAAGATGGATTTGCTTGGACATCTGAAAATGAGATAGAACTTTCATTTAATTTTGTAGACGATGTGCAAGTGATTGTAGGAAGCTTTGATTTGCTAACGGTTTATAATGAATCTCAAAATGTTAAAATATATGTTAATGATATCGTGGCTTTTGATGAAACAATAAAAGAGAGCGAATGTGTAGAAAAGAAAATCAATTTTATTTTTTCAAAGCCTTTTGATGGCAAGGTAAAGATAAGGCTAATTTTAAATGATGCAATTTCTCCCTATGAACTTAGCGAGAGTGAAGATAAGCGAAAGCTTTCCCTTTGCATTAAAAGTTTAGTGTTTGAAAGGTGTGAAGTAAATAGCATTTCATCTCAAAAGAAAATTAGTTTTTTAAAAAATGAGCAAAATTTTTTGCCATATTTGATTTCTGGAGTATCTAGTGCTGAAAGCATAGGGGCTTGGACAGATGCTAAGCAAGTGATGTTTGCTTTTAATTTTGAAAATAAGCAAGAATGTTTAATGTTTTTTGATGCAAAATTATCAGCGATAAATAATGATTCGCAAAATGTGCAAATCTTTGCTAATGATGTTTTAGTTTTTCACGATGAAGTGGCATCTTTAGATGGTATTAAATTTTATTTTGTAGTGCCAAGAACGAAAATAGTTTTTATTCGTATTCTTTTAAAAAATGCTTTTTCTCCTAAGAGTTTTAATGTATCTGAAGATGTTAGATTGTTAGGTTTAATGTTTCAAAGCATAAGTTTTTCTGAAGTTAAGCTAGTTTCGTATGAGCTAAATACTATGCTTAATGCTATAAAAAATGATTTTTCGGTAAAACCCTATATTTTTTCGGGGCTTTCAATCCCTGAAAAAGATTACACTTGGGCGGATGGTAAAAGGTTATTATTCGGAGCTAAGATAGAAGATTATAAGGCTAATCAAAGTTTAAAATGCAAAGTTTTTTTAGGTGGGGTGATGAGAGAAACGCAGAGAGTTTCTATTTTAGTTTTTGGTATTCCCGTATTTTTTGGAAATATTGATAGTAGTATTACTGAGATTGATTTTGATATACCGCCGTTAGGAAATGATAATTTAGTAATAGAGTTTTTTATGCTAGATGCCACTTCGCCACATTCAGAAAATAGCCAAGATGAAGATAAAAGATTATTGTCTTTAAGGGTAAAGTCTATTATTATCGAATAGAGTTTAAATTTTCACTTTATATAAATATTATTTTTAGTAATAAAGTATGGCTCTTCACGCTTTAA
Organism: Bdellovibrionota bacterium; assembly: GCA_050952645.1. Classification (GTDB taxonomy): domain Bacteria; phylum Bdellovibrionota_C; class UBA2361; order UBA2361; family CAKMMH01; genus CAKMMH01. Next base: position 271,185 of record JBMNLI010000010.1, on the reverse strand, counting down.
GTGGGTTAGAAAAACAGTTTCTTTTGGCCCTCGTGGGGTAAGGTGATGCTATTTTTAAGAATTTTAAACCCATCTAAAACGTGAAGAACAAAAAAAACTCTTCACGCCTTAAAACATAAAGAGCCTTTTTGTATTTTAAATTTTTTTTTCTATTTAAAATTTATAAGTAAGCCCAAGAGTTGCTACTTGGATACCAAGGTCGTATCTACCATCTAAGGTATTTCCTATAGCATCTTTTGCATGAATTGAGGCATCATTTACGATGATGTAAATATAAGAAGCACTCAAAGCAAGATTCTCAGTTAAATCATACGTTGCTCCTGCCCCTATTAAATGCCTATCATTATCAGGAATTCTTGGTGAACGCCTATTAGACGGAACGGGCGATTCGTCAAACATATAACCAGCATTCAAAGTTAAATCATCGGTAAGTTTATAAAACGCACCAGCTGAATACCTAAATGTGTCATCCCAGTCCTCCTTTTCAGCACTGTCTGGCTGTGAAGAGCCATAAGAAAAACGAAGCTCTTTAAATCTACTCCACCTAATCCAATCTAGCCTCAGCTTGAAGTCCAAACCTATCGTTTATCCAATATTTTTTACCTAGTGTAACGTGTTCAGGCATAGTTATGTGCGCGCTTACTGTGCATTTACAAAAACATTCGATTGCTGTAAAAAATGAAACTTCCTCTGGAACCGTAAAACGTGCATCTCCATTTACATCGAAAGCAGTTTTGGTCCTATATGAAATACCAATCCTATTTCTATTATCTTCTCCATAAGTATATAAAGCGCCTAACCCATAGTTTGTAGCCCAAGCATCTCCCTCAAGATCTGCGTAGCCATCATTTCCTTGAGGAGAAAGCCCTAAAGCCGCTCCTTGCTCTGTCCCTAAAACTCTCATTCCGATAGTCCCAAAGTCTACGGCATTGCTGACACTTGCCTTAGCATAGTTTATTCCTACGTGTGCACCTAATGAGAAATTGTCAGTTAATTTATATGATAGTGCTGGAGAAAAAGTTATAACTTTTAAATCTGTGCTATCCGCTCTATAACGCCCTATCCACTCTTCGTTATACTTTATTTCGTTCCATAAGGAGCAGTAATACCAAAGCCCGCATTTAATTTATCCGTTATAGGAGATACTATAAACGTGCTTGGCGTTACGGCAACTCCACCACCATTCGAGCCATTTCCTTGCACGGGAACGCCTAGAGCGTTAGTCGAGTTTCTATTGTGAAATCTTGCATTTACTTGAATTAAACTCGTGCTTGCCGATACGGTCGTATCATCTAATGTCGACATAGCGGCAGGGTTAAAGTACACCTCGCTTCCATCTCCATAGCCAGTAGTAGTTCCTGAAAAAGCATTTCCACCACCACGCCCAGTTTGCTCTAATATGTAAAATCCAGATGAAAAAGCATTGCTAGTAAATAATCCAGTAAATAATAATGATAAAATAACGCCATATAATAAAATTTGCTTAGTTTTCATATAATTTTCCTTTAAGGTTAAAAATATAAAAAACGGAAGCTCTCCTAATGCCAAATTGCTTTATCTAAAATAATTGTCAAAGAAAAATAGCATTAAAGCGATAAGAGAACTCCATAGATTTAAACTTGAATAAAATGTAGTTTAAATATGCACTTTTGGTTTTATAAGTGGTATATGAAATTTTAATCTTAGTCATTTTGCATTATAACTATCTGAAATTACTGATGAAAATATATAAAATGCCCATTCTGGTTTTTAACACTAGTATAGCTGGAATTAAAAAGCAGGATATCTCTTTATAAAAACTAACATCTTTATTTTTTATAAAATTTTTTTATAAAAAGCTTTATATACATTATTAAAAACTTGTATTAAACTAGCTTTGCGTTTTTTTAAGGTATAGAAGTTTTTTTAAATATAGTAGTTTTTTTTAAACTTGGGCTAAAGGCAACTTTTAAAAATAACTTTAAAAAAATGTAAAAATAATATATTATTTCTCGTTGTTTGTAATAAATTAGTTTGTAATAAATTAGTTTGTAATAATTACTTATAACTTTTTAAGGAGAATTTTTAATTATGGCACCTAAAGTAGATAAAGATACTTGTATTGGCTGTGAAGCTTGCGTAAATGCTTGCCCTTGTGGCGCTATCAATATGGTAGATGGAGCAGCTCAAATCGATGAAGGACAATGTGCAGATTGCTTAGCTTGTATCGATGCTTGTCCTTGTGATGCAATAAAAGTAGAAGAATAAAAAAAGTTTTTCGCGTTTTTTGTAGTGTATAAATTTTCTTGTTAAAAAGCTTTTTATCTAAAATTTGATAAAGCTAGTTTAATAGAGTTAAGCTAATAGAGTTAATTTAAAAGAGTTAATTTAAAAGAATTTGTCATCTCTACAAAAAGCGTGAAGAGCCTTATTTAAATAAATATTTTTCTAAATAAATTCTAAGTAAATCAAAAATAACGTACCGCAAAAATTCAAAATCAAATATGCAATCGAATATGCAATCAAATATGCAAAAAAGAAAAGTTTTAGCTATTGACGGCTTGTCGGCAACTGGCAAAAGCACTCTTGCTAAGACGCTCGCAAAAAAAATAGGTTTCGTTTATTTAACTACTGGCATTTTATATAGAGCGGTAGCCTATGTAGTTTTAAAAAAATAATGTAGATCATAAAAATATTAAAGACGTTTTAAATGAGCTTGAAAAACACACTTTCGAGTTAGTGCTAGAAGACTCTTTTGCTGTGATGCTTTTAGATGGCTTTAATGTTATGGAGTATCTTTATACGCCTAAAAATTCCGAGATGACTTCCATTTTGAGTGCATTAGAACCTATCCGCACGTTTTTAATTGAACCACAGAGAAACGCATTTAAAGATTCTAACATAGTTATCGATGGGCGTGATGTAGGTAGTGTCGTATTTAAAGATGCCGATGTAAAATTTTTTATAAAAGTAGATACTGAAACTAAAATAAAGAGAAGAATAAAACAATTAAGCAGTAATAAAGAATTATCTAAAGAAGAACTAGAAAAGCTTAAAAATGATATGAAGATAGAAATAATAGAAAGAGATGAAAGAGATGAACATAGGGCGCTTTCTCCTACAGTGCCGACGAAAGACGCTTATATAATAGATAATTCTAATGATGGTATAGAGACAGTCATAAATAAAATGATTTCCATTTTAAAAGAAAAAGGAGTTATTTAAGTTAAAAACAATTTCTCCTTAGCCCCCACTTAAAACGTGAAGAGCCAAATTTATCATATAAGCTTACCCGTGTTTTGCCTTATATTTCAGGCGAGTTGTAAGGTAAAATGCGACACATTTTGCTAATGAAAATCCATGACTAATCTGTTAAAGCGTTAATAAACTAAACAAGTGTTATATTGACACAATTTTTAAAACAATAACAGTAGATAATGGTAGAGAGTTTTTAGATTTTGAAGCGTTAGAAAGCTCTATTTTCGGAGGATTAAAGAGAACTACTATTTATTATTGCCATCCTAATTGTTCTTATGAATGTGGCACTAATGAGCAACTAAATGGGCAGATTCGTCGTTTTATAAAGAAAGAGACGAAGATTTCCACTGTAAGCAAAGAAGAGGTTGCGAAGATAGAAAACCACTTAAATAATTATTCGAGGCGAATTCTAGGGGGAACAACTCCTCAGAAGTTATTTGATAAAAAATTAGAGCTAATAGAAGCTAAATTAAAAGCGGCATAGAAAATTACTGCTTTAGTTGGGTTGGGGATAGCTATTTACATAAAAAAATTATATCATTAGACTATTCAATAATTAGTTATAGATTTTAGTTTATTTCAGAAAGACTGAAAGCTGAAACTCTATGAGAAAGTTATCTACAGCCTGACAGCTTGGTCTCTAGCTTTTAATTGCTCGACCTCGCTATCAGTTATGGATAACTTTTTCGAGCATTTCTCTAGAATTATTTTTTTATCAATAAGCGTGATTGTTTTTTAATCAATTAAAAGTAATTTTAACTTTACAGTCTGAAGCAGGAACTTAAATTGTAATACTTAATGCAACAATTCTCTTTTGCATAAAATTATAGTATAAATAAACGCATTTCCATTTTTCGTTGTGATGATGCTATTTTTATTAAATCTTGTATCGAAGTATCGTTTTTGTTAATTCAACCATTTTTAAATTTTTTTATAATGTGTTATAATAATTTTATTATATAAAGTTCGTAAAAAATTCTAAAAAACGCTAAAATTTCTTAAGAATTTTATTTTAATTTTTTCATTTTATTTATAAGGATTTATAGTATGTCAAAAGGTATGTTGAAAGATTTATTTAATCCAGAAACCGTAGCAGTTGTAGGAGCTTCTAGAACCCCAGGGAAAGTTGGATATGAGATCGTTTATAATTTAGTAGATGCTAAATTTGAAGGAAATATAATTCCTGTAAACCCATCGGCAGATGAAATATTAGGTCTTAAATGTTATCCCGATTTACAAACGTACGGGAAGCCTGTCGATTTAAGCGTAATTTCACTTCCTACAAAAGCTGTGAAATCGGCTACGATAGCAAGTATTGAAGCAGGTGCAAAAGCCATTTGTATTATTACGGCAGGATTTAAAGAGGTAAGCCACGAAGGGGCTCTTCTAGAAAAGAAATAGCAGATATTTGTAAAGAAAAAGGCGTTAGATTGCTAGGGCCAAACTGTTTAGGTATAATAAATGCTCACCATAAAATGAATGCTTCATTTGCAAAACAAATGCCTTTAACTGGTAGCATTTCAGTTTTGTCGCAATCTGGAGCACTCTGCGCCGCAATTTTAGACTGGGCAGAAAAAGAAAAAGTAGGCTTCTCAAAAGTTATCTCTATGGGAAATAAATCTGACCTAGATGAAAATGATTTTATCGAAGCGTTAGCAGAAGATGAAGATACAAAAGTTATTACTTGCTATCTTGAAAGTATCAATAATGGTGCAAAATTTATGGATATCGCTTCAAAAGTTTCTAAAACAAAACCGATAGTTATCTTTAAATCTGGAACTACTGCATCGGGAAGTAAGGCGGCTTCATCTCATACGGGAAGCTTAGCTGGGGCAGATGTTGCTTACTCTTCTGCATTCCATAAATCGGGAGTAATTAGGGCGCATAGCTTCGAGTCTCTATTCGATATCTCCCTTGCACTATCTATGCAAAAACCACCTAAAGGAAAAAATGTTGCAGTTATTACTAATGCTGGAGGGCCGGGAATTATGGCAACGGATGCCGTTGAAAATTCAGGAATGAATATGGCAGTTCTAGATAAAACCTTACAGCAAGAACTAGCAGAAAAATTATCGGCTGCGGCATCTGTGGCAAACCCTATAGATATTTTAGGTGATGGAAGCCCAGAGAAGTATGCAGAGGCTTTAATTATGGCTCAAAAAGATCCAAATGTAGATGCAGTTGTAGTTATCTTAACTCCACAAGCTATGACTAAAGCGGTCGAGTCGGCCGAAGAGATAGCAAAAAATATGACGCATGAAAAACCTGTGCTTGCTGTATGGATGGGGGGAGTAATAGTAGATGAGGGTAGAGACGTGTTAAGCAAAAACGGAATTCCTAACTTTACAGACCCAGTAAGAGCCATTACGACATTAAAAACTATGCTAGATTACGGCACGTGGTTAAATAAAAAAGAAGAAAAACAAGTATCGTTTAATGTAGATAAGAAAGCTGTAGAAGAGATTTTAGCAGACGCTAAAAAGAAAGGCTTAACACAACTTGGAGAAGTTGAAACTAAGGCTATGTTTAAAGCTTATGGCATCGATATTCCACAAGGAGGGCTTGCTAAGAGTAAAGAAGAAGCAGGAAACATAGCAGAGCAAGCGGGCTATCCGATAGCTATGAAAATTTCTTCACCAGATATAGTTCATAAATCTGATGTTGGGGGCGTTAAGTTATTTTTAAAATCTAAGGAAGAAGTGGAAGCTGCTTTTGAAGAGATGACTACGAGAATAGCAAAATCTCATCCTAAGGCAAACATTGTAGGAACGTATTTAGAAAGAATGTGCGATGGTGGAAAAGAGGTTATTATCGGTATGACGCGCGATCCACAATTTGGTCCTATGATAATGTTTGGTCTTGGAGGAATTTTCGTAGAGGTTATGAAAGACGTAGTGTTTAAATTAGCACCTCTTTCAAAAAGCGATGCTATGGAAATGATATCTTCTATTAAATCTTACCCTATTTTAGCTGGTGTTAGAGGACATGCTGGATACGATGTTGAAAAGATTGCAGACGTTCTTCAAAGAGTAAGTCAGTTAATTATAGATTTTCCTGAGATAAAAGAAATGGATATCAACCCGTTCTTCGTTGGAGAAAAAGGAAAAGTTTCATTAGCTGCCGATGGTAGAATGTCCATCTAAAGTAAAATTTTTTTGGTTCTTCATGTTTTAAGTTGATTCGAGAGAGAAGCTTTAAGAATTTAAGAAACGTGAAGAACTAAAATTTCTTAAGTTTTTATAGTATGCATGGCTATAAAAAAAGGCTAAAAAAAAGCTTAAAAAAAAGCTTAAAAAAAAGCTTACTAAGCAAAAGATTTTGATAATTTATATAAGTATTTTTTAAACTTTCTTTAATTATTTTAATTAGTTATTTAATGAAAATTAAATTTTACATTTAAAGGCAGAGAAAAGTTTATTTTTAAATTTACTTATCAAAATTTTCCTTAGTATACAATACAGCCCCAACGCAATGTAAAAATGGCACAAGCCAGATAAGTGGTATAACGAGAATGCCTAATAAGATTATTATCAATAAAATGATTAAAGTTAAAATTATGTAGCTAAAAGGTCTTGATAGTATAGTCTTTGTGCAAACTAATAATTCCTTAGTAATGCCTTTAAAATCGCTAGTATTATTTAATAAAATATTAGTTAATGTAAAAGTAATAATATAATAACACATTATGAATGCGTTAAGTATGATAAAATTAGCAAAAGCAATTATATAAAGTGGTGATGAACTTAACCCTACTTCTAATATTATTAATATTAGTAAAATTAAAATTGGTAGCAACAAAAACATTTTAGCAGTTTTAAGATATGATTTAAGTTCACTTAATAAATTAGTATAATCTGCATTATTTGTCTTTATTACCTCGATGTTTTTAATCATAATAAAAGCATAAATTAGTCTAGGTATAGCAGATAGAGCATAAATTATCATGAGTATAGCTATCGCAGAGATTAAGGTTGTAGTTGCCGCTGCTACTACTATTAATGTTCCTAATATTGTATCAAATTCAAAATAAATTCTAGAAAGTGTTGTAACTCCAGGAATTTCAAAAAAAATCAAATAAAACATTGAAAGCATGAATAGACACGTACATACTGCCAAAGCTATTAATATTATTAGTGTTGATATAATTGAGCTTTTAATTAGACTACGCTATATGCCAGATTTTACACCTTTAGTTTGTGTTAGTTTCCATGCTTCTGATAACACTTCTCTTATACGCCATCTAGTTTTATTATTTACAATCGCTAGTGCTTCCTTATTATTCATTTGAGACATTACTATTATAGCTCCTATAAATTCGACAATCCGCAAAAATTCTAGAAAAAGATTTTAGTAAATATATGGCGGAGAGAGAGGGATTCGAACCCTCGATACGTTTTACCGTATGCACGCTTTCCAAGCGTGTGCCTTCAGCCGCTCGGCCATCTCTCCGTAAATATGTAATTAAGTTCTTCTGTTTTTAAATTTTCAAAATTAGTGTACATTTTGAACTACAATAATTTACAATCCTTTTCCTTTATTTTTCAAGGTAGACAAAGAACTAGGGTCGCTAAAGTGTAGCATATCGCCTAAAATCCAGCCATACTTATTGTCTGCACTCTTTACTCTATACCAAGCGCCATGATTTTTATCTAGTTTTAACTTCGTGTTTGCTTTTACTAAATAAATAAGCTTAGAAGAAAGCGACGGTAGCGTGTGTAAGCTTACATCATCCGCTACATAAACGAAAGACGTGCCATCATCACGTTCACTTTCAGCAAAATAATCATCCGTAATAGTAAAATATTCTTTGCTAATAGTTCTTTTAGAACTATCACTTTTACTTTTTTCTAAAACTAAATCTGCTTTTTTAATGCAGTCATTTAAATCTGTGTCGATCTTGTTTTTGCCTATTTTATTTTTTATATTGCTAGCTAATATGGTAGAAGAGCTTAACTTATCATCTTTTAATTTATCATCTCTAGTTCTTCTTAAAGATATTTTTTTTCTTAAATCTCTTCTTTTAGCAACTCTTTTGGTAAATAACTTTCTAAGCTGCGAGTCGTTTTTAATTTTTACCGATGCTTCATTATAAGTTTTGTCATTATAAGTTTTCTTGTTATAAATTTTATCGATGTCGTTATTAAGTGCTTCTTTTTCTAGTTTATCTATTAAATTATCTATTTCTTTACTATTTGATAAATTAAGTTCTTTACCTAGAGAATATTTTTTATTTAAACTTTTTAATATTTTCTCCTCTTTTAATCTTAAAGCTTCGAGTGTTTCTTCACTTGAAAAAGCATTAGTAGTTAAAAACAATGTCGAGCAAAAAAATATTGTAGCATTTAATAAAAATTTAATAATCATAAGTTATTATCCTTTAAAGGGAAAATCAAAAAAGTTAAGTGAGCATAATTTAAGAAAAACAAATAAGAAACTTAAGAATAACCTTCGATTTTAGATGCTGTAAAGAGAAATGTATATTATAACATAAAAGTTCTTAAAAGTTAAGGTTTTAGAAAAAACTTCATAATTTTGAACCACTAATAATGTTATTTTCGATGTTTATAATATGTAGCATATTTTTTATCTCTTCGTGCATTTTAATCCTAGCAAAGAAGTAAATTTCTCTTAAAGCTACTTTAATGCGTGCGAAGAGCCTATTTATTTTAACAAAAATATTTTAATAAAAAAAAGAGGTAATTTTTATGAAAACGAACACTCAAAATGGTTTTACATTGTTAGAACTTCTTATAACGATGTGTATTATAATGATTTTAGCAGGTATCGCAGTTCCAGCATACAAGGATTATAAGAAAAAGGCTTACGATGTTAGAGCACTGTCCGATTTAAAAAATGTTTCAACTGCTGAAGAACTTTATTATATAGATGAAGAAAAATATTTTGCTTGTAAAAACGATTCTTGTAAAGGTCTCCCAAGTATTAAAAATATTTCTAAAGGCGTTCAAATATCTGTAGCTGCTAAAAAAGACTCATTTACAGTTACGGCAAAACATGATGCAGGAGGCCAAGAATATACTTTCGATAGCAACACTGGGCAGATTGTAAATAAAGTTATAAATAAATAAAAAAATTTAGTTCTTCACGTTTTAAAGTGGTTTAAGCTAATCTTCCAAAAAAACAATTTTTCTAACCTACCTTAATCAAGCCTACCTTAAAACGTGAAGAATTATTTTTTAAATTTGTCCTGCACTCGCATTCGATAAGATAAAATTAGCATTTTTCGATAATTTTAAGCTAGGGAAAAAAGTTTCATCTCCTGAAAGACAATCGGTCTTAGTTCCATAACTAGTAGTGCCTAAAATTCCTAGCACTCCGTTTACATATCCAAAAGCAGGGCCTCCTGAATCTCCAAAGCAAACATTAGTGTGCGTATCATCATAAACCGTATAAAAGCCTAAAGATGTAGTCCTGTTAACTTTCATATAGGCTGCTTTTAGAGTTCCCGTTTTTCCGCTTTCATCTTGACCAAATCCTGCAATGATTACGGTTTCTCCTTGATTAGCAGTAGTGCTTGTAATGATAGGCATAGGTGCTATATGAAAAGTATTGCTAATATTTACTATCGCTAAATCGTGTTCATACTTATTTGCATAGCCTTGATTATAATTAGGGTGCACCACTACAGATACCGCATTGTAAACTTTATCCCCAGCCTTAATCTTTACGCTAATAGCATCGTTTTCAAAACAATGAGCGGCGGTAAGCACTGCGTTGCTACTAATAATAGTCCCCGAACATACTCCACTATCGCCATATATATCCACGATATCTAATCCCACTACGGCAGAGTTAGCAGTATTGCAAGTAGCACCATTTATAATTTTAGTATAAGATTTTCCAAACCCTAGCTCATCGCAAGCAGCAGCTTGAGCCGAATTATCACTGCCGCTGTCATCATCATCGTCTGTGCAAGCTACAAAACATAAACATAGTGAAAGCAAAGCAAAGAAAATTAGCAAATAACAACTTTTTTTCATAAATAATTTCCTCTATTTAAATATAAAACAACATATAAAATAACATACAAAATAACAATGGTTATATGATATACCAAGTTTTGAAAAAGAAAAGTTTTTAAAGAAAATTTAAACGCCAAATTATTTCTTCACGGCTTTTAAATAATTAATATTTAATTCTTGTGATAAAAATAAACTTTCAAACTCAGTCTTTATATTATTTTCTATATAAGGACTATTATATAGGTCTTCTGAATATTCTACTATATTAAATAAATTGTTTTCTTCTAGTAATAGTTTAGTTTCTAAAAAGCGTTCTGTGTGGTCAGTTTTATATAAAAACTCGCCGTGTTTCTTTAATAATTTGCTTAAATTATCAAAGAATTCTTTAGAAAGCACTCTATGTTTTATCCATCTATCTCTATCCCAAGGGTCTGGGAAATTTATAAATAATTTAGAAATTTTACGTTCTTTAAACCATAAATTTAAGTTTCTAGCATCATTTCTTATAAGTATTATATTATTTAAATTCTCTCTTTTAGCTTTTTGTGCAGTCTTAAAAATACGCTTGAAGCGAAGCTCAAAACCAATTATTAAAGATAGAGGGAATTTTTTAGCAAGCTCTATAAGATGCGCTCCTGAACCTGAGCAAACTTCCACTATAATATTACTAGCATCAATATCGCTGACACTAATATCGCTAAAATTTGATATTTTTTCTTGTAAAATAGCGACATCTTCATCTCGTATCTTATTAGAATAGCAAGGAATTATATATTCGCTTTGCTCTTTTAATTTATTAACATATGGGTTTACAGAGTTATTCATAAAAGTTATTCTATATCAAATTTTAGAAGTTTACAAAAATATAAAAAAATATAAAAAATACAAGAAGCATTTTAGCAAATTTGCCGATAAAAAATTGTAGTTCTTAATTTATAAAGGTATCAATATATGAAAAAACTCGTTTTAGTATTGCTTTTAATAAGTATGGCAGTAAATATTACAGGTTGTGCTACATTAAAATCGATGTTCAGTTCAATTCCAGTTGGAGCTTTATCAGGAACGTTAATAGGTGCAGGAACGGGAGCAGGTATAGGAGCCGTGATTAGCGATGGCGACCCAGGGAAAAGCGCACTATTAGGAGCAGCTATCGGCCTTGTTGCAGGTGGTATTACAGGCGCTATTGTAGAAAGACAGGATGAAGAAAAGCAAAGAAGAGAGTTTTTAGAAAGAGTTAGGCACAATCAACAAGATATATACAATAAAGAGCGTGAAATCGATATTTTAAGGCAGCAAGTAGAAAGTGAAATTCCACACGGTTTGCCTCCACAAGAAACTAGAAAATATTTATACGGTGGTGAGTAAAAAATAAATACTTAAATTTTAAATCTCGATTTTAATTTTTTGGCCTTTTATGTCTTTTGTTAAAATAAAAAAATTTTAATAGAAAAATTCCTTAAAAAATATTTTTTTTAATATAAGAAAAAAAATAGGCATCTTAAAAATATAGTTTAAAATAAAATTTAAAATATAAAAAGATGCCTACTGAAATTAGGAGAATATGCTTAAAAATTTTTTTAACTTGCCGCTAGAGCTTCCTTACTACTCTTTTTGTGTAAAAGTTTTTTAGGTTTTTCTTCGTTTTTTATAACCTTATCATTTATAATTACCTCTTTTATTTCTGGGTGGCTTGGCACTTCAAACATGGTATCAAGCATTACTTTCTCTACTATGCTTCTTAATCCTCTAGCGCCAGTCTTTTTTTCTATCGCTTGACAAGCAATCTCTGCAAGAGCTTCTTTAGTAATTTGTAAATTTACATTACACATAGAAAGAAGTTTTTCATACTGCTTTATTAAAGCATTTTTAGGCTCAGTTAAGATTTTTATTAAAGTAGGTTTATCTAATTCTTTAAGCGTTGCTATTACGGGAACTCTGCCTATAAATTCAGGTATCATTCCATATTTTGTTAAGTCGTGGCTTTCTAAGTGTTCTAAAATATTTTCATCTATCTTATCTTGCTTTTCTACTTTTGAACCAAAGCCTAAATTCTTTTTTCCGATTCTTTGATTTATGATTTTATCTAAGCCATCGAATGCGCCACCTATGATAAATAAAATATTTTTCGTATCTACTTGAATAAATTCTTGTTGTGGATGTTTTCTTCCCCCCCTTGGCGGAACGTTTGCGATGGTTCCCTCGATAAGTTTAAGGAGTGCTTGTTGCACGCCTTCCCCTGAAACATCTCTCGTAACCGATGGAGAGTCGCTTTTTCTTGCGATTTTATCTATTTCATCGATATAGACTATTCCTCTTTCGGCCTTTTCTACATCGTAATCTGTCGCTTGTAAAAGAGATACTAAGACATTTTCTACATCTTCTCCTACGTAGCCAGCTTCGGTTAAGCTAGTAGCGTCTGCTATCGTGAAGGGCATATCTAATATTTTTGCTAGAGTTTGCGCAAGAAGTGTTTTCCCACTTCCAGTTGGACCTATTAAAAGAATGTTAGACTTTTGAAGTTCTACATCGTGTTTTTTAGCTTTGGCATTATTTTCAAGTCTTTTGTAATGGTTATAAACGGCAACGGATAAAACTTTTTTAACGTATTCTTGACCTATAATATATTCGTCGAGTTGTTTCATAATTTCTGCAGGTGTTGGAATATTCTTTGGTTTGTAATCATCGTCATCATCAAAATTATCTTCTAGAATCTCTGAACAAAGCTCTACACATTCATCGCAGATATATACGCCAGGACCTGCTACTAATTTTTTAACCTCTATTTGATGTTTACCACAAAAAGAGCAAAAAAGATCTTCATCATCAATCATATTTTTCAAATCTTTTGACATACAAAATCACTCCATAACTTCAATGCATAACTATAATGCATAACTACAATGCCATAATAATAATGTTTATATTTATGATGAGTTATCTTTTCAAAGGTTGTTTATTTAATTGTAAAAGTTTTATTACAATTAAAGGGCGTTTTTTATAATATTATTTATAATATATTGATAATAGTGCGTATTTTAAGAGTATTTCTTTATATCGCTATTTATAATATTTAAGCTTTCTGTGTAAGCTCTCTATAATAAATTTTACTTAAACTCTTTTACGTTGTTCATTTTTAAGTTTTGAGCTAAAATGTTTTTCTATGGTTTTAAGGAACATATTTTTTTTATAAAGGAAAATTACTATGGGAGAATGCAACTTTAAAGAGGGAGACAAAGTTCAAAGATTAGAGGGTAAGCAACTTTGCGGCACAGTAAAAGAAGTTCGTGCAGAACTAAGAAAACCTAATCAAAAAGAATCGACTGAACCAGAGTATATGATAAAAGTTTTATGGGATAATGGAGTAGAGTCTTTTTTTAGCCCAGAGTCGCTTAAAAAACTATAAAGCTTAAAAATTATGAAGCTAAAAAAGTTTTTAAAAATATTCTTTAAAATATTAATAGCACTATGTAGTTTATTCTTATTCTTTTATCTTATAGCCTTACTATTTGAAAATAATAGTTTTGATAAATTATCTGATGGCGAGCCTTTCTATTCCGCATGTTTTTTAGACTTAGAAGATGTTAAAAAAGAAGATAGAGATAATATTTTAGTTAATGCTTTAAAGGAAGATTTAGATTTATACGTAATAAAAAGTAAGCTTAAGAGCAAGGATAAAAATATAGCAAGTAGCGATATTGTCGATTTAAATGGTGCTCAAAAGTTTTATAAATATTCTCAAAGTTTAAGTTCTAATTTAACTATCCTTTCAAAATTTAAACTTGGAAAAAATAGAGCTAAGTTAAATAATAATTTTTTTAATCCTATTTATACAGGCTATTTAGAGCTTCCTAAAAGGCGTATCCTTTTTTCTTTTCTTTCTACTAAAAATTTAAGTCCTGCAAATGAGAGTGAAAGTTTTAGAAAATATTTAATATTAAGACGAAACTTTACAGAGTTTAGAGGGCAAGAAAGGCCGATACTTTTTTTAGCAAATTGGAATATAAGTTTTTTGTCCCTTAGGCGTTGGCTACATTATTTAGAGATAACGCCTAAAAACTATATTTATAATTTATACGCTCCAAGTGATAGTATTCAAGTTTTTAAATCTTCTAATTATATAAAGGTTTACGATGTTAAAAAAGATAAGTTCGGAATAAAAGTTTTTTTTAATGTTTCTTAAAATAGCTAGTTTAAAGAGGTTTCGTTTTTTTTAATAAATTCATTGTTAAAGCTACATAAATTGTGTAAAACTATCTAAAGGCGTGTTTTTATAGTTTTTTAACGCTTCTTTATGTTTTTTTTAAGTTTTATTTTATGCTCCTTGTATGCCCTCGTGCGTTATGCCTTGTGTTTTACATCCCTCTTGCTTTTAGAGGATGTTTTAAAGCTAGTGCTTTTTAGTAGTGTAAAAAATTAGTAGCGTAAATTAGTAGCATAATTTAGTAGCGTAAAGTTTAGGTGTTTATGTAAGCTAGAAAAAAATATAAAGAACCTTTTAAAAGTGTGAAGAACATTTATTTTTTTTAATTAAAGGAAATTAATATTATGGCAAATTTTAAAGTAGAATATATAGGTAATTTACAGTGTAAAGCTACGCATAGCGATACAGAGCAGACTTTTCTAACGGATGCAAAAGATGATAGTAAGGGTATTTCCCCAACCGATCTTTTAGCCGCATCTCTTGCTACTTGCACGGCTAGCATGATAGCTTTTAGTGCTCAAAATCGTGGAATTTCAGTAGATGGTCTAGAGGTTGTAGCTACAAGAGTGATGGATATGAAAGCTTATGCGTTTAGCTCTATAAAACTAGTAGTTGTGTTTAAAAATCCTATAAGCGAAGAAGAATTAAAAGTTTTAAAAGCTGTCGCAAAGGCTTGCCCAGTAAAAAAAGCACTAAAAGAAGATATACAAATAGATATGGAGTTTATAAATAAATAGTGGAAGCTTAAAAGAAAGCGTTTAAGTTTAAAAAACGTAAGTTTAAAAAAGCTAAATTATATTTATATAATTATATAAATATAACCTGAGAAATATATAAGGAGAAATATATAAAATGTGTGATAGTCAAAAAGAAAAAAATAGTTTAGTAGAAACCGAAAAAAAGATACTAAAGTATTGGGAAGATAATAAGTGTTATGAAGCTTTAAGAAAAAGCGTTAAGGGCGGAAAGGTTTACAGATTTTTAGATGGACCTATTACTGCAAATAGTGCAATGGGGATTCATCACGCATTTGGAAGAACGTTAAAAGATATTTTTCTAAAATACAAATGGATGAATGGGTATGATGTTCGTTTTAGAAATGGATTTGATACTCAAGGGCTTTGGATAGAGGTGGAAGTAGAAAAAGAGTTAGGCTTTAAAACTAAGAAGGATATTGAGGACTATGGGTTAGAAGAGTTTACTAAAAGATGCAATGAAAGAGTAGAAAAATACACTTCAATAATTACCGAGCAATCTAAGCGCTTAGGTCAATGGGCCGATTGGGACGACTCTTATTATACTGGCAAAGATTATAACATAGAGGCTATTTGGCATTTTTTAAAAGTATGTAATGAAAAAGGAATGATAGACAAGTCGTATCGTCCGATGATGTGGTGCCCAAGATGCGGAACATCGCTATCGGAGCATGAGATGACGGGTTCATATAAGGACGTAGTACACACATCGATATTTTTAAAACTTCCTATAAAAGGAGAAAGCAAAAAGATTATAGTTTGGACTACGACTCCTTGGACGCTTTCTAGCAATGTGGCTCTTGCTGTAAATCCAAACAATGATTATTGCGAGGTGAAGGTAAAATCTGATAATGAGCATATAATTTTAGGTAAAGAAGCTTTAGGTGTTTTAGGTGATGATAGGGTAGAGATAGTAAGATTTTTTAAAGGAAGTGAGCTGATAGGAAAAGAATATACTACGTGTTTTGAAGATTTTGAAGCCCAGCAAGGCTTCGTTCATAAAATAGTTTCTTGGGATGAGGTTAGTGCAAAAGAGGGAAGTGGCGTTGTGCATATCGCCCCTGGATGTGGTGCTGAAGACTTTGAACTAGGCGAGCAGCTTGGACTTCCTAAGATAATGCCCGTAGATGATAACGGAATATTTTTAGAAAAGTTTGGATTTTTAACTGGAAAGAATGTTAAGGATGTAAGAGATATAATTTTTAAAGATTTAGAAAATAGGAATATGGTTTATAAGCTTCAAGAAATAGTTCACCCTTATCCTATATGTTGGAGATGCAAAGAGGAGATTATTTTTAGGCTTATAGATGCTTGGTATATTAAGGTAGATGACATAAGGGAAGATTTAATAAATGCTTCAAAGACGGTTAATTGGGAGCCTGAATATTTAGGAAAAAGGATGCAAGATTGGCTTACAAATATGGGAGATTGGAATATTTCAAGAAAAAGATTTTACGGGCTACCTCTTCCATTTTACGTTTGTGATAAGTGTGGAAAATTAACTGTTATAGGTTCTAAAAAAGAGCTAAGAGCGCTAGCTACAAATAAAGATATGGTAGACAAGCTTCCTGAGCTTCATAGACCGTTTATAGATAAAATAAATATTTTGTGCCCAGATTGTCAAAGTGAGGTTTCTAGAGTGTTAGATACGGGAGATGTTTGGCTCGATGCAGGTATAGTATCTTTTTCGACGCAAGAATATTTTACAAATAAAAAGGAGTGGGAAAAGTATTTTCCAGCAGAGTTTATAACTGAAATGAGAGAGCAGGTTAGGCTTTGGTTTTATTCACTGTTATTTATGAGTGTAGTTTTAGAGGGCAAAGCGCCGTATGAAAGAGTGTTAGGATTTAGTGCTCTTGTAAAAGAGGATGGTTCTAAATTTTCTAAGACTAGTAAAGATAATATTAAGTTTCATGAGGCTGCTGATAAGGTAGGCTCCGATACGATTCGCTACCTTTATGCTGGGGCAAATTACACTAATGATATTAGGTTTGGTTGGGGCTTGTTAGATGAGGCTAGAAGAAAATTAATGTCGTTTAATAACATATGCACATTTTTTGATACTTATGCTTCGCTTGATAAGCCAGATTTAGAGAATTTTAAAATTGATAAAAGCAAGTTTGCGGTAAGCGATTTATGGCTTCTAGCTAGGAACAATCAATTTATAAGAAATGCTAAGAATTACATGGACAATTACCAATCTAATATGATGGTGAAAGATTTAGAGTTTTTTATAGATGATGTTTCTAATTGGTATATAAGAATTAATAGGAGAAGATTTTGGAAATCATCTAATACGGAAGATAAGCTAATAGGCTATTACTGTTTGTTTGAAGTTATAAAAACTATAACTAGAGTGTTAGCTCCGATAGTGCCGTTTATGTGTGAAGATATCTTTTTAAATATTATAAAAAAATATGAAAAAAATGATTTAGTAACCGTGTTGCTTTTTGGGTATCCAAAAGAAAACAGCGAGTTTGATAATGATGAAATCATAAATAATACTAAAGTTTTAAGAGATATTATCACGCTAGCTTTAAGAGTAAGAAATGAGGCTAATTTAAAGGTTCGCCAGCCACTAAGTAAGCTATATATTTTAACGGATAATAATGAACATAAGGATTTTATAAATAGTCAAAGGTCTGTAATTTTAGAGGAGCTTAATATTCAAGATATAGAGTTTATAAGAGATGAGAGTGCGTTAGTCGATGAGTATTTAACTTTGAATTTTAAAGTTGCAGGAAGTGTTTTAAAGAAAGATGTTCAAAAGGTAAAGGATTTATTAGGTAGTTTAACTTTTGAAGATATGCAAAAGCTAGTAAAGGATTTTAACGAAGATAAGCCTTTGTTTATAAAGGGCTTTAAAGAGGAGCTTTCAAAAGAAATTTTTACTAAGCTTACGTGTGAGAAAGAAAATATAAAAACTGGCAAAGAAAATGGTGTCTATGTGGCGTTAAACACTTATTTAACGCATGATTTAATTTTAGAGGGGATAGTAAGAGAGATTATAAGAAATTTACAAGTATTAAGAAAGGATAGTGGTTTTGCAGTAGAGCAAAAAATCAGTGTTGGGATATCATCTTCTTTAGAGCTAGTAAAAGAAGCGGTAGATAAGTTTAAAGAAAAGATTATGTCTGAAACGTTAGCACTTTCATTAACAGAAAAGCTTGATGTGGTAGAAGGAGAAAATGTTATAGAGGTAAATGAGGGGAGTGTGGTTATTCAAGTTTGTAAAATTTCTTAAAATCATTTATTTTTAAGAAAAAATTAAATAAGAATTAATAGATAAATTAGTAGTTAATAAATTAGTAGTTAATTTTGATAATTAAAATCTTAAAGCTTTTCTTTGCTTTGCGTCTGATACTTTAATAATTTATATGAGTGTTTTTAAACTTTTTTTAAAAATTATTTTAAGCGAGTTATACGTAAAAGAAAGAAAGATTTAGAATATAAATAAAAAGGATAAAGCTTAGCACTAGTAAGCAAGAGTTAGGGGAGGGAAAGAAAGAAAAAACTTAAATTTTTAAAATCTTTTTTTCTCCTCTCTCCTTTCCCCCCTAACCTTATGTAATGCAAGCCTCAAGCTTTTCCTAAAGGCTAAAAAAACCTTCTAGAAAATTTAGGAGCAGATGCGTTCTAATTCATTGCGGATACATCTGGTTCTGTATATTGTAATAGCCAAGTCGTGAAGAAACTGTTTTGTCTCAACATTACTAGCGCCATTAGATATAATGTAAAAACCTTTAGGCATCACGCTGTTTTTTAAGCATGGATGAATTAATCCTAAAAGTTGGCTACCTCCGTATATACCCGATGAAACGCCGACTAGCTTTTCTTCGGATAAATTTTTTCTGCCTTCGATGAATTTATCCATCGTGCTTTCTGTGGTTGGCTTTGGGGATTTTTCGTCAACGGCTAAACGAATATTGCCATTATGTTTAAGAGACTCGTAAATTTCTAGACAAGCTTCGACTCTTTCTTTGCTGTTTCCACAGTATCTAAGCAAGCTTCTTACGTTGTCTACGTCGCTTATTATTTCCCATAACGCCTGAGTCTCTGTCGTGGAGCTCTTATGAATTTTAGGGAAATGTTCTCGTAAGAGTTCGTACTCTTTTTCGCCTAAACTTCTATTCCCCGCTAATAGCACGAGATCTTTAATGGTTTCATCTTGTTCTACTAACTCATTAAAGAGAAAGGAGACGCGACTTGCAAAGCCATTAACTGTGCAACCTAAAGCCAACACTGTAGCACCTTGCATCTCAGCTAGGAATGGCTGTTTTGCTAGTGTGAGTTTGAGAAGCTCATTTAGATCTTCATCTTCAAAGGTGCAGTTTCCGCTTTTAGCTATTTCATATCGATATTGCCCTTGACCTAGTTTGTAGACAGCTTGCCAAATATCATTGATGCCGTCAATGGTGTCAAGCATTTCCTTGTGAGACACTAAAATAGTGTCAAGCGTTTCTCCGTTAACTTCTAAAACAGCCCCAAGCCTTTCATCATTTTCTCCAAGTTTTATGCTTGGAAGATACTTTCCTGTAAGTTTTTTCAATTTAGAGGTTGGGTTGAAGTTTTCATCGAACAGCGAACTAAAAGTAGGGTGATTAGCTAAAGCCCGCATTATAGCCGTGGCACATTCCGCTAGACGACTTGTAGAATTTATTCCCGACATCTTTCTTCCTATTCTACCCACAAAGGGGTTTATGGAATTTATTGAACCTAAGGAAACACTGATTAATAGCATAATTCCAAGAGTTTTTTTAAACATCTTGAAAAAATTAGCTTCTTATATCAGTTTTTAGAAATTTTAGACATTAATCAGTGTTTCACTAACTTTAAAAAAGCTAAGACCTTTTAAAAACTTTTTAAAAAGGCAAAGCTCTTTTAAACAACAACTTTTTATTATACAACAAATCGTATTTTTAAGAAAAATTATTTTTTGCTTTAATTTTATTTTGTAAATTTAGGTAAGTTAAACGATTTTAAAAGTATAAAATAAATGTCCTTAATTGCTTTTATATAGCGTTTGCATCATAATATTAATTTGCTTGTTATTTTCAAAAAACAAAAAGAAAATAAATTTTTTTAAATAGGTTCTTTTTTATGCAAGTAAATCAAAGAGTAAATAAAAAGGTAAATCAAAGGTAAATCAAAAGACGAATCAAAGGTCTAATAAAAATCTAGTGAAAATAATTTTTGAAACGATAAGTATGTTAGGAAGTTTTTCTATTCTAACTCTATCAGATGCTTATTTTATGCCTTATTTTTTAATAGCTTATCGCATCATTTATATGCCTTTATATAAAAAACAGTAAAAACTTTTTGCACATTTCTAATTTTTCTAAATTTGAAAATATAATTATAAATATCTTTTCAATTCTCTTTTCATTAATGATTACATTTTCAAATTATAAGCTATTTACTGAAATCGTGTTAAATAAAAATCTTGTAATGCTACTTATTTTCTTAGGCTTATTTTTCGCTTTTAAAAATATTTTTCTAGTGATGGTTTTTTATAAAGAAAAGATATTTTGGGATAAGTCGGAAAATGTAGCAAAGCCTTTAAAAGTTTTCTTAATTTCTTTTTTAAGTATGGTAATCTTAAATTTATCGATACTTTTCTTATGTGAATTCCCAGGGAATCTTTCACTAGATAGCATAGACCAATTAGGACAAATCCTTAAAGGCTACTACACAAACCACCATCCGTTCTACCATACGATGATAATAAAAGTTTTCATCACTCCAGGGGCTTTCTTTTTTTAATGATATAAATAAAGCGGTATGCGTCTACTCGGTATTTTCAGTGTTATTTATGGCGTTTTCTTTTGCTTTTACTCTCGCTACGCTTTCTGGAATTCGCGCGCCTAAATGGATTTTAGTGCTAGTTTGTGTATTTTTCCTACTTATGCCTTATAATATTATGTATAGCTTTACGATGTGGAAAGATGTCCTCTTTGGTGCTTTAGTCTTACTTTTTATAGTATTCTTTTTTAGGATAATAAAAAATTTTAAAATTTCAATCTTTAAATTATATAGGTTTTGTTTTATCGGGGTTTGGATTTTGCCTTTTTAGAAGCAACGGGCTTTTCGCATTTTTCTTTACAACGATTTTCTTTTTTACAACGATTTTCTTTTTTATTTTGTGGAAGATAAAAAATAAAAAAATATCTTTCTAATGATTTTTATATTGTGTAGTAGTTATATTTTAAAATATCCCGTGTTAAAATTTTTAAACGTTAAACAGCCAGCACTTATAGAAGCGATAGCCATTCCAGCCCAGCAGATAGCAAGAGATATAAAAGACAATCGGGACTTAAGTAAAGATGAGATAGCACTTTTAAGCAACGTTATAGATGTAGAAAAAGTGCCTAGCGAATATATACCTTACATATTTAGTAAAACTAAAGTAATGATTCACAAAAAAGGAAATCAAAATTATATAAAGAATCACAAAGCAGAGTTTTTAAAGTTTTATATTTCACGCTTTTTAAAACACCCCTTATCTTACTTTAAAGGTTGGATAGACCAAACTAGAGGCTACCTAAATTCGGGCTATCATTATTGGAAGTGGTGGGGGAGTGTAGAGAAAAACGATTTAGGAATTAAAAAAACCGTAAACTCTAAATGGTTTGAAGCAAAATTTAATAATTATCTAAAGAGTTTTGAAAAATTTCCACTATTACAACCTTTAATCTCTATCGGTTTTTTTAATTGGCTTTTGCTAATATCATTATTTTTTGCGATAATAAGAAAAGATAATCTCGGTGCGATGCTTTGCATTCCCCTTATTATGGTAGTAGGCTCACTTTTACTTGCCAACGCCAGTTTTTGCTGAGTTTCGTTATAATTACGCCGTTTTTTGCTCACTACCTTTTATATTAGTAGTGGTATTTAGAAAAATATAATAAGATATACTTAAATAGTATATTTATAAATTTTGATTTTATTTTTTTTAGAATGAAAAGAAATTGATATGGAAAACAATAATATAATTAAAGCACTTATAGAAAGAAGAAGTGTTCGTAAATATAAATCCGAGATGCTTCAAAAAGAAATATTAGACAAAATAATAACCGCTGGGCTTTATGCTCCTAGTGGGCATGGTGAACAATCATCGATATAATCGCAGTAGTTGACAAAGAAAAACGTGATGCGCTTTCAAAACTTAATGGTAAAGTTGGAGGCTTCCCTGATGGGTTTGATCCTTTTTATGGAGCCCCAGTAGTTCTTGTGGTTTTAGATAAAAAAATGCTTTGACTAAAGGGTATAATGGAAGCTTAGTGATGGGAAATTTAATGTTAGCAGCCGATAGTTTAAATATTGGTAGTTGTTGGATACATAGAGCAAAGGAAAGTTTTGAAACGAAAGCGGGAAAGGAGTTTTTAAAGGCTCTAGGCATTAGTGAAGAATACGAGGGAGTGGGAAATTGCGTTTTAGGATATATAGACGGAGAAAAACCTGCTAGACAAGAGAGAAAAGAAGATAGAGTATTTTGGGTTTAAAAAAGTTTCTAATTTTTTTTTAATAAGCGTTTATTAGAAATTTTAGCTGTGCTAATAATCTATTTTAAATAATTTGTTTTTAACGATTTATAGGTGATGATGTTTTAAATTTTAATTAGACTTAAGATATCACTTAAGATATTAAGAGATATTAATTAAAGATATTAATTAAAGATATAACTTAAAGATATAAGGTAAAGATATAAGTTTATGGAAAAAGTAATATACGACTCACATATGCACACGCCGCTTTCTATGCATTCTACTGGCTGGCCTGTAGATTATGCAAAAGTAGCGATAGAGAAAAATTTTAAAGGTATTTGTTTTACAGACCATGCACCAGTAGTGAAGTATCCTTGGGTGCAAGATTTTTGGACGATTCCTGAAAGAATCTTTGACTCATATTTTTCACTAATAAAATTTACTAAAGAATATATAGGCGATGCATTAGATATTAGGTTAGGAGTAGAGGTAGACTTTGTGCATAATAATCAAGACATGGATTATTTAAGAAGCATAATAAATTATGCACCATATGATATATATTTTAGGGAGCGTGCATGCTACAAAGCAGTATTTATGGGATAATATTTATTACAAGGGGGACATTTTAGAAACGTTAAAAAAGATTTTTAGAGATGTAATTGATAGTGCGCTTAGTGGGCTTTTCGATTGTATAGCCCATTTAGATTATATTAAGTATCATATTCCTTATAAATATTGGAGACCTGAGCTATTAGAAAAAGAGATAGAAGAACTTTTAGATGCTATACAGAGTGAAGGGATATGCATGGAGGTCAATACGGCAGGGCTTTTATTTACGCCTCCTTCTTTATATCCAGATGATTTTATAATAAAGATGGCGTATGAGAGAGGAATTCCAGTAGTAGTATCATCAGATGCTCATTCCCCAGATAGAGTGGGAGCTGGATTTAAAGAGGCTTATGAAAAGCTTTTAAGCATAGGCTATGAAGAAGTGAATTATTTTAGTAAAAGAAAAAGGCATAGTTATAAGATTAAGGATGCACTAAAGTTTTTGTGATTTAAGAAGAAAGCTTTAAGGAGAGGAGGGGGGAGGTATAAGGATAATGGCGAAAATGGTCACTAATGGTGTACAATCGTTATATTCTAAACATTTAAAACGGTTAAGCAGGTATGGATTGTACTATATATGATAAATGGGCGAAGTGCTACGACCCTAAAAACAAAGAGATGCAAGTTTTAGCTGAGCTTGGGATAGACTTTCATGATAAAAAGGTGCTTGAAGTAGGAGCTGGAACTGGGAGATTTACACAAAGGATTTTGCCATTTTGTAAAGAAATAGTTTGTGTTGACCCATATGACGAAGCGCTTTTAGTTTTGAGAGATAATATAAACGATAAGAAAGTAAGTGTTTTGAAGGGGACGATTGAAACGGTACCTTTAGAAAAAGAGTATTTGTTAAATGACGATAAATCTTTAGAGATAATTAAAAGATATAAAAACGCAGGTACTCCGAAAATTTGGATTAGAGCCAATCACCCTACTAATCCTAATTGTTCGGACTTATTATTAAAAAAACAAAATGAGTTAAAAAAAATTATTGAAGATAACAATATTGATTGTTCAGATCGGTCAGTTAACTCCGTGATGCGTGAAGCCATTTGGAAGCATTATGAAGATGATCTTAAATTAGATATTAAAGAAATAGATGTATCTAAGGAAGACGCAAAACAGATATGGGAAAAAATAAATGCTTGCTTACCAGCGTATTCATTATTTAAATCTGATAGACAAAATACCGATAGCGATTCAGAAGTGCAAGATCCGTTAAAAAATGCGGTAAATATGATTTTTAAAGAAGATAATATTATAAATAAATTAGATGAGATTGCTAAAGAAGTTAAAGAGCGATTAGAAGACGTATCTAGTAGGACATCAAAAAAGTTAGAAGATTTTGATAAAAAAATAGCTGAAGAATTAAAGCCTGTGATACCACCAACAGACAAACTTGCTTGGAGTAGTGTATTTAAATCAGTTTCTATTTTTGGAGATAATATTCCAATTAATAAAAGAGGAAGTGGTGTAAAAAGACTTATTTTATTAAGTTTCTTTAGAGCAGAGGCAGAAAGGCAAGCACAAGAAAATAAAAAAACAAAAAATGGCGTTATATATGCCATAGAAGAACCTGAAACATCACAACATACAAATAATCAAAAAATTTTAATAGATGCTTTAAAGAGTTTATCAGACAATGAAAATATTCAAGTGATATTAACTACTCATAGTGCTTTTATAGTAAAACAGCTAGATAAACTAGATAAAGAAAAAACCGCTAAAGATGGTGCAAAACAGCTAGATTTTTCAAATATAAGAATCGTAAATAAAAAAGAAGATGGCAAAGAGAGAATTTCAAAAGTTGAAAAAGGTAGTCTTGCGTATCCATCATTAAACGAAGTTAATTTTTTAGCATTCGATGAAATAAGCGAAGAATATCATAATGAGTTGTATGGGGCGTTGAATGTTAAGGCAGGTGATATGACAATAAGAGATTTTGATAATTGGTTGAAAGAAAAAGGGTTGCCTAAATATAAAAAATCTGGGAAGAACCCTTATCTTGCTACTTTACCTACTTACATTAGAAATATTATGCATCACCCAGAAGATAAGATGAAGAAGAATAATTCTGAAAGAGAATATTCAAGAGATGATTTAAAAGAGTCAATTTTGCAATTAAGAAGAATTTTTAAGGAACTTCAAAGCAAATAAGGTATATAAAAAAGAAATGTTAAATATAAATAAAAAAAATGTTTTTATAAAAAAAAAGGAAGCCCCCCTATGACAACTAAAACTCCTAACCTAAACAATCTGCGTTCCTTGCCTTCTAACAAACTAACTGCCTTGCCATTAGATGGCTTTGCAGATTGCACTGGCTTTGCAGATTGTGCTGGCTTTGTAGCGGAGATAAAAGATAAAAATGGAAAGGTGGTAAAGGTTGTAGAACTTGAAACACTAAAGCTAATGATTCTAAATGATTTAGCTAAAGAAACTAAAAATGAAAATAAAAATGAAACTAAAAAAGAAACCGAAAGCTATTCTTTTAATTGGGTAGGGAAAAAAGCGTCAATCTTAAAAGCAAATACTAAAACAACAAAAAAACTAATTCCTAAAAAAGAAGAAAGCTTAAATTGGAATGCCACAGAAAACTTATACATCGAAGGCGATAACCTAGACGCACTAAAAATATTGCAAAATAATTATAAAGGAAAAATAAAAGTAATCTATATCGACCCACCATATAATACAGGAAACGATTTTCTCTATAACGATAACTTTACTCAGTCAAAAAAAGATTATATAAAAAATTTTGCCGATAACGAAAATACTACCCTAGATGGAAGATACCACTCAAACTGGTGCTCAATGATAACCCCTAGACTAATCCTAGCAAAAAAATTACTAACCGATGACGGAGTAATATTTATAAGCATCGACGATAACGAAGTGGCAAACTTAAGAAAAATATGCGACGAAATCTTCGGCGCTAACTCATTTATAGCAACATTTAAATGGAATAGAGTAAAAAAAGCTCCAGGCCTCTCAGGAAGCGTTCGCACTAAATACGAATACATCCTAGCATACTATAATAAAATAAAAATACAGCTCTACGGTAAAGCCTCATACAATAAACAAGCACCACTATGGCACTTGCCAAATAAAAAACAAGAACTCACTTTTGCTAAAAACTCTATAAGAATAAAAAAAGATTTTCTAAAAGGATACTACGGCGGAACCTACAATGTAGAACTCCTAGACGATATCATATGCGAAAACGGCCTAAATAAACACCAAGTGCGAATAATAGCAAACTCAGCTTGGGGACAAGAAAAAATTAACCAATACATAAAAAGTGGGAAAACTTTCGAGATTAAAAAAAATATCACCACAGTCTACACAGATATAGATAACGAAAATAAATTTATAGCACCATCAGATATCATAAATAGCGAAGAATGCGGCGTAAAATGTAATACAGACGCTAACGAAGAAATGAAAAGTTTAGGAGTTCCCTTCGATTACTCGAAACCCATCTCCTTAATATCATACTTAATAAATATGGCTACATATAATTGCAAAAATAGTGCTGTTCTCGACTTCTTCTCAGGCTCAGCTACTACCGCACACGCTACAATGGAACTAAACGCTAAAGATAAAGGAAATAGAAAATTTATAATGGTGCAAATCCCAGAAAAATGCGACGAAAAAAGTAAAGCTTACACGCAAGGATTTAAAAATATTTGCGAAATAGGTAAAGAACGCATCAAAAGAGCTGGAATAAAAATTAAAAAAGAAAATCCCTTAACTACAAAAAACTTAGATGTCGGATTTAAAGTATTCAAAATAGATGATTAAATAAAAAACTCTTTTAAAAAATTTATTTATAGCTTATTTTAAAAACTTAAAATAAAACAAAAGAAAGTTATGCTTATGAAAAATTTAAAATATAAACACGTAATCTTCGATTGGAATGGCACCCTGCTAAATGATGCTAGAATATGTTATGAGCCTTGCGCCGAAATCTTTAAAGAACTCGGTATGCCGCACATAACATTTGAAGAATATAAAAAAAATCTCTCTTACCCCGTTATAGATTTTTATATTAAATACGGCTTCGATACTACAAAATACGATTACACTAAAATATCTACTAAATACCATAAACGATATTTTGAACGCTTAGATGAATGCGAATTGTTCGATGATGTAATAGAAATTTTAGAATTTTTTAAAAACTACAATGTAAGCTTGTCAATCTTATCAGCACTAGAACAAAATATGCTTATAAAATGCGTTAAAGAAAAAAATATAACAGATTATTTTATAGATATCATAGGTTCTGATAACGATAGCGCAGGTAGTAAAATCGAAAAGGGCTTAAAATGGTTTGAAAAAAAAGATTTTAACGATAGCGAGGTTCTAATGATAGGAGATACCTTGCACGATGCTGAAGTCGCAAAAAACTTAAATATAGATTGCTTTCTCGTAGCACGTGGCGGACAACATAAAGATGTCCTAGAAACCTCTAGCTATAAAGTTTTTCACTCACTTAAAGATATAGTTAGCTATATTAAAAATTTAGACTAGAAAATTTAGACTAGAAATAATTATAACTACTCTCTACTCAAAGCTATTAAAGCCTTTCGCTTGAATATTTAATAAAAATACTGTATACAAATTAAATGCATAAAAATAATAAATAATTAAAAATAAATTTAATTAAAAAGATAAAAAATAATAAAGATATAAAATAATAAAAATACAAAATAATAAAAAGGTATAATAACAAAAAGAAACAATAATAAAAGGATAAATAAACGAAGATGGAAGAAACGTTATTCACAATACTTAAAAATAGAGGATATATATACCAATGCACTAACATGGATAAAGTGCAAAAACTACTAGAAGAAGATAAAAGTTTTACATTTTATTTAGGAATAGACCCTACGGCAGATAGCTTGCATATAGGACATTTCTTTGCGCTTATGATGTTTAGATACTTGCAAGATGCTGGGCATAGAGGAATTATCGTAATAGGTGGAGCTACGGCACTCGTTGGCGACCCAAGCGGAAGAAGCGATATGCGAAAAATGCTCACAGCAACGCAAGTTAAAGCTAATATCGAAGAGGTTAAAAAACTTATAAAAAATTTTGTTAAAACCGATGGCGAAAACCCTGCCATTATCCTCGATAACTCTACATGGATAAATTCTTACAATTACGTCGATTTTATGAGATTAGTAGGCGTTCATTTTAATGTAAATGTAATGCTAGCAACAGAGTCTTACGCTAATAGATTAAAAGAAGGCGGACTAACTTTCCTCGAAATGGGCTATATGCTAATGCAAGCTTACGATTTCGTATACTTAAATCAAGAATACGGTTGTGTTCTGCAAATAGGAGGAAGCGATCAATGGGGAAACATAGTCGCAGGTACATCTTTATATAGAAAAATGCAGTTTCTAAATTCAGGAAAAAACTCGCTAGTTAAAAATAACTCTAATGAGAATAGCGAAGTTAGCAAGATAGATAGTGAAATAGATAACGAAATAGATAATGAAATATTTGGCTTAACTTGCCCGCTACTACTAACTAAAGACGGTAGAAAAATGGGAAAGACCGCTTCAGGAACGCTTTGGGTGGCACGAGATAAAACTACATCATTCGATTTTTACCAGTATTTTTATAATGTCGATGATGGAGATGTAGAAATGCTATTAAAATTATTTACTACTATCCCCCTAAAAGAAATACAAGAATTATGCTCATCAGACATAATAAAAGCAAAACGCACCATGGCATTTGAAATTACTAAATTAGTCCACGGTAAAGAAGAAGCAGATAAGGCACTAGCCGTTGCTAAAGATCTTTTTAGCACTAAGACCTTAACTAGTAAAGATATACCTACTAGCGATTATAAAATTTCAGAAAGCATAAATGTTTTAGATTTATTTTATAACTCTCGCTTAGTATCATCAAAAGGAGAAGCTCGTAGACTTATTATGCAAGAGGGCGCATATATAGACGATAAAGTATGTAATGATATAAACGCAATAATCACAAAACCAATAGATAAAGATTTCGTTCTGCTTCGTAAAGGAAAAAAAATATTCCTTAAAGTATACTTTAATTAAATATCAAGATTATTAAATATAATATATTAAATATAAAGATTTTGGCTCTTCACGTTTTGAGTGGGCTAGAGAGATATAAGACGCTATTTTTGCCTAGTAAGGTCTTTAAGAAAATTATCCACAGCCTGACAGCTTGACCTTTAGTTTTTAATTGCTAGGCGTCTAAATTTTTTAATTTCTTAAAATTAATTTTCTTTTAATTTTCTCTTAAGGCGTGCATAGCGAAGATGGCGCTAGTTTTTGATATCTTGCAGTAAAATAATTCTAATATTAAAATATTTTTTATAGGTGCTAGTCTTAGGCTCAATTAAGAGTCCCCCTTTTAAAGATTAAAAAATATATTTATATGATAAGAATTAAAAATTTATTTAAAACATATCCTCCACACCAAGAAGCCATTAGGGGGATAAGCTTAAGAGTTAAAAAAGGTGATTTTCTGTTTATAGCAGGGGCGTCTGGCGCTGGGAAAAGCACTCTTTTAAAGTTAATGCTTGGGCAAGAAAAACTTACTCAAGGTGAAATGGTTATAAATAATGTAAATATGAAAAATTTCACTCCAAAAGATTTAATTACTTTAAGAAGATACACTGGCATAGTCTTTCAAGATTATAAATTGCTACTAAATAAAAATATTATAGATAATGTTTGTTATAGTTTAGAAATCAAAGGATATCCTAAAAAAGAAAGACACGAGATGGCTCTAAAAATCTTAAAATCTTTAAAGCTAGAAGATAGAGCTTATGATATGCCCTTGACGCTTTCTGGTGGAGAACAACAAAGAATAGCCGTAGCACGAGCCCTTATTCATAAACCATCGCTAATCTTAGCCGATGAGCCTACTGGAAATTTAGATACACAGATGACGAGCGTCGTTTTCGACCTGCTTTTAGAGGCTAATGCCGCAGGAGTAACCGTAGTGGTGGCAACTCACAATCTATCTATTATAGAAGAGTTAAATTTAAGAACGATAGTTTTAGACCATGGAAAAATTATAGGCGACTACGATAATCCAAGGGGGAGCGAATGATAGAAGAAAAGTTTCAAAAAAGCAACGAAAAGTTTACCCTTGGGCTAAAAGATATTTGGAAAGATCTAGAAAAAAAATTTACCATAACTAAAAAAGAAAAGTTTTTATATTGGGTTATGCAGTCGGTAGAAATAGCAAAAAAAACTCCAGTCATATTTCTTATGGCGATCTTAACGATTTCATTTACGCTATTTATTTTTTCTTCTTACTTGATGCTAGTTAATAATTTAGATAATTTTTTATCTAGTTCACACTCTAATTTACAAGTAAGTATTTACCTAAAAGATAGGATAAAAGGCAAAGAGCTAGTAAAATTAAAATCGGATATTAGCGCCATAAAAGATGTCGAAAGAATAGAGTACCTCTCTAAAAAAGATGCGATGATATATTTTAAAGAAATTATGCCTGAAAATTCCGCTATTCTAGATGGCTTAGGCGATATAAATCCACTCCCTGCTTCGCTCGAGGTATATTTAAAGTCTAAAAGCGATACGAAGCATTTCTTAGTAGCACTTAAAAAAATGTTAAAAGGAAATCGCAATATAGAGGAAATACAATACGACCTTGGATACGCTTCAAAAATTTTAGATGTGTTAAAAGAATTTAGGATAATTTCCATCTTAGGATTTATTTTAATTTTAATAGTTTCAGGGTTTATCATCTCTAGCACGATACGCCTAAGCTTATGGGCACAGCAAAGAGAAATAGAGGTAATGAAACTAGTAGGCGCAGATTATAATCAATTAAGAATGCCCTATATTATAAATGGCGGAACTCAAGGTTTGCTAGGAGGAGTGCTTGCAATTTTTATTTTAAGTTTCGTTTCTACAGTTATAAAAAATGTAGTCCTAAAATCGGATTTTTTAGTTTGGGTAGAAAAAAGTATTTCGTTTTTAACTTTTTTAGATTGCGTGCTTATCTTGTTTTTAGGCTTACTAATAGGAATGTTAGCAAGCTTTTTTACGGTAAGAAATTTTGATGAGGTTTAAAAAATTTAATTTAAAGATTTAATTTAAAAAGTTAATTTAAAAGAAGCCTAGGAAAATTAGAAAAATTTATAAAAAAATTTATAGAAAAAAAATTATAGAATAAAATTTAGGAAAAATTTTAGTTATGTATAAAAGATTGCTATATAGAAAAAATTGGTTGTTCGTATTTTTTTTATTTTTAGCAAGAAGCTTTGTAGCAACCTTTTTAGTAGTTTTTTTTAGTAGTAGGAAGCGTTAGTCTTTCATACGCAAAAGATAATCTTAATATAAATAGCCTCGATAAAATAAAAATCAAAGTTAAAGAAGCAGAAGAGAACTTAGAAGATTTAGATATAGAAATAAAAAATTTAACTGCTCAAATAAATAAATCTAATGAAGAATTAAGAAAAATAAAAAATGAAAAAGATTTAACAACGAAAACTAGAATGCGAAACGAGGCAGAGTTAAAATCTTTAGAAGAAAGCATCGAGAAATTAAGAAAAGAGGCGGTCGTTTTAGTTAATCGTTCAAAAGGAAGATTAAGAGCATTATATAGGGAAAGACCTATTCAAGATTTACTATCATTCTTGTTTTCAGATAAAAGTAATAATGGAAGTAGGGTTGCATTTTACGTTTCTAAAATACGAAAATATGATAAAAAGCTAATGGTAAGACTTCTAGCTATTAGACAAGATTTTGCGATAAAGGCAAATAAACAAAGAGAAATATTAGCTAACAATATCGAGCTAGAAAATAAACTTATCAGAATGCATAACGAGGAACAAGCACAAATAGCAAAGAAAAAAGAGACTCTCGCCTTACTTACTAGAAAAGAAAAACAAGTTGAAAAAGAGCTAAATGAGTTAAGAGTGCAAGCTTTAAGAATAGAGATAGTTTTAAAATCCGTTACTACCGGAAAAGAGCTGCTCTTAGAAACTAAAGATATAAAAAAGAAAGATAAGGAAAAGAAAGATAAGGAAAAAGATAAGGATAAATTAAAAAGAAAAATCGTTAAGCCTTTTACAGGAAAAGGGCTTTTAGCTTTAAAAGGAAAATTGCCGTTTCCAGTTAAAGGAAAAATAGTAAAAACTTTTGGAAAACATCAAGTAAAGAAATTTAAAGATTTCGTTATTACTAAAGGGATAGAGTTTGCCGTGGCTAATGGAACGCAAGCACACGCCGTTGCTAAAGGTAAAGTGATATTCGATGGTAAAATGCCAGGGTATGGCTCTATGATTATTTTAGACCATGGGGAAAGATACTACACTATATATTCGCATCTTATAAATATCGGTGCAAAACTAGGCGATGTTTTAGATGCTGGCGATTTAGTGGGCGAATGTGATGTAAAAGAACAAAATAATAATTTCTACTTTGAAATAAGAAAAGATGGAAAACCCGTAGACCCGAAATTGTACTTAGCTAGCTAAAGCTAGTTAAAGTTAGCAAAACTTTAAGGCTAGAGATTTAAAGATATAAAGAATAAAAATTTTTCTTAATATTTAATAATTTGCCTTGCTCAAATTTCACTATTTGTATAATCTGTTTATGAGTTTTAAGATTTTTCCCTAAAGGTCCGTTATGTTTAGAAAGTTTTTATCAAAAAAAATAATTTTTCGTTTAATATTAAGTGGTTATATCGCTAGTTTTGCTTTTTTTTATGCTCCTAATGCTTATGCAGATAAAGAGCAAGATGCAGATATATATGGCGAGTTAAAGATTTTTACCGATGTCCTTTCTATAATAAAAAAAGATTATGTCCAAAAAATAGATGCTAAAAGTGTAATCGAAGGGGCGATAAAGGGCATGCTCTCTACGCTCGACCCTCATAGTGGATACCTAGATCCCGATTTCTATAAAGATTTACAAGTAAAAACTAAAGGCGAGTTTGGTGGTTTGGGAATAGAGATTACAGTTCAAGACGGGCTTCTATACGTCGTTTCCCCTATGGACGATTCCCCAGCTAAAAAAGCTGGCGTTAGGGCAGGAGATGTAATAGTAAAAATAGATGGTGAGTTTGCTAAAAATTTAAGCTTGATAGATGCAGTAAAAAAACTTAGAGGTCCTAAAGGCTCTTACGTAGTAATAACTGTAAGTAGAGAGGGCGTAAAAAGATTGTTAGACTTAAAAGTAAGAAGGGAAATTATTACGGTCGATAGCGTTAAATCATTATATTTAGGCGATGGCTTTGGATATATTCGCTTAACTCAATTTATGGAAAAAACCACGGAAGATTTAAAAGAGGCGCTCGCAAGTTTTAAGAAAGAATATAAGAGCAAAAAATTAAAAGGGCTTATCTTAGACTTAAGAAATAACCCAGGAGGGCTTCTAGAACAAGCGGTAAACGTAGTCGATTTATTTTTAGATGATGGCGTTATCGTTTATACGGATGGTAGAGTAAAAAATCAAAAACAAAAATTCTATGCGACTAAAAGAGATACCGAGCCAGATTATCCGATAGTGGTGCTTATAAATGGTGGTTCTGCATCGGCTTCTGAAATCGTAGCGGCGGCACTAAAAGATCACGGACGTGCTTTAATTTTAGGAACGAAATCTTTTGGGAAAGGCTCGGTGCAAACTATAACGCCTCTTTCAAATGGCGGAGCTATTACATTAACTACGGCTCTATATTATACTAAGAGCGAAAATTCCATTCAGGCTAAAGGCGTTGAGCCAGATATTATTATAGAAGATAATACGTATGTACATAATAATATAAACGACCAAGAAGAGGCTGAGCCATTAGAGATAAAAGAAAAAGATCTCCCTGGGGCGATTAAAAACCCTGAAGGTGATGATGGAGCAGACACTATGAGAAAGTTAAACAACACTCCAAAAGTAGAAAATGTTTTCGATGATTTCGATATTGAGAAAGCTACTATCGATGAGATATTCGAGCGAGATGGACAACTTAAAAAAGCATACGAACTTTTAAAAACATTTAACTTATTTGGAAGACAGAGCGTAATAAATAGTGCTAATGGAAAGAAAGACAAGTGGTAAAGTTTTTTAATCGTGTAAAAAATTAAAAATTAAAACCGATAACATTTTCCTGTAAATCTTCGACTTACTTAAATAGGAGAAAAAACTTTTAATAAAGTTCTTTTGTAAGAACTTTGTTTTTTAAGAGTTTTTTTATAAATTTAAAAAAAAGGAGATTTTATGGAAGTTAATAATATTTATAATCGGCAATTAGCAGATTATTACAATTTTTTAATAGCACAAAATATGGGTGCAGGAACTAGTGCTAATTGTAATAATATAACAAATATGCAAAATGTTATGCCTAGCCAAAATTTGTTAACTCAAAATATCGCCTCTCACAATATAGCAACTCAAAACATAGCAACTCAAAACGTTGCATTGAAAAACATTGATGAAAATTTGCTTAGATATTTATCATCTACTCAAGCAAACTTAAACCATGTAATTCCGGCTTTTAGTGGCTACCCTTATACATCGGCTAGAAATGCACCGTTAATAAGTGGTGAAACGCTCGTAAATCCTAGGAATTATATTTTAGGTGCAATTATTATCGACCCTAAAGTAAACGAGCTTGCAGGAGAGCTATTTAAAGCTAATGCAAATAATTTTTCTGTAAATGAGTGGCGAGCGGTAGTTGAGCAAGCAATTTTATCGAATGGAGGCTTAGGAAATAGCGAAGATGGTTTTCTTGCTTGGAGCAAAGATGGGCATTTTGTAAGGCTTAGAAATACTAATATAACGCCTGAGCAAAATCAAAAGCTTGCTAGTATGAGCTTAGAGTTTGGTTGGCCAGTCGAAGATTTGCCTAGCAACATGGAAGAAAATATAATCGAAGATCCTGTAAAACAAGAAGAGTTAAATAATAAAATTCTTGATTTTGAAACTAAGATAGCAAACTTTAGGCAAGACCCTCAAAACGATTTTACTGTAAAATATGGGAAACAAAGATTTACAGTCGCATATGATGGCAACACTGGAATGTTTGCTAGCCGCTCTTATAAGCTTCGCTCGGGAATTAAAGGCTGGTTTGATAAATGTGCAAAGAAAATATCTACTGGGTTAGGTATAGCAAAAAAAGTTTTCTCATTTATTCCTACTGGGTGGGGAAAAATCGTAAGCGTTTGTGCAGGTGTGCTTCAAAAGCTAACCGATTTTTATAGAGCGAGAAATCAAGGATACGCTAAATAAAAAAATTTTAAGGCTTTAGGTTTTTTCTTAAAGCCTTAAGTTTTTTTTAAGCTTTAAGTTTTTTAAAGCATTCTTTCACCTTCCTTTACTAGAGGTGGCATTTCTCCTTTTTTCATTCTTTCTATTCCCTCTACTAACGGAACGCCAAGGGCTATCCAACGTCTTGCTAAAACTAAAGGAATATTTTGTTGCATACATAAAGATGTATCATCTACGGTTAGTTTATATTTTAAACTAGTAAGACATAAAAAAGGATCCGTTATATTTACGCTTATCCAAGGTGCGGCTTTCGATGGAGTAAAGTCGCAAGCTTTCCAGTAGCCTATACTTTGTGGGATAACGTTTAATTGTTGCCAGCTAGCCATTTCATCTTGATGAATATACGGATAATCTGTGTATTCAAAATCATCTTTTTCACTTAGCTTAATAAACATATCGATATCATGACAAGCCGCTTTTAGTGTAGCACCAATTGAAACGCAATCTTCCCAAAATGCGATGTAGGTTTCTTTAGGTATCAATTGTTTTGAGAGCATAGTATTTTGAACGAAGCCATCAAAGTTCGACATATTTTGAATAGCTACGCTTCTTAAGTTTTGCAATCCTGCAGCTTCTTGCCTAAGATTTAGAGTAATAGCAGAGTCTAAATTAAAGCTAAATTGGTGCATTCTCTGGTAGCAAACTCTACCATAAGATGCTACTAGAAAATTAACTTTTTCAGGATCAGAAGAGTAGTCGGTCGCATCGATTATCGGGTCTACTTTTTCAGCGTGATTTAATAAGTCCATGGACATTTGCTCTAATGAACTTTTTAAAGTTCTGTATTCTACATCATCATTGCTACATTTGCCTCTATCGAAAAATACCTTTTGCTCTTGAACAACTTCGCTACGCATCTTTTCAAATTTTAAAAGATCGTTTTTAACGAATATTTGCTCGCCAGATTTATAATGAGTAGAATTTAATGTTGAAAGGATAGTCGTAAAAGCATACTTTCCTTGGTAGTGAGAAATCATATAATCAAAAATTTGAAGATTAAAATTTGCGTTTATAAAATCCATTTTTTATAGTTCCTAAAATTAAAACCATTTTAATTTACTGCTCGTTTATTATTTATTTACTATTTGCTTATTACTCGCTTACTACTTATTTACTACTTACTTATTACTTAGATTCACTTTGATAAAAATATTTTCAAGAAATTTAGATATAAATTTAAATTGCTAGATGCGAAAATACCCCTATTTTTATAGTGTAAAAATAAAAATAAAAATTTTATTTTTTAAGCAAAAAAAAAGCAAATCCATAACTAAAGATTTGCTTTTAAGAAATAAAATAAAAACGGGTTACAACAACTATAATGAAACAACTTTTTTACAAAAAACACAAGTGTTTATTTTTATCATTCTAGTTTTTTTTATTTTTGTAAAATTATTTTTTTAATTTTAATTTGAAAACATTTCGTTTACTAAATTTGGATTGTCATCTATTTTTTCTGCACTTGGAGTTT
This sequence comes from Bdellovibrionota bacterium, assembly GCA_050952645.1. GTDB lineage: Bacteria > Bdellovibrionota_C > UBA2361 > UBA2361 > CAKMMH01 > CAKMMH01. The sequence continues at coordinate 234,158 of JBMNLI010000010.1, read as the reverse complement.
TAGCTACATCTTTTTTCGCTAACTCATCTTCATTCCTATATACGATTTTTTGTAAAGCCTCATCCTTAAAATATAGAACGTACTCTGGGTATACAAAGCTAGACTTGTTAAGCAGTTTGTACTCAACTTTTTCTAGAGGCTCGCCAAGGAGAACTCTTATTTTAGTGCTAGACGTTCCTAAAAACGAATCATCTAATGTTATTGAAAAGGCGCTGCTTCCTAGTAAAATACTGCATGGCAAAATTAGTAAAAATAATAATAATTTTAAAGCTCTCATATTTTTCTCTATTAAATAGGTTTAAAAAAACTGGTTTAAAAAAAATTTAAGTTTAATTTCTTTTTAAAAAAGCTACTCCTAATATATTAAGATTATGGTATTATAAAAAAAGTTTCAAAAATTTGAAAAATTATAAGTTTTAAAAGACTACTTTTTTAAAGGCTTCTAAAAAATGCTAAAGAATTTAAGTGAAAGAAAGATAGAGTATTTAGTCTATTTATCGTTTTTAATGATACCTATTAAGCTATCTTTTGCCTTGGCGTTTATAATACCGCTAATTTTAATATATCTTCTTAGAGATTTTAAACTAAAAGATCTCTTTTTTGAGGAACGTAAATATATTAGTTATTTTTTTATCTTTGCTTTCCTTTTTTCATTTTGCTATCTAACTCCACTTAAAAGTATAAAAAGTTTAAGCACGCTGTGTTTTTACTTTTTGCTAATTCCTGCCGTTTTTAAGTATACGGATAAATCGAAAGCCTTGCTTTTAATTTCGCTACTAGCCTTAGGGCAAACTATATCTTCATTTCACACTATTTTTCAAGAGGCTTTTGGAAGCGAGCTAGTTCCGAACTTTTTTGTAGGAAAGCTTAGCGAGTCTGGGCAACTTGCGCTAACATTGCCGCTTATTTTTGGAATTATATTTTTACGTCAAGGCGATATAAAAACTAGCGAAGGCGTGTTTTCAATGAGTCTATTTACAATAGGACTTTTATTTGGGTTCTCGCATAAATATTTTGAAAGCTATTCTATATTGCTCTTAGCATCGTTTTTGCTTTTAAGTGTTTTTGTTATAAGCGTAGTTATAAAGAAAAAGAATATTACGGATATCAGGAATTTTGTTTTGCTGTATGCTCCGATTTGTTTTGCCTCATTTGCTTTAAATTTAAAAAGAGGACCTTGGATAGGTGTTATAGTAGCCACGCTAATTTTATTTTTTAAATTTAATAGAAAGCATTTAGTGCCTGTTATAGTATGTTTTTTAATCTTGTTTTTTAGTTTTACCCCAATTAGAGAAAGAGTGCTAAGTTCGAAAAGCCATTTTTTTATATCTGGAGGGCGTGCTTCAATGTGGAAAGTTGCAGGAGAACTTATGACTAGGTACCCCTTAGGCGTTGGGTATAAGGCTAGTAGAAATCTTGCTAGCTACTCTATCGATATTCCATCATACTTAAACCATTTTCATAATAATTTATTAAATATTATAGTCGAGTTTGGTGTGTTTAATCTATTTTTATATCTAATTTGGATATTCTTGCTCCTTAAAAACTCCTTTAAAGGTGAAAATTCTTTTAAAGGTGAAAGCCAAGGTAAAAGCAAAGCTAAAGACTACGTCTATATTATCGGACTTTCAATCTTATCGTCTCAGTTAGCAGGATTAGTCGAATATAATATTGGAGATAGTGAGGTATTGCTAGTATTCCTTTTATTAGTCGGACTAAAGGATGTTTTAAGCTATGAAAAAACTGCATAGCAGTTTTAATATACTTTAAGATATTTTTCTTTTATTTTCTTTATTCTTTATTTTTTTATTCTTTTTTAATTTTTTTGAAATTTTTAAAAATTTTCTTCGATATCTTTATTTAGGAGAGCATTTAGGAAAGTAAAATTTTTTAAACCACTAAAAAAGATAGGAGAAAAGCAAGTGAAAGTTTCATTTTTAAATTCATTAAAAAACATGGGTCTAGACGATAATCTTTTAAATAATGCTGTATCGAATAAGAGTTTTAAAGATTATCTATCACATTTCACATCGATAAAAACCGATTCGATAAAAACCGATAAGGTATCGGAGACGCAAAAAAATTCTATGAACGAGTTAAAAGATTTAATGCGTTGTCAGATAAATGTAAATAATTTAGCGATGAAAGTCGAACTCGTTTCTCGGGTAGCAGAAGCAGGCGTAGGAAGCGTTAGAAAGCTTCAAAATGGTATTTAATTTTTTTAAGCCGTAGTTTTAAAAAATGCAAGAAAAAGATTTTCTAATAAAAAAATATGAATACGACACTATATCAAAGCTTGAGCTTGAAAATCGCTTAAGAGAAGAAAACGTAAAGTTTCAAGAAGTAAAAACGAGAATTCAGGAAAAAAATAGCGATTTTGAGAGAGTAAGAAGCTCTTTTATAGAAAGAAAAACTAAAGATGATAAAGACGCAAAAAATAATTTAAAGTTTTTGCAAAAGAGAATCGTAGAAAAGTCGAAAGATTTAGAAAAGAACAAGGCGATCGCAAGCGAGCTAGAGCTTAAAACTCAAGACTTAACCAAGAAATTAAATAAGTCTAATAAGATGCTAGAGTTTATTTATAAAAAAATAGAAGATATAAAATTAACTCAAAAAATAAAGAAAGAAAATATAGAGACGACGGAAAATATTGAAACTTTTATCGTGTCAAAAAGATTTAAGGACTTATTTGAAAAAGATAAGGCAAGCCTTAAAGTCAAAGAATTAGATGGAGAAAAAGAAAAATCTTTTATAGAAGAAATAGAAAGTGATGTCGAGCGTAGCACAAATTTAGAATGCACAAGCGATAGTTTACAGGAGTGCGACAATAGAAGCGTAATAGTTCAAAATAATGATAATAGTTTTTTTGATACATCGTTTAACGGAGAGCAAAGCAAAAACAAGAACGCATCGGAGAGTTTCTTAAGCTTTGAAAAGTTTCAAGAAAGGATTGATGAGCTTAGCGTTCAAAAGTTTGAAAATGGCTCGAGTATTTCCTTAGAGTATACCTCAGAGGCTGGAAACTTATTTAATTTAAATTTTTTAGAAAATCAAAATATAGTAGATATAAATATTTCTATAAATTCTTACAAGGATTATTTAAATTTTCATAAAGAGAGAACAAAAATTTTAGAGACTTTAAAAAGCAAAGGCTTAAACGTTAGAAATATTATTTTAAGGCAATCTGTATGAACACGAGCATGGCTATAAATCCAATGTGGTTTATTTTTATAACTTTATTAGTATCGCTTATCCCTATTATATTAGGAGTTTGCACATCGTATTTAAAAATAAGCATAGTGCTTACGCTCTTAAGAAATGGGTTCGGCACGCAACAATTCCCAGGGAATATCTTAATTTTAGTTTTATCATTTTCTTTGAGCCTATTTATAATGTACCCCGTGTATGAAGAATCGCATGATATCGCTAAAAGCTTTCAAAATGTAAAGCTTCAAGAATTTAAATTTAATGATGCTATGGATATTTTCAAAAAAATTTCAGTTCCTTGGAAAAATTTTATGCTTAAGCATTCAGGGAAAAAAGAGTTAGCTCTTTTAGTAGATATAAAAAAAGATATAGTTAAAAAACACGATATTGAGAAAAGTAAAGAAAGCAATAGTGAGAGCAATAAAGAAAGCAATAATGAAAGCAATAATGAGAGTTATAAAGTAAGTAATAAAGTAAGTAATAAAGAAATTAGCAAAGAAAAAAATAAAGAAAATAATAAAGAAATAGTTTTTAAAGATGGCAAAGAAGTTTTAAATAAAAATTTAGAAGCTTTAAAAGTTCAAAAAGAAGAATTAAAAACTAGAGATGAAGAAAGTTTCCCTATAGTGCTTTTAGCTTTTTTATTTTCAGAACTAAAAGAGGCCTTTGCTATGAGTGTTAGTTTACTGATTCCATTTTTAATAATCGATATAATCGTTGCAAATATTTTAGTAGGGCTTGGAATGTATATGCTTACGCCGTCTTTAGTATCTCTCCCATTAAAAATATTAATCTTTGTGCTTATAGATGGGTGGCTACTTTTAGGGAAATCTTTAATTTTATCGTTTCTAAATTGATTTTTTTTTGGTTCTTCACGTTTTAGGTGGGTTAGAAAAATTGTTTTTTGGGTTAGCTTAAAAGAAAATTGGCTTTTGTAGAAAACTAGCTATAGTTTAAAGAAAAATTACAACTATATTTAAAGTAATTTATTTTATGCAAATTTCTTTAAAGTCAATTTTCTTTTGGGCGTGTGCCGGGCACGACATAGTTCTAGCGGGTGAAAGTCCCGTCACGGGTAGTTGTCACCAAGTGTAGTGATGCCACAAGCTCGAAGCAGTAATGTTAGAGTGAAGGAAGTGGCGGATCAAAACCAAGGAGCCTACGAACAGAAACCAGATACAAGGCTAAATGGTGGGTGAGGTTGCGCTACAAACCGAAGCCCTAAAGACAAACGTAAAACCAAACGAGTAAATCTGGAGGTTGTCTGGTGAAAGAACTATGCCTTACCCCGGAGGTCCAGATAGCGTGCTATGCACGTGCGATATAAAGCTTATATCTGGAAGTCAGTTGATACCATAGTACTTGAGACACCACTCAAGGAAGGGTTGAACGTTAATATATTGTGAATCACTGTAAGCAAGGCTAGAAGAGTCCGAAATTGAAGATATGCCTAACAAACAGGAACGTAACCTGTGGGGGCAGAAGATAGAGGGGGTGTTTTCTAGTAGCTTTACAAACAGAGGGAGGAGCAACAGGTGGAATTGATTGAACTAATTATATCAGACAAAAATATAGATGAGGCTATAAAGGCTGTTAAGCGAAATAAAGGTGCATCTGGTGTAGATGATATGCCAGTAGATGAGCTTGAAGACTATTTTGCCGTTCACAGAGAAGAGATAAAATCTCAGATACGTGAAGGGAATTATAAGCCGAGTCCAGTTAAGAGAGTGTATATACCTAAAGCTAATGGTAAGATGAGACCTTTAGGAATACCTACAGTAGTAGATAGGGTAATTCAACAAGCGGTAGCGCAAATACTAGCACGCGGATACGAAAAGTATTTTAGTAATAGTAGCTATGGCTTTAGACCTAGAAGGAATTGCCATCTAGCAGTATATAGAACTCTTGAGTACTTGAAAAGAGGCTATGATTGGGTTATAGACCTAGACATAGAGAAATATTTTGATACTGTTAATCACGACAAATTAATTTCGATAATCAGGGAACGCATCAAAGATGCGAAGACACTACGATTGATAAGACAGTTCTTAAGAGCTGGTATAATGGAAGATGGATTGTTTACTGTAAGTGAGAAAGGAGTTCCGCAAGGAGGTCCATTATCCCCAGTATTATCTAACATATACCTTGATAAGCTCGACAAGGAACTGGAAGCAAGAGGACTTAAGTTTGTTAGATATGCCGATGACTGTAATATATTTGTTAGAAGTGAAAAGGCTGCTAATAGAGTAATGAAGTCCGTTGCGAGTTGGTTGGAGCGTAAGCTACGACTTAAAATTAATTCAAGTAAGAGTAAAATCTCTAGGCCGACGGAAAGCACTTTCTTAGGCTTTACCTACTGGAAGAGTGGGTATAAAACTTGGAAATGTAAACCTGCTGAAGATCGCAAACGAAAACTCTATGATAAAACTAGAGAAATTCTTTGTAGACGGAAGGCAATGGCACGAACGTTAGGTTCGACATTTCAACAGCTAAGCTGGTTAATTAAAGGTTGGATAAACTATTATAAGATAGGAACTCTTAAGACTTTTATAGATAAATATGGTCAATGGCTTAGACACAAAGTGAGGGTTATAATACTTAAACAGTGGAAATTGCCGAGACGAATCTATCTAAATCTTAAGAAATTGAACCGAATGCTTGGTTGCAATTTTAGAAATGAAGAAATCTATAAGGTTGCTAACAGCAGACTCGGCTGGTATAGACGCAGTTCGTGGTACGTAGTGAATTATGCATTAAGCCCTAAAATATTGGGGCGTAAAACAAAGGAACGAATTGGTTTAATCGACCCTTTGACGTATTACCTGAGTATTACTTGATATTATATTAATGGAGCGCCGTATACGAGACCCGTACGTACGGTGCGACGGGAGGGAGAGGGTATAGCCCTCGCTCTACCCTATTTCGTGGGGTGCGTGATACTAATTTTAAGGTCCTTAACCCACTTAAAACGTGAAGAGCCTTTTTTTTGCTTGGTAAGGTGATTTATGAATACAAATTTTTTAGTTCAAGGAGTTCTTATCATTTTAATCGTTTCTGGGCTTCCATTGCTTCTAAGTGGGCTATGCTCGATATTTATAGCATTTTTGCAAACTATAACGCAAATCCAAGAGCAAAGTTTATCTTATATAGTTAAGTGTATCGTAGTTTTTGCTACTTTTTATTTTTGTTTTAATTATTTTTATACTTTGGTTATCAACTATTTTAATAGTGCATTTGTAGAAATAATAAAATATGGATCGCTAAGTATATGATTGCTTTTGATGTTTATTTAACAAGTTTTTTTAGTTATTTTTTAAGATTTATATCATTCCTTATCTTAGTTCCTATAGCTGGCGGTATATCCTCGACTGTAACTAAGTGCGTGCTGTCGTTTCTAATGTCTTTCTTTGTTGTGTTTTGTGCAGGTCATACTTTAGAAAGTCAAAATTATTATTATGAAATTCTAATCGGTTTTTTATTTTCAGTTCAAGTCTTTATGAAAGTTTATATAGCTAGCGTTATGGCGGAGCTTTTCGATGCAGGTAGGGGAGCTAATACCTCGTATGTGTTAAATCCCATATTAGGAGAGACGCAATCTTACTTCTCAACATTAGTTAGCAAGTATGTTTGGTTCGTTTGGATTTTCTATGGGGGCTTTGAAGAAAGTTTTAGAGCGATAATAGATGCGACTTATTTTTCATTAGATGCAAATATTACGAATAATGAAATATTTACCTTTATATTAAGTTCGTTAAAAATAGCTTTTGAAAAGTCTATCCCTTTTTTATTCGTTTTTTTACTTTGCGATATTTCTCTATGCCTTTTAGCTAAGATTCTAAATAGATGGCAAATATTCGCAGACTTGTTTATATTTAAAACTATAATCGGATTTTTTGGCCTTTGGTATATAGTGCAAGGGCTGTAAGAAAAGTTATAAGAAAAGTTGTAAGAAAAAAAAAGAGAACGCTTCTTTTTCTTGCTTTCTATTTTTTTCTTCTTTTTCTTTTCTTTTTCTCTTTCTTTTTCTCTTTCTTTTTCTTTTTCTCTTTCACTTTAAAGATGTGAAGAACTAAAAAGATATAAAGAACTTAAAGTTTATGCCCCTTTCATCATATCTAAAAACTCTTTATTGTTCTTAGTGCCTTTCATCTTGTCTAGTAGCCATTCTAGAGCTTCTACAACGCTTAAAGGATTTATTACTTTTCTTAATATCCAGATTTTTTGTAGAGTTTCTTCATCTATCAATAATTCTTCCTTTCTAGTTCCCGACTTATTGATATCGATAGCAGGCCAAATGCGTTTCTCGACAGGTTTTCTATCTAAGACTAGCTCCATATTACCAGTTCCCTTAAATTCCTCGAAAATAACCTCATCCATTCTTGAACCAGTATCGATAAGAGCAGTTCCAATAATAGTTAAACTTCCTCCCTCTTCAATATTTCTTGCGGCACCAAAAAATCTTTTTGGCTTTTGAAGAGCATTCGAGTCTACACCGCCTGAAAGCACCTTTCCGCTAGGTGGAACCACAGAGTTGTAAGCTCTCGCAAGCCTCGTAATAGAGTCTAATAAAATTACTACATCTTTTTTATGCTCTACTAATCTTTTCGCCTTTTCAATTACCATCTCCGCTACTTGCACGTGGCGTTGTGCTGGCTCATCGAACGTTGAGCTTATAACTTCGCCTTTTACAGACCTTTCCATATCCGTAACCTCTTCAGGGCGTTCATCTATAAGTAGCACTATCAAAACAACCTCTGGGTGGTTCTCCGTAATAGCATTTGCTATATTTTGTAGCAATATGGTTTTACCAGTTTTTGGAGGTGCTACTATTAAAGCACGTTGTCCCTTTCCAATAGGTGAAAATAAATCGATAATTCTAGGGGAAAATCCGCCTTTTTGACTTTCTAGGTTAAGTTTTTCTTCGGGATAAATCGGGGTTAAGTTATCAAAAAGAGTCTTCTTTTTTAAGACCTCAACCTTATCATCATTAACGGAGTTTACTTTTAATAATGCAAAATAACGCTCTCCCTCTTTTTCTCTTGGAGGGCGAATTTGCCCCTCAACGGTATCTCCAGTTTTTAATCCGAATCTTCTAATTTGAGCAGGAGAAACGTAGATATCATCCGACCCTGGGAGATAGTTATAATCGGGAGCTCTTAAAAATCCAAATCCATCGGGCAAACATTCTAAAACGCCAGAGCCATAAATGTTTCCGTTTGATTCTGCTCGAGCAGTTAGGATACTAAAAATTAAATCTTGACGCCTCATATTGTTTGCGCCTTCTATATCATACTCTTCAACGAGTTTCATTAAATCCTCAGCTTTTAGCTTTTTTAATTCATTTAAATTCATAATTAATTTTTCCTTTATTTGTTTTTTTATATTATTTTTTATTCTCTTTTAAAGAAATTCTCTTATAAAGTTTTTGCAAAATAGCATGGCTTTAAACTCTTATGCTTGCCTGCAAATGCATTATGCTATTTTTGTTATATTACTCGCACTTATATATTTATAATATTTTTATTTATAATATTTTTTTTGCGATAAAACTTATTCCAAGAAAGAATTTCTTTAAGCTTACCTAAAATTTATTAAATATTATTTTAAGATAATTCTTCTTACGTAATAAAATTAAAGTAATAAATTAAACTTTAAACTTAAGCTTTAAAATACATAAAATTTTGCATTGCACATTTTACATTGCACATTTTGCATTGCAATTAGCACGATAATTATATATTTATATTACATTTTTTATGTTGCATTAAAGTATAAAATTTTAATAGAAATTGTTAATTACTAATTGGAAGCTTAAAATAATAAAATTAAATAATCTTAAATTATATCTTAAATTATATACGAAATACTTTGAAAAAAGATTTTTACTTATCTTTCCTTTAAGCCTTAAGATTAAGATATTTAACAGCTTAAGGGGAATTCATTTACAACTTTGCTTGAGTCAAGTATCAACTCTAAGCCACTTAAGATAACGACTATTTTATGTTAATTTTATTTATTAGTCAAGATAGCTCGCTTTGTATTTGTAATATGTAAATTGTAATATACCGTAATGCAAGTTAATGCAAATAAGTTAATACACAAATAATGTGCAAGCGTTTTAAAATAAATTCTTATACTACAATCTCACCCCTAGCACACAGAAACAACACACAGAAAAAAGAGTCTTGACTAAATTTTTGTAAGACCTATTTTTCCTAAGATTTTCCTAAGGGCGGGGGGATCTATTTAGATTCAAAATATTCTTTATCGTTTCAAAAAATAGTTTCCAAAATAGTTTAAAAAATAGTTCCAAAAATTTGTTTTAAATAATTTTAGTTATTCACGTTTTAAAATGTTAAAGTCCTTATAGCCAACGCTCCTTTTTAAAAAATAAAAGCATTAAAACACAAATTATAACCATCGAAACCGATACTATCCAAAAGCCAGACTCGTTGTGTAGTAGTGGAATAACCTCAAAGTTCATTCCATAAAGTCCAACGATAACATTTAGTGGCACGGCGATAGTAGTAATAATGGCTAAAATTCGCATAATATCGCCTAACTTTACATTTACTAACGCTAAGTAGGCATCTCGAATAGATAGCACGTCTGAAATTTGCTTATCTATGGTTTTAGAAATATCGATTGTGTGGTCTCTAATATCTCTAAAATATTTTTTCATTGAATGATCTAGCGTAATATCGGTAGTGTATTCAATTTTTTGCGCAACTAGTTCTTGGTCTTTACTTATCTGTCTTAAATAAGTAAGCTTCCTTTTTATCTGTAAAATATAGGATATTTTAAAATCCTCAGTTTCTTCAATAGCTAAATCTTCAAGCGTATCGATAGCCTCATTAAATTCCGATAGTCCTCTTGAAAACCTATCTACTAGCACATCGACTAGTCTGTAAAATAGATAAAGGGGAGGGGTAAATTGAGATGTGATGCTATCTTGAGATTTTATCTGCCTTATAAGAGCCTCAAGCCAAGGAATTTGGATAGTCTGCACGCTTATTAAAAAACTCTTAGAATAATATAAAGCAAGCTTGTGAGTTAAATTTTCTTCCTCTGTTTCACGAGTTATATCTTCATACTTTACTAAATCTTCCCAAATATCTAGTTTTGATTTTAATCCTCTAAATATAGCGAAAATATACGCTCCATGATCTTCAATCTTTGGAAAGTGGCGAGGCGTCATACAGTCTTCGACAGATAATTCGTGGAGTTTGAAAAACTTTGCAATTTGAGGAAGCTCTGCCGTGTCTTCTATCTGAACGTTTACCCAATAGTAATCGGCTTTCATATTTGAAAGACTAGAAATTTTATTTGAAACCTCAAAAGTGCTATCTTGTTTAAAAAAAAATATCGTTACTGCCATAACTGAAACCTATCTTATTTATTTCTTATTATTTCTTGTTTATATCTTTTAAAAATCCTTTTAAAGAGAATCCTTTGCAGAGATTGATTTATATTTACTAAATATTTCTATCATCTTGCATTATTTTAGGCAAGATAAATAACTTTTAGCTTTTTAAACTTTGAAGGCTCGCCTTGCTAACCTATCGGGGCTAATAATTTTTTTATTTATAAGTCTTGATTTTTATTAAAAATACTGTGAGAATAACAAAGCAATTTTTAGTTCTTTAAAACTATTGCTATGGAAATTTTGGCTATATAGCTCAGCTGGCTAGAGCGCGGAACTCATAATTCCGAGGTCAGTGGTTCAAGCCCACTTATAGCCATTTAAAAATTCTAGGAAAAAAAATTTCTTTCGATGTCCTTGAGTATTATTGCTTTTTAGTTTATAGTCTTACTCTGCGATAAAGATCTATATAAAATAAATTACTATGTAAGTTATTTAAGTGTAAGTTATTTAAATGTAAATTATTTAAGTAAATTAAAATTATTAAGTTTAAGATTTTTTATTTATTATTATTTTTAAAATTTGATATTTATTTTTTTTGGAAGATTACTCTAAATGAAAACGACTAAATCTTTAAGTAAAGAAGAAGCTTTGAAAAATAGAGAGTGGTATGTAGTAGATGCAACGGATATCCCCGTTGGAAGATTAGCTTCTGAAGTGGCTACCTTAATTAGAGGAAAACACAAACCTACTTATACCCCTCACGTTGATTGCGGTGATTTCGTTATCGTAATAAACGCAAGTAAAGTAAAATTAACTGGCAATAAACTTCAAGATAAAAATTACTATCGCTACACTGGCTACGTTGGGGGAATTAAATCACAAACCGCTAGTAAAATGCTCGAAAAAACCCCTGAAAGAATTATTACTAGCGCAGTTAAGGGTATGCTAACTAAAGGTCCTCTTGGTCGTAAGCTTATGACTAAACTAAAAGTTTATAAAGATGCTAATTATCCTCATATAGCTCAAAATCCTAAAACGTATGTGGTAAAAAGCGCGAAAGTTTCAAATTAAATTTAATTATTTTTAAGGAAAATTAAAAAATGATCAAAGGTGAAGGAATTCAAGCAGTAGGAAAAAGAAAGACCTCCGTTGCTATAGTATATTTAAGAAACGGGAACGGAAATATCATAGTTAATAGAATGCCATTAGTCGAATATTTCCCGAGAGAAACCCTGCAAATGATTTTAAAACAACCTTTAGTTTTAACTAATACTCTAGAAAAATATGATGTTTTAGTTAACGTAAAAGGTGGTGGAAAGTCGGGACAAGCTGGCGCTGTAAGACACGGTATCGCAAGAGCTCTAGTTATGATGGAAGAAGAGTTGCGCCCTGCGGTTAAAAAAGAAGGATACCTTACTAGAGATGCAAGAGAGGTAGAACGTAAAAAATACGGTAGACATAAAGCTAGAAAACGTCCTCAATTTTCTAAACGTTAGTCCGCATCGTAAATATATTTTATGGTATAGACTATTATAAAAAAAGCTTCAGTATCTTTATTGTGTATTGAAGCTTTTTTGATATCTAGTTAATATTTAGATAAATATTATTAAATAAATATTATTAAATAAATATTATTAAATAAATATATTGTATTTATTGTTCTTTATATATTTATATACATATATTTATATATATATTTTTTTAATTTATATTTATAGTTTTTTATTTTATTTATTTTTTTTATTTATTTTTAGCTTAGGCCTACATAGCTCAATTGGTAGAGCACTTCATTCGTAATGAAGGGGTTATGGGTTCAATTCCCGTTGTAGGCTATTTAAATTTTTTAAGCTAAGCTTAAATAAAAAAGTTTTTATGCCTGCATAGCTCAGTTGGTAGAGCACTTCCTTGGTAAGGAAGAGGTCACAGATTCAAGTTCTGTTGCAGGCTTTCTTTCAAACGTGTTTTTCATATGTCAAGAGATATCTCAAATACAAAAAAAATAACGAAAGTAATTATAGCGGCTAGTGGCACTGGAGGCCATTTATTCCCCGCAAGAATTATCGCAGAAGAGTTAAAAAATAATATAGAAAATCTAGAAATTTTATTCATAGGAGCAGGACGCCCGTTAGAAAAAAAATTGATAGACGATTTTGGTTTTAATAGAAAAGTTGTTGAAATAGTAGGCATTAGAAATCTAGGGATAAAAGGCTTTTTAAAATTTTTAAAAATGCTTCCTAAAGCGATTTTTCAAATGATAAAAATATTTAAAGAGTATAAGCCAAATATAGTAATAGGCGTCGGGGGCTACGTATCATTTTTGCCAGTTTTAATAGGAAGATTAAAAGGAGTGCCTACATTTATATATGAACTCGATTTATCCCCTGGGATAAGCAATAAAGTGCTTTCAAAAATAGCAAACGTAGTAATGGTGGCTTTTCCTAATTGCGAATTAAGAAAATCTAAAAAAGCCGTATATACTGGCCATACTCTTAAAAAAGGTCTTTTAGAGTTAAGAGATTTTAAAATAAGAGATGAAATAAAAAATATTTTAATCTTAGGTGGTTCCCAAGGTGCAAAAAAATTAGATGAAACGGTTTTAGAACTAATCCCATTTTTTAAAGAAAATAATTTTATTATTTATCATCAATGTAGAAAAGAATCGCTAGAAGATATAAAAGAAGAATATAAAAAACTCGACTTTAAAGGAAAAATCGTAGGCTTTATAGATGATATGGTAGAGGCCTATAAGTTTGCCGATATTATTATTTCACGTGCAGGAGCATCTAGTGTGATGGAAGTTTTAGCGGTAAATAAGCCTGCTATTTTTATTCCACTTCCTGGGGCTGGAAATCACCAACTCCCTAACGCTATGTTTTTAGCAGATGCTAATAAAGCTTTTATCGTAAAACAAGACGATGAAGAGTTCATAGAAAAGTTAAAAGATATTATAATTAAATTATCTAATAAAGAATATTATGAAAAAATAGTTAATACAAAATTTAGTGGAGTCATATTAGATGGCTCTTCAAAAATTAAAGATGAAGTGCTAAAATTTATCGATAAATAATAAAATATTTTAAAAAAGACTTAAGGGAAATTATATAAAATGACTTTCGTTAAAAATAAATATAGAACACACACTTGCGGCGAATTAAGAAAAGAAAATATAGGTGAGAAAGTTTTACTATCTGGTTGGATAGATAGTTTAAGAAATTTAGGCCATTTAGTTTTCGTAGACTTAAGAGATGATTATGGCATTACGCAATTAGTTTTTAGCGACGAACTAATTGAAAAGATTTGCGAGGTAAGAGTAGAGGCGGTTATTCACGTAAAAGGCGTGGTGGCTTCAAGGGGTGAACTCGTTAATAAAGAAAGAGCAACGGGTGAGATAGAAATAAGCGTTGAAAGTTTTAAGGTTTTAAGTGCTTGTGATGTGCTACCTTTTACAGTTTCTAAGGAGGATAACGCCCCAGAAAATATAAGACTAGAGTATAGATTTTTAGAACTTAGGAAAGAGAGCGTAAGAAAAATTATTAAAATGCGTTCTTACGTTACTAAAAAAATGCGTGATATTATGTGGGATTTAGGTTTTACAGAGTTTCACACTCCTATTTTAACTAGCTCATCTCCCGAAGGAGCAAGAGATTTCTTAGTTCCCTCTAGACTACACGCAGGGAAATTTTACGCACTACCTCAAGCTCCACAAATTTTTAAAGAGCTTATTGTAGTTTCTGGGTTTGATAATTATTTTCAAATAGCACCTTGCTTTAGAGATGAAGACCCTCGGGCAGATAGGTCGCCAGGGGAGTTTTATCAGCTCGATTTAGAAATGGCATTTTGTGAGCAGGAAGATATATTTAGAGTAGGTGAGAAAGTAGCATACGAGATTTTCTCTAAGTTTTCTAATTATGAAACTACAAAACCAGAGTTTCCAAAGATTTCTTATAAAGATGCTTTAAGAGATTATGGCACAGATAAACCAGATTTAAGAATTAAAAATAAACTTAAAAATATAACGAGCGTTTTTGAAGATAGCGAGTTTAAAATTTTTGCAGACGGAGTAAAAAATAATCTAGAAATTATAGCATTAGAGTTTAATGTAAAAACCTGTCCATCAAGAAAAATGTTTGATGAGATTTTAGCTTATTTTGATAAAATTTCTAAAGGTCAAAAACTTTCATATCTTACGTTTCAAGGTGGCGAAATGAAAGGAAGTTTAAGCAAGGTCGTAAGCGAGCGTGAAGCATGTAAGATAAAGGAACTTTGCGAGATTAAAAATAGCGATGTTTCGCTAGTGTTTATTGCAATGGGAACAAAAAAGCAAGTTTTAAAATATATGGGAAATTTAAGATTAAAACTAGCTAAAGATTTTGATAAAATAGAAAAAAACACATACAAGTTTTGCTGGGTAGTAGATTTTCCACTTTATGAGGAAAATGAAGAGACTTTAAAGCCAGAGTTTTGCCATAATCCATTTTCTATGCCAAAAGGAGGAGAAAAGGATTTTGAAAGGGAAAATATTTACGATATTTTAGCGTATCAATTCGACTTGGTTTTAAATGGAAATGAGCTTGCAAGTGGTGCTATAAGAAACCATAATTTTGAGTCGCTTTGTAAGGCTTTTAAGGTTGTAGGATACGATAAAGAAGTAGTAGAGCAACGTTTTTCTTCTTTGTGTAAAGCCTTTAGATATGGAGCTCCTCCTCACGGTGGAATGGCTTTTGGGATAGATAGAGTTATAATGCTACTTGCTAATGTTGAAACTGTGCGAGATGTAATAATGTTTCCACTTTCTCAAACTGCTGAAGACTTAATGATGGGTGCTCCTTCAGAGCCAACTAAGACGCAATTAAAAGAACTTCATTTAATTATAGATAAAAGTGATATTAAAGAAGATGTAAAAGAAGATATAAAAGAAGATATAAAAGAAGATATAAAAGAAGATATTGAATGTGATGTTAAAAAATGGTATTAAAAAGGAAGATAGGTAAAGAAGATAGATAAAGAGGGAAGCCCTCCTAAAAAACATAATTTCTTAATATTGATTTTTCTTTATTCTTTTTATATAATCGTCGACATAATTTGCCGAGGTGGTGGAATAGGTAGACACACAGGACTTAAAATCCTGTGGGATTTTATCCCGTGCGGGTTCGATTCCCGCCCCCGGCATTTTTTTATTCATTTTAATCCTTGCATTAAAGATTTAATCTTATTTTTAATATTTAAATTTAAGTTTATTTATTAGGCTTATTTTTTATTAAGCTTATCTATTTGCTTATCTATTTGCTTATCTAATTGCTTGCTTAAAGAAAATTTTTTATTTACTAGTTGTAGTCTTTCTATGCTATTTA
Organism: Bdellovibrionota bacterium; assembly: GCA_050952645.1. Taxonomy (GTDB): domain Bacteria; phylum Bdellovibrionota_C; class UBA2361; order UBA2361; family CAKMMH01; genus CAKMMH01. The sequence continues at coordinate 218,234 of JBMNLI010000010.1, read as the reverse complement.
CGCGTTTGCACAATAAAGTCGCCAGAGCTGTTTGCTTATAATTTATGTAAAGATATAAAAAATGGTAATTTAGCTAAAGCCTCTTTAAGTATTAATCTTGAAAAAATTGTAGAAAATAAATTAGGAAGCCTAGGAGAGAAAAAAGAGAAAAAAGAGAAAGAAGAGAAAAAAATAGACGATAATAAGATAGCGAATAAAGAAGAAAAGAGCTTTATCCTAACACTCGCAGACAAGGTCGCAAGTGAAATTAGAGATATAGCAAGAAAAGAGTTTGAAAATGTCGTTCAAAGTGAACTTAAATATGGCAATAAAGCTTTACAAAATATTTCAAGATGCGAGTTAATGCAGTTTTTCATTACTAAATCGCTTAGAAGCACTAAGCTAACTAAAGAATACATTAGAAAAGATAAGGTAAAATTTACCATCTATTTTAGTGAAAGCGATAGTAAAAGTTATACGGTAGAAAAAAATGAAAACAATGCTTGGCAAGTCGTAGACGTTCCTTATAGCCTAGCTAAAGGAACGCTTGGAAAGGTTTTTAAGCAATCTTAAATTATATAACTTTAAGCTTTAGTGTGTAAAGCTTTAGTGCGTAATTTTTTAGTATCACAAGTAAAATATCACAGGTAAAATATTATAGGTAAAATATTATAGGTAAAATATTATAGACAAAAAGATAAGTATTTGATAATTTTTTTAGTATGAAAATATTTAATAAAAACTCTACTTTGCTAGTTTCGATGAAACCTTGGTTTCTTACTATTACCATATTTATATTTATGGCATTTATTTCTATTAGTATTGCATTTGCTAAAGACGATAAAGATATTACTAAAAAAGATGCTAAAAAAGATGCTACTAAAACTGTTTCTACACCTACTAAGGAGTATGTTTATAAAACTTATTCCTTGTCGGATAAAGCAAAAGACATACTTGGAATAGATGTAAAATTGCAAATCCCAACCGTTTGGCAAGCCTCAGAGTATGCATCTTATATAGAAGATTTCGATAGCTATGATGACGATAAAGGCGGTAGTAAAGACAATAAAAAAGACAAAAAGAAGCCTTATCTAGTAGAAATTAATTTTTTTCCATCTTCCCTTGCTATTTCTTCTAATATAGACGTTTTCTGTAGTTTATCTGTTCAAGAATCTACAAAGAAGCACAACTTAGAAATGCTTGCAGCAACGGATAAAGATAAAGATAAATTATTTTCAGAAATGAACAAAACTGAAGAGTTTTGGTACGAAAAAGAAACTCATAAGGCTTTAGATTATAAAATAGTCCATTATAACGGCCATAAGGGCATAGAACTCACTTTTTTTAGAATGCTAGAGAAAAAAAGTAGCGGTGAGAAAAAATATGGCGTTAATACTGGTGCAAGCTTTCCATTTAAAGAAGATAAGGTGGTTTTTCTTAGCTGTGGCGTGATAAACGACAAATCAAAAGAAGAGGTTTTCAAAATGTCCGAGCAGTGGGAAGATACGTTTTTAAAAATCATAAGTTCTATCGATATTAAGAGTTTATAATTAGAGTTTATAATTTAAAGTATTTTAAAGCATCTTTACATAATTTAAATAATCTATTAAATTATTATATATATTTTTATATTTTATAATTTAAAGGTGTAGTTATGAAATTCCATAATAGTAATGTAGATGTTTTTTTTCCTAAAAATAATGAGCAAGATATAATAGATGTCGATTTTTTAGCCATTGGTGCTCATCAAGATGATATCGAGATAATGTCCTTTCCGCCCATATTAGAAGCTTACCATTCAGATAAAAAATTTGGAGCTATCACTTGCACGGATGGAGCAGGCTCCCCGAGTTCGGGTCCTTATGCGAGTTATACTAGAGAGGAAATGATAGAGTGTAGAAAACAAGAAGAAAGAAATGCAGCAAAGCTTGGAGATTACGCATTTCTAATACAGCTAGGCTACACGAGCAGGGAAGCTATGGCTAAGGAAACTAACGATTTTCTTTCAAAAGATATCGAGCAGGTGATTTTAAAATATCGCCCTAAAAAGATTTATACTCACAACCCATTTGATAAACATAAAACGCACTTAGCGGTATATTGTGCAACGATGAAAGCCTTGCATAATATAAGCGACCAATATAAACCAGCGAAAGTTTTAGGTGGTGAGTGTTGGAGAGATTTAGATTGGATTCCAGATGGTATAAAGGAAAATGCTTCTATCGGCAATGATATTACTTTATTAGAAATTTTACTTGGAACTTACCAATCACAGATAGCTAGTGGCAAAAGGTATGATAAGGCGGCCATCGCTAGACTTCAGGCAAACTCTACTTATGCAGACCCGTATTCTCTAGATAAAAGCAATTACGTATCTTGCTTTTTAGACTTAACGAGTGTTGCACTAAAAGAGATATCTACTAAGGATTATGTAGATAAAATTTTAAATAATTTTTCTAGTGAAGTAAGAGATAATATAGTTAAAATGCCTTGGTAAATTTAGTTTAAAAAATTAACGAATAAAAAATATTTTTTAAAAGGTGCTTTAAAATGGACGTAATAATAGTTGATGATAATATAGTGGGATGTAATTTAGGTGCTAAAATAATCTCTAATTTTATAAAGAGAAAAAACGATGCGGTTTTAGGTCTTGCTACGGGAAAAACGCCAATTCCATTATATGAAGAGCTCGCAAGGCTACATAAAGAAGAGGGGTTAGATTTTTCAAATGTAAAAACTTTTAACTTAGATGAATACTACCAAGTTCCTCCTACGAATAAAGGCTCGTACCATTATTATATGAATCATCATCTTTTTTCAAAAGTAAATATAAAGCAGGAAAATACGAATATTCCAAATGGTATGGCAGAAGATGTAGTAAAGGAATGCACTGAGTATGAAGAAAAAATAAAAAAATTAGGTGGAGTAGATATCCAAATTTTAGGTATAGGAAGGGATGCTCATATAGGTTTTAATGAGCCATCGTGTTCGCTCGCTTCAAGAACTAGACTAGAGGCCCTTATGGAAGATACTAGGGAGGCTAACACTTCGGATTTCGGTGCGCTAGACTTAGTGCCATATTATGCGATAACTATGGGAATAGCGACTATTATGGAAGCAAAAGAGATAGTGCTACTTGCTTTTGGGGAAAGCAAGCAAGATGCAGTGCTAGGTTGTGTAGAAGGTTCTATTAGTGCTATGTGCCCAGCGTCGATTTTGCAAATGCACCCACACGTAAAAATTATAGCAGATAAAGTGGCAGCTAAAAAATTAAGTAAGATAGATTTTTATAATGCAAAGTCTAAAAAAATAATTTTTTAAGTAAGTTTAAAAAATTTTTTATTAGTTTTAAATAGAGGCGAGAACGTAGAAAATATAATAGAAAATATAAAGGATAAGATCCAATTAACATATCGCACGCATAGTGATGTTTCTTTTCTTTTGCTTGCCGTTTCGTTTGCCGTTTTTATAGTTTTTTTGCAAGCTATTTTTGTAAGTGGCGCTTATGCTGAAGCAGATAATACGAAACTTTTTAAAAGAGAAAAGCTTGATAAAAGTTATGTAAAGCTAATAAAGCAGTTTTGTAAAGAGATTAAAAAAGATGGACGTGCATGGAGAGTAAGTGAAATAGCTAGTAGTAATTTTGATAGAAGATCGCCTTGTAGTTTATGTAATGATTTTTTCTTAAAGACTAGAATATTTTGCCAAATGGGCGAGGTGGCAAAGAAAAAAAATCGTGTGCAAAGAGAACCTAGTCTTACCGCAATTTACACTACTATAAATCTTTTTAATAAGCTTGCATCAGATGAAAAAATTTACGATAGCGCAACTAAAATTTCTATGATGCTATCTTATTCTTTAAAAAACTCTTCGCAAATGTCTAAAGGGGAAAAAGAATATTTCGATATGCTTTCGCAATATATTAAAGAGCCTTTTATGAGACGTTTTGGTGGTGTTCAAAGCGTTGCAGAAACTGCTAAAGGAGATGAAAAAAATAAGGCTAGGATTTTTGAAGATTTATTTGGAAATTAAGTTTTTTTTGAAATTAAGATTGTGTAAAATGATCGTATAAAATATAAAATATAAATTATACTTTTAAAAATAATATTTGGAAATAATATTAGGAAATAATATTAGGAAATAATAGATGAGTGTAAAAATTTCATTAATAGAAGAGGGCAAGATTGCTAATGAAAAAGAGATAGCAGTCGGCAATTACACGTTAGGCAGGGAAGGGGATGTCGATATAATAAAAAATGAGTCTGGCATTTCTCGTGAACACGGAAAGTTGATGGTGTTTGAAGAATTTTTAATGTATAAAGATTTAGAAAGCACTAATGGTTCTTGGGTAGAGGGGGAAGTGGCAACGCCTAATAAGTGGCAAATCGCTTCATATCCTACGTTTTTGCAGTTAGCAAATGTTGTGATAGGTTTTTCCCAAGATGTAAATTACGTCCCCGATGGTGTATTTGGAGTGCTTGCAGTTTTTGAAAAAGATAATTTTATCACTCATTTTCCTTTAAACAAATTAGGCAAATCTTTAGTTATAGGTGGCATTGGCGGACAGTTAAATCTTAATGCTAATAGTGCTAGCAAAAAGCCTGCGTGTGTGATAGAGTCTCGTCAATCACAAGTTTTAGTGTATAGTATTTCTAAAGAACTTCCTATTTACGTAAATGATAAAGAAATTTCAGATAGGGAAAGTGTTATATCGAAAGATATAATTGCAATCGATGATTACATTATTTACGTTTTATTTTATAAAGAAAATGTTTGTCAAGAGAGACCTACTAAGGAAAAGGAAGCTGATGTAGAGCAGATAACTAGAAATAAGAATGCAAAGCAAATTATAAAAAGCCTAAAATCTTGGGAAGATAGTGATTTTGATGCGACGGATGTTCTTAAGCGTAAAATGGCGGAAAGGAAAGATGTTTTTGAAAAGATAGAGCCTCTTTCTTTATCAGATTTAGAGCAGGAAGAAGAAGAGGAAAAAATCAATTATGCTAAAATAGAGAAAAATTTATTTTGGATAATGTTGACCTTTGGCTTAATATTGTTATTTTTTATATTAATTTATTTAGTAATGGTAAAATGAGAATTTTAATATTTCAAACAGCCTTTTTAGGCGATGTAATTTTGTCGACACCAGTAGTGGAAAATATAAAGATGCTTTATAAAGATGCAGAGATTTACACTTTGACTACTCCGCTAGCAGAGGTGTTTTTTAAGTATAATCCTAATGTTTCAAAGACGCTAGTTTATAATAAAAAACAAAAGGGGTTAAAACCATTTTTAGAAAAATTAAAAGAGATAAAAAGTTATAATTTCGATATGGTATTTGTATTACAAAAATCTTATCGAACGGCGGTGCTGCTATTCTTATCTAGAATTAAGCGACGAATCGGGTTTAAAAGTGCTAAGTTTTCTTTTTTGCATACCGATAGAGTGTTAAGGGATACATCGAGACACGATGCACTAAGAAATTTATCTATACTTTCAAAAGAAAAAGAAAGATTAAATATAAAAGATGATTTTAAATTAGACTTAAAATTATATCCCGCTTCAGATGATATTATAGGTAAAGAGTTTATAGAAAAAATAAAAAATTTAGGTGGTTATGTTTTATTATCCCCAGGGAGTGTTTGGAATACTAAAAGATGGGATGCAGATGAATATAAAGCATTAGTAAAAAAATTATTAGAAAATAATTTTTCCGTTGTTCTTACGGGTTCAAAAGGTGAAAGAGAGCTTTGTGATTATATAGCTTCGGATACTAAGGCGTTAAATTTAGCTGGCGAAACATCTTTAGAGCAGACGATGTATCTAGCTAGTAATGCTAAAGGGATAGTTTGTAATGATAGCATGATGCTACATTTAGCATCTGCTTTTAAAGTTCCTAATGTCGTAGTTTTTTGTGCAACTGTGCCAGAGTTTGGTTTTGGTCCTTGGCAAAACGATAGGGCAGTAGTAGTTGAGGATAAAAGTTTAAAGTGTAGGCCTTGCGGACGCCACGGAACGAAAGTTTGCAAAACGGGTACGAATGCTTGTCAAAAAATATCGCATATAAAAGTTTATGAAAGTTTAATGGAAATGATGAATAAATAAGTAATTGTAAATAATGATGAATAATAAATAAATGCCATCTTTTGCTTAAAGCGTCAAAATTTATAGATACACGTTTTCTAGCTATATATGTTCTATATGTTATAGATACACTGCCATAACTCCTAAGTTGTTCGTTTCTCTATAGTGGCTTACTGCGCTAATTTTATCTAAAATTTTAGGGAGTGAGTTTTTTAAGACTCCGTGCCCTATTCCATGCATTAAATTTATTTGCTTGTAGCCTTCTAGAATCGCTTTGCTAATTTCACGTAGTATTATTTCTTCTAAATCTTTAGCCTTTACGCCGTGTAAGTCTATGGTTTTTACTTTTATCGAGTTTGCGTAAGCTTTACTAATCTCAGAGTCTTTCTTTCTATTTTTTTGCTTTTTTGAGATGGTTTCGGTGCTCTTTGCATTTATGTTTTTCGGGGTGTTTTCTAGTGCATCGCTACGCAATTTTATGGAAATCTCCCCAACATTAACTAAATAATAGTTATTATTTAATGATTTGACGATTCGTCCTTCTTTTCTAAATGTTTTTACGAATACTATTTGATTTTCTTTAAACATATTTATTTATCTCGTCCTTTTAGCTTGTTTTTTCGTTATTTTATATATTTTTTTTAGTTATAAAACTTGATACTTTAGTAATATTAAGGCATATTAGTAAGATACGTTTTTAATTTTAATTTAAGTTTAGTTTTAATTATAATAATTGTAATTACATAAATGTAAATAAATTGTTAAATAAATTGTTTACGTGATTTTTTTATATATAAAGGTAGAAATGGCTAAGATTGCAAAAGAAACTATATTTTTAATGTCTTCGGCAGATACGGGATATTTTTATACTGTTAGAAGAAATAAGAAAAAAAATAAAGGCGAACAAAAACTTTCTTTAATGAAATACGATCCAGTAGCAGGAAAAAGGGTGCTTTTTGAACAAAAATCAAAATTAGTTCCAACAAAAAAGAAATTTGTTCGTGGAGAGTAGTGTATCATGGGGACTCATCATAGTAGTTTAGATGATAGTAGTTTAGATGAATTTTCAAGAAAAAATGATTTAAACAAAAATAATAAAAGCAAAACTAGCAGTGAGGCTAGTAGTGCAAAAAGTAGAGATAGGCGTATTTTAACAGACCCTCTTGCTAGTCCTTTTTCTAATTTTTTTTCTAATTCTTTTGCTAGCAAGAAAACTAGTAAAAAACTAGGAGAGAAAGAGGCGAGTGATTATGATGAGTTCTCAGACAAAAAAAATAAAAAACTAAACAACAAAAAAAGTTGTCTTTTAGATAGTGATTATTCGTTTGCCGATTTGTTAGCAGTTTTCTTTTCGTATCTATTTTTTTATATCACTTCAAATTATTTAAGTAAGGTAGAGTTAACGCAAACTTATAAGCATAATGGATTAGTAGCGTTAAGCGTAGTCGTGCTTATAGTAAATTCTTATTATTTACTTAAACCTATATACCAAAAATATTTAAATAGCACGTTAGGCGTTTTAGATAAAATTTCCCTTGCACCCATTTTAGCTATTATCATCTCTGGGCTATATGCCACATTTCAAATAGCTACAAAAAGCGTGTCTGTGCCTTTTAGTTCTATATTTTTAAATTTCTTTTTTTGGGGTACTATCGTTTTTATATTTGAAAATATATGTTTTACAGCAGGTTTAAAAAAGGTAAAAGAGAGTTTAAATATAGAGAAAGATTATTTGCTAGATGATTATGTGTATATAACTAGCACGGATAATTTACAAAGTGCAACGGTTCAAAAAAAGCTATTAAAAGATTTAAGGCGTGGAGATTTAGTATACGTAAAAATTGGTGATACGCTACCTTTCGATGGCGAGGTTGTAGATGGTGAAGCCATAGTTTCTAAGAGAATTTACGCAGGAGAGGCAGAGGCTGATATGCTAACTAAAAAGCTTTATGCTTTTGGTGGAAGTAAAATTTTAAATGGCGAGCTTATAATTAAAGTCGATAATTTGTGGGAAGATACGTTCATCTATGATAATATATCTAAGTGTCAAAATGCTATTTGTGAAAAACAGCAAATTTTAAATAAGAAAGTATATTTTTATTTTTTCTTAGCGTGTTTAATATCTTTTGCTATAAATTTTTTATTTATTTCTAAAATTTCATTTGAATCTATTTTGTTATATTTAGTTTCTTGTTTAGTGTTATTTTCATTTTTAAAAGTTTTTATTTTAAAAAATGCGTTTTCAAAATTTTTATTAAAGGAAGCATTTTCTAGTAATATTCTTATAACTAAAAGATCTTTGCTCGATAAATTTCTAACGCTTAAAAATTATATATTTGATTTTTCAGATGGAGTTTTCTCGAAAGATTTTCGTGTAAATAAGTTTAGACTATATGATGAAAGAATAGATGAGGCGTATTTATTAGAAGCTTTATTTTCTATTTTTGCTAAATCAGATAATCCATTATTAAAAAAATTAAATACATTTATCGCAAAGAAGCAAGAAATAATTAAAGCGTATAAAATTGAAGACTACGTGGAGTATAGTGATTATAATGTAGTGGCACTATTAGCAGGGGCTCGTTTTGTTATTGGTGAAGAGTCTTTTATGATCGAGATGAAAGTTCAAGCCCAAGAGTCTGACTTTATGCCTGAAGAAGAGGAAAGTAAGAAGATTTATGTAGCGTTAAATGATGTGGTTATAGGGTATTTCGATCTTAAAGAAGAGTTTACATTGGCTTTAGAAAAGCTTGTAAAAGATGTTAGTGAGCAAGGCGATAATTTTTATTTAGTTAGCACTGAGACGGAAGATAGGGTTGAGGAGCTTGGAAAAAGAGCAGGTATAGGTTTAGCAAATATTTTTGGTGGTTTAACTATAAAGAGTTATTTTGATAAATTAGATGCGATAGGAGAGGGGCTATTTTTTAGTAATTTACAGACTGATAGGCAAGTTATGAGAAAGGTTCGTCATAATATCGGTGTGTTTGATCCTTTGATTTGTGAGACGGATAATTTAAGTGTAGTTATTTTTGGTGATAATCTTTTAAGTTTTGAGAAGATAGTTAGTTATATAAAATCTTATAAAAAGTTTTTAAATCATTTTTTTATATATTTAGTTATATCGTTATTAGTTTTTATAGCTTTATCATTCAATCCGATATTTTTAATGGTAGCGGTTTCTGCGTTTTCAATCATCTTTTTAAGTTTGTTTAGGTGTAGGGTAGATAAGTTTTAGGAGATTTTAAAATTAATTTTTTTAAGAAGTATTTTTGTGTATTTGCACGACTAGTATAAAGTTCGTGCGAAAGACGCAAATAATGATAAGGTTGTAGTTATAATAAGCGTTTTTCACTGGTTAATAGTTTGTTCCTAAAGTACTACGTATTATGCGTTTGGAGGTTTAATGATGAATAGTTGGGAAGCGGAAGAAGCAAGCCGAGAACACTTGGAAGAATTATACCGAAGGAGTTGGTAGATAAGCAATTCAAAGCAACTTGGTCGAAGCACGCTGAGGGAGTATCGAAAAATTGAAAGCTTTTTGCTCTTACAATTTGCGTAAAATTCCGCACATACAAAACGCAATCTAAAGATGTCTCTAAGGATTGTAAACGTCTAAAAGAGATATCGCTTGTGTTTTTTTATTTCTACTATTTCTGCTACTTTTATTTTGTTATTTTTATTCTGCTATTTCTTCTTTAAATTTCACATAAGATGTATTCATCGCTAAAGCTTTGGTTTTTTCTATTAACATGCTATTTCTTTTTATAGCTTGCTGGTTTTTTATAGAGTAATTTAAAGCTTTCATCTGCCCTACGATAATTAAAAGATTTTTAGCACGAGTAATAGCAGTGTAAATAAGTTGTCTTTCTAATAACGTATAATGACAACTATGAAGTGCTAAAACGACACACGGTATTTCACTTCCCTGCGAACGATGGACGCTTAACGCATAGGCTAACTGCAATTGTGCTAAGTTGTTTTTTTGATACTCTACCTCTTCTTCATCCCAAAGCCGCACTCGAAGCGTTTGAGTGATAGAGTTAACTCTTGTAATAATACCAGTGTCGCCATTAAAAACCCCCGATTTTCCTAGTTGATAATTATTTACCCTTTGACAAACTCTATCATTTAACCTAAACGATGTGTCGTTTACTAAAATCTCTTGCTCACTTCCTAAAGCCTCTATCGGGTTTATAATGCTTTGAAGCCTATTGTTAAGCCTTGTAGTTCCTAATGGCCCCTTGTTCATAGGAGTTAAAACCATAATATCATCTAGCGAAAAACCGAACTTATTAGGTATCTGATAAGAAACTAGTTTTTCAATAAGATTAGATATCTCAAAAGGAGACTCCTTAGGGATAAAAAATATGTCCGACTTAGTGTTCCCATCAGGAATAGGAATGCTAGGAGTTAGCCCCTTATTTATATTAAAGGCTACTTGGTTTATATTCGATGCTTCACTTCGTCTAAAAATTTGAGATAAAAAAATTCTAGGCACGCTCTCTAACTCTAATAAATCTGCAAACACTCTCCCTGGACCTACTGGCGGAAGCTGATCTTTGTCTCCTACCATTACTAGCGTCGCAGTTCTAGGAATGGCTTCTAGTAAGGATTTAGCAAGAAGAATGTCGATCATAGAACACTCGTCGATAATAAATATGTCGGCCTGTATCGGCTTTTCTAAATTATGCAAAAATACTTGATTTATAGGATCGTATCTTAATAGTCTATGTATCGTTTGCGCACTTATTCCACAAACAGAGCTTAGCCTTTGTGCCGCCTTTCCCGTAGGCGCTGCAAGCTTCACGGTTTTTCCTGCAGCTAAAAAGATTTTAGAAATACCGTTTATAATAGTCGTCTTTCCAGACCCAGGACCTCCCGTTATAAGAAGTACCTTGTTTTTATTTACGGACTTTATAGCGTTTACTTGCTCATCTGAATATTTTATATCTTGCGAAAGCTCAATTCTAGGAATAACGGCGTCTATAAACTTTTCTGAGAGCGAATCTAAATCTTTTACTAAACTTTTTTCTATAATATACTTTGAAATAAAATTTTCTGCTTCGTCAAACTCTTTTAATAAAATATTCTTATCTCGCCTTATTAAAATATCTTCCTGCGTTAGCTCATCTATTAAAACATCTATCGAAGCGATATCTTCGTCTAACTCTAAAAGCTGTTTTGCTCTTTCTTTTAAAACACTTTCTTCTAAATAACAATGCCCGTCTTGCGTAGCCTTTTCTAATGTATAAGAAATGCCAGCTTTTATTCGTCGTCTATCATTTTTCTCAAAGCCCATTTTAAAGGCTATATCGTCCGCCTTTATAAAACCAATTCCTGAAATTTCAAGGCAAAGTCTGTAAGGGTCGTTTGAAACTATCTCGATGCTTTTCTCGCCATACTTTTGAAAAATTAAATTTGCAAGAGCAGTGCTTATATTATGCTCGATTAAAAACCTTAGAGCTTTTCCAGCGTTTTGCTCATTTAATAAAATATTGTAAATACTGTCTATCTTTTTTTTTGAAAGCCCTTTTATGTTTTTTAAAACTAAAGGGTCTTCTATGATTTTTTCAACGGCATTTTTGCCTAGTAATCCAACGATTTTTTGAGCAGTTTTTTCTCCAACGCCAGGAAGAATTCCACTAGATAAATATTTTTCTACGCCTTTAACATCCGATGGAATGGTTTCTAAAATTGAGCTAGCTTTTAATTGTTTACCAAATTTAGGATGCACTACGTAATATCCCGAAGCTACTATGTAGCAACCCTCATAAACTGTAAAAGAAGTTCCCGTAACTATCACATCTTCAAAAGCTTCTTCGTCTTCAACTACTAAAATACTAAATCCGTTTTCTTCGTTTTGAAATCGAATCCTTTTTATATAGCCTTCTACGGTCTCTTCTTTTTTAGTTATATTTTTTTCATTCTCCCAATGCATACTCTATTTTTCTGCCTTTTTAGTGGGGAAACGTCTTTTCTTAGTAAGTGTTTTTCTTTTATTTTTAAATGTGCTTTTGCTTTTTGTCGTTAACTCTTTAGCTTTATTGCTATCGATTAAATGCTTTTTGCCATTATCATCATCTTCATGAGCTTTTAGCACTAACTCGTACTCGTCAACTCGAAGTCTCGCATCTGGAACGATTAAAATTCTTACCTCATATTCTGCTTCTAGTCTAGTTAATTCTCTTTTTTTGTTGTTTAAAAGAAATACCGTAGGAGCAGTCGAAAGTCTAGCTTGCACTAAAGAAACTTTTCCTAAAATAACGGCTGCTTGAATTTTCTTTAATACCTCAAGCGCTATAAGTTCTGGGTTTCTTATTTTTCCTAGCCCTTTACAACTTTGACAAGTAATATGGCTTTGACTAGCTAGAGAAGCACGTATCCTTTGGCGAGACATTTCTAAAAGCCCAAATCTTGAAAGAGTGCCTATTTCAATTCTCGCCTTGTCTTCCTTTATAACTTCTAGCATCTTTTTTTCAAGCTCTATGCGATGCTTTTTGTCGAGCATATCTATAAAATCTATTACTATAAGTCCGCCTAAGTCTCTTAGCCTAAGCTGGGATGCTATCACCTCGGCAGCTTCCATGTTAGTTCTAAAGGCCGTATCTTCAATTCCTTCGCCATCGGTACCCTTTCCAGAGTTTACATCGATAGCAACTAACGCTTCGACTGGTTCTATTACGATAGCTCCACCCGAAGGGAGTTTTACCTCTCTTTCAAAAGTTTCAATTACGCTATCTTCGATATTATAATGCGTAAAAATAGGCTCTGGATGGTTATACAATTTTACTCTAGAGCGATAGCGTGGCATAACCTCTTGCACAAACTCTTTTACTAACTCATAAGTGCTAGGGTTATCTATAACTATCTCTCTTACTGCTGGGGTAAAGTAGTCTCTAATAACTCTCGTTGCAAAATCGCCATCTGTATAAAGGATAGTAGGGGTTGAGGATTCTTTAGCTCTATTTTGAATCTTGTTCCATAGGTCTAATTGTATCGATAAGTCTCTAGAAAGTTCGCTATGAGATCTATCAAGCCCAGCGGTTCTTATTATAATTCCCATTCCATCTGGAAGTTTCAATTCTTGAGTAAGTTTTTTTAGCCTGCTTCTTTCGTTTGCACTTCCTTTTCTAGAAACTCCGCCTTTATCATTTCCTAACATTAAGACGATGTATCTTCCTGGGAGTGAAAGATAGGTAGTTAATGTAGCGCCCTTTAAATCTCGCTCTTCTTTTACTACTTGCACTATTACCTCTTGTCCAGTTTCAACGACATCTTGAATTTTTATTTGAGAAACGGATTTCTTTTTAGTATAACCCTTTTTAAAATACGATGGGTGAATATCGTTTATTTGCAAAAATCCATTTCTTTCAGCACCTATATCTACGAATGCCGCTTGTAAACTAGGCTCAACTCTAGCGATTTTCGCCTTATAAATATTTCCTTTTAATTTTTTTCCAGCATTTGATTCTATTTCAAGCTCAATAGGCTTGTTCCCCTCGATAATCGCAATTCTACATTCTTCTGGATGAACTGCATTGATAAGCATATAGCGTTCCATAAATTTGCTCCTATAATTATAGGAATTTGACTATTTGATCTATTTGTTTTTAGCCTAAAATTCGTATAGGATAATTTTCTATTATCAGTTTTTTTGATATATGTTCTTTTTACTTTTAAAATCATCATTAAATAAATTATTAAATAAAAATGCTCATTAAAATCTGTTATTTAAAATCTGTTATTTAAAATCTGTTATTAAAAATCACTTAGCTTCTAAGTCTTAAACGCCCTAAGACTAAAACTTTAAAACTAAACTCTAAAACTAAATAAGACAAAAGCCTCTTAAGATAGCCTCTTAAGGCAAAGCTTAAGACAAAATTCTAAGCGAATACTTTATAAATAATTTATAATAAAATAATCTTTAATTAAATTATCTAACTAAATTATCTATAAGAACAAACTTAAGTTTAAAAACTTTTTTATAAATTGGAATTCCTGTAGGTTAAATGCTTATTATTTTTTAAAAATATTTGCCTCTCTTTAACTTACGCATTTATATTTTGCAAGAGTTCCACAATAGTCAAATTCAAAGAAATTCTTTTACACTAAATTTAAGAATTTCTAACTAAAATAAAATATCTGTTCTAAGATTTTAATTTAATAGTTATATTTTGTAAATACTTACACATCATGTAAGTATTATAAATAACGTTCTCTTTAATATATTTGATGCTACTAGGCTAAAAAAGGGTTTGCTTTTAAAAAAAGGATTAAAAAAAACTACTAAGCTAAAATATAAATTAAAATATAGAGCAAGAAATATAGAGCAAAAAGTATAGAACAAAAATAGAGCAAATTTATATAGAAAAAAAGTTAAAATATTAAAAGTTTGTGCTATTTATAGCAAAAACTTATTAATTTTAAAAGTTTATGCTATAAATATATATTAAAAAGGGGTTGTAGGGCAATGAATAATACACGTAAACTTAAAAAAAGAGACTTATACTTAAATAAGATAATAGCTTTTAAAGATACAGAGCTAGTAAAGGTGATAACTGGTATAAGAAGATGCGGAAAATCTAGCTTGCTTAAATTAATGATTTCTTATTTAAAAGACAATGGCATTTCAGATAAACAAATTGTCAAGATGAACTTTGAGTCTTATGTATTTAAAAAAATGAATAGCGATGAGCTTTATGAATACGTGAAAAAACTTATCGTTCCAAATAAGAGAATGTATTTGTTTTTCGATGAGATTCAGCGTGTTCCAAAATGGGAAGATGCGATTAACTCATTTAGAGTGGATTTTAATTGTGATATTTACATTACTGGTTCTAACGCATATCTACTTTCCTCGGAGTATGCAACTTATTTATCTGGAAGATGCATAGAAATTAAAATGTTTCCACTTTCATTTAGCGAGTTTTTATATTTTCATGGTTTTGAAATGAGAGAAACAAGGAGTGCTTTAGGGGATATAAGAAAACAAGTTTATGATGAAAATAAAGAACATTATGAACTTAAAGATTTATTTAAAGCATATATGCGTTTTGGTGGAATGCCAGGAATTGTAGATGTCGGATTAGATCAAGAAAAAGCGCTAGTTTTATTAGAAGGTATATACTCTACGGTAATAGTAAGAGACATTTTAGAAAGAGAGAAGATAAGAGGGCAAAGGCAAATTACAGATTGGTTTTTATTTAAAAAGATAGTAATGTTTCTTGCGGATAATATCGGTAGTAATATTTCAGTTTCTTCCATAGGGAATGTTCTCGTAAATGAAGGTATGCTCGAAAATGGTAAAAGAAAAGGAACGCCGAGTGCCCACACGGTTCAGGCATACGTAAGTGCATTATTAGAATCGTATTTTTTTTATGAAATAAAAAGATTCGACATTAAAGGAAAAGATTTTCTTCGTACTCTTGGTAAATATTATATAGTCGATATAGGATTAAGAAATTTCATTTTAGGATTTAGGGATAGAGATAGTGGTCGCTCTTTAGAAAATGTAATTTATTTTGAATTGCTAAGGCGTGGTTTCGATGTGGCGATCGGAAAAATAGATAATTTTGAAGTAGATTTTATAGCTACTAAAGCAGATAGCAAGCAGTATATTCAAGTTACGGAATCGATGGCAGAGGAAAGAGTTCGTAAGAGAGAGTTAGCACCTTTGCGAAAAATTAGCGACAATCATGAAAAAATAGTTCTCTCATTAAATACAGGCATGGAGACTTGCTATGATGGGATAAAATCTCTAAATATTATAACTTGGCTACTTGAGAGCTAGGTTGAAAGCTTAAGTTAAAAGAAAAAATTTATTTATTATGTTTTTAAGCCATACGTCATTTATACGTCATTATGCCCTTTTAATATGTCAAAAAAACTTGGGAAATTTTTGCCGTTGTTTACTTAAATAAATTAAAAATCTTTAATAAAATATAAAAACTTTAATAATTTCAGCATATTACATCAAAAATCTTCTTGTGGCACGATGCTTGCTTATTTTACTACCGAGTAGATGCACACGTGTTATTTTGGTTTTTCTTTTAATACGATTTAAAAGCTAAAAGTTTTCCTCCTATTTACCGCACACACACATTCATACCTTTTAGCTTAATATTAAAATCGATAATAATTGAAACCTTTTTAAGATGTTTTTCATCATAGCTATTGTGCAGATACAAACAAACAGAGAAAGGGCGGGGCAAGCAACGTCCGTTAAAATAGGGACTTGTAAATCAAGTTTCTTTTGTTTGCCTGAGCTGACTTAAGATGAAACTTTTAGCGAGGTTAAGTTTTTAAGTCAGCTTTTTTTTTGCTCCCTTATACGTGTAAAGTGGGGCGATACCATTATTGCAAGATGCTGTTCCTATTAGCACTAATTATAATGCTAACAGTGATGCTAATTTATTTAATTCTTTATAATTAACGTATTCAACACCGCAAAATTGCGGATAAGATTGTCCTTGGTAAATGATTCTAGGGTTTGTAGCATTCTCATGTGTTTTAGTAAAAGATGATAGATGTCTTGAAAATGATTTATTAGGCGTCATCGATGATTTTATTTCAAATGGATAAAGTTTTTCATTTTTTTTCAAAATTAAATCTATCTCAGTCCCCTTAGCAGTTCTTAGGTAATAGATGTTCGGGTCTAGATTTTCATTTAGCCTAGACTTTAGAATATCTGAAACGATTAAATTTTCAAAAAGATTTCCTCGTAGCGGGTCTCGTGTTGCCTGATTTTCAGTTTCTATCCCTAAAAGATACGTTGCTAAGCCAATTTCTGTAAAATAAATTTTTGGCGACTTAATTTGTTGTTTAGTAATATTAGAAAAATATGGTTTTAATTTATAAACTATATAAGAGGCTTCAAGCACAGATAGCCAATCGGATAAAGTCGTAGATGAAACTCCTACATCCCCAGACATGGAAGATAAGTTTACTACCTGCCCAACTCTGCCTGCAAGTAAAGTTAAAAATCTTAAAAACTTATCTAAGTTTTTAATCTCTAACATTTCTCGCAAATCTTTTTCAACATAAGTATTTAAATAGTCGCGATAATAAACGACGGGAGTTCTAGCTCCTTTTCTATAAAGTTCTGGCATAAAGCCTTTTAAAAGTAATTTGTCGATAGATAATTTCTCTAATAGTCCTTCTTTAGCAAGTTCATTCATACTTAAAGGAAGTAGGGTTAAGATGCTAGTTCTACCTGCTAGGGATTGCGCAATTCCTCTTTGCAAACTAGGTTGATGGCTTCCTGTAAGTATAAAGCGACCATTTTTTTTTCTATCATTATCGACCATAACTTGTATTGCGGAAAGAAGCTCTGGCACTCTTTGAATTTCATCTATAATTATCGGCTCTTTATACGTTTCAAAAAAACCTCTATAATCTTCTTTTGCAAACATCCTATTTGCAGGATCTTCTAAATTGACGTAATTGTATTCTGGAAAAGAGTTTTTTACTAAAGTCGTTTTCCCAGATTGCCTAGGGCCAATAATAGTTATGACGGGCACTAGGTTAGCAAGCTCTACTAATTTATTAGAAATATTCCTTTCTATCATTTAACTCAAACTCTCCTTTATAAAATTTAAGCTTATAATACTAAATAATGGCATTATTTTCAAGTTCAAGTTTAAAATAATGCCCTTATAGTATTTCTATTTTATTCTATTTAGTTTTATGAAAAGTTCTAACGGCTTGATTTTATTGGCTCTTCACGTTTTAAGGTAGGTTTTAGACCTTAAGAGTTAGTATCACCAACTCCACGAAGCCTAAAAACAATTTTTCTAAGCCCTCTTAAAACGTCAAAGAACCATTTTATTTAAAACTCTATCACTTTAGACTCTTTCTTTCTAATTATAATATCATCTTCTATCCTAACTCCACACGGCACGATATCGTTAATCTTTTTACTAAAATAAACTGGCTCTTCACGTTTTAAGGTAGGTTTTAGACCTTAAGATTAGTATAACTCAGCGACGAAGCCCAAAAGAAAATCTCCGCAAGCTTTAACTAGCTCCGATTTTCTTTTAAGCTAACCCCTAAAAAAACAATTTTTCTAAGCCCTCTTAAAACGTCAAAGAACCATTTTATTTAAAACTCTATCACTTTAGACTCTTTCTTTCTAATTATAATATCATCTTCTATCCTAACTCCACACGGCACGATATCGTTAATCTTTTTACTAAAATAAACTGGCTCTTCACGTTTTAAGGTAGGTTTTAGACCTTAAGAAGTATCACTCACCCCGACGAAGCCCAAAAGAAAATCTCCGCAAGCTTTAACTAGCTCCGATTTTCTTTTAAGCTAACCCCTAAAAAAACAATTTTTCTAAGCCCTCTTAAAACGTCAAAGAACCATTTTATTTAAAACTCTATCACTTTAGACTCTTTCTTTCTAATTATAATATCATCTTCTATCCTAACTCCACACGGCACGATATCGTTAATCTTTTTACTAAAATAAACTCCGGGCTCTATCGTAATAACCATATTTTCTTTTAAAATAGTATCGCCGAAAAGTTTCCCTAAGTCGTGAGTATCAAGCCCAAGAGAGTGCCCAACGCCGTGAGGATAAAATTCTTTATGTAATTTTTGTTTTAAAATGTTTAGCTTATTTCCTTTTAAAATTTTTAGCTCTTTTAATAACTCTATAATAGCTAGCTCTGAAGCTTGTTGCACATCTTTAAATTTTGCACCTACAACGGCCTTATTTATAGCATCACGCTTAGCCTTTTTGACTCCATTTATAAGTATTTCTTGAATAGGAGAATACGTGCTAGAAACTGGAAGCGTTCTACTAATATCTGCCGCATACATATTATATTCAGCACCACAATCGATAAGAAGCATTTCTCCTTTTTTAAGCACTTTATTAGAACTAGTGTGATGAAGCGTTGCTGCATTTTTACCACTTGCGCAAATAGTATCAAACGCTATGCTTGCTCCTTGTTTTTTTATTTCATTTTCAAAAAAGTGCTTAACTTCGAGTTCGGTAAGCCCAGGGCGTAAAAAGTTTTTTAATTCCTCTATGGCATTGAGCGTAATCTTTACAGCGGTTTTTATATTTTCTATTTCGCCTTTTTCTTTTATTTGTCTTAGCGGTGATATTATAAAGTCTTGATTTATAAATTTATATGGAAGCTTTAATCGCTCTAATGTAGAAGTGTTTTCTTTTAATAAAAACTTAGCTACTTTATTAGATAAAGAATATTTATAAGAGCTATAACATAGAGTATTGCACTCTTTTAAATAAGAGATAATGTCTTTCTCATTAAGTTCACAGTCTTTGTAAACGGCACCGATTTTTTTTGCTAAAGATTTTGCCGACTCACTTTCTCCATGCCACAATATGTCTTCTTTACTTTGGCTAGGTGAAAGCAAGATGGGAGCATCACTATTTGATTTTATTAAAAGCACAGCGTTTTTTATTTGTGAGTTTGTAAAATAATAAAAATTAGTGTCTTGTTTAAAATCAAAAGTTATATCACGAGACTTTATGATTTCTGGGGCACTCGATAAAAGTAAAGTAGCATTGCTAGAAAGCTTGCTTAAAGATTTTTTAATTTTTTCTATTCTGCGAATTAGTATATTATTTTCCATAAAGCTAAATATAACTTAAAAAAATATCTTTAAAAAGGTAGAGATTTTATCGGATTTTTATTTAATTTGGTTCTTTGTATTTTTAAGGTTATTTTTAAAAGCCTTGCTTTACTCTTAAAATGTTAATCTTGTTATTTGCAAGTAAGTATTATAAATTTATATTGTTAGTTCATATTTTAGACAAATTTTATAGAGCAGATTTTTCTTAAGAAATATTTGAGCATATATCATAGAAAGTTTGCTATACATCGTTTTTGAATTTTAATTATTAAATAATATATAAAAAAAGTAAAAAATCTTCTTATGTTAAAATTCCTTTTAACCTCAAACAGTCGATTAAAAAATTTCTTTAAAAATTTCTTTCAAAATAAAAATTTGATGAAAAATAAATATAAAAAGTCCCATTCGAGTCGTGGTAGCGTTTTAACAGAAACAGGCTATAGTTTGTTTTTATTATTTTGTACTTACATGGGTAGTGACGAATGTTTTCGTATTTGTTTTTCATATGATGTGTTTAGATGATAGGAATCTAAGATTATTAATAGCTGTAGAAAATAGACCAGTGCAATTTGTAGTCGATATTTCACCTCATTTTATGGTAGCTTTAAGAGAGTATTGCCTAGACGGTTTAAGAGAGAAAGACGTTCCTAATTGTGAGTCTATAAGGGGGAAAACTCGAAGTGAAATAGATGAAGTATGCGAAGTGCCTGAGGTGCAAGCTCTATCTAAAGATTGTCCTACTATATGTAAATTTTGGATTACGGCTTATAATTTAGCATTATCGAAAAAGGTGGCGACACCTAAGCAACTAGGCTTTAAATATTTTGAGTTAAGAGGGGAGCCGTGTATAGCTAAGTATGGTATTTTAATTCCTGGTATAAAATTAGATAATGATAGTATAAAGACTACTAAACTCCCTGGGAGTTTGTGGAGGAAGGAAAAATATGTAGATTTTGTTCCCGTTGATAAAGAAAGTGAGACGATAAAACTTAGGACAATGAAGGGAGGGAAGATTTTTATTAAGTCTGGTATAATATTAGATATATTTAAGTTGTTAGATGATGAGCCTCTCATAGCAGATTCGTTTCATGTAGGTTTTTTTAGGACTGCGCAAATTTTCGATACATCTAGTTCACCTAAGGGGAGTTCGTCTAGTAGCAGTTCGTCTTTTAGCAGTTCATCGTCTAGTAGGAGCAGTTTATCTAGTAGCAGTGCATCTAGTAGTAGTAGCTCATCTCCTAGTTCTTCTAGCAGTAGTAGTTCATTATCGCCTAGCAGTTCTAGTAGTTCGCTTAGTAGTAGTAGTTCTAGTAAGAAAAGTTCTAGTTCTAGCAAGAGTAGTTCGCCAAGTTCTTCTAGTAGCTTTTTAAGTTCTAGTAGTAGCAGTTCGTTAAGTTTATCTAGTAGTTCTTTAAGTTCTAGTTCTTCTTCTAGTAGCAAGAGCAATTCATCTAGTTCATTAAGTAGTAGTAGTTCTAGTAGCAAAAGTAGCTCTAGTAAGAGTTCTTCGTCAAGTAGTTCTTTAAGTCCTAGTTCAAGCAAGAGTAGTTCTTCTAGTAAGAGTTCATCTTCTAGTAGCAAGAGTAGTTCATTAAGTTCTTCTAGTAGCCCTAGTTCAAGCAGTTCTAGTAAGAGTTCTTCATCTAGTAGTAGTCCGTCTAGTAGTAAGAGTAGTTCATCTAGTTCAAGTAAAAGTAGCTTATCAAGTTCATCTAGTAAAAGTAGCTTATCAAGTTCAGCTAGTAAAAGTAGCTCTTCTAGTTCTTTAAGTTCGAGTTCTAGTAGGAGCTCTTCGCCTAGTAGTAGTTCATCTAGCAAGAGTTCTTCATCTAGTAGTAGTCCGTCTAGTAGTAAGAGTAGTTCATCTAGTTCAAGTAAAAGTAGCTTATCAAGTTCATCTAGTAAAAGTAGCTCTTCTAGTTCTTTAAGTTCGAGTTCTAGTAGGAGTTCATCACCTAGCAGTTCTAGTAGTTCTTTAAGTCCTAGTTCTAGTAAAATCAGTTCTAGTTCATCGCCAAGTAGTAGTAGTTCATCTAGCTCTTCATCTAGCAAGAGCTCATCAGCTAGTATTAAGAGCAGTTCATCTAGTTCATTAAGTAGTTCTAGTAAAAGCAGTTCTAGTTCATCTAGTTCGAGTAAAAGTAGCTCATCTAGCTCTTTAAGTTCTAGTTTATCATCTAGTAGTAAGAGTAGTTTGTCTAGCTCTTCTAGTAAGAGTTCATCACCTAGTAGCAGTTCATCTAGTTCTTTAAGTAGTAAAAGCTTATCGCCTAGTAGTAGTTCTTTTAGTAGCTTAAGTAGTGTTATATCATCTGTATCTAGTATATCTAGCGGTTCTTTGTTTAGTGGTTCTTCATTGTCTAGTAAGTCTAGCAATTATTCTTCGGCACCTAGTAGTTTTTCTATATCTCTAGGAAGTGTTTCGTCTTCGTTAAGTAGAGTGTCTGCGTCATCTAGTAAAAGTAGTTCGTCTCGAAGTAATTTTTATATTAGTAGTCAATCTAGCTTAGAGTCATCTAAATCTTCTTCTAGTTCTAGAGAAAATCCTGAAGAATATTCTAGTAGTTCGTCATTAAGTGTGTCTGGGTGTTTATGTCCTAGCGGTTATGTGTGCATGTTAGACCCTAGCGGAGAAAATGATCCTAGTGGTGGCGAAAACAATGGGTGTTGTGATAAAGAAAATGGAGAACCAGGAGATAGCTGTTGTAAAGAAGATAATTATTTTGAAGGAAATAATGATGAAAAATTATGCTGTGAAGATGGAGAGACGGCAGGGTATGTAATCGATGTATATGATAACAAATCTTTTGTATGTGATTCGGAATGCCCTGAAGGTAGTGTCGGAAATGAAACGGGAGAGATTGTAGAAGATGAAGGCGAAAGTTATCCTAAGACAGTTTGTTGCCCAGATGATGCTCCTAAGTTTACAGGTTATGATATGCAAGGTGATGAAGTTTGTTGCGATGACCAAGAAAAACTTCTCTGTCGTAGTGCGTGTTGTGAAGAAAATCAATATTGCACTGATATAAAAGGCACAATAAGATCTTTTAAAGTTGGAATAAATGAAGAAACTGGGATAGTGGAATTTGAAGAGTTGCCAGCACAAACGTGTTGCGGAAAAGAGGGGCAAGTTCATTGTGGTGGCACATGTTGTGATGCTAATAAATGTGCAAGATTAGTGCCTAAACTAGAAGAGAAGCCGGGAAATTATAGTAGCGATTTCGCAGCTAGTGCTTACTTATGCTGTGGAGATGGTAAAGTTTATAATAAAGAAGACGATGGCACTCAAGCTTGTTGTGATGGTGGTGTATATACAAATGAAGATGGAACAGAGGGTTGTTGTGCTAAGCCAAACGATTATCATGCTGGGAGTGTTACGAATAGTTTCACAGGAGAACTAATAGAAGTTTGTTGCGATCCACTTACAGATGATACAGCTGTATCGTGTGGCTCTTCTTGTTGTAAACTTGGAGAGTATTGCGCATATAGCAATTGGGAAACAGAGATATTTGCTTGCTGCCCTACAAATGTAGATTATAATAAGTATTTAGGTCAATGTTGTAGTGTAGATGCTCCAAATTATACAGAAACTAAAAATCAGGGTAGCAATTATGGAGCTGATGGAGTGTGTTGCCCTGGAGAGCTAGATATAATGTGTGGCGGTGAAGGGCAATGTTGTCCTGTAAATAGATGTATAGGTGATGGTGATGGCGCTAGGTGTGGTTGTTCTAGTGATGAAACAGAGTATACAGATAGTAGCGGTAAAAAAGCGTGTTGCAAAACTGGTAGAATATATAATTATAATAACGAACAATATTGTTGCTCTCAAGATTTATGTAATGGCGTATGTTGCGAAGATGGAAAAGAATGTAAAAATAATGTTTGTGAAGATATACATCCTGGGTGTATAAGAGAAGATTGTGATGCTAATTCTTGTAGTAAGCATAATACGCAATATAAGTATTATTTATGCCAGTACGATAATAAATATTGCTGTGGCTTTGGCTCCTGTTATAGTGAAGGGATGTCTTGTTTTTATGAAGGAGATAACTTTCAAGGCGGTACGATATGTTGTGAAGGTCTAACTTGTGAATTATGTGTAGGGGCTAGTTGCAATGGCGCTACTAGGACTTGTCAAAGAAAATAGAAAGATGTTTTTAAGTGCTAATTTTTAAGTGTTCTTATTATATATTTTTCTTGTCTAAAAAGCTTATTTTCAGTATAATAAAATTTATGTTGTGTTCTTTAAAGAACGGTTTTTTTAGGATTTACAGTTAAGATTTAATTGACTTGCAAATTCTTTTATGGTTTTCATCTGCTCTCTTTTTCAAGGAATTTCTAGAAGAGAGGAGGAAGGTTATGTGTAAAAAAAAACATGTTGCTGTTTGGTTTTGGGTGTGCATTATTTCCTTTGGCACTTTGCAGACTTGCTTTGGGCAAAAAGGAAATCCTGCCCCTAAAGGCGGAGAGAAGGTAGAGAGAGTTGTCCCGCAGGATAACGCTCATAATAAGGCTGATGCTCAAGCGGATGGTTTTCCACTGACGCAAGAACAAGTTAACTATAATCATCTGACGCTTATCTATGCTAGAATGGTGAAGAGAGAGCCTATCAAGGATACTATGTATTTGGATAGGTCTTTGCTTGAAAGGCTTGGCTTTATTCAAAAGGGTATTGCCATCTATCGAGATAAGATAGATGAGATACAAGCTATAGGTATTGAGAACGATGATAACGTAGTAAAAAAAGATTGCGAGACTGAGAAATCATCGAAATTGTTTAAAGTTGCTGAGAGCCTTGAAATTAGAATGTCTGAAGGCGTGCCTAAAAGACGGTCTGCAAGGGAGCAACTAGAAGCGAGTTTGTGGAACGACCCTGAGATTCTGTATATCGTTGCAGAAATAAAGCTTCATTGCGAAGACTCTGTTTGGGGTTTGGGAATAATAGAAGAGAACTCGCGAAAAGCTGCAGATAAGATAAAAGAGCCGATAGATAAAGCGGACAAAGTACTTGGGCAGATAAAAGATATCTGCACTGGCATTTGTATGCAATTTTCCGATCATATTAAAAAATACTGGGAAAATAAGCTTGGTATGGGTAAGCCAGAAACAGTCTTCTTTAAGTCAGTAAATGGAGAACAGAAAGCCTATGTTATGGGTAAGGCAGCTGGCACTGACGAAATACCAAAAGTAGTAGTGCCAAAACGACAACCGTAATAACGGCAACATTCTGTAGATGTGGTCAGCGGTGATTGATCAATATTTGAGCTTCTTAAGATGCATTTATATTAGTATTTTAGGAAGCTCTTTTTTATTTAAATTTTCTTACTAAATCTTATTAAAAAATTTTTACAAAAGTTTTGTTATCCTTTCTCTAACCTTAAACTTTTTGATTATATCAATAATCTTTTTTTTATGTTAAAATAGTTTTGATTGTAGCGTATTTATAACGCTTTTCCATATATATACATAAAAATATATCAAAAATATATATATCAAATTATTTGGAGGATATATCTAAAATGTGCGCTTCCGTTAGTGAAATTAGAAAAAAATTACAAGAC
The DNA here is from genome assembly GCA_050952645.1 of Bdellovibrionota bacterium. Taxonomy (GTDB): domain Bacteria; phylum Bdellovibrionota_C; class UBA2361; order UBA2361; family CAKMMH01; genus CAKMMH01. Next base: position 193,003 of record JBMNLI010000010.1, on the reverse strand, counting down.
GATATCTTAAAAGCCTCTAGCGAAATGGAGTTAGAAAATTTAAGAGTAAAATATTTAGGTAAGAAAGGTTTAATAACATCTCTTTTAAAAGATATGGAAAAACTTTCAATAGAAGAAAAAAAATCTTTTGGAAGCAAAGTGCACGAACTTAAAAATTACGCTACTAGCACTATCGCAGATAGACAAGAGATAATAAAAAATAAAGAGTTGCAAAAAATAATAAACGAAACTAAAGATTTTGATATTTCACTTCCTCCAAATATAAAATCAGGCTCCTACCACCCTAGAACGTTAGTGCTAAGACATTGCACAGAGGTGTTTCGCTCTATGGGCTTTACTATCGAAGATTACAGCGAAATAGTATCTGACTATGAGTGTTTCGAGTCCTTGAATATTCCTGAGTTTCACCCAGCAAGAGATATGCAAGATACTTTTTATTTAGAAAATGGAGAACTCTTAAAAACACACACGTCTGCTGGGCAAAATGCGGTATACAAAAAATATAGAGATAGTTTAGTGCGAGAGGGAAAAACCATTAAAGCGATATTCCCAGGACGTTGCTTTAGAAATGAGTCTTTAGATGCTTGTCATGAAAACACTTTCTTTCAAATGGAAGGAGTGATGCTTGGAAAAAATATTTCAATCGCAAATTTAATATATTCTATGAAAGTAATGTTAGTAGAAGTGTTTAAAGATAAAAACTTAAAAGTCCGACTTCGTCCTGGCTTTTTCCCATTCGTAGAACCTGGCTTCGAGCTAGACTGTAGTTGTAGGATTTGCAAAGGGAAAGGGTGCCCGTCATGTAAATGGGGAGGGTGGCTCGAGCTTTGCCCTTGTGGAATGATCCATCCGCACGTATTAAAAGAAGGAGGAATAGACCCTGAAGAATATATAGGTTTTGCTTTTGGCTTAGGACTAGATAGACTAGTTATGATGAAATACGGCATAACCGATATTCGTGATTTAAATGGTGGAAACTTAAATTTTTTAAGTGAATTTAATGAAGATAGGGGATAAAAAAAGATAGAGGATAAAAAAAATTTAGATAAATAAATTAAATAAAAAATAAATAAGATTAAATAAATAAGATTAAAATAAAGAAGTTAAAATAGTTAAAATAAATAAGTTAAAATAAAGAAGCTAAAAAATAATTTAAATAGAGATAAAATTTTTTTATAAGTTATATTTATAAAGGCAAAAAAAATGTATATTTCGATAAATTGGATAAAAGATTTCGTTGATTTAGATGGATTAGATATCGATAAACTAATTCAAAAGTTTTCCTTATCGACTGCCGAGGTTGAAAATGAAATATTTTATAAAGGAAGCGATATAAAGGGAGTCGTTGTAGGTGAAATTAAGGAAGTAAGAGAACACTTAGAGAATAAAAAATATCATGTGCTAAAAGTAGATATAGGAGAAAAGGATTTAATAGATGTAGTGTGCGGTGCTCCTAATGTTAGAGTTAATATGAAAACCGCATTTGCAAAAGTAGGTGGCAAGATAGGTAGCATCGATATAGAGCCTAAAGACTTTCAAGGTGTAATGTCTAGCGGTATGTGTTGTAGTGAAAAAGAACTCGGCATAAGTGATAATAATTCTCGAATAATGGAGTTGCCACTTAATTTAAAAAATGGAACAGATTTAAAAGAAATTTTTGATATAGATGATATCATTTTTGAAATAGATAATAAGTCGCTTACGAATCGCCCTGATTTATGGGGACATTACGGCATAGCAAGAGAATTTTCAGTGCTTTCAGGGCGTCCGTTAAAGGAAATGAAAGTAGCTAATTTAAAAAAATACGATAGATTGCCTAAGGTAGATTTAAAAATAATGGATGATGATTGTTTAAGATACGCTTCAATAAAATTTGAAAATGTAAACGTAAAAGTAAGCCCTGTGAATATAAAAATAAGGCTTTATTATTGCGGCATGCGAGCAATAAATTTCTTAACAGACCTTACAAACTATTTAATGCTAGAGATGGGGCAACCGATGCATGCTTTCGACTCAAGAAAGATAGATAAAATAAGAATCAAAAAGTTTGATAAGCCTTTTAAATTTAAAACTCTAGATGGCGTAGAGCGAAACATAGATACTCAAACTTTAATGATTTGTAGCGACGATACTCCAGTTGCAATAGCAGGTATAATGGGAGGGTTCGACTCAGAGATAGCCACAGATACTTCTTCGTTTACTTTAGAGTCTGCGTGTTTTGATGCGCCATCTGTAAGAAAATCTGCTACAAGGTTAAATCATAGAACCGATGCATCTCAAAGATATGAAAAAACTTTAGACCCCGAGATGACTACGCTAGCCGTAGCTAGACTAGTAGAGCTTTTAACTAGTATTGATAAAAATGTAAAAGTAGTTTCAGCACTCACGGACGAATATAAAAGAAGTTATGAAAGAAAAACTATAAGTTTTGATAAAGCTTACGTCGATAGATATACGGGTATCGGAGATGCGATAACGAATGAGCGTATAGAGAAAACTTTAAAATCATTAGGCTTTGAGGTTAAAAGAAAGGGAGATAATTTCAGCGTGAAAGTTCCATCTTGGCGTGCTACTAAAGACGTTACTATGAAAGTCGACTTAGTGGAAGAAATCACTAGAATTTATGGATACGACAATTTTACGCCTCAACCTTTAGAGTCTAGTCTTTATCCGGTAAATATAGAAAGAAAAAAACTAGTCGAAGAGCAAATAAAGGATATCCTCGTTAAACGCTTCTTGCTTCATGAGGTTCATTCATACATCTGGGCATATTACGACGAATGTAAAAATTTAGGAATTGAGATAGAAGATAATATAGAAATATCAGATTCGATAAATCCTAACATAAAAACTATTCGTCGCTCGATAATTCCAACCTCGCTATGTCAAGTTAGTAATAATACCTTTTTTGCCTCCGACTTTGGTATATTTGAAATAGGAAGCGTTGTAAACGGACTTAATAAAGATAATCTTTGTGATGAGCATAAGATGCTCGCTATAACGCTTTTTAGTAAGACTAAGAGCACGGAAGAATTATTTTTTAACTTAAGAGATATGATGTTTGTTATCGGTTTAGAGGTAGTTAGAAAAGATATAACTTTAAAACCTAGAGTGGCTACTAGAAGTTTTGAACATCCTAAAAATTTAAATACTATAATTTGCGATAATGTAGAACTTGGTGTAATTGGTGTAGTGCATCCTAGCGTAGGTAAAAATATAGATAAAAAAGCTTCGATAATATTTTTAGAAATAGATGTTTTTACGCTTTCTAGTATTGAAAAAGAAGAATTGGTCTACGATGAAATATCGAAATATCCTAGCGTAGAAGTGGATTTAAATTTTGTTTCTAATACTTATGATGTTATAGGAAAAACTATCGATGAGATTAACTCAAGTTTAATAACTAAAGTAAAAGTTATAGATATTTACAATGAAAACGACACGAAAGCTATTACTATAAGATTGACATTTTCTTGTTTAGACAGGACGCTTACAAGAGAGGAAGTGCAAGAGGTAGTAGATAAAATCGTAGATAGTTTAGCTAGAAAAGGCGTTCCATTAAAATAATTTTTTTAAAAGAATTTTAAATACGTTTTTTATTTAATGTTTTTTTATTTAATGTTTTTTTTATGACGAATACATCGCTATATCAAATAAATACTCGTGCTTTTTGTCATAAGCATAATAAAACTTTGCTAGAAATTCCGATGTCCTACTTTGAAAATTTAAAAGATTTAGGAATTGAATATATTTGGCTTATGGGGCTTTGGGAGCCTCTTTTGCAGACTTATATCGATAAATACTGTAAAACTGATGGACTTTTAAAGGAGTATAAGAGTGCACTTTTCGATGTTGAAAGCAAAGATATAATCGGTTCTCCTTATGCTATTTCTAATTATGTATTAAATAAATCTTTAGGCGATAGAGAAGATTTAAAGATACTTAAACAAAAATTAAACGATATCGGTTTAAAGCTAATAGTAGACTTCGTGCCTAATCATTTTGGAGCTAGCACGCCTTTACTTAAAACTCATGAAGAGGTTTTTTTACAATGCAGGAAAGAAGATTTCGATAGAGATGGTATAACTTTTTTTGAACCTGATAATAATAAAGGAAAATATTTTGCCCATGGTAAAGACCCTAATTATGTTGCTTGGCAAGATACTGTGCAGGTAAATTATTTTAACGATAATGCAAGAAAGTTTATGAAAGATATCTTAAAAGGTTTGTGCCTAGTTGCAGATGGTGTAAGATGCGATATGGCAATGCTTGCAGTAAATAAAGTATTTAAAAAAACTTGGGGAGAAGTCTTAAAGGCACAAAATATTAAAACTTTAAGTGGGGAGTTTTGGCAAGAGGCCATAGCGGAGGTAAAAAAGGAGAGTCCTAGTTTTATATTTATAGCAGAAGTTTATTGGGACATGGAATGGGAGATGCAGCAATTAGGGTTTGATTATACGTATGATAAAAGGCTATTAGATAGAATAACTCATTCTAATGCTAATGATATTAGAGATCATTTAAAAGCACAAATTTCATATCAAAAAAAGCTTGTAAGGTTTATAGAAAACCACGATGAAAAAAGGTCCATTGCGTCGTTAGGAAAAGAAAAGGCCAAGATGGGGGCTATAATTATAAGCACGATTTTAGGAATGAGATTTTACTACGATGGGCAATTCGAAGGGGCTCCTATACGGCTTCCCGTGCAATTAAGAAGAGAACCTATTTTTAATGAGGATGCGGATATAAAAAGTTTTTATCTAAAGCTACTTAAGATTGTCAATAATGATGTGTTTAAAAAAGGCACTTGGCGTTTATTAGATGTAGAAAAGGGAATGGATGATTTATCACAAAATAATATTTTAGCTTGGAGTTTAGAATATTTAGAATATAGTAAAGAAATAAATAAAGAAAATCATAAAGAAAATCATAAAGAATATAATAAAGAAGATAATAAAGAAAAAAGAATAGTAGTAGTAAATTTTTCAGAATACGAATCGAGCGCACATATAAAATTTAATTTTGATAGGTTTAATTTTGAAAGAGATAAAAATTACGTTTTAGAAGATTTGCTAAACGATGTTAAGTACGAAAGAACGGGAAGCGAGTTAGCGGATTTTGGTTTATTTGTAAAGCTTTCTAAATATAGTGCCCATATTTTTAAGTTTTAACCCTGTTTACACAATAATAAAAAAAAGATATTCTAAAAGATATTCTAAAAGAATAGAGTTAAAATGTATTTTGCATAATATTTTTAGATAATAATATTTTATAATATTTAGAAGATGGAGTAAGTTTATTATGGATAAAAAAAGAGTGGCGATTACGGGCTTAGGGTGCGTTTGTCCTTGTGGAAATAATGTTAAAGATGCGTGGAATAATATTGTTAATGGCGTTTCTGGGATAGATTACATAACTCAATTTAGCACTGAAAATTTTCCAATAAAAATAGCGGGTATCGTAAAAGATTTTAGTCCTGAGGATTACATGGAAGTAAAGCAAGTTAAGAAAGTAGACTATTTTACTCAATATACCATAGCTGCAGGAAAGCAAGCCATGGTCGATGCGAAGTTAGACGGCGTTTCAATTTATGATCCAGAAAGAATGGGGTGTATTTTAGGTATAGGTATGGGGGGGCTTCCCGTTTTAGAAAAATACTACGATGCTTATAAAGATGGAGGAGCTAAAAAAATATCGCCTTTTATGATCCCTGCTCTTATAAGCAATTTAGCCGCTGGATATCTAGGAATTGAACACGGTCTAAAGGGTACAAATTACATTATTACTAGTGCTTGTGCTTCCTCTACTCATGCTATTGGCGAAGCTTATAGAATGATAAGAGATGGTGTGCACGATGTTATGCTTACTGGTGGTGCGGAAAGCACTATTACACCGACGGCAGTCGGAGGCTTTGCAGCTATGAAAGCGCTTTCAACTAGAAATGATGAGCCTAAACGTGCCTCTCGCCCATTTGATGCTGATAGAGATGGGTTCGTTATGGGAGAAGGGGGCATAGTTATCGTTTTAGAAGAATATGAAAAGGCTAAAGAAAGGGGAGCTAATATCTACGCTGAGGTTGTAGGATATGGTTATTCTTGTGATGCTTACCATATCACGGCACCATCTAAAGACGGTGAGGGGGCTATCGCTTGCATACGTATGGCATTAGAAAGCGCTAATATAAATAAAGAAGAGGTCGATTATATAAACGCTCATGGAACATCTACAAAGGCTAATGATGAAACGGAAACTTTAGCTATAAAAGAAGTTTTTAAGGAGCATGCTTATAACCTAAGTGTAAGTTCTACAAAATCGATGACGGGACATTTGCTAGGAGCGGCGGGTGCTATCGAAGCTTTGTTTTGCACGCTAGCAATTAAGGATAGTATAGTGCCACCTACAATAAATTATGAAAATAAGGATCCTATGTGCGACTTAGATTATACGCCTAATAAATTTAAGGAAAAGAAGATAAGATACGCTCTTTCAAATTCGTTTGGTTTTGGTGGGACTAATGCGAGCATTATTTTAAAAAATCCTAATAATTAAAATAATAATTATAAAAAGTTCTAAAAGGAAATTTTAGAGTTATAAGAAAAAATAGCGAAAAGATAAAAAGATAAAAGGATAGAAAGTAAAGATAGATAAATAGAAGTTAGCTTGCCTCTTTTATTGCTCTTATTTTTTATTATTGTTTTTTATTATTATTATTGTTTGTTATCGTCGTTATCGTTATCTTTTATATTATTATTTTTTATATTATTATTCTTGTTATTATCGTCGATATCGTTACTTTCAAACATATTGTTATTAACTTTGCAGATTCTTTTTACTATTTTTTTTAAAACGTCTGATATATTGCTAGTTTGATCTTCAATATCACAAATAAGGCTTTGATCCGTTAAAATAGTAAATTTAGGAAATTTATTTAATATTTTATCGTAATTATCGGCAGTTTGCGTTTGATGTGCAGTTTCAATGATGTATCTAACCTCTGGATTTTGGTCGTTGTTTATACGCCAAAAAGCGTATCGTCCGCAAGCACTATGAAAAGTACATATCAAATGATAAATGCTATTTTTTGAGTTCCTTTTTACTTTTAATTTGAAATCTGTGGCATATTCTAGCAAAAAAGTATCTAAAAGAGCTGCTTTCCAAAATTTTTTTGCTCTAAAAAGAAGTAGTTCGTTTGAATATTCGCCTACAATTTCATAAGCATTTTTATTGTATGAAACGAAGCCAAATGATATAACATCTTGATTGTTATGAGTAATATTTTTAGATGCGTTGTTGTTAGTGTATTGAATAATTTCCATATAAAGCTACTATCGGCAAGTTTTAAAAATTTATAGATAGCAACTTTAAATAATTTGCAAATTAAACTATACTAGTTACCATACGTTATAAAAGAGAAGTGGGGTTAGGTTAAGCTATATACAATAAAAGAAGTGAGAGATTTTTTAAATTAAAATTTAAAATAAAAAAGTATAGGTAATTTTAAACCCCTTAAGAGATATAAGTTTAAAATTTTGATAAATTTTATATAAGTATTTAGTTTAAACAATTTTATTAAAATATGATTAAAATATGATTAAAATAAGAAACGCTTTTTAAAAAAATTCTATATTAAGCGTGTGAATTTCGTTAAATACAAAAAAAATAAAAGTTAAATAAAATAGTTAAAAGTGTATTTTTCTAATGATTAGTGATTTCAAATTAAAAAATTATTTTTTAAGCATTCAAGATAGTTTTCCACTTTTATTTTAAGCTTTCTTAAGCTTAACGCTTTTTTTGTATATTGAATTTTACAACGATAAGGGATCTAAAAGATAAGGGTCTAAAAGATAAGAGTAAGGATTTAGAAAGCGTTCGTAGCGTGTCTAGCATTATATTTAATAATTATTTATTTAATATTTTTATATTTAGTTAAAGGGATGAAATAAAAATGAGAAGAAGTAGCAATAGTAGATATAGTAGAGATGATAGAGGTTCTAGAGGGTCTAGAGATAATCGTTATTTTAAAAATTCTAGAAGAGATAGTAGGTATTCTTCGAGAAATAACGATAGGTATTCTTCAAATAGAAAAAGCCATAATTATAATCGCGGTAGAAGAGGCGATGCAAATCAGGCAGACGCAGGAAATAAAAGAGAGCGAATTGCCGTAGAAAGCGGAGCTTTAGTGTTAATAGATCAGTTTATGTTAGCTAATCCACAATTTATTCAGAAAATGCTTGATAATATCGACGAAGATGTAGTAGTTAAAGATAAGATAGTTAGAGATTATGGTGGTGAGGTTATAGATATCGCACCAGATACTTACGGCATTCAAAGAGACCCGTATGCACTTTCAATAATTATCCACCCTAGCAATATTAAGGTTGATAAGAACGCACTATCTAAAGAAGAAAATGCGATAGGAAACGTTTTTGTAGATACTCGTTGCATTGCAATGGTAGATAGAGAGCTTTTAGATGACAACTCTCTTTTAAAAAAATATCAAGAACTTTGGGAGAAAGGAGAAGATAAGGCTTGTAGAGATTTGTTAAGAGATAATGGTGGAGCCGTAAGGTATGGTTTTTGCCGTTATGGTGATGAGTTTAATGTATATGTAAATGAGGAAAATAATATTGTAAGTTTATTGCCAGGAGCAAAAGAAAATGCGAATGAATAAAATCTTTTTTAAAGAGCAACTTTCTTTAGATGTTTACCATATAAAAGTATACGCAAAGGAAATTGCTAAAAATAGAAAGGCAGGGCAGTTCGTTATAGTAATGTTAAACGAGGATTACGCAGAAAGGATTCCTTTAACTATCGCCGATGCTAATGTAGATGAGGGGAGTATTTCCTTAGTATTTCAAGCGATAGGAGCTACCACGTTTAAATTATCAAGATTAAATGTAGGTGATGAGATTTTAGTAGTAGGTCCCCTTGGCACTCCTACTCATATAGAGAACTTTGGAAAAGTGGTATGCGTTGGAGGTGGCGTAGGTGTTGCTCCTTTGTATCCGATATGTAAAGCGTTGTATGATGCAGGGAATGAGGTTCACGTTATCTTAGGCGCTAGAACGAAAGATTTAATTTTGTTCGAAGAACGCTTTCGTGAAGTTTCTCATAATCTTACGATTTGTACGGATGATGGAAGCTATGGAAGAAAGGGGGTAGTAACCTTGCCTCTAGAAGAGCTTTGTCAAGATGAGCAAACTAAGCCTAATCTAGTTATAGCTATAGGTCCTCTTATCATGATGAAGTTTTGCGCATTAACTACAAAGAAATACGATGTTAAAACGGTCGTATCTTTAAATACTATAATGATTGATGGAACGGGAATGTGCGGAGGGTGCCGAGTGGTAGTCGATGGGCAAACTAAATTTGTTTGCGTCGATGGACCTGAGTTTGATGCTAGCGGGGTAGATTTCGATAATCTACTAGCAAGACAATCGAGCTTTAAGGATGTAGAGCGTGAAAAAGACCACAAGTGCAGATTAGAGGCCGCTGTAAATAGTAACGCTTATAATAATAATAGTAGTAGTAATAATAGTAGTAATAGTAGTAATAGTAATTACAATAATAATAAGAGTGTTAGCAATAGCTAATAATTATAAAATAATGAGTTTTTATAATGGAAGAAATCTTATCAAAAATTTTTAATAATGATGTTAGTAACGAAAATTCTAATGAGTTGACTGTCAAAGAACGCCAAAGCATTTCTTTGCAAGTAGCAGATGAACAAGACCCGAAAAAGCGAATCTCTAATATGGACGAGGTTACGTATACTTACTCTGCTAAAAAGGCACAAGTAGAGGCTAATAGATGTTTGCAATGCAAAAATCCAGCTTGCATAAAAGGGTGCCCAGTTAGCGTAAAGATCCCAGAGTTTTTAAAAAACGTTGCTAAAGGTGATTTTAAAGAAGCATACGAAGTGCTAAAAAAAGATACGCTTCTTCCTAGTATTTGTGGTAGGGTATGTCCCCAAGAAAAGCAGTGCCAACAAGAATGCGTATTAGGAAAATCTTTAAAAGATGTTAATAAGGCAGTATCGATAGGAAGAATAGAGAGATTTGTAGCGGATTATGCAAGAGAGCATAATTTTGATGATAATTTTGAAGAAATAAAAAGCAATGGGAAAAAAGTAGCCGTTGTAGGAAGTGGGCCTTGTGGCCTTGCTGCAAGCGCAGACCTAAGGCGTTTAGGCTATGAAGTGACTGTTTTTGAAGCGTTTCATAAATTAGGTGGTGTGCTTATCTATGGTATTCCAGAGTTTAGATTGCCTAATATTATAGTAGAAAAAGAAATAGAAAAATTAAAAAAAATGGGCGTTAATTTCATAACTAATTTTGTTATAGGACGCACGGCGACGCTTAAACAGTTAAAAGAGGAATACGGGTTTCAGGCTATTTTTATTAGCACTGGCGCTGGGCTTCCATTGTTTATGGGAATAGAGGGAGAAAATTTAGTAGGTGTATTTAGTGCTAATGAATTTTTAACTAGAGTAAATTTAATGAGTGGATATAAAGAAGAAGCCGATACTCCTTTATATAGTGCAAAAAAAATAGTCGTAGTAGGGGGCGGAAATGTTGCTATGGACGCAGCGAGAGTAGCAAGAAGATTAGGCTCAGAGGTTAAGGTAGTTTATAGGCGTTCAAGAGATGAGATGCCTGCAAGGAAAGAAGAGATAGAGCATGCCTTAGAAGAGGGTATCGAGTTTTTACTATTAACGAACCCGAAAAGAATCCTAGGAGATGATAAGAGTAGCGTAGTAGGTATTGAGTGTTTAAAATATGAACTAGGCGAAATCGATGCTTCAGGAAGAAGAAGCCCTAAAGCTATAGAAGGAAGTGAGTTTATTATCGAAACCGATGCCGTTATTATGGCACTAGGTAATATGCCTAATCCACTTATTTCTAAAACAACCCCCGAAATTGAAGTCGATAATAAAGGACGCATCAAAGTCGATGAAAATTTAAAAACATCGCTAGACAGCGTTTACGCTGGCGGAGATATAGTTTCTGGGGCTGCTACCGTAATTTTAGCTATGGGAGCAGGAAGAAAAGCAGCCGCATCTATCCATAAGTTTCTTTCTTAAGAGAATCTTTCTTCTTTTTTGGTTCTTCACGTTTTGGGTGGCCCTAGGGAGAAACAAAACGCCACTCTGTTTAATGGGGTCTTTATGAAAGTTATCCACAGCTTGATCTTTAGCTTTTAATTGCTAGGCCAAGTTATCAGTTATGGGGATAACTTTTCCTAATAACTCTAATATTTATTTTTACCAATAAAATTAACTATTATTTTAATAAAACAACAACAGTTTTATAAAATAATTTTGTCAATTTACATTAGAAGATAGACTCTAACCCACTCAAAACGTGAAGAACCCATTTTTTTAAATTTTTACTTATGCTTCAGGTTTCATTAAAGGGAATGTTTGACATTCTCTAGCACTCTTGTCTAATAGAAACCATAAAAGCCTTTCACTAGTTCCAAAACCACAAGTAGGAGGCATTCCATATTCTAAAGCTTCAACAAAATCTTTATCGTGCATTTGTGCTTCCTCATCGCCACTATCACGAAGAGCTTGTTGTTCCTCAAATCTAGAAGCTTGATCTAAAGGGTCGTTTAACTCACTATATCCATTTCCTATCTCGCTTCCGCCAATTAAAACGTGAAATCTTTCAGTTAAATTAGGATCCGAACTCATTCTTTTTGCTAATGGAGAAATCGATACGGGTTCATGTATTAAAAATCCAGGGCCCGAAATATGCTTTCTACAATATTTCCATAGCGTGTCGATCGCTCTAGTTATATTCCAACCTTTTCTATCGTAGTCTACCTTAAGCTCGGCAAGTTTTTTCGTGATATCTTCTAGTGAAGCATTATTTATATTTATTCCCGTCATTTCTTCGATGGTTTCAGAATAAGAATACCTTTTCCATTCGCTCCCTAAATCGATATCCCAGCCTTTTATAGAAAATTTTAAAGTTCCAAAAACTTGCATTGCAATATACTTATACATTTCTTCGACGAGTTCCATGCCCATTTCATAGTTTGCATAAGCCCAGTAAAATTCAACTTGGCTGTAATCTTGGAGATGCTCGGCATCCATGCCCTCGTTTCTAAATTGCCTGCCAATTTCAAAAGTTTTCTCAAATCCTGCTACCATTAATCTTTTTTGCCACAACTCTCCCATAGAGATTCTTAAGTATACGGGCATATCGAGTGCGTTGTGATACGTAATAAAAGGACGTGCATCGGCTCCTCCAGGGGTAGTTTCTAAAACTGGAGTGTAAACCTCAGTAAATCCTCTTTCTTTTAAGAAAGTTCTTATCGCATTCCAATATTTATCTCTCTTGTATACTAAATCTTTTACATCAGAGTTAAACATCATATCTAAATATCTTTTACGTAATCTTTTTTCTTCATCTTGTAAAGCTTTATGCTTATCTGGAAGAGGGAGTAAAGACTTAGATAAGAGTGTAATAGTTTTAACTAAAACAGACTCTTCGCCTTTTTGAGTAGTAAACCTAGACCCTTTAAGACCTACGAAATCTCCCATATCTAAATTTTTAATCCAAAATTTGTAATCTTGATTTTCTAATTCTTTTTTACTTAGCACGGCTTGCATTCTTCCAGCTTCGTCTTGAATAGTAAGAAAAGTGATATTGCCCATTTCTCTAAAAAGCATAATTCTTCCAGCTATTCTTACATTTTCTCCTACACTTTTTTTTAAGGCTTCCGTGGTAGGTTCTTTTTTATATGGACCTGCAGGGTAAGGTTCAATACCTGCATCTATAAAATTTTGCATTTTTTTAATTTTTTCTTCACGAATATTTTCTAACATTTTTTTACCTCAGATTTTGATATATTAAATTTCACTCTTTACGTTTTAAGGTGGTTTAAAGCTAACAAAAAAAAGATAAATTTTTTCAATCTACTTAATCTAACCCACTTAAAACGCAAAGAAGTTTAAATTTTTTATAATATAACTTTTTTATAATTAAATACTATATTATAGGCAAGTTATGATTGCAAGAAGTTAGCTTTTAGCTTTACTTCCACCGTATAAAATGGCCATAGCTAACACGGCAACGCAAGCAAGCATTACATTAGTAGCAGTTTTATCGCCGTTTTTAGTAGTTTTAAACTTTTTATTTTCTTTTTTCTTAAGAGAAATATTATTTAAAAAACTTTCTTGAAATTGAAGAGTTAGCTCTAATGGGTTCTCTTCGTTTAGCTCGTTTATAGTAGTTATGTAATAAAGAGTGTCGTTATAAGTAAAAATATTTATAAGAGAAATAAATAGCATATCCCCATAAGTATATTCTATTTGAAATAAATTAGTCGTTATGTTAGAAATTTTTTGACTTTTTAAATACTTTGAAGAAATTACCGAGAACCTAAGTTTTTCATAAGTTTCTTTTAGTTTTATCTCTAACTCTTGCGGTAAAAAACCAACACTTCCTTTACCCTCGTCCTTAGTAATAGTAACGGTAGGAAAATTTTTGTATTTAAATTTCATTTGAGCGACAACGTATGGATTATCGCTTTTAACACTAGTCATTTGACTTGGAATATCTATAAAAATATCTTTTTGTTCTATTATTTCTTGGCTAAAAGCTGCAAAAGCTGTAAAAAAGAACGAAAAAGCCAGAAAAGTTGTGTAAAATCTTGTTTTTAGCATTTTTATAAGTTGTATAAATTTGTGATTTTAGTAAAATTAGTTTGTGTATAGTTTTTAAGTAAAAAGACATTAAACACTATGTAAATATATCTATGTAAATATATCAATTTTTTATTATTTATAGCAATAGTGTTATTTTTTTTTAGTAGTGTTATTTTTATTATAATTACATACATCTTTTATCTTGTTATTTTATAAAGGAGCTAAAATGGCAAAGTCAACTTCGACTAAAAAAGAGAAAGCAGAGAAGAAAACTACAACGAAAAAAGTAGCAGAAAAGAAAACGACGACTAAAAAAACTACGGCTAAAAAGAATGCAGAGAAAGCTACAGAGAAAAAAGTAGTCGATAAGAAAACTACTGCTAAGAAAGCAGAGCCTAAGAAAACTACGACTAAAAAGGCTACAGCTAAAACTACTAGTGCTAAAAAAGAAAGTGTTGCTAAAAAAACTAGTAAGGCTACTAAAGATAAAACTACGGCAGATAAAGCAAAAAAACAAGTTTCTACTAAAGCTACTAAAGTAGCAAAGAAAGCTACCGCTTCTAAAACTACTACTAAAGCAAAAGCTACAACTACCGCTAAGAAAGGGACAGCTAAAAAAACTGAAACTAAAAAAACAGAGCCTAAAAAAGCAGAGAATAAAAAAGTAGCTTCTAAGAAAGAAGCCAAAACGAAAGAAACTAAAACTAAAGAAGCTAAAAGTAGCGTAGTAAGCGATAAGAAACAAGCAAAGGCTACAAAAACTACTAAGGCAACTAAGGCTGTGGAAAAAGAAGAAAATGCGAAAATGACGTCTGCTATGAAACCTAACAATGAGTCGACGCTTAGCTATACTCAATTAGAATTTTATGATCATGTTAAAGCTTTTTGTGGATTAGAAAAAAGAACTCAAGCTAAAGAAATATGTGATGATATCACTTCATTTATAGTAGATGCTCTTTCTAAAGGATATAAGGTTCCATTTTTAGGTATTGGCAAACTTTATATAAGAAAAACAAAAGCTAGATTAGGAAGAAACCCATCTACTGGCGAGGTAGTTCATATAAAGGCTAAAAACCGTGTTAGATTTGCACCAGCAAAATCATTAGTTGAAGCAGTAGATGAATAATTAAGCTTAACGGCTTATGAGTTAGTTTTTATAGTTAATTTTATATATTGAAAAGTCTTTTTAAAGATGTTTACTTTAAGACAAAGGCTTTTAATAAAGGACTTTCAATATATAATTTACACGATATATATTTTTTATACATTTTCTGAAAAAAATCAGAGAATAATTAGAGAACATAATTAGAGAATAAGAGAATTAAGAGAGTAAAGGAAATAAAAAAGAAAAGTTAAGAAGAAGGAAAAAAATGTATGACCCTAACGAGGTTCGAACTCGTGTCTCCAGCGTGAGAGGCTAGCATCCTAGACCACTAGACGATAGGGTCAAACTTAAAAATTGATTTTTTGAACAATCCACAATATACCAATATAAAAAAAATATGTAAAGGTTTAATAAAAATTTAAGATGCTTTTAAGTTTATTTTTTAGTATTTAAAATAAATATCTAATTGTTAAGAAAATAATTATAAGTTAGTATACCTTATGAGATTTTAAGTTTTTACTAAAGTTTTTGTTTTAAGGGTATTTCTCTCGTGAAAAGAAAGATAATATTTGCATCCATATTCGTTTTTACCACTGTAATAGTAGCTTGTTCTAATACGCAACGAACAGAGCTTCCGCCGACTGTCAATATAAAAAATACTAAATTAAACTTAATGAAAGATAACATGGAAAAGCAATCTTCGTCTTTTCACCATTTTTTAATGGGGAATATGGAGCTGTCGGAGCAAAATTTTGAGTCAGCGCTCGATAATCTTAAAAAAGCTGGTGAGCTTTCTGAGGATAACTCGGCAACGGTGCATGCTAAATTAGCAGAGCTGTATTTAAGAGAAGGGCTTTTAGAAAAAGCCTTAGGAGAAATAAATATTGCAATAAAAGAAGCACCTAAAAAATTAGACCACTATTACATCAAAGCCGGGCTTTGTGAGGCACTTTCGCAAAGTGATGAAGCTAAAAAAGCTTATAAATTCATTATACAGAGTGATGAAAAACAAAAAAATGCTTATCTTTTACTAGCAGATATTTATAGAGAAGAAGGGAATATAAAGAAAGCTCAAGAGTTGCTAGAAGAAATGATTTTAAAATTTCCAGATGAGATAATTTCATACCAATATTTAGCTAGAGTATATGAGAAACAAAAAGAAACTGAAAAAGCTGAAAGCATATTAAAACAAGCCTATGAGTTAGAGCAAGATAACGATATTTTAGCTATGGAATATTGTAGAGTGCTAATTTTACAAAGCAAACTAGAAGAAGCTAAAAAAGTAGCTTTAAAGGTTATAGAAGAAAAACCAAATCATGCATTAGCTAGACGAATATTAGCAGAGTTATCGCTTCAAGATAATAATTTAGATGAGGCTCTATCTCATTTTAATACATTAAATGAAACTAAAGAGGCTTCAGTTGAGGTTAGATATAAGATAGCCTTAATATATATGCAAAAAAATATGCCTGAGCAAGCAGCTAAAGCATTAAATTTGCTTTTAGCTTCTAATCCCGATCATTTAGGCGCAAGATACGCTTTAGGAACGGTCTATGTGGCACAAAAAAAATATGAAGAAGCCGCAATCGAATTAGAAAAAGTGAAATTTGAAAACGATGCGAGCAATTACGTCGATGCAAAATTGGTTTTATCTTACGTTTTAAGAAAATTAAATAGAGATGTTGAATCGCAAAAAGTTTTAGAAGAAGCTTATAAGAATGTGCCATTTGATAAAAGAATAGCGATGACACTTATTATGGTTTATAGGAAATTAGATAAAAAATCTAAGACTGAAGATTTAATTCTCGAATACCTAGAAAAAAACCCTGGTGATATAGACATGATATTTCAATACGCAATTTTGCAATATGAAATGGGTAAAAAAGATGTGGCTTTAGAAAAGATGAAGTATGTGTTAACTAAAAATCCAGAGCATGCTGAGGCCTTAAACTATATAGCTTATTCTTGGGCAGAAGATAATATAAATTTAGACAAGGCGGAAGAATACGCTAAAAGAGCGATAAAAAAAGAACCTAAAAATCCATATTATCTAGATACGTTAGGTTGGGTAAAGTATAAGAAAAAAAAGTATAAAGTGGCACTCGACTTACTTTTGCAAGCACTTAATTTAGCAGATGATGATATAGTTATTTTAGAGCATATAGGAGATGCGTATTTAGCCGATGGAAATGAGACTCTTGCAAAAAGATATTATAAACAAGGATTAGCAAAAAAGAGTGATAATTTAGGTAAAGAGGATCAAAAATCGATAAAGCGAATGGAAAAAAAGTTAAATAATCTAAAATAAAAAATTTAATATTTGAAATTTAATAATAGTTATGAAAAAATATTTTTTATTTATAGTAATAAGTTTTTGTTTTTCAGCTTGTGCTGTAAGAGAGAAAGCAAAGTTTCCTACACCTAGCGAGATGGCTTTAGGGGATAATCAGAAAGAAGAAATTTTTAATAAGATAAGTAAAAATAAAAAAGAATTTTCTAATGTAAGATTTTTAACAGATGTAGTGGTAGTAGAAAACGGCGTAGGGTATAAATTTAGGTATCTATTTTTATACGATAAAAATGGGTATTTAAGAGTTGAGGCTTTCCCACCAGATACTTTTTTATCACTACATATATTAACCCAAAATAAATGTGGTGCAGTGTTTCTAGATAGACAACAAAAAATAGTGCTAACATCTGATAGCGCAAATGATATTTTAAAAAAATTATGGAAAGAAGAAGTTGATTATAAATCACTATTAGAGAGTTTTGTAGGAAATAGCGATTTAAGTTATGAAAATTTAAAAAATTACGATTTCTATATTTTAAGTTCTACGAATAATTCTACGAATAAAAAAGAAAAATTGCTTCAAGTTATAAGTAAGGATAAAAATGAGTATATAGAGTTTGATTTAAATAATTATAAATTACTAAATTACGATTTATGGGATAAGGGTAAAGAGTTAAAAATGAGATTAAAAAAATCGGATAATATGGTATTTGTTATATTCCCTCAGGCTAATTTATATATGAATTTTAATATTATAAAACAAGAGTATGATGCCACTCTAGACCCTAAAATTTATATAATTAAAATCCCAAGTAATTATAAAAAATATGAGCTATAAAAATATAAAAAAATAGAGAGCCATTAAATTTTAAGTTTAGTGACTCTCTATACTTATAGATAATAGCGTCTTTAGCTTCGCTATATGGTATCGAGAATGAGTGAGCGATTTTTATCAACCACCAAACATACTTTCAAATATATCTGCGCCTTCTGACACTGCACCACCTTGAGCCGCTTGGTCGAGTAAGTTTCTTATGATTCCAAGAAGGCTAACTTTCTTATTGTGCCTAGCTATTTCTCTTTTTAAGGAAATTGCTCTTTCTTCATATCCTTTTATCATATTATATATAGATTTAAAGTTGTCTTCAATTATAGTTTTAGCCATTTTGTCTTCGATAAGTTCTAAAGGCAAATTAAGGCAGTTTTTAATATCTACTAGAGTTTCATCACAAAGAGTAGCAGTGCTTTCGATGTGAAGTAATTGAGCCTCTAAGATAGCACCTTCTGCCCGATCCCATATTTTAATCATACGTTTATTGTTAAAATATAGAGTTATCGCAAGCGTAATTGCCCAAAAAATTGCTGTCCACCCTATCCCATGAACGAAACTCTCTGCGCTTGAGTAGTCGGGGGTTGGTTTTACTAGTAAGTTAATTAGGAAAGGCAATGCCATACCTACAGCTAAGATCGCAAGAAGGCGTTTAGCAAGCTTAAAAGTTCCAAACCCGAAAGCTCTTATTATAAAACTATCTCTCCATAAAGCTTGACTTCGTTGTTTTTCTTCTTTAGCCTTAAGATAAACGATTTCAGTTTTAGCTTTTTGAGTTCCAAATTTTATCACGCTAGAATAGAATATATCTATATATGATGATATATTGTCATTTTTCTCGTAGCGTTTAGTAAGCTTTTCTATCTTTTCTTCAAAGCGCGCAATAGCTTTTTCTGCCGAAATTTCATCGTCAGTCTTAGTATTAAGAGAAGCTCCATTCTTTAAGTTTGTAGCCTGTCTGTCAAAGGCATTTTCAATATCTTTTATGCTTTTATTTATAGACTTAGAGGTAAGCCCGAAAAGACAAAAAAAGCGCAATATTATTTTAAGCAAACTTAATAGAATTATAGCAAAATATTTTTTGATTTTAGCCCAAGTATTAACGAGTTCTTCTAAGGCATCTAACTGTTGTTTATATTCTAAATTACCTTCATTCGTTTTTTCAGGTTGTCTCCTTAGTTTAATAAACTCAATTATGTAATAATAATGCGCATAATTCCAAATAGAAGAAGGAGGAAGAAGCTTAATCACGTCCCTAAACTCACGTGCTTGCTTATTTTCGCCTCGTTTTCTTTTATTTCGCATGGTATTCAAAATATCCTTTCTATGTTAAAGGCTATGTTAAAACCTTTTTATTATCTTTAACCTTTAGCAAACGCTATTAGAAAGGTTATGCAATTTATTTTTGTTTCAATCAACTTATTTATAGGAATTTTTAGGAAATTTTTTGCTTTAAATTTTTAAAGCCGATATTAGTTAAGATATTAGAAAGTAGTATATTTAAAAACAATACTCCAAGCAAAATAATGGTTAATTTTAAAGGTAAGTAGTTTAAGCTTATATAATCAAACAAATAATAAATAAGAATGCTAAAAATAATTAAATAACAAATACTTAAAAGCATCGTGCATAGGCTTCCAACTGAAGAACAAAGTTCGTAAGGATTTTTCCAATTTAATTTTAAAAAAGAACTCCCTACAAACATTGCAATATTTATAAGTCCGTAAGAAAAGATAAGACCTATAAAAAAATTTGCAAAAATATATATAGGAGAAAGCGATAGCGCTAAAGAGGTTGCGATGAAAATGGTAGTAGATATTAAACTTAAAAAAACAAACCAAAATAATTTTTTTGAATTATAAAATAATCTTAAACTAATAGGGCTTTGTAAAAATATATCGTAAGCTTTTGCCTCTAGTGAAAGAGATGGAAAAACAAACCTTGAACAAAAAGCTATCAAAATAAAAGTGCATACTCCTAGACTTATAATAGCCATGTAAATATTATTTAATGAAGAAAGTGTCGTAATAAATCTTAAATTACTAAAATATAAAAACACGATGCCGAGTAATAAAAATATTTGAGAAGATTGCCCAATATTTCTAAGAAAAGTTTTGTATTCCTTTAAAAGTATCTCTTGCCTTGCAGTGCCTAAAAAGTTAGTAATTTTATATATAGCGTTTTCTAATATTTTTACTCTGTGAGTCTTAGCAGATGAAAAAGAATGTGCTGCATTTAGTGAGATAAAATAATATTTCTTAAAAACTAAATATGAAATAAAAAGAAGTGTAAAAAAAACTATATATAAAAGTAGAAAATAATTTAATGAAATACTATTTTCTTTTAATAAGTTGTTTAAAAAAATAGCACCCCACTCAAAAGGCATATAACTTGAAAGAGATGAAGCGGCTTCTATTCCATTAATATTCCCACTAATATTATTATCAAATTTTAAAGTAAATAAGTTTTTTACAAAAATTCCTACTAAAAGAAACATGGTAATATAAAAGAAAAACAACACTTCTTTAAATACTTTTAAAGGTATAAGTTTCGCTAAGATAAAAACAGCGATATTGCCTATAAAAATAGGTATTGCTAGTATCGGTAAAACTACAAGTGGAAAAAGTAAATAATAAATTAAACCTTGATTATAGTGCACGCCAAACGCTAGCAAGATAGGAATAAGGAGAAGAGAGGGCATCCAAGAAGCGGTAAAAACAGTAATAATAATTTTTCCTATATAAAAATTAAAATTTGAAATAGGAGAGGTTAAATAAACACTTAAATCTTTTGAAACGAAAAACTCGTTTATAGAAATTATGGCGCCTGAAAATAAAATTAGCGCAAATAGCATTGTAAATATCATATTAAGTGGAAAAAATGGAACAGAAAAAATGTTAGCTAAAAACAAAGTTCCTTTAAATGTTGCATATAATAAAAGTGATGCGATAAAAATTAAGAAGAAATCTCGGCCAAACCCTTTAGGTGTTTTTATTTTCTGCTTAATGCTATTTAATAGTTCTAAAATGCGTGGTTTTATTGCTAAAAAAATTTTCATAATATTTTAATTATAATGCATTAGAGGTAATATTTATAAAAAGTTCTTCTAATGAAGTAAAATTTTTATCATTTTTAATATCTTTAAGAGGCGCATTTTTTACTATTTGCCCCTTATCTATTATTAGAATATTATCGGCAAGCTCTTCTGCGACTTCTAAACTATGTGTAGATATTAAAATAGCAGTGCTAGATTTTGCGTACTCTTTTAAAGAGGTTTTTAAAAGTTTAGCACCACTAGGGTCTAACCCAACCATGGGTTCATCGATAACTAAAAGCTTTGGGGAGTGGATAAGCGAAGCACAGATAGAGAGGCGTTGCCTCATGCCATGAGATAAGCTCTCTATAAGAGCATCTATCTTGTTTTCTATTTTATAATGGGTAAGTAGTTTTTCAATTTGATTATCTGCAAACTTTTTTTCTAGATTATAAAGCCCTGCTATAAATCTTAAAAATTCTCTAACTGAAAGCTTTTCATAAAAAAAAGGTCTGTCTTGAACGTACCCAGTAATGCTTTTTATATACTTTGAATGCTCTTTAAAGTTTTTATCATCTATTAGAATTTCTCCGCTACTAGGGCTTAAAATTCCAGTTATAATTTTAAGAGTAGTAGTTTTTCCAGCGCCATTTACGCCTAGAAAAACGGAGATTTCACCTTTTTTTACTTCAAAGTTTAAATCTTTTAAAACATTGAAATTTTCAAAATTTTTAGAAATATTTTTTACTTTAAGCATAAAGATTTTATAAAAAGATTTTATAAAAAGATTATTTTGTTTCTATGCTCTCAAGGTCTTTATCGTTTTGAGCTAAGATTGCAGATATTCTTTCAGACGTTAATTTATAAGCCTCTTCTTTATTATTACAAATGCCTAATGAAATATTTGAAATAGCTTCGATTAAGTCTCCGATAGTAATTTCCACAGTTTCAATTTGGCTATTTATAAACTCTTCTAAATTGATTTTATCATTGTTTTTCATATTAACTATTCTCCTATTTTTTTGTATTTTTTTTTTTGAATATTTTTTTAGTATGTTTTTTTATGTATATAAGTAAAATGATATTTTTTTAGAATCGTTGCTTTAATTTTTGTAATTTTTTGTAAAAGTTTTGTATATAAAGCTTAGCGTAAAATTTATTTTTTCGAGTAAAATTATCTTTAATTTAAAGTAGTTATTAAAAGAAACTTTTTTTTAAAAAATATCTTTATTTTCTTTTTCTTACATTGTTGCGGTTAAACTTATTCTAGTTTATCCTTTTATATTAGAGTTATATTAGAGTTTGTTTTATTAAAGGATGTTTTTTGTGCAAGAAGATATAAATTTTGTTCATTTACACGTTCACACTCATTATAGTTTGCTAGATGGCGCTATAAAACTAGATGATTTATTAAGAAAAGCGGAAAGTTTTAATCAAAAAGCTGTCGCTATGACAGACCATGGGAATATGCATGGAGCGGTAGAGTTTTATATAACTGCAAAAGATTTTAATGTTAAACCTATTATAGGTTGTGAGCTTTATGTAGCCCCAAAAGATAGGTTTGAAAGAAAAACTTTAGCAAATGGTGGCGGTGGAACGTTTCATATAATCGCTCTTGCGATGGATGATGCTGGGTATAGAAATTTATGTAAGCTTACTAGTTTATCTTATAAAGAGGGTTTTTATTTTAAACCGAGAGTCGATTGGGAACTTTTATCAAAATATAACGAAGGGCTTATTATTAGTAGTGCTTGTTTGCAAGGAGAGATTCCCTTTCTTATCAGGGCCGGCAAAGAGCAAGAACTTAAAAACACGCTAGACTTTTATAACACGACTTTTAAAGATAGATTTTACCTAGAGATTCAGCCTCATCAAAATCGAGAGCAACAAGAGACAAATAAACGAATATTTGAACTTTCAAAAGAATATAATATCCCGATTATTCCTACTTGTGATGCCCACTATTTAGAAAAAGAAGATAGTATGTCTCAAGAAATTTTAATGTGCATAGCGACACAAAAACAGCTTTCAGATGAAAACAGAATGTCATTTGAAGGGTTTGATCTTCATTTAAGAAGCACTAAAGAAATTCTAGAAGATTTTAAGGATTATCCTATAAAAGAGGCGATGGCAAATACTGTAAAAATTGCAGATATGTGTGAAACGAAATTTAATTTTTCTATTCACTATATGCCTGTGTATAAGAGTGATGATCCTGAATTAAAAAATCGTCCTTTTATAGAGATAATGTCTGAGCAAGCTAGAAATGGCTTAAAGGCGAGATTAGAAATTATAAGTAAGAGTAAGGATTACACTAAAGAGTTAGAAAAAGTTTATATAGATAGGCTAGAAAGAGAAATATCGCTAATAGATAGCATGGGGTTTGCAGGGTATTTTTTAGTAGTTTCAGATTTTATTGTATGGTCAAAACAAAATGGAGTTCCCGTAGGGCCAGGGCGTGGAAGCTGCGCAGGGTCTTTAGTTGCGTATGCTATGCAAATAACTGATATAGATCCTATAAGGCATGATTTGCTTTTTGAAAGATTTTTAAATCCCGACCGCATAACGCTTCCAGATATAGATGTGGATTTTTGCGTTCAAGGGCGTGAGAAAGTTTTAGAGTATGTGTCTAATAAATATGGTAAAGATAACGTAGCACAAATAGCGACATTTGGAACGTTAAAAGCTAAAAATGCTATAAAAGATGTGGGTAGAGTTTTAGGAGTAAGCTACCAAGAAACCGATAGAGTAGCAAGTCTTATTCCAAATCAAAGGCAAGGAGCCGAGGTTGATATTAAAAGAGCGTTAGAATTAGAGCCTAAACTAAAAGAGTATGCTGAAAATGACGGGCAAGAACTGATGCGACATGCGATGAAGCTAGAGGGGTTGACGCGTCACGCTTCGACGCATGCGGCAGGTGTTATAATCGCAGATAGACCGTTAAGTGATATAGTGCCACTAATGATCGATAAGTTCGGGCACGACGTTACGCAATACTCGATGAAGTATGTAGAGAAAGTAGGTTTAGTAAAGTTTGACTTTTTAGGTTTAAAAACTTTAACGGTTATAAAAACGGCTTTAGATATTATAAAGGGCTCAAGAGGGGAGACCGTTGACCTTTCACATATACCGCTAGATGATGAGAAAGTTTTTGAACTTTTAAGAGCTGGAGATACAGTAGGTGTGTTTCAATTAGAATCTTCAGGGATTACAGATATTACGGTTAGAATTGCGCCTACTAGGTTTGAGGATTTAGTGGCGTTAAATGCGCTTTATCGCCCCGGTCCCTTAGATGCTGGAATGGTAGATAGGTATATAGAAAGAAAGCATGGAAGAGAAAAGGTAGAGTATGAGCATCCTTTGCTTGCGGATATTTTAAAAGATACTTATGGCATTATGATTTACCAAGAGCAAATAATGCAAATCGCAAGAACGCTAGCTAATTTTACTCTAAGCGAAGCAGATCTTTTAAGGCGTGCGATGGGTAAAAAGATAGCAGAAGAAATGGCAGAGCAGAAGCCTGCCTTTATAAAAGGTTGTGTTTCTAACAATATTAGTAAAAAAGTAGCTGAAACTGTATTTTCACAAATGGAAACATTTGCTAGGTATGGTTTTAATAAGAGCCATTCGGCGGCTTACGCTTTAATTACGTATCAGACGGCGTATTTAAAGGCGCATTATTTAGTAGAGTTTATGGCTGCTGTGATGAGCCATGAGGCGGATGATACGGACAAGGTTTTGAAGAATTTTAATGAGTGTAAAAAGCATGGGATAAAGATTTTACCTCCCGATGTGAATAAGAGTTATGCGAATTTTTCTGTCAATGCAGGAAAGATTAGGTTCGGGCTTTCCGCGATAAAGGCGGTAGGTGAAAAAGCCGTTTTAGCTATTATTGAAGAGAGAGAAAAGTGTGGTGAGTATAAAGATTTAGAGGATTTAGTTTTAAGGGTTCCAGTTAGTGCTTTAAATAAGAGAGTATTAGAGAATTTAATAAAATCTGGAGCATTCGATTTTTCAGGGGTTAGTAAAAATGAGAATCTTATGATTTTAGATTTCGTTTTAAAGCAAGCTTCTGCTATTCAAAAAGAAAAAGATGCTGAGCAGGTTTCTCTTTTTGATTTTTGTGAAGGCTCTTATACCATAGAGAGAAAAAGAAGTAATATGCTAGAGTTTTCAAGTAATGTGTTGTTATCTTTAGAAAAGGAAGCATTAGGTTTTTATATTTCTGGGCATCCACTTTATAAGTATAAAATGTTGTTAAAAAAGTTGAATGTAATAAGTATAAATGTAGCAAAAGAGAAGCCTCCTAAAAATGTAAATTCCATTTCTCTTGCGGGTGTCGTAACGTTTCTTAAATTAAAAAACACTAGGAAAGGGGAGAGGTATGCTAATTTTTTATTAGAAGATGACACGGGTTCGATAGAAACTTTTGTTTGGCCTGATGCTTATAGAAAGATTGGAGAATCTTTAGAAAGGGAAGAGCCTTTATTGGTATCAGGGAAGCTTGATATAACGGAAAATAGGACTACATTTATAGCTAGTGAGGCAAAGGTGTTATCTGAGGTTAGAAGGGGCAAAGCTAGCTCAGTTATTATTACTATCGATGATTTAGAAGAGTTTAGGAGTAAGAAAAAGGATTTTAAAGAGATAGTAAGAAAAAACGAGGGGAATTGTCCATTAAAGATAATGCTTAATTTAGATGATGAAAGGGTTTTATTACAATTAAAAGACATCTCTAGTAATAATATAAACGTATCGGCAACTGACGATTTTAGCGATGAATTAGAACAAAACTTTGCAAGCGTAAATGTTGATTTTGTTTAAGGCGTTATATATTAAAAAACGGCTCTTTCACGTTTTAAGCTATTCTAGTTAAATAGATTTTTTGCCGTCTTAATCGGTTCACTTAAAGCGTATTAAAGAACTAAATAATTTGTTTAGTTTATATCAAAAGATATAGCATCGCTTCTCATCATAAAGTTTTTGATGCCTGAAAAATTTAGTTCAGCTAGTTTAATCTTTTCGGCTCTGTTCCCAACTTGAGCTAACGCATTTGCATTTGAGAAACTAAAGATATTAAAGTGCTCTTTAGGCCATAGTTTTTTAAATAACGCTTTCGTGTCGTCTTGATACACTACCTCAAACGTCCTAAAACCATATTTTTCTACTAAAATAGGAATGGCGCATTTTCTATTAGGAGTTTTGTCTACCCTACTTGGAATAGCAAACCCATCAAACGCTTCTAAATGTTCTAATATAATATCTAATGGCAATTTAACTGGGTAAGCCTCTTTCCCATAGCAAGACGATGGCACTTCTAATAAATTTAAAAAATCCTTAATGGTCGATGATGTTTCAGAACTTTCAAAAAAACAAGTTAAAATTATATCCTCATACTTATCCACTTTTATTTGTAAATCGATAGCTGGCAAAATCGTAAGTGGATAGTCGAAGCTTAGTTTTTGAAGCCTATCTAAAAAATCACCTTGGAAATTATCTATAATACCTATAACATCGATCTTCTTTACTTTACACAATTTTATAATAGCTGGCGCAACCGCAAGCCCAGATATCGCAAAGGGCCCTAGGTTTGTAGGGGGAAGTATGCGCAGATCTATCTTATAACTCTTCTTATAGCTTTTCTTATTTGAAACCTCAACCTTATTAGGCACTACAGATTTGCTTATTTTTAATGAAGATTTTGCTTGTTTTGATTTTCCTTGCTTACTGTCGGTTGAAATTTTTTCTATTTTTTTACTTAATTTTTCTTTTGCCATAATTTTACGCCTCTATTATAAAAAGAACCTTTAGATTAAAATCGTAAAAGAAATCCTTAGAGATGATAAGAACTTCTGTAAAAATAAGATGAGTTTTTATTTAAAAGGTTTCAGTTTTTGTTTTAATAATGGCTTACAAGGCGGCTAACTAAAAGATTTTTAATAAGTTTTTAAAAAGTTTTTTGTCGCTACTTTTTTAGTTTAAAAATTTTTAGTTCTAAAATTTCTTTAAAGTCAATTTTCTTTTGTGCTTCGTCGAGGTGAGTGATACTAATTTTAAGGTCTAAAACCTACCTTAAAACGTGAAGAGCCTATTTTTTATTCTTATTTTCCCTGTTTTTTATCTTCTTGTTCTTGTTCTTTTTCTTTACGTTCTTGTTCTTTTTCTTGCTCTTTTTTGGCTTGTTCTTGCTCTTTATTTTTATCTTTTTCTGTATCTTTATCTTGTTCTTGCTCTTTTTTATCTTCTAGTTTTTCTTTATTTTCTAGTTCTAGCTTTGGAAGTGCTACTATTTTAATTTTATCTATTTTATATTTATCGACTTTAGCCGCTATAAATAAATGGTTATTATACTCAAAATTTTCTCCATTTTGAGGCATTTTAGAAAACATTTTTAGCATAAAACCTGCTATAGATTCATATTCTCCCTCTGGAAGCGTTGGTTTATGGTGTTCGTTAAAATCATGTATAGACAGTGCTCCTGAAACGATAATAACTCCCTCTTTGCTTTCGATTACGTCTGGCTCGCTTTGCTTTTGTTCAAGCACGTCGTGCTCATCCATGATATCCCCAACTATTTCTTCTAATAAATCTTCGATAGTAATAATGCCCTCAACGCCACCGTGTTCATCTAAAACTACCGCTAAATGGATTCCTTGTTTTCTAAATTCTTGCAAAAGAGAATCTATTTGTTTGTTTTCTCTTACGAAATATGCTTGCCTCATAAGAGTTTTTATAGGTTTTTTTAAAGCTTCTATATCATGGTTTTCATTTGATGTGTAAGTTAAAACGTCCTTTGCTAAAACCATACCTTTTACATCGTCTAGCTCTTTTGCATAGACTACTAACCTACTAAATCCTTCACTTGAAAATATTTTTGACACTTCTAAGATTTCATCATCAATTTCTACCGCTGCAATTTTATGGCGTGGAATCATTATTTCTCTTACGGTAGTGTCTGAGAAATTTATAACGCCCTTTATAAGTTCTTTTTCTTCGTCTTCTATTAGACCATTTTGTGTGCTTTCTTCTAAAAGAGCTTCAATCTCTTTTTGCGAAAGCATGCTAGTAGGAGATCTTTTTGTGGTTGCTTTGCCCAAACTTTGCAAAATTTTATTATTTATATTTATTATAACTACTGGAATAGGGGCGAGAAGCTTGCAAAATATGTATAATACTGGTGATATAATAGTTAATGTTTTTTCAGCATTAAAGGAAGATATGCCTTTTAATAAATCGATTATAAAAATCATCACGCTTAAAAATATAATTGAAGTTATAGGAAAGATAAGTGCTAATTTAAAGTTTAAAAATAAGGGGTTTAGTGAATCTTTTAAAAAATATTGCGATGTAAGGTTTAGTATTTTATATAAACAAACGCCAAGACAAAAGCTTATAATTATAATGTAGATGTAGGTAGAGTATATGTTTTTATCGCGGTTTTTTATTAAGTGTTTCGTAAATTTAAGGGAAGATGTTTTTTTTAACTCTTCTTCTAGATTTTTTAGTTTAGTGCTTTTAGTCCTACTTAAAGTCCAATTAGATATAGTAAAGAAAATTAGTAAAATACTAAATACTATAAAGAAAACGCTAAGTGTGTAAATATTGTCCATTATGATATTCTTGTTATTTTTTAATTATCGTTTTAAAACCTTTTTTTTTATAATTCATATTTTTAATGCTCGCCAACAAGCATCTGCAATCTCATCTGCTACTTTTGATGGAGCAATTTTGTTGTAGCCATCTAGCCAATCTCTTACGTATTCTAAAGGAATTCCAAAAATAATACTCCAAATGATATTAGCATTTAAGGCACGTATCTTATTTTCTTTTATTCCTTGCTTTAAAACTCTTGTAAGCATTCTTCCAAAATTATCAAAGCCTAATGTCGTAGGTCTCATAATAAGCCCATCTAAAAATTCACTATGACGACAAAGCCAGATATATTTAGAGGTTTGAACATTAACTTCAGAAAATCTTAGAAATGCTTTAACTAATTTTTTTATAAACTCTTCGGTGTCCGTTATACCTGAGATCGATTTTTCTAGCTCTTTTCTAAAAATTGATATACATAAATCATAAAGTGCTTTTGCTATTTCTTCTTTATTCTTAAAGTGATGATAAATTGAACCTACGCTACATCTACTCTCTTTGCTTAAGTCTGGAATATTCGTATTAAAATAACCTTGACCTACAAATAATTTTAAAGCGGCAGCAAGAACTCTTTCTTTTGAACTAGCATTGCATAGCGATAAGTCTTCGGTGTGTTTAAAAATTTTAGCAGTATTTATATTTGCTGTATTTATTTTTGCTGTATTTGTTTTTGCAGTATTCATAATGGCGCCTCACAATTTATTATCATACTATATTTTTATATGTAAAGTCAAAGTTTAAAAGCCTAGGCGATTTTATTATTTTTTATTTATTTTATAGTTATTTTATATATTTTTTAATATAAAAGTTGCATGCAAAATGGGTATGTTCTAGCGCAGGAATATGCTATATATTATAGTATATTCTCGTCGCTATAAGGTTTATTTTATATGATTTTTATAAAATTAAAAGGTAAAATATAAGGTAAAATATAAAGCAAAATATAAAGCAAAATTAACAGATAAAATATAAGGTAAGTTAAAGAGTAAATAAAGAGTAAATAAAGAGTAAATAAAGAGTAAATAAAAAGTAAATAAAAGGTAAATAAAAGGTAAAAATGTTTGATTATAAGAAAAAGAAACAAATAGAAAATTTATTTGCAGAGTTTAGGCTAGAGGTAGTAAATTCTGTCGTAGCACTTAAGAGGGCTATATTAACGGTTATCGACCCTCTTACTGCTAATATTGATGAAACGATAAGCTTAGTTAGAATTTCAGAAGCTAAGGCAGACACGATAAGGGGCGAACTCGAGGTGCTTCTCTATGGCAAGTCTTTATTTCCAGAATCTAGAGGAGATATAATTGGGCTAGTCGAGGCGACAGATAAAGTTGCTAACCATGCGGAAAGTGTTGCGCTAATGTTAAAAACACATAATATAAATAGTTTCCCAGATTTTTGTATTAGTTCAATTTTGGCGATCGTAAATTATGGTGTAAATATTACTCAAACATTATGCGATGCCGAGGCGCATCTTTTTAAAAATTATCATTTAGCCCTTCCTTTAATTGGGCAAATTTCTCAAATTGAAAGTGATGCCGATGATGTGGAAATATTTTTAGTCGAGAAAATCTTTAAGAGTGATATAGATTCATATAAAAAAATAATATTAAGCGAATGGATAAGAATTTTATCTAGGATTTGTGATAAAGCGGAAGACGCCTCGGATATAATAAGAGTAATAGTAGCAAAGAGAGGTTTGTAAAAATATGGATGTGCAAGTAATTCTTATTCTTTTAGGAGCTACGCTTTTAGCTTGGAATTTAGGGGCTAACGATGCATCGAATTGTTTTGGACTAGCAGTTTCTGAAAAGATAGTAAGCTACGTGCTTGCAGTGTCGCTGTGTTCTTGCTTTATTATTTTAGGTGCGTATCTTCAAGGGGAAGCTGGAATTAAAACTTATAGCGCTTTAGCAAAAAGTAAGAGTGTAGTAAACGAATATAATATGGCTCTAAGTATTACTTTTGCTAGTGCGTTTTGTATATTTGTAGCAAACTCTTTAAAGTTTTCTGTGAGCGTATCGCAAGTAGTAGTAGGAGCGATATTAGGAGTGTCTATCGTAAATAAATCTTTTAATATTGATGCTTGTTTAAAAATCTTATTATGCTGGATTTTAGTTCCCGTAATATCCGTTTTAACATCGTTTGCCGTTTATTATGTAATGCATAATATTTTTAAAAGATTAAAAGTGGGCATA
Organism: Bdellovibrionota bacterium; assembly: GCA_050952645.1. Lineage (GTDB taxonomy): Bacteria > Bdellovibrionota_C > UBA2361 > UBA2361 > CAKMMH01 > CAKMMH01. Next base: position 162,243 of record JBMNLI010000010.1, on the reverse strand, counting down.
CTCGATTATGATATTATAGTAAAATATTTTTTAATTTTAATAGGTTGCTATGCCTCGTATACACTAGGGGCAAACAATGTAGCAAATATAGTTGGTGTCTTACCTATCGATGTATTTTACGGCTATGGTCTTATAGATAAAGAAATAGCTTTTTTAGCAGGAGTAGCGATATCACTAGGTGTTATAACGTATAGTAAAAAAATTATGTTAGTAGTCGGAAAAGGGGTGTTAAAAATAGATGGTTTTGGAGCTTTAGTAGCAGTGTTAAGTTCTGCGATAACGCTACATATTTTTGCTATTATAGGAGTTCCTGTAAGTAGTAGTCATAGTATAGTAGGAGCACTTCTAGGCGTTGGATTAGTTAGAGGGGGGACTGAAATTAAGTATAAGAGGATTCATTCAATGTGCAAAGCTTGGGTGCTAACTCCGATAATTGCCATGCTAGTTTCAGTGTTTTTTTACGTCGTATTAAATAATCAAATTTTAGCAAGTTAAATATAAAGTTTGCTTTGTGCATTCTTTTTTATATTATTGTTTTTTATTTATCGTTTTCATATTATTTTTTTTCATATTATTTTTTTTCATATTATTTTTTTTTCATATTATTTTTTTTTCATATTATTTTTTTTCATAGTTCTTAGTGTATTTCTAAAGGGAGAAAATCTTTAATTTTTAATTTTAGTATGTATTCATAGAAATAATTTAATATGTTATAATAATTCTTTAAGTTTTAATTTTACGATTGGCATTTTAGGAGTTTCGTGTATGGCAAAAGAGCGTTTAATTACTAAGAGAGCGAGATTAAAGGAAAAGATGTATAAGGGGAGATTTTTGCTTCCTAATCTTTTAACCGTTGGAAATATGTTTTGTGGTTTTCTAGCTATCTGCTATGCGTATGGAGGAAATTTTAAAAAGGCTATATTTTACGTTTTTTTAGCCGTAATATTAGATGGGTTAGATGGGCGAACGGCAAGAAAACTAGATGCATGCACGAAGTTTGGTTTTGAGTTTGATTCACTTTCAGATTTAGTTTCTTTTGGATTAGCACCTGCAATTTTATGTTATAATTGGGCGATGGTTATGTATTATGATGAGCTTGGAATTTTTATTTCATTTATATATGTAGTGTGTGCGGCTTGTAGGCTTGCAAGGTTTAATAGTTCCGCAGAAAATTTAAAATCGTTTGAGGGGCTTCCTACTACTTTTGCGGCGGTAGTTATGATGTCTTTAATTTTTGCTTTTAGGAAGCCGGGAGTTGAGCCATCGTTTGCGCTTTCTTGTGTAGTTTCGGTAGTTATGTGTTATGTATCATTTTTGATGGTTTCAAATTATAGATTTATAAGTATAAAGCTTTTAAAGCTTCCTAACCATTCTCAAATGAATAGTATTATTTTAATAGCTATATTTTTAGGTTTACTTTGGTGGTATCCAAAGGTAGTTTTGCTCGCTATCTCGGCGATATATTGCGTAAGTGGTCCCGTTATTTCATATTTAGATAAGAAAAAAGCTAAGAAATCAGAAGCTAGTTTATTAAATAATCAAGTAAATAATCAGAAGGATAGTTAGATAGATGGTAAAGTAAGTAGTTAAATAGATGGTAATGCTAGGAGTAATGCTTGAAAATAAAGTTTAAAAAGCAAAACTTTATTAAGCCTAAGGCTTTTTTTATATCTTTTAACATTTTATAGTATAAGATATGCTTGACTTTAGGGATTAAAATCATTGTAAAATATAATGTTGTTTTGCTTAAAATTTTTTTAAGGAGCGAAAGGCGTTCCTATTTTAAGCATAGAAATTAGCGTAAAGGGTTTTAGAAAAATAATATTAGTCTTTAGTTGTTATTTTTGGCAAAAAGTCTTTTAGGTTTAATAAAGAAAGCCTAACAATGAGGGAAAGGTATGGCTGATTGGAGCATTGTTATGCCGTATAAGGTAGAAGAAGAAGAAGAAGGAAGTAACGTAGCAAGTTGTGTGCTCCTGCGTCAGACTGAGCCTATATACAGAGGACAGGGTTTGCTTTTTGCGTGTCGTGTCCCTATCAGGGGTGAAAATTAGACCGATGCACTGCTATTATTAATGCGTTTAATAAGCGGTTCTGTATTAAAGGGTGTGGCTTTGAAAGTAAAGATTTAGAGAGTATTGGCTCTTTTAATATTTATTTTACTAGTAAAAGTATTGTTTTTGGTCGTCCTCCTAGTGATCCTAAGGCTGTTCCTCGTGTTTCTGAGCATACTCGAAGCTTTAAAGTTTACGCTTTAAAAGTGACTAACAAAAATGAAGGCATACTTAACACTGATGAATTGGTCTTTATTGATGTTAACAAAGTGCCTAGCGTAGCTAAAGCAAGAGGAATAGGTCCCGATAAAGTTAGCGAAATAAAGGTCGACCCTGATTCTGCTATGGCTGTTGCGGCATTGAGGATTTATCTTGAATTTGGAAACTTTCAAGATGTTGAAGTGGTGGATTTTAACTTACTCGTTAATCTTCATTTTTTAGAAAAAAATGCTAAAGGTAAATAAATAAAAATAGAAAGCTAGTAAAAAGGTTTAGCTTTAAGTGTTAGTTTTCGACGCTTAATTTTAAATATAGCCTAGCGAAAAAAAGTTTTGCTTTTTTCACTAGGCTTATTTTTTTATAGGCTATATTTTTTTATAGGCCTTAGGCTCTTTAACGTTTTATGCGTTATTTACTTTTAAAAGTAAAATATACTTAAATTTTCATATTAAAAAATTTTCTATATCAAATTTAAATAAACACGCTTAAAACGAGAAAGAACCTTTTTTTTATAGATGTATTACATCATGCCTCCCATGCCTCCCATGCCTCCCATGCCTGCTGGCATAGCAGGTGTAGCCTCTTCTTTTGCTTTTTCAGTAATGGTAGCCTCCGTAGTTAACATTAAGCCTGCAATCGATGCAGCGTTTTGAAGAGCAGTCCTACTTACCTTAGTCGGGTCGATAACTCCAGATTCCATTAAATCTTCAAATTTATTAGTAGCTGCATTATACCCATAAGCACCTTTGCCTTTCTTAATCTCGGCTACTACCACAGCAGGCTCAGCGCCAGCATTTTTAGAAATAGTTCTAATAGGAGCCTCTAGAGCATTTCTAACTATCTTAACGCCAAACATCTCTTCTTCATTCTCTAACTTAATAGCATCAACCTTGTCTAGCGTCCTAATATATGCTACTCCACCCCCAGGAACGATTCCCTCTTCTACAGCAGCCCTAGTAGCATGAAGCGCATCTTCTACTCTAGCTTTCTTTTCTTTCATCTCAACCTCAGTAGCAGCACCAACGTGAACCACAGCCACGCCACCTACTAATTTAGCAAGCCTTTCTTGAAGTTTCTCTTTATCATAACTAGAAGTGCTTTCTTCAAGCTGAACTTTAATTTGTTTTACTCTAGCTTCAATAGCTTTCTTATCACCAGCACCATCGATAATAGTCGTATTATCTTTATTAACTACTACTCTCTTAGCTTTTCCTAATTGATCCATAGTAACCGTTTCAAGCTTAATGCCACAATCTTCACTAATACACTCACCCCCAGTTAGCGTAGCGATATCTTCAAGCATAGCTTTTCTTCTATCTCCAAATCCAGGAGCTTTTACTGCACAAACATTAAGCGTTCCACGAATCTTATTTACTACTAGCGTAGCTAACGCCTCTCCCTCAACTTCTTCTGCGATTATAAGTAAAGGTCTACCAGCTTTTGCTACTTGCTCTAAAATCGGTAAGAGATCTTTCATATTTGAAATCTTCTTATCGTGAATTAAAATCAACGCATTCTCGATTACGGCTTCCATTCTTTCAGGATTAGTTACGAAATAAGGCGATAGATAGCCTCTATCGAATTGCATACCCTCAACAACATCGAGAGTAGTCTCTAAGCCCTTTGCCTCCTCAACCGTAATAACACCCTCTTTCCCAACTTTATCCATAGCCTCAGCAATAATATTTCCTATCTCCTTATCAGCATTTGCAGAAATAGTTCCAACTTTTGCTATATCATCGTTTCCTTTAGTCGGTTTGCTTAATTTTTTTAACTCATCAGTTACTACTTGAACGGCTTGGTCTATACCACGTTTTAAACACATAGGGTCATGCCCTGCAGTTACGAGTTTTAGTCCTTCTCTATAAAGAGCATCCGCTAAAACCGTAGCAGTAGTAGTTCCATCCCCTGCATTATCAGAGGTTTTCGCAGCTACCTCTTTTACCATTTGAGCTCCCATATTTTCTAATTTATCCTCAAGCTCAATCTCTTTAGCTACAGTTACTCCGTCCTTAGTAATAAGAGGAGATCCGAAACTTTTTTCTATTACAACGTTGCGACCACGAGGTCCCATCGTAACACGAACCGTATCAGCTAGCTTCTTAACTCCTTTTAAGATTTGTTCTCTAGCTTCTAATCCAAAATTTAATTCTTTAGCCATATTATATCCATCCTTTTATTAAATTTATTTATTAAACTTATTGTTAAAATTTTCTCTTACTCTAGCACGCCTAGAACTTCATCTTCACGCATAATTAAAAGTTCTTCGCCATCTAGTTTGATTTCTGAACCCGAATATTTCCCGAAAAGAATCTTATCTCCTTTCTTAATATCCATAGGAATTACAGTGCCGTCTTCCTTTACTTTTCCTTTTCCAACAGCGACTACTTCTCCTTGTTGTGGTTTTTCCTTAGCAGAATCAGGAATGTAAAGCCCTCCCGATGTTTTCTCTTCACTATCTAATCGTCTTACGATTAGACGATCTTGTAATGGTCTTATTTTAGTCATTATCTATCCTCCAATAATAAATTAAAATTCTAATAATATTTTAAAGTTTTTTTGCTCTTCTTATGTTATTAAGTTATGTTATTAAGTGTTATTAAGCGTTTTTTTTTACTTGGATTTTTACTTACTTAATCTTTTCTCATTTAATAATTTCTCTACTTAAAATGCCAGAAGAACCTTCAAACTTAAAATTTTCGTTTAATCTAAAAAATTTTATCTCTTCACGCTAAACGTGAAAGAACTAAAAAAAATCTTAATACTTAACTTATATGCACATCGTTTTTACTTTTTTCAAGTAAAACGATAAAGTTTTTTTTAAATAGCCTAATTTATTAAAGTTTTTAAGCTTATTTTAAGCCTTTTTAAGTATTACAATTTACGTATTTAAATTACATACTCTAATATTTTGCAAGTTTATTAAACTTTTGTTATATTTATAGTCGTGTTTATGCTTGTTAGTTTTTAAAAATAATAACAAAAAATAACTATTATAAAAAATTATAAAAATAATGAGCTTTTAAAAAGCTATGAGATTAAAAAAATAATGAGATTTAAAAAACGTTGAGATTATAAAAATAATGAGATTAATAAAAATAATGAGATTAATAAAAATAATGAGATTAATAAAAACAATGAGATAAAAAAACTATGAGTAATACTGCAAAAGATTTTAAAAATTTATCGAGTGATATATCGAGCAATATATCACAAAATAATAATAATGTTTACAATCAAGATGCTTATAATCAAGATGTTTATAATCAAGATGCAGAGGCTCAAAGCGTATTATTTGGCAAAAACGTATCAAGCATCATTTCTTGTCTAGAAAAAGCAGTAGATAACAATGTCTTTCCTGGAGCCGTTATATCCATAGTAAAAAATTATAATAAAGAAGATCAATTTCATTTTATAAAAGCTTGCGGATATAGACTTACTGAAGAAGATGAGTGGACGGATAAAAACTCCGCTGTAAATGAAACGACAGTTTACGATTTAGGAGAACTTACCTTATTATTCTGCACGGCAAGCTTAGTTATGAAACTTATAAAACAAGAAAAATGTAGCGTCGATGATTTAGTTAGTCGTTATTTACAAGGTTTTAGCGTAAATGGTAAATCGCTTATTTCAATAAAAAATTTATTAACCTCTCAATCTGGCCTTATGTCTTCATACCCTTTTTATGAAGAGATTTCAAAAAATAGTCAAGGAAGTAGGATAGGAATGCTTGCTAGTCGTGGTGCTAAGGAATACGTTTTAAATAAAATAGTAAGAAGCAATTTAAAAACTCAACCTAACACAAAAGTTTATTATAGCGAGGTCGCAAATATACTTTTAGGATTTATAGTAGAAGTGTTAAGCGGTAATACTTTAGATAAAGCGTTTTATAAAGAAATTGCAGAGCCACTAAACTTAACTAGTTCAGGCTTTGTCGATTTGGCACTTTTAAGATTAAAAAAATTATCCCCAGTGTTATCTTTAATAGCCCCGACGGAGCGTTGCGATTGGAGAGAAAAAACTTTATGCGGTGAAGTGCAAAACGATAACGCTTGGGCAATGGGAGGAGTGGCAGGCAACGCCGGGCTTTTTTCAAATGTGCAAGACGTTACTATTTTTGCGATAGAAATCTTAAAAGCACTTCGTGGAGAAAGCGATGTCTTCGATGAGCATATAACTAAAGAATTTTTAGGTTATGAAACGGAGCAAGCGCCATATTTATGGGAAAGAGCCTCAAAAGAAAATATGATGTTATCGTGTGGATTTTCTAGTAGCGCCGTAGGAATAAATTCTTTTACGGGTTGCTCACTTTGGATAGACCCAAAGAAGGATTTAATAGTAGCACTTCTTGCAAATAGAGTGCACCCTTTACGCTCTAATAAAAAAATAGTTCCTTACCGTGTGCAAATTTTTTCAGAAGCTATTAGACTTGCTGAAAGCTAGCTTTTGTTGTAAAAATTTTCTTAAATTAAAATTAAAATTAAATATTTTTAACCTAAGTTTTATAATATCTGTAATAATAGTAAAGTTATTATAATATTATAATTTTTTTATTTAATATTTTTGAGTATAAAGTTTATATGTTTAGTAAATTAGATGAGGTAGAACAAAGATACGAAGAGTTATCTAGACAGCTTTCAGATATGGAAGTAGTGCAAAATAGATCTCTTTTTGAAAAACTTTCTAAAGAATACAAGGCACAAGAAAAAGTCGTGCTAGTATATCGAGATTATAAAAAAGTTTTAAGCGATGTGCAGAGCAGTAAAGATATAATTTACCAAGGTGAAGATGCAGACCTTGTAGCACTAGCAAAAGAGGAATTAAAAGAGCTAGAAGAAAAGCTTCCTGTGCTCGAACAAGAGTTACAAATTCTTCTTTTACCTAAAGACCCTAATGATGATAAAAATGTAATTTTAGAAATAAGAGCAGGTGCAGGAGGTGATGAGGCTTCTATTTTTGCTGGCGACCTTTTTAGAATGTATTCTCGCTACGCAGAGACGTTAGGTTGGAAAATAGACTTAATGAGTGCCTCTGAAGGGAGCACTGGGGGATATAAAGAGGTGATAGCGATGATTGCAGGCGAAGGCGCTTATAGTAAACTTAAATATGAAAGTGGAGTGCATCGAGTGCAAAGAGTTCCAACGACTGAATCGCAAGGACGAGTTCATACCTCTACTTGCACCGTCGCAGTGCTTCCTGAAGCCGAAGAGGTCGATGTTGAGATAAATGAAAAAGATTTAAGAATAGATGTTTATAGAGCAAGCGGCCCAGGGGGGCAATGCGTAAATACGACCGACTCGGCCGTAAGAATCACTCACATTCCAACTGGAATAGTAGTCGCTATGCAAGATGAGAAATCACAATTTAAAAATAAAGACAAGGCTATGAGAATTTTAAGAGCAAGGCTTTTAGAGCAAAAAGAACAAGAAATGGCAAACGAACGTTCCGAAGATAGAAAATCTCAAGTAGGCACGGGGGATCGCTCTGAGAAAATAAGGACTTACAATTATCCTCAATCACGCGTGACGGATCATAGAATAGGATACTCTATACATAATCTTGATGCTTTAATGGAGGGCGATGTCGATTTAATGCTAGACCCAGTTATCGCTTATTTCCAATCTGAAGCGTTAAAACATGAAGGATAAGCAAGCTACAAGAAGTTTTTTTTAGTATATTATTTTAGTTCTTTTTAGTTCTTTTCACTATATTCCTAAATAAACTAAAATAGTTTAAAATGTTTTTTATGAGCGTAGGTTTGTTTTTAAAAATAATTACCACATTTTTATGTGCGTTTTTTACTTGGTTTTATTTTGAAACTATAAGTAGCAATCCTTTTTTAGTCTTAATTCTTGGAAGTTTGTTTATCTACTTATATTTTTTTCTAAGCGATTGCAAAAATATTTCTATAAAAAGTATAAGAAAAAATCTCCACGAAAAAAAAGAATCTGGAATTGAGCTTTTTTTAAACCATCCAGCAAAAATGATAGTCGTATACCTAGCATCACTTTCTTTAATAGGGGGGCTACTTTTAAATTTTCCTTTTTCTCAACTAGAACGAGTAAAACCTATCGATGCTTTTTTTACGGCGGTTAGCGCTACTTGCGTAGCAGGGCTTTCACCTGTGGATATAGGAACAAAGTTTTCTTATCTTGGGCAAATTATTATTCTAGTGCTTATCCAATTAGGCGGCTTAGGTATAATGAGCATTGCAAGCATAGTAATTCATAATGTAGGGAAGATAAGTTTTAAAAGTGAGGTAATTTTAACTAGCGATTTAGCAGATGAAATGGGTGCTTTAAAGCGAGCCTTAATTTATATGGGAAGACTAGTCTTTTTTACTGAACTAATAGGGGCTACAATTTTAAGTTTTTTGTTTTATTTAAATGGAGTTGAGGGAGCAAAAAGCATTTATAAAGGAATTTTTACTGCCATTTCAGCTTTTTGTAATGCTGGGTTTTTTTTAGAAGCAAATAGTTTAATATCTTATAATACTAGTCCTTTAATTTTACTAATAATTTCTTTGCTTATTATCATAGGAAGCATCTCCCCAGTAGCAACTATGCTATTTCCAAAATTTTTAATGCAAAAAAAAATAAGTCCTCAAGCTAAAATCTCTCTAACGACTACTATTAGTTTACTTATCGTAGGAACGGCTAGTTTGCTTTTATTAGAATGGAACAATACGCTTTGTGGTTTAGATGTGCTAGATAAAATAAGCAATGCTTGGTTTATGTCTGCATCTGTAAGAACTGCAGGTTTTACATCTTTAAATATCTCAAATATTAAAGATATCACTTACATAATATTTCTTATCTTTATGTTTATAGGCGGAAGCCCTGGAGGAATAGCAGGGGGGATAAAAACTACAACATTTGCAATCCTTATTTTAACATTTTGGAGCGTTATTAGTAATCAAAGAAATATCGTAGTCGAAGGAAGAGAGATAAGAAGAGATACAGTTTATAAGGCCATTACGATTTTAATTGCGACTTTAATAGTAGGGTTTACAATACTTTTAATGCTTTTAGCAACGCAAGATATACCTACTAAGCTTTTGCTTTTTGAAGCAGTTTCAGCATTAGCAACGAGTGGCATCTCGCTAGATGCTACCTCTAAGCTAGATGAAATAGGAAAAGTAATTATTATGTTTGCTATGTTTATAGGTAAGGTTGGCCCTTTAACGCTGTTTACCATTTTAAAAGGAAGACAAAATTTTGATGGCTCAAAGTATCCAGTAGCTAAGATTACTTTAACTTAAACTATATTTAAGTTAGATAAATATTAAGTTAGCTGAGTGTTAAGTGATTTTAAGTTTACATAAAACGTAAAGGAAATATATTATGGAAAAAGAAATTTTAATTATAGGCCTTGGGCATTTTGGTATGGGGCTTGCGAAATCTTTATCTGAAAAAGGCGCTGCAGTTCTTGCTATGGATAAAAAACGCTTTCTAGTAGAAGAGGCTAGTGAGTTTGCCACAGAGGCTGTCGTTATCGATGCGACCGATGAAGCGGAGCTTTTAAAGTTTGAACCACAAAAAAGAGATTGTGTTATTTGCGCAATAGGGGACGAGTCAAAGGAAAGCTCTATTATTTGCACAGCACTTTTAAGACAGATAGGCGCTCCTTATATAATTTCGAGAGCTAATGATAAAACGCATGAGAGAATTTTAAAATTAGTCGGTGCTCACCAAGTTATAAATCCTGAAAAAGAATTTGGAAGAAGATTTGCCCATAGGGTGCTTTATAGAGATATTATAAATGATGTTAATTTTGATAATGATTTACACTTAACGGAAATTCACGTTCAAGAAAGCATGATAGGAAAAAATTTAGTCGAGCTAGCACTTCCTAAAAAATTTGGAATAGTAGTTGCTGCTATTAGAAAAGGAAATAGTCCTAAAATTTTTCAACCAGTAGCGACTGACAAATTATGCAAAGGCGATAAGCTTATTATCGTATCTTCCGAAGAGGCGATAGCTAAATTTATTAACACTTTTTAATTTTTTTTAAAGGATAAGATGAAATTATCAAATTCTATAAAAATCTGCGGAGTCGTATTAGTAGCGATTAATTTAACCGTTTCATTTTGCACCATTTGGTTATTTTTAAGAATTATTCCAGCGATAGATTTAATAGTTCAAAATAATGTTTCTTCTCTTGAAGCCACTAAGAGCATGGCGCTTGCATTAAGCGTTATTAAAGATGAAAGCGCTAGTAAAAAAAATATTAAAAATTTTAAAATAGCTTTAAATAAAGCTAAAGAAAATATTTCTAATAAAGAGGAAGAAGAAGTTCTATCAAAGATAGAAGAAAATTATAAGAAAGCATTTTTAAGCGGTAATGCATTAAATAATACTGTAGCGAGAAAAGAGTTAAGGTTGGCTTTAGATGATTTATTTAAAATAAATCAAAAAGAAATAGTAAGATTAAAAAAAGAGGCTTCCAATATAAGTATGGCTGGGGCTTGGGGGCTAGTATTTATGGCTTTATTTATATTATTTATTACGATGCTATTTTTAAAAAAATTAGAAAAAAAATTATTATTGCCACTTGAAGAACTCTTTGAGGTTATAAAAGTAAGAGAAAGCAATAAATTTAGAAGATGCAAAGGGACGAATTTAAATAAAGATATAAAACTAATTTTTGATGGCGTAAATGAGCTATTAGATGAAAGGATAAAATATGAAGAATGATTTAAATAAGAATAACTTAGCTGTAAATAATTTAGAAGATAATATAACACCAGATATTCATTCTTCTTCAGATGAATACGCAAGCAGATTTCTAGGGGAGTTTGGAAGCTTTGCATTAGACGTGCAAGGAAGAGCAGTTTTAAGTATATTAGAAAAGCATGATGATATAAAAACTCTGTTAGATGTAGGGGGAGGGCACGGGCAACTTACGCCTTATCTCTTAGAGAAAAATTATAATATTACTATTTATGGAAGCCATGAGGTTTGTAAAAAGCGTGTTGAAGAATATTTAAAAAATGATAACTGTAATTTTAAAGTAGGCAGTTTAGTCTGTTTGCCTTTTGAAGATAAGGCGTTTGATGCCGTGCTATGTTTTAGGCAAATATGCCATTTAGCTAAGTGGGAAGATTGCATAAGAGAGCTTTCAAGAGTTTCAAAAAAAATTGTAATCATCGATTATCCTACGTATAGAAGTTTTAATATTTTAAATAAACTATTTTTTAAACTTAAAAAAAAGGTAGAAGAAAATACTAGAACGTTTAAAATATTTTTTGATAGAGAAATAAAAGAGGAATTTTTTAAAAATAATTTTAAAATAAATAAACGCATTCCACAGTTTTTTATGCCGTTAGTGTTTTATAGAATAATTAAAAAAAGAGTATTATGCGAGTTATCTGAAAAATTTTTTGGAGTTTTAGGTTTAAGATATCTTTTTGGCTCTCCAGTTATAGTTGAAGCTATAAGGAAAGATGATAAAAGAAACTAAAATAAAATTAAAATAGAATTAAAGATAGAATTAAAGATAGAATTAAAGATAGAATTAAAAATGAAAGTAATTATAAATGCGGATGATTTTGGTCTTTCAGTAGGAGTTAATAAGGGGATAATCGATGCTTTTAAAGAGGGACTTATTAGTAGCACTAGCATTTTAATAAATATGCCAGATGCTGAAGATGCGATTTTACGCTTTAAACAAAATAAGGGCTTAGGCTTAGGACTCCACGTTAATTTAACTAAGGGAAAGCCACTACTTAATTTAGAAAGTTTAGTAGGAGAGGCAGGGAATTTTAAAGCTATCCATAAGAAGGCCGCTCTTAAATACGATAGTGAAAGCTTAGAAAATTATGATGAAAAGACGCAAGGCGAGTTAGTGCAAGAAAAAAAGCTTATAAACTTTGCTCCAGACTTAAAAGATTACGAAGCACATAATTTTATAAAGGAAGATGTTTATAGAGAAATAAAAGCACAAATAGAAAAAGTTTTATCTTATGGGGTAGTAATAGACCATATAGATTGTCATAATGCACTCCATGCAAATAAGGCGGTAAGAGAGGTAACGCTTCAAGTTTGTAAAGAGTGCGAGTTAAAAATTAGAAGCGAGCATCCACTACTTACTAAATTTTTTAGAGATAATGGCATCGATACTGTGGATGTTTTTAGCACTGAATTTTCAAGAGATAATGCTACGAAAGAAAACTTTATAAAGATAATAGAAAAGAATTTAAAAAATAATACTAAAAGTTTAGAAATAATGACGCATGTCGGGTATATGGATAGTGAGACCATAAAAGACACTACGTATATTACTAGAGATAGAGAACTAGAAGAGCTAAGAAAGGCAAAAGCCTCAGGGATTTATAGCAAATTTAAGCTTGTAAACTATGAAGAATTGTTTAGGGGAGAAAAGTTTTTTTAAGTTAAAGTTTTTATAAGCGGATGACGGGACTCGAACCCGCGACATCTTGCTTGGGAAGCAAGCGCTCTACCAACTGAGCCACATCCGCAAAAGCATTAGTAAAAGCATTTATTTAAACAGTTATTTAAATAATCTTTTTCAATTTAAAACTAATTAAATTTTATTGCAATAGTTTATAAGCTGTATTTAAAAAAAACTTTAATTTATATAGTGAAAACATAATAAAAAGATAAAATAAAGATAATTGAATAATTTTTAAAACTTCTTGCATCTAAAAAGTTTATAAGTATAAATATCGATTTACTTTATTGACTATAAGCATACGTAGAGTTTATATTTATAAATTAAAATTAAAAGGTTTAAAAAATCAAAGTTATTTTAGGAGTCTTAATATATGGCAAAAGTAAGTGAAAGCTTAAAAAGTAAAATTAAAGATAAAAATGTTAAAGATAAAAATGTTAAAGATAAAAATGTAAAAGATAAAAATAGTAAGGAAGAAAAAGTATTGGTCGATAGTTTAAAAAATTTAGACGACCTAATAGATAGAGTAAAAGAGGCACAAGAAATTTATGCCAAGTTCCCACAAGAAAAAGTAGATAAGATTTTTTAAAGCGGCATGTGCTGCTGCCGCAAAGGCGAGAATTCCACTAGCAAAACTTGCTTTTGAAGAGACTAAAATGGGAGTAGTAGAAGATAAAGTCATAAAAAATCATTTTGCTTCAGAGTATATTTACAATAAGCATAAAAATACTAAAACTTGCGATATTATAGAAGAAGATAAAGAAAATGGAATAAAAATTCTAGCAGCTCCACTTGGAGTTTTAGCTGGAATAGTTCCTACGACTAACCCTAGCTCTACGGCAATTTTTAAATCTTTAATCGCATTAAAGACTAGAAATGCGATAATTTTCTCACCACACCCTAGAGCTAAAAAGTCGACCAAAGAGGCTGCAAAAATAGTGCTAGAGGCTGCTCTAGAGGCTGGTGCTCCTAAGGATATAATCGCTTGGATAGATGAGCCAAGTATAGAGCTTTCAAATAGACTTATGACACATCCTAAGGTAGATGTAATTTTAGCAACGGGAGGTCCTGGCATGGTAAAGGCTGCTTACTCTTCTGGAAAGCCTGCTCTAGGTGTCGGGGCTGGAAATACGCCTGCTATTATCGATGAAACTAGTGATATTAAAATGGCAGTATCCTCAATTATAATGTCAAAGACTTTTGATAATGGTATGATATGCGCATCTGAGCAAGCAGTCATAGTAGTTGATAAAGTGTATGAAGAGGTAAAAAAAGAATTTGAATATAGAGGTTCTTACATCTTATCAAATAAAGAAAAAGAAAAAATCGCTAAGATAATTTTAACTGAAAGGGGAGTTAATCCTGCAATAGTAGGACAAAGTGCAAGCACGGTAGCAAAGTTAGCAGGCGTTGAGATTAGTAAAGATGTAAAAGTGCTAATAGCAGAAAGAAAAGAAGTCGATGCGACTGACCCTTTTTCTCACGAAAAATTATCTCCAATTTTAGCTATGTATAAAGCGAAAGATTTTGAAACGGCGACCGATATGGCTTATAAGTTAGTGCTTTTAGGAGGTGCTGGGCACACGGCAGTGCTTTATACAGATGATAGAACTAGTGATAGGATAGATTATTTTGCAAAGAAAATACCTACTGGAAGATTGCTTATAAACTCACCATCATCACAAGGAGGAATAGGAGATCTTTATAACTTTAGGCTTGAGCCATCGTTAACTATAGGTTGCGGTTCTTGGGGAGGAAACTCGGTTAGTGAAAATGTTGGCATTAAGCATTTATTAAATTATAAAACGGTTGCTGAAAGGAGAGAAAATATGCTTTGGTTTAAAGTTCCATCAAAAATTTATTTTAAACGTGGTGCAGTAGATTTAGCACTTAGAGAATTAGAGGGAAGAAAAAGAGCGTTTATAGTAACTGATAAATATCTCTATACTAGCGGCGTAGCAAAAAACATTACTAAAGTTTTAGACGATATAAATATCGCTCACCAAGTGTTTTTCGATGTTAAGCCAGACCCAACTTTATCGACCATAGAGGAGGCTTTAAAAGTCGTTAGGTCTTACGAGCCAGATATTATTATCGCATTAGGTGGTGGCTCTCCAATGGACGCTGCAAAAATTATTTGGTTAATGTATGAAGCCCCAGATACTAATTTTGAAGATATATCGATGCGTTTTATGGATATAAGAAAAAGAATTTGTAGTATTCCAGAGTTAGGTAAAAAAGCTCTTATGGTAGCAATTCCTACAACATCGGGAACTGGTTCTGAGGTTACGCCTTTTTCAATTATTACCGATGATAAGACGCATGTTAAATACGCCATAGCAGATTATGCACTAACTCCTAATGTTGCGATAGTGGATCCTAATTTTGTAGATGGTATGCCAAAGGGGTTAACGGCCGCTTCAGGTATCGATGCACTATCTCACGCTGTGGAGGCTTACGTATCATCTATGGCTACAAACTTTACCGATGCAAATGCCACGGAGGCTACAAAACTAATATTTGAGTATTTACCTAGAGCGTATAAAAACGGGAAAGATGATCCTACCGCTAGAGAAAAAATACATTACGCTGCAACTATTGCAGGTATGGCTTTTGCTAATGCATTTTTAGGAATTTGCCATTCGATGGCTCATAAGCTCGGTGCTAAGTTTAATATTGCACATGGAATAGCAAATGCACTTTTGTTAAATCATGTAATTGAATATAATGCAACGGATCGCCCAGAAAAACAGTGTGCTTTTCCTCAGTATAAATATCCTAACGCTAAGAAAAGGTATGCAGAGTTTGCAGATGCGTTAAAATTAGGCGGAAAAAGCGATGATGAGAAAGTGCAAAAACTAATAAATGCTATAACTAAATTAAAGAAAGAGATAGAAATTCCTAGTAGCATAAAAGATATGGGAATATCTGAAGAAGATTTTTTTAGTTCTTTAGATGAGCTTTCAGAGTTAGCATTCGATGATCAATGCACGGGAGCAAACCCAGCTTATCCGCTAATATCAGATATAAAGCAAATATATACAGATGCATATTATGGAAGAAAGTTAAGATTATCGTAAAGAAGCTAGCTAAAAGCTTAGGATAAAAAGAACTAATAAAAAAAGCGAGTAGGAAGAATGTTTCTCCTGCTCGCTTATAGTAATTTTGCTTATAGCAATGTGGATATTAGTTGTGGATATTAGTTATGGATATTAAATGTGGCTGCTAGGTGGTGCTCTTATCAGTGTACCCTTATCAGTGGATTCTGATAATGTATACCAACCTATTTTCGATATCGTTTTTTTCTCTTCTATCTAAGCCGATAAGATATGTAGGGTCGTTTGCGAATTTACCTACATCGCCTATTTTTAAAATGCCATGATAGCTAATTAGGGTTAAGCCGTTAAAGCCTTTAACGTAAGATGTTTTTGCTTGATATTGAAGCGGATACTCGAAGATAACTGATGGGTGAAGATGTAAATTTTCATCATCACTCTTAACTTTGTCTTTTCCGTCTTTGATAATGTTTTCAAGCTTTGCAAGCCCTTTAGTTAAAGGCTCGCTATTTTTGTTAACCCAGAGAAACGATCTCGTGTTGTAAGTCTTATCGTTAATATCAAAGGAGGCATCGAACTCGCCAAATAAATCTTGCTCGCCATCTTGTATAAGCGCTAAGTCTCCCGAGTAGCTAGTAAGCGTTCTAGGCTTAGTTCCGTCTTTTACCCAAGAGCCTTTTTCCAAGACGGCGTTAGTGATATGAGCGATATCACAGATATCTTTAGTGTTAGCAATGTTAGCTTCTTGTTTTTCTTCACTGCAACCAGTAATAAAGCAGGAAGGCAAGGTTGTAGCAAGCATAATTGCTAGTGCAAGGGTAAAGGAAGTTAATTTCATATCTTCTCCTTTATATTGTGTGGTATATTATATGGAACCTTTTATTTGAAAAATATTTCACGAAAAAATTTCGCTTTATAATTTTTTTATTTTCTATAAAAAATTATAATAATAATTTATAATAATAATTTACAATAAAACGAGTAAAACCCTAAAATTTACGATCCACAAGTTCGCAAATCTACAAGTTTGCAAATCCGCAAATAATGCTAATTATTTTCTCAAAATGAAGTTTTTAAGTCAATTATAAATGTGGGTATTGGCTACGAAAAGAATTTTAAGGAATTTAAGTATTTTAGTTTTATGTAGAGATTTATAAAAATATATTGTAAGATATAGCGTTGCTAGTTTATCTATTGCTAGTTTGTGTGTTGCTAGTTTGTATTATTGCTAGTTCTTTTCATTTCGATAATTTAGAGAACTTTTTTAGGGATTAGGTGTAAATGGCTAATATATTAAAATCGATGCATTTAAATAAAGAAATATTAGTAAGGTTGATAAGAGCTTTTTATAAAGGGGATTTCCCAAGTAATATAAGAAAGGTTCCTTTTGAAATGAGACCGAAAGATTCGGAAGCATCGTATAGATGTTGTATTTATAAAGAAAGAGCCGTTATAAGAGATAGAGTAGTAGCATTTTTAGGTTTTCCATTAGAAGAAGATAATGAAGAAGAGGGGCTTAGGGAGTATGCTATTAGGGCATTAGAGAGAGAAAATGTAGGCACTACTCATTTAACCGTGTTAGATAATGCTTGCAAAGGGTGTGTTCCAAGCCGAGTGTTCGTTACGAACCTTTGCCAAGGTTGCATTGCAAGACCGTGTCAGAATGCGTGCAAGTTTGATGCGATAAATGTAGTAAATGGAAAGGCTCAAATAGATGCTAATAAGTGTAAAAATTGTTTAATATGCGTAAAAGAGTGTCCTTATGGAGCGATAGTAAAAAGGACTGTGCCTTGTGAAACTGCTTGTCCTGTTGGTGCTATATTGAAAAATGAAAATGGTTTTGCAAAAATAAATTATGATAAATGTATAAGTTGCGGAAAGTGTATGATGGCTTGTCCATTTGGCGCAGTCAATGAGATAAGTCAAATAGTAGATGTTATTAAAAGGCTTAAAAATAAGGAAAAGTTAGTAGCTCTTATAGCACCAGCAATCGTAGGGCAATTTAAGGGGAATATTTATCAATTAAGGGCGGCTATAAAAAAAGCAGGTTTTTTTGATGTTATAGAAGTTTCCGAAGGGGCAGATAAGACGATAAACGCTGAGGCTAGGGAGCTTTTAAAGCGATGTAAAGATGGAGCGAAGCTTATGACTACGTCTTGTTGTGCAGGTTATAAAGAGTTAGTAAAAAAATTTATACCAGAGTTAAAAGAATACGTATCTGACACACGTACTCCCGTATCTTTTACTGCGGAAATTTCAAAAAAACTTTATGAAGATGCGAAAACGGTTTTTATAAGTCCGTGTGTTGCAAAAAAGGCAGAAATGAATATAGATGCGAATGTTGATTTTGTTATAAACTTTGAGGAGTTAGACGCCCTTTTATTAGCGTTAGAAATCGATATTTTAGATTGTAAGGAAGAAAGTTTTAGAGTTGAGCCATCAAAGCAAGGAAGAGGGTTTCCGCTTAGTGGAGGAGTTGCTGAAGCCGTTCGGTTTAAAGCTAATAATGAAAATATAAATGTTAAGATTATAAATGGCATAAACAAGGAAACTTTTAGAGAGTTAAGGTCGCTTCCTAAGTTAGTAGAAAGTGGCAAAGAGTTTTCTAAAGGTTGCACACTTTGCGAGGTGATGTGTTGTGAAGGGGGATGCATTGGAGGAAACGCCGTAGTAAATGATGGAAAAATATCTAAGAATACATTAAATAAATTTTTAGAAACCTCTAAGGATATTTCTAAGGGTGTAGAGAAATAGAAAGAGCAGTTAGTTAAAATAGGGAAACTTAAGTGAAAGTTAGCTAAAAATTACAAACACTAATTGTTTAAAATTGAGCTAAATGGATAATCCGTTTGCTCGTTTGCATATTTTATAAGTTTCGCTCCAAATTGAAATTTAGAATGAGATATATAAAAATTTATTCTGTTTTGAACAACTCCAGAATTTTCTAATATATTTCTTGCTTCGTTTTCGTCAAAATTAGGGAGTTCATCATTTGATTTACTTTTGCATAAAAGCTGCCCGTTAGCAGATAATATTTGAAATGGGTTTTTTTCAGCAAATATCTCTACCTCTTTATTTTTAGTAACGATTGCTGCTGTTATATTATTGCTTGATGCTATAACATGTGTAGCAAAATATGCTATATTACTTAATGTAGATGCATTTTGAGCTTCAGGTATAGTGCTTCCATCGGCAGATTGAGGAGTGTTTGGATTGTAGTAGCTAAGATTATTGTCTTGTGATTTTATTAAATAAGAGCCTGCTGGTAAATTACTCATCGCCTCTCTTTCTTGTCGAGTTACTACCGAGTAACAATGTTGCATTTGAATTACTATTGGGCCATCATAACCTACTTCCTTTGCTTGGCTTGCTATTATATTTATCCAATCTGAATTACGA
The DNA here is from genome assembly GCA_050952645.1 of Bdellovibrionota bacterium. GTDB lineage: Bacteria > Bdellovibrionota_C > UBA2361 > UBA2361 > CAKMMH01 > CAKMMH01. Next base: position 143,102 of record JBMNLI010000010.1, on the reverse strand, counting down.
CCTGTCATTGTGTTATAGTTTAAATTACCGTGAACGCTTACAAAGAATAAAGGCATAGTGTTATTTTTTTTGGCAAATTGTAGTGTCTTACGTGCATCTCCATTTAAGGTTTCCTTATCTGGTCTTATTGTTCTTGTTATTTTTTGTATATTTCCTTCTTTAGCTTCTTCTTGGTTATTATTAGGAAGGTCTGAATATTCTAATACATTAACTTTTGCATTAAAGATATTGCCTTTAAGTTCTTCTTTTGTGTAAGTTCCGTTAGCATCGATTTTATGAATAAAAGTTTTATTTTTATTATCTTCAAGCGTTTGGGTAGTAAACGATAAATTTCCATCTGCATAAAGTTTAATATTTTCAACAATGTTTCTTTCTGTATCTACAAAATTTTTATCTTCTAGTGAAAGATTATTTGTATAATTTTCAGTATTTATAGAAATATTTGTAATATTGTTCTCATCATTTCTTTTAAGTTTTATATATTCTCTTGCAGTTAGAATAGTTTCTTTTGTATCATTTATTGGTAGTAGCCTTTTATTATAAGAGTCGATAGCTTTTTTCTTTTCTTCTCCTAGTGTTTCACTGATTTTGCCTTTGTTTTCAGGACTTATCGTATATACATTTTGGACTTCATTGTCTTTTATCGTGCAAAATGTAGTGGGTTTATCGATATTAAAGCTTAAGCTATTTTCATTTTCCTTAGCTTCAGTAGGCTGAGTAAAATATACAGACACTCCTTCATCTAATGTTATAGCAGCACTTGTAGTGGTCGCTTGTACATTTCTTGTGTGGGGCTGTGAGTGTCGTGCTCTACCAAAAAGTCCTCTTCGTCTCTCTACATACGTTTCAGTTTTATTTGTAGTAATAGTTTGAAACGCTACATTCCCACCAACTATATTATTAGTATTTTCTTGTTCCTTTTCTTCTTTAATTATATTTGATGCTCCGAAATTTAAGCTATCGGAAGGATTATGACTATTGGTAAATTTGCAAGATAATTCATTTCCATTATCATCTTTTAATTTATCTCCATTTTGATCTACTAAGAAGATGGTTGCGGTCGAGCCATGATAGAGACTAAATTCTCCATTTTTGTATATTTGGAGTTTAGTGCCATTTTGTGTTCTTATAGGAATTGCAACATTTACTCCATTTGGAAGTTCGCATCGAAAAGAGCTAAAAGCTCCATAATTACTTTGGTAATCTCCACTTTTAGTAATTTTTATATTTGATAAATCTTCTTTATTTAAATTTTCTTTAGTTTCTGATGGTTGTTCTTGCATTGTTCGATTTAAAGGGTTTTGAATTTCTATGCTACGTGTTTGGTTCGTTGTAGTCTGATTATTGCTAGCGTGATTAATGGTAAATTCCTGAGTCGTCTCTGCGTTTCTAGTGTTAAAAATAACAATTGTATAAGGTTTCCCTTGTGCATCTTTTAAGATTTTACCGGTAGCCTTATCTTTTACATATAATGTCCCTTTATAGTTTTTTGGTATAGAGAAATTTACATTGCCATTTTGGTCGGTTTTATATTCTATTCCACGATAATCGCAAAGGGCAGTGCCTTCTGCTACTTGTATATTATAGATATCACGAGTTTGTGTTGTGGTTTTCGTAGCAATATATTTATATGTTTCTTCTAAGTTTTCTTTTGGTTCTTCAGTTCTTGTAGCTGTTTCCTTAATATTTGTACTTTGATTATTTGCCCTTTCTTGAGTATCCTGCTTGGAAGTGTTATTTGCTTCTTGTCCTCTAACAACAATACTGTCTTTTTTTGCATTAGTTTGGGCATTTTGGTTAGCCATTAATTGTTTAAAAATTTCACCGTTATTTTCTGTCCTTAATCCTGTATTAGCTAAATCATTTTTATGGCTATTTTGTTGCTGCGCACTAGGCGTCATATTATTTGCCTGAGTTTTAGGGGCTGAAATAATTGTCATATTTTATTACTACTCCGAAATATTTTTAAACTACTTGGTACTTATATCGGAAAGTATAAAAAAATAATAAAGTTTTATTTTATTTTATTTTATTTTATCCTATCTTATTTTCTTCCCAGCGTTTTATCTCTTCTCTAAATAAATTTCCTTTCTCTATATAATTTTTAAATATGCTATAACTAGGAGAGGCGCAGGAAAGTAGGCAAATAGTATCTTTAGGAGCATCTTTAGCACAAAAATCTATAATGCCATGCATAGAATCAAAAATTTTATTTTCTGGCACTTCTTTTTCTTTTAATTCATAAAATTTTATAAGCTCCTCTCTTATCCTAACGCCACTATCCTTTAAAAAAGCTATCCTTTTAATATCTTTCTTAAAAACTTTTTCTATAAGCTCTTTAAAATCATACCCCCTATCTAATCCCCCTAAAATAATGGAGTATATCGGTAAACTTGAACTTTCTATCGCAGCTATGGTAGACTCTGGAGTGGTAGAAATGGCATCATCTATAAAATGCACTCCATTTATAGCCCCTACGGCTGCAAGCCTATGAGGAAGCGGTTTGAAATTTCTAAGCGTTTCTTTTATTATCTCATCTTCTATATTAAAAAGTTTCGCAGCTCTTATCGCTAACAGAACATTCTTATAATTATGCTCTCCTATAATAAAAAGTTCTGAAGTATTTATAAATTTTTTATCACAAACGAAAATATACCCATCTTTTATGTAATTATGCTCATCTATAGACGCTAGCTTCTTGCACTTTAAATCATCTAGCACTTTGCTAAATCCAAGTAACGTTTCAAGAAGTGATGGATTATATATAAAAGCTCCATCATCTTTTATATTTTTAGGCAAATTTAATTTCGCATTTTTATAGTTCTCAAGCGTTAAATGATAGTCTAAATGTTCTCTAAAAAAACTTGTAAAAATACCTACATCTATCTTATGATTAAGATTTTCTAGTTGATAGCTAGACATTTCAAAAATATATATAGTGTCTGAAGTTTCAGTCTTTAGCTCGTAAGTGCCAGGGTTTCCAATGTTTCCAATAAGTCTAGCATCAAATTTAGCATTTTTAAAAATTTCATAAGTAAGAGTAGTAGTAGTGCTTTTCCCCTTTGAACCTGAAACGGCTATAACTTTTCCTTTTTTATTCTCATAAAATAAATCGGTATTAGAGCTTAATCTTAATTTATTATCTTCAATATAATTTTTTAATTTTTCCGTTTTATTTATACAAATTCCAGCACTTTTAACTACTATATTTCCACTATCTAAAGCATCTAAATAATTATCGCCTAAAAATAAATTCTTAGCAGGAATATCCTTTGAAAGCATCGAAAGCTTTTCATTTTTTAACGCCTCCTTATTTTGGTCGGCTAATACTATGTTTTGAGGCAGTGTTTTAGTAAGTAAAAACTCTAAACTAGCTTGCCCCTCTACTCGAAGCCCAAGGATTATATATTTATCTTTATTTTTATTATTATTTTTTATATTATTTTTTATTTTCCCATTCATCTTAAACTAAGCTTTTTTAAAAATTTTATTATTTTATCGTCTGTTATAAAGTGCTCTTTTTGTATAGACATTACACGCTTTGAAAGCGCCTCTAGCTCACTAATAGTTTTAGTGCTAATGATATTTTTTATAAATTCCTTTAATGGCTCTGTATCTAAAAAACGCTTCTGCTTATATAATAGATAAAAAGAAACGATAGTCTCATCTAACGAGCCTACACATTCAAAAGGTCTATGTTCCCTTAACCCTAAAAGCTCTAAGTAGGTTTCCTTTAACGCGGTCTTTGCTAAAAAATTATCCTCGAAAATTAAATTTAAATCATCATCAGATAAAAATGGAGCAAAAAGTAGATATACGAAAGCACATTTAGGACAATTTGCACACCACCTTTCTTTTAAAGGATTTCCTATCGTAAAATTTTTATTACAACTACTAAAAGAAGTAAAATGCTTTTTACAATCTAAAGCATCACTAGCAAAAAGTTTAGCAATTAAAAGCTCATTAAAGGGGCGAAGTAAGCTATAGTAATTAAAATCTTTTGAAATATTTTCTTTTAAATGTTTTATAAACGCTTCTTCAAAAATAATAGACTTAGAATATTGATGATTGACTTTAAAATCCCCAATATAAGCCTGCTCTTCACTAGCACTATTTTCTAAAGAAAGCACTACGTCGCTAAAATCATATAAGTAAGCACTAAGAATCAATAAAAAAGATATAAAACCCGTTATCGGAACGTGTCCATTAAGCGCCCCTTGCTTATTAAGCTCAAAAATATTAGGACAAAGCACTCTGTTAATTCGTATCGCATCTAAGCCTAGAAGCTCTATCCCAGCATCGATAAGTTTATGAGGTTTTAAAACGAAAGCCGTAGTGTCCTTTCCTAAATGTTTTAATATATTAGCACTTAAGATAGAATCCTTTCCGCCACCTATCGGGAGAAGATAGCGTTTTTTAAGTTCCACATTAAAAGCCTTTAAGGTATAGTCGTTATTAAAAGGAAAAGTAGCTATTATACTAGGGTCAAGCTCGTTTTTAAAACAAAACTCTCCAAGGCTGTTTTTATAAAACGCAGACCAAAAATTTGCTTCATTTTCAGTAAGCTTATAAAAAGGCAAGCTAATATTTTTAGGACAATACGTTTTGTAATAGCTAACCCCAAACGCCAAATGAACATTTTTTAAGATAGTATTTAAATTGCCTTCATTTATATGCTTAAAATCTATCTTGTGTTCAAATTGTAGAGTTTCTGTAAACTTAATCTCGTTATCTAATGAATAATTTAATTCTAGCTTAAGAGTGTCTTTGTTAAATTCGTAGCTATCAAAGTTAAAAGTCTTATATTTATAAGTTTTTTGAAGCGAAGTTTCCATATACTAATATCTGTTAAGTTTTTTAAAATTATTTTAAAATAAAGTTATGAGTAAAGATTATAATATTTTTTACAAAGATAAAACATCAAATAATATAGTAAAATTAAAAGAAGATTTAAGTAATAATTTAAATAGCAATTTAAATAGCAATTTAGCTGTAAGTAGTGGCAATTCGCCTTTTTTTAATATCTTAAAACTTTCAAAGTTTAATACGTTTAAAAGATTAGAGATGCGCTTACAAGACTTTGAAAATAAAGGCTTTTTCCTAGTAGATTTTAATACTCTTTTTGCCCAAAATTTAAACGAGGATATTTTAAGTTTTTTAAATATTAAAGAGGCTGTAAATTATCTTTACGAAACTTACTCGGTGCCTTATTGCACGGATTGTAAAAAAACATTATCAAAATTTAGCATTAGTGGATTAAAAGATATAATTTTAAATGCTCAAAATTTAAATAGTTCGTGTAGAAATTTAATGTTAATTATAAGTTTTAAAATTTCTAATATTAAAAGTGAGCGATTAGAAAAGTTAGGTATTTTTAAGATTATAAACAATTTACAAATTAAAGAGCTAAGCGAATTTAATAATGCATTTAATGATGCATTTAATAAAGATAAGGCTTTAAAAAACTCTTTTGCTATCTATAAAACGCATAAGATAAAAAACATAAACGATGATAATGAGTCGATTAAAATATTTAATTCTATAAAAGAGCTAGAAGAAAAACTAGAGGAAAAACTAGAGGAAATACCAGAGAAAAAACTAGAGAATAAATTAGGGGAAAAAGAGATAAAATTATTTTTCTTTGATAATGATAAGCAAGAGTTGGTGGAGGAAAGAGAAATTAGTTTTAACGATTTCGTATGCCTAGAATGCAATAAAACTTTTAAACCTTTTATAAGCGTCGATATTAAATATAACAAAAATGTTAAATATAATAAAAAAGAGGAATATATTTATAATGGTTTGCCGTATTCATCTTTTTCTTTGCTACCGATAAAAGATTTAACTAAAAATATAAATGATAAATTAAAAAGCGATTCTTTTTTAGGGCGTGAAATATTAGTTGCGATAAAAGATAGGCTAGAGTTATTAAATAAGTTTTTAGTAAGTAATGTAAGCTTAAATACTCTTATGAAAGATTTATCTTTTAGTGATTTTTTTAAAATTATGCTTAGCGTAATTTTTAAAGCACTTCCTAAAAACGTATCGCTCGTTATAAAAGATATTTTTGATTGCTTAGAAAAAAAAGAAAAGGGAGAGTTTTTAAAGTTAGTAAATGAAAATTTTGAAAATTACTTTTTACTTTCTAAAAATGAGATATTAAGTAAAGAAAGCGTGCCTATATTTAATATTAAAGAATATAATTTTTTTACTTTGCAAGAAAAGGTTAAAAATAAGAAAGTAAAAATTTTAGGAGATTACGATAATTTATATAAGAAAATAGTAAAACTATATTTATCGTCGTTTGATATATCGTCGTCTAATTTAAAGGAGCGAGATTTTTCTCTTTCAAAATTAAATACGTTCTTAGATGGCAAAGAAGAGGGAGAGCATTTCGTAAAATATAAAGTGCTAGGCGTTAGCTTTATAGAGCTTATAAGCATGAATATAGAGAGCCTAAAAGATACGCTACAAAGTTTTAAAAATATTAGTAAAAGTTTAGAGATGCTTTGCGATTTAGGTTTAGGAGATGAGTATTTGCTAAGCGAAAGTTTCTCATCACCAAAGTTTATAGCAAAAAGCCTTTAGCTTATAAATTATAGTTAGTTATTCGTGTTATTTGTTATAAGCTTTCTCTTTGCAGTAAAAGCCTTACGTCCTTGTTTAAATTTTTTAACGCTTGCTCCCAAGAACAGTATTTTTCTACGTATTCTCTAGCATTTTTAGAAAGCTCATCTCTTAAGTGTTTATTGTTATAAAGCTCTGCAATGTGGTATCTCCAATCTAAGGGTGTATCTGCTATAAGTATTTCTGAGCCTGCCTGCACGTTTATTCCTAAAATGCCACTATAATTCGTTACTACTGGAATTCCTAAAGCCATATATTCTAGTATTTTATTTTGCATAGTATTTCCAAAAAACGTAGGACATACTGCACAAAAAGAGTTTTTTACGTGAGGGAAAATTTCTTGCACTCTTCCTGTAATCTCAACATTTTTATATTTACTAAATATCCTAAAACCTAAAGGTGGCATCGAGCCTATAATTTTAAATTTTAATTTTGGCATTTCTCGTAATATTTCTGGGAAAATTTCATCTAGAAAATATCTGCAAGCTAGTATATTTTGCGCAGCGCCCATGTTGCCTATAAAAATTATCGTTCCAGATTGTTTAGAGCCTACGAAGGGAAACTTTTTTAAGTCGACTCCATTAGGATAAAATTTAATGTTTGGTAAGTTTCTTAAATCTGTTGGAAGAAATTTTAAAGTTTCTTTTGAAATAAAAGAACAAATATTAACGTTAGGAATAATAGCTTTTTCAAACTCTCTTTCTCTAGTAGTTTCGATTTTATATGCTAGCTTTTTTAAGCTTAGGGAAACTAGCTTGTTTTCAGATGAAAAATTTTTATACGATATAGAAAAAACATCTGTAAGTTCAAAAAATTTGAAAGGATGTTCTACGCATTGCAGGTATTGCCCCGTTCTCGGTAGATGGGCTAAAATCATATCGTAATCATCTTTTTTTTCTCTTAATGTTCTTAAAAAAACTGAAGAAAAATAATATTTATGATGAATAGGGGCTTTAGTAAATAAGGCTAGGAAGGCTTGAAGCAATGATTGGTATTTTGGGAGATAGACTTTATTTACAGTTTTAAATAAAAGATAAGGTTGATTTTCGTTTAGCTCTTCTTTCCTCGTGCAAAGACAGAGCAAGTCTAGTTCAAAGTCTTTCGATAGCTCTTCGCATATTTTTACGATTCTTAATCTATCGCCTTTAATAACGGGAAATGGAAAGCCGACTGTAAGGACTAATATTTTTTTCATAATAACTTTTTTTAATAATACTTTGATGTTAATATTAGTATCGTATTTATTAAAAAACAAGTTATAAAAGTTTATGCGCTATGAATAATACTATGAATAATACTAAGAATAATACTAAGCAAAAAAATATTAAGAATAAAAACGCTAACGATAAAACGGTTAAATATGAAATAGCAAAAGAAAAATTAGAAAAATCGCCAAGAACTTTTCTATTAACTGGAGGTGCTGGGTTTATAGGCTCAAATATTTTAGAAACTCTTTTATTATTAAACCAAAAAGTTATTGTAATAGATGACCTTTCTACTGGATACCAAGAAAACATAGATGATGTGTTAAATTTAGTAGGGAAGAAAGCTAAAAACTGTGTTTTTATAAAAGGTGATATTAGAGATTACGATTTAATTAAAGATACGTTAAAGAAGAAAGTATCCGCAGTTATCCATCAAGCAGCCATAGGTTCAGTTCCACGTTCTCTCGATGAGCCTCAGTATAGCGAAGCTGTAAATGTAGGGGGTTTCGTAAATATTCTAAAAGCGATGTCCGAAAGCAATGTAAAGAGGATAGTTTTTGCATCTTCTAGTTCCGTTTATGGCGATAACCAAGATGAGTATAAAAAAGAAGAAAAAATTGGAAAGCTACTATCTCCTTACGCCTTAACTAAGTATGCAGATGAGCTTTATGCAGATTTGTACGCAAGGCTTTATGGCGTCGAGTATGTTGGGCTTAGGTATTTTAATGTATTTGGAAAAAGACAAAACCCTAAAGGAGCTTACGCTGCCGTTATACCTCTTTGGGTAGACTCTATTCTTAACGGCAAAAAATGCACTATAAATGGTGATGGCTCTACTTCGAGAGATTTTTGCTACGTTAAGAATGTTATTCAAGCTAATATTTTAGGTGCTACTCTAGAAGATAAGAACGCTCTAAATAATATTTATAATATAGCTTTTGGCAAAAGAACCACTCTTAAAGAATTATATAAAATGATAGTTTCTAGTTTAGAAGCTTTAGGGTTTAATAATTTAGATAAAGAGCCTTTATATAAGCCATTTAGAAAGGGTGATATTTTACACTCACTTGCAGATATCTCAAAATCTAAAGCACTTTTAGGATATGCTCCAAAGTATTCTATTCAAGATGGCATGGAGGAGTATTTATCGAATTTTAAAAAAGCGTAATTAAACGTCTTAGTTTAAAAAGTAAAAAAAATTTAGAAAGTAAAAAAATTAGAAAGTAAAAAAAATAGAAAATAAAAAAGGAGTAAAGGCATTATGCGTATAGTATTGTTAGGAGCCCCAGGGGCTGGAAAAGGCACTCAAGCTAAGTTTATATGTGAAAAATATAATATTCCTCATATTTCTACTGGTGATATGGTTCGGGCTGCTGTTTCAAAAGGCTCAGAGTTAGGAAAGCAAGTTAAAGGTTATATAGATAAGGGAGAGTTGGTTCCAGACAGCACTATAATAGATTTAATAAAAGAGCGTCTTAAAGAAGATGATTGTAAATTTGGGTTTTTATTAGATGGCTTTCCAAGGACTATTGCACAAGCTGAAGCGTTAGACGTTTTATTAGATGAGTTAACGCTTAAGCTAACTTGCGTTTTAGATTTCGATGTTCCAAAGGAAGTGCTGTTAGAAAGAATTTTAAAAAGGGCTAGCAAAAGTGGTGGTGAAAAAAGAAGCGATGATAATGAAGAGATAATAGAGAAAAGGATAAAAGTTTACACAGAACAGACGCTCCCACTTAGTGCATATTATAAAGACAAAGGGCTACTAAAGACCGTTAAGGCAGGCACTTTAGATGTCTTAGAGGTAAAGGAGATGATTTTTAAGCTTCTTTAAGCTACTTAAAACGTAAAGAGCCAAAGAATCCTTATTCTAGTTTAAATAGTAGCGATTTAGTAAGGCTAAAGTAGGTAGAAATCGCAAAATAAAGCCTTATTTATGAATAAAAAAGATTAAAGGGAAAAAATTTCTAATCCCTTTAAAAAATTTTTTTGCTTTTCTTTATATTTTTCTGTTAAAATTAAACTAAAGCTGTTAAAATAATAGAAGCAGGTTAAGTATTTTGTAAGATCATTAAGTAAAAGAAAAATAAAGGTTTTTTAAATAATTTTACATAAAGGAGGCAAAATATGACGACTAAAAAAATATCTTATAAAAAAACTAAAAAGTATATTCGAGAAGACGAATATTTTAGAAGAAAAGATGAGGAATTATTAAAAAAACTTTTAGAAGATTTTTTAATTCTTAAAAAAGAATTAAGTGTAAAGGTTGCTGTATAAAAATTTTATAGTTTTTTTAATAATTATGTTTTTTCTCTATTTTCATTGTTTTCGTTCATTGTTTTCGTTCGTTGTTTTTGTTTATCAGTTTTTGTTTATCAGTTTTCGTTTATTAACTTTTCAAATTCTTAAAGCTTAATCGTTTAAAGCTTGCAACCTTTTTTTGTGTTTTTTTTCACTTAAATCTTTTTCAATCATAATTTTTTCTAATCTTTCTTTTTTGTTTCTTTTCTATTTCTTTTTTCTAATTCTTTTCTAATTCTTTTCTAATTCTTTTCTAATTCTTTTCTAATTCTTTTCTAATCTTATTTACAAATCGAAAGCATTTAAATTTCTATGTTGTTAATTGTACTATATTTCTATAAAATAACTTTTATTATAGTTTTTAAAGATAATTAGCAATGGATTAAAGGTAAATAATGTTTGAGTCGAAATTTTTTAAAATTTTATTAAAATTTTTTAAATCGAGAAGTTTTAAAATAATATTAAGTATTCTTATAAGTGCTGGGCTTATTTGTTGGATTTATAAAACTACCGACTGGAAAGAAGTGTGGAAATCTTTTTTAGCAGTTAAAGAAAGGTGGTTTTATATTCTCCCTGCTATCGCCCTATTTTTATTTCATTACGTTTTAAGAGCTTTAAGATGGGAATACTTGTTAGGCGTTTATACTAGTTTTATAGCAAGGTTTAATGCTATCCAGTTTGGAAATTTTACGACGTATCTTTTGCCATTAAGGGCAGGGGAGTTTTTAAGACCTTTATATTTATGTAAAAAAACCAAGCTTACGTATCCAAGCACTTTTGTTTCAATAGTAACGGAAAGATTTTTCGATTTAATTATGGCTCTTTTGTGCTTTGCAGGAATGATTTTAGTTCTAGATGTTCGTAAAGATTCATACATATATAAAGGCGTGCCTATCTTAGGATTATTAGCACTCTTTATTTTTATTTTTATAATTTTAGCGGTATTTAATGATAAGCTACTTTTAAAGCTTTTTTCGCTGTTTAGAAAAGTTTGCCCTGAAAGCATATATTTAAAACTAGAAGAGATAGTAGCCGAGGTTATATCTGGGGTAAAGCCTTTAAAAAATATAAAAAACTTTATTATGACTACCATTTATTCAGTACTCGTTTGGATATTTACTATTGCTTATTACTATGCGTTTTTATTTTTATTTTTCGATGTTCCTTCTTTACAATTAGCACTCGCAATAGTCGTGTTTATCGCTTTTGCAGTAGCGGCTCCAAGTGCTCCAGGGTTTATAGGGGTGTTTCAAGTAGCTTGTGTTGCAGCTTTTGATTTGTGTGGTGGGCAAAAAGAGATCGCAGTAACTTATTCTATTATAGCACATATGGTGCATTATTTCGTATTCGTAACGTACGGTGTTTGTTTGCTTGCAAAAAATGGAATGAGTCTATTCGATAAAAAAGGATATATAAAGGCAAAGGAAAGTTAAGATAAAAGAGAAGATAAAAGTCAAGATAAAAGAGAATATAAAAGAGAAAGCCCTTTAATGGGCGGGGTGTACTCTTTTTTTCTTTCTTTTTCTCTTTCTCCTTCTCTTTCTTTTTCGCTTTCTCTTTGCCTTTATAAATTTATGCCTTAAAATTTAAAGTTCTTCACGTTTTAAGGTGGTTTAAGCTAACCTGAAAAAACAATTTTTCTAACTTACTTAAAACCCGTGAAGAACCAAATTAAAGCATCTTTAAAAAACGTAAAAGATAATTCTTTTAGCAAATTAAGGCTCTTTTGTGAGGTGGAGTGTAATACTTTGTATCACTTTCAGATACTACAGGATTTGGTGTCTTCCAAGTGACATTGAAACGTTCGTCGTTCCAAGGATATCTTCCCTCATCTGTAGGGTCGTAAGCTTTGTCTGTAGCGTATACAAGGGTCGCTCCCTCTTTACTTATCACCTCACATGCATGTAAAACCCCAGGTGGAATTCTTATGCAAAGCGCTTTAGCTTCAGGGTATTTCTGTGGATCGCCTACTAAAAACTCTTGCGATGCTCCGTAAGTAGGGCTTTCTTTCCTATCATCATATAGGATAACTCTAGCTAGTCCAGATGAGAAATGCCAAACATCGTAGTGAGTATGGTGAAAATGCCATGCTTTAATGACGTCTTTCTTCATATACGTCTGAGCTATTAGGATGATGTTTATCCCAATAAATACTTTCCAATCTGTGCAAAATACTTCCTTAAAATAACCTCTCTTGTCTTTATGCACTTTAAGTTCTTGTATAATTACGTCATAAATTTTAGATGGCAGTAAAATTCCTGAAGCTGTTGCCATACTAGAAACTGTTGTCATGGTTTCCCCCTTTCTAAACCTTTTTTTTAACCTTTTTTTAAAAAAACTATTTTCCTAGTCCACCGCAAAATCAAACGCTATTTTATCAGATTTTTGTATTATAATAAAAGGGCTGTTAATGTCAAATTAAATATTACAAATTACACAAATTAAACTATGGTGATTTTCTTGTTTAAGTAATCCTCAAATGTTTTTATCTTAAATGTTTTTATCTCAAACGTTTTTACCTCAAATGTTTTTAAGTAAAACTAAAGTTTTATCTTTTTTCTTTCATTACTTGGGATAGTTCTTAAAGTATCATTTTTAGCTACTATAACGTCTTGTCCCCAATCGTGTTTAAAAGGACCGTCGTTATAAGGGTATCTTCCCTCATCTTGTGGGTTATAAGTTTCAGATGTAATGTAAAATAAATCTGCGCTATCACTTAATACTTTACAAGAATGTAAAACTCCCGTTGGAATTCTTATACAAAGCGCTTTAGCTTCAGGGTATTTATGAGTATCGCCTACTAAAAACTCTTGCGACACTTTATAAGTAGGGCTTTCCTCCCTATCATCGTATAAAATAACTTGAACTAATCCTGTCGGTATATACCAAAAATCGTATTGAATATGGTGATAATGCCAAGCCTTAACGGTGTTTTTTACCATATATGAGTGTGAAAGCTGGGCAAATTTTGAATCTTTAAAAACATCATCGGTATGACGCACTATCTCTCTAAAAAATCCTCTATCATCTCCATGGCTTACTAGCTCTTTTATAATTACATCGTAAATTTTTGATTCCATTATATATCTTCCTCCATTTAATTATTATTATTAGTTTTATTTGTCGCTCTTTTGATTCTATCCATAATGGCTTTGCCTAAGCCTATTTCTTCACACGAATCAATAACTATATAATCAAAACCCATTTTATCGAATTTATGTAATATATAAAAGAGTTTTTTAGCGATAATAGTTTTATCACTCGTTAAATAGGCTATTTCTTTAAATTTATTCTTAGTTTCTTCTAAAAGTTCATTTTCATCATCTACAAAAGCTATATATGAAGCGTTTCTACTTTTAGGAAGCTTTTCACTTTTTAAATATAGTGGTGTCCTAGGTGAATAATGTTTTAAAAGCATTCCTGGGGATAAAATTTCAGAAGATAAATTATTTTCTTTTTCCGTGCCATCAAGAATGTACTCTGAAAGAGTATCTTCTAATTTTTCTTTAGTAATAAATCCATGTCTTAAAATAATAGGCGTATCTTTTAAAAGCGATAACACTGTGCTTTCAAGCCCAACGGCGCAATTTCCCCCTTGAAGCACAGGGATGTTTTTTTCTTTAAAGGCCTCCTGAACGTGTAAGGCAGTTGTAGGACTTAAAAATCCAGAGATATTAGCACTAGGGGCTACTATTGGAAGATTTGCTTCCTTAAATAATGAGAGTGCTACTTTATGATTAGGCATTCTTATTGCGATAGATTCCTTTCTAGCACTTACGATATCAGGAATAATATCTTTTTTAGGTAGCACTAAAGAAAGAGGGCCAGGCCAAAAAACTTTTAGCTTTTCGATAAGTTTTTCTTGAAACGGTTTTAAAACGCAAAACTCTTCAATCTGCTTTATATCGTAAATATGCACTATTAAAGGATTGTTGCTAGGACGCTTCTTTAATTTATAAATTTCTTCTACGGCTTTTTCATTTAAAGCATTAGCCCCGAGACCGTAAACCGTTTCAGTCGGAAATGAAACGACTTTACCAAGCCGTAATTGCTTAGCACAAAATTTTATATTTTCTTTGTTAAATTCTAAAATCATAGCACTAAATAGTATAACAAATATTTAAGTGTAAATCTAAGTCGTAGTGTAAAAAATTATTTGTTCTTTATGCGTTTAAAGTGGGGGGGGGAGGTGATGCTAATTTTTTAGAATTAAAAACCACCTCAAAACGTGAAAGAGCTAAGATTATTTAACATTATTCCATTCTTCTCGCCTACAATTAGGGCAGAACGGGTAAGCAGACAATCCTAAAGAGCGGATTTGAAAGCATTTAGGGCAGTATTGTAGAAAATATTTTTTTTCAGGTTTTAAAATATATAATGTTAGAAAATTTAGCAGGTATAGTATCGCACATTCAACTTGAGTAGTCCCCTTAAATGTTATAAGAAAAAATGAGATGGCAAAATTTAAAATAATAGGCCCGTTGTTTACGATCAAAAGAGAATCGTGGTACTTTTGTAGCTTTTCGGCCTTGTTTCTCTTATTGCTTTCGATTATTTGTTTTAAAAGCGCTCTAGCTATACTTTTTGATTTTATTACAAATGCTACAATAAACGCTATCACGATAATTGCATTTATAAAAATTACGCCTTTTATTTTTGCAGTTTGTAGCATTGCATTAAATATACCTATTATCGTTGTAAAAATAAGAAGTCCTATAATTACGATAATTGAAAGCTTATTGTTAGTTATTTCATTTAATAATTGTAATTTGTTAATAAAGTAAATTAAAGCATATCTTTTTATCGTAATAAGATAATTTATAAATATACAAATAAACCAAAAAGGAAAATTAAGATTAAAGGAGTGAAAAATTTTTTCTTCATTTAAAAAAAATATTAGAAAAATGGTTAAAAATAAACATGTATTCCAAATAATATTAGTTATCCTAAATGCTTTAAGTGCATTTTCTTTAGTATTGATAAATTCTAAGGCATAATTTATGCTATATTTATTCGTTTGTAATTTTCCCATAATATAATTTAATGTCGGAACTTTTTAATAAAATTTTTAATAGAAGATGTATAAATTTTCAAGTATTACAGAACTAATATTAACAATTAACAACGTTTTAGAAAATACATTAGAAAACGTTTCTTTTATAGGAGAAATTGCACAAGTGCAATTTTCGCAAACAGGTCATATCTATTTTACAGTAAAAGATGAAGAGTCTCAAATTTCATGTGCAATGTGGAGAAGCTATGCTAACTCTATAAAATTTACTCCTAAACAGGGCGATATGGTCGTATGCGTAGGGCGTTGTAGCCTTTATGGGAAATCTGGAAGATTTCAAATGGTAGTTTCGAGCATGGAGCTTCAAGGAGAGGGCGACTTAAAGAAAAAATATGAGGAATTAAAAAAGAAATTAGAAGCGCAAGGGCTTTTTGATAAAAGTAGAAAAAGACCGCTTCCGTTTTTTCCTAAAGCTATTGGTGTAGTAACGTCTTTTTCGGGCGCTGTAATACACGATATAATGTTTAAGGTAAAAGAGAGAATGCCAATTTGCCAAGTGTATTTAATCGATGTTCGAGTGCAAGGTGATGGCGCTTCTAAAGAGATAGCAAATGCTATACGTAAATTTAATGAGCTTCAAAATGTAGATGTGCTTATCGTAGGACGTGGGGGAGGAAGCCTAGAGGATTTATGGTGCTTTAATGAAGAGGAGGTAGCCTGTGCAATATATGCATCAAAAATTCCAGTTATTTCAGCCGTAGGACACGAAAGCGATGTAAGTTTAGCAGATTTAGTAGCAGATTATAGAGCGCCTACCCCTACGGGAGCTGCCGAGGTGGCACTGCCAGACAGAAAAGAGCTTTTAGAAAAGGTAAAATTTTTTGAAACTAGGTTAAAAGATTTTCATAGATTCTTATTGGTTTATAGGCAGAATCTATCATTTATCGAAGAAAGACTTTATAAATCATTTAAGCATAATGTTTTAGAGTTTTCTTTTAGTTTAGAAAAAATAAAAAATAAATTTCATATTTTAGATCCTAAAAATCAAATCAAGCTTAAGAAGGAAAAATTAAATGTATTAAAAGAAAGATTATTAAAATTAAATCCTAAAAATAAGTTAGATGAAAATAAAGAGAAGATAAAAATAATTAGGAATGATTTTTTAAGGGCTATAAATTTACTTTTTGATAAGAAAAGGCAAATTTTAGAGTCGCAAAAAAATTTGTTTAAAGCGTTTGATTATAAAAAGACTTTAAAGAGAGGTTATTCGATAGTAAAACAGAAAGATAAAATATTAGTTTCTAAAAAAGGTTTGAAAGTAGGGGATAATATAAATATCATATTTTATGATGGAGATATTTGTTCTAAAGTAATTAAATAAATTTTTAAAGGATAATAATTTATGAAAATTAAAGTAAAAGATTTATTAGCAGATAATTTTGATGATAAAATTTTAGATGATTTAAAGTTTGAGGAAGGAACTGAGGTGCTAGAAGCTTTAATAAAACTAGTTGAAGCAGGAGAACTTCCACTAGATACGGCCATTGTTGCTTATGAAAGAGGAAGTAAAATCCTACAAAAAATTAGCAGCCTTTTAGATGGAGCAGAAAAAAAGTTAGAGGTGATAAAGGGGTGAAATTTCTACTTTTGATGAAAATGGATAAAGTCATTTTTTAATATAAAAAGGAGATAATAACGATGCATGAACCAGCAAAAATTTCAATGTATGACCTTATAGAGCGTAATGCAGTATTTGAAATTCCAGATTATCAAAGGAATTATGATTGGAAGATAGAGAATGTAAAAAGATTACTCGAGGATATTGAAAAGATAATAAAAAAATATAAGGAAAATCCACATCAAAATTATAATCATTTTTTTGGAGTTATTATTGATGTTCAGGAATATAGAGCAGGGTTAAAAGCTGATGAACCAACAAGCTATATAATTATAGACGGGCAACAGCGCATTACTACCGTTATGATTTTACTTAAAGCATTATTAGTCATTTTAAATAATAAAGAATGTGATAATGAAGAACTTTTAGTAAAAAATAATATAAAAGAAATTTTAGAAAATAAGAGTGAAAAATATAAAATTAAATTAAAACAAGTATCGGGTGATGATGAAGTGTTTTATACGTTAATGAATGTAGATAAAAATGATGAATATGTTTTATCTAATATAGAATCTGAAATTTGTAAAAATTATAAAAAATGTAAATTAGAATTAAATAGTTGGTTAGAAAAAGGACATAGAGCAAAAGATATTTTAGAAGCTATTAAAAAGCTGATAGTTGTTGAGATAATGTTAGATGAGAACGATGATCCACAGGTCGTGTTTGAAAGTGTTAACTCTACAGGAAAATCATTGTCGAATTCAGATTTAATTAGAAATTTTTTACTTATGGGTGTTGTAAAAAAAGAAGATAGGGAAAGGTGCTATAAAAAATGGCAAAATATTGAAGAAAGTTTAGTTGATGATTATTGGCTTAATTTGTTTTTCTTTCATCTTTTAATATTTAAAAATAATTCAATAGTTAAGAAAAAATATCTTTATGAGGCTTTTAAAAAGTGTTATGAAAATGCAGATTCTAAAGAAGATATAATAGATGATATATATAAATATTTTGATATATATGAGTTTTTTATTTGGGGAGATCAAATAACATCAGAATATCCTGATGCTATTCACATACGATTATCAAAAAATGCTAGAGAATATGCACAAATAAGATGTTATCTAGATGATATTTTAGAGATAGACCAAACTACTTGCTATCCTTTTTTGCTTCATATTTTTGAAGATTATATAAATAACAAAATTGATTTTGAGATTTTATAAAAAGTGTTGTTTCTAGTTCGTGCTTATTTAGTTAAATTTTTAGTATACGTCAGAGATACGAAGTTCTTAAATAGGTATTTTGCTAGTGCTTATGAACGAATATTTGAAAATAAAGAGTATTACAATAAGTATTATGAAGCAATAAATAAGTATTTTTTTGAGCAAGGAGAAATGCCTACAGATGATATGTTTAAGGAATCATTAGTAGAAGATTCTCTTTATGATTATAATAGATCGTTAACTAAATATCTTTTATATAAGATTGAAAATGGTGATAATAATAAAGAGCAAGTTGCGATAGATGATAAGATTACAATTGAACATATATTTCCAAGAACTATTAATTCTGATTGGAGAAGATATCTAAAAAAAGGTGAAGACTATAATGATTGGCTTCACTGTTTAGGCAATTTGTCATTAACAGGTTATAATTCAGAAATGGGAAATAAGACTTTTGAATTTAAGAAAAACAGTCTTAAAGAAAATGGAAAATTTTCGGAACTTAATAAGTCTGTAATAAATAAATTAAAATGGGGAAGTGATCAAGTTAGAAAACGTGGAAAAGAACTCGCTGAAAAGTTAATTGCTTTATTAAAAGTAGAAAAAGTAAAAGATGATGATATAATCTTTACCGATGAACGTCCGCCGCTAGATGAACCGATAACTATAGAGAATACGGATGTGTTTAAATATAGGCATCCTTATTCATTCGTATTGAAAGAGAAAGAATATATAATTGAGGCAGCAAGTTATAATAATTTATTTAAAGAATTTGTCAAATTACTTTGTCAAGAAAATAAAGATTTGTTAAAAGAATTGGTAAAAGAAAAAGAAATTAATTTTATCGCTAAGAATGATAAAGGAATGAGAAACCCAGTTGAGATTCTTAGAAATGAATTTTATGTAAACACTTTTAATAGTTCAAAAGCTGTATTTGAAGCAATTTCAAAGCTTTTAGAGTTATTCGGATATGAATCAAATGATTTTTTAGTAACACTTTATGCAAAAGAAGATATAGACGATGAAACTGAAAGTGATATAGGAGATGATAGCGAGTATATAAATGATAAAGATATATAAATATAAAAGAATGAAATAGTAATTTATTTATATCTTTGTGATATTAATTCCCCATAATATCAAAAAATCTTCTCTTTTTTGATATCTTTTTTATATTTATAGTTTCTTCTTTTATCGATTTTGTGCGTGTGTCTTTTATAAAATATTCTTTATAGCAGTTTTCGTTTGTCTTATTTTTAATTTTTGGAGTTTCAAATATATCTTTTTCTTTTTCTAAAATTATATCCTCTTTAGTTTTGTTTTCTTTATTAGCCTCTTCTTTTTTACATTCGTCTAGTTTACATTCGTCTAGTTTACATTCGTCTAGCGTTAATTTATTTATAAGCACCTCTTCTACGTTTTTAGGTTTTTTAAATGGCTCATCTTCAATATAATTTGAAACACAGTTAATGTAGCTTGCCCAGATAGGAAGTGCAGTCATAGCTCCTGTAAATGGCATCTTTTTATTATTATCACGCCCAACCCAAACGCCAGTAACGTGCCTTGGATTATACCCTATAAACCAATTATCTCTTTGGCTATCGGAAGTGCCAGTTTTGCCTGCAAAATTAGGGCTTATCTCAAATCTCCTAGAGCTTCTTCCAGTGCCAGTTTTAAGAACTCCTTGTAATATTTTATTTAAAATAAATGTAGCCTCTAGGCTTGCTACATTTTTCTCATCAATATTTGAGCGATTTATTATATTATTTTTATTATCATAAATTTCACTATAAAACCTAGGTGATATAAAATGCCCATCGTTTGAAAATGTCGTATAAGATGATGTGATTTCAAGAAGCGATAAATCTATAGCCCCTAACGATAATGCTAAATTTTTATCATTTACATTTTTTATATTAACCTTTTTTAAAACTGATGCTACGTTTTTTAGTCCTACTTTCAAACTTAAATTTATAGTAGGAATGTTTAAAGAGTTTTCTAGTGCTTCACGCAATGTAGTATAACCTCTATATCTTTTGTCGTAATTTGTAGGCCTCCACTTTCTTTTGTTAGCATCTAAAAGCACTAAAGGTCTATCTTCTAATATGGAAAGTGGGGTAGCTTGCTTGTAATCATTTAAATTAGGGTCTAGAGCAGTTAAATAAATAAAAGGCTTTATAAGAGAACCTATTTGCCTTTTGCCTTGTCTTACTCTATCAAACTCGCTTTTGTTGTAATCGGCTCCTCCAATATAAGAAACTATAAGCCCAGTCTTGCTGTCGATGCTTACTAAAGAAGCTTGAATATCGTTTAAATTACTTTTCGTTTGCTTACTCTTTGCTTTTATATTTTCTAGCCCATCGTTTATAGCCTCCTTTGCACAAAGCTGAAATAGGGGATTAAGCCCGGTGGTGATATAAGAAGAGTTTTTAAAATGTTTATTAGGAACATTAGAAATTAAAGCATCGTAAAAATAATTGTCGATAGTTTCTTTTTCTCTTCTTATGTTTAACTTAATATCTTGCCTAGAAGCTACTAAAAAAGTTTTAGTATCGATATATTTTTCATCTAAAAGTTTTCTTAAAACTACATTCCGCCTTTTTATAGAAGATTTATAATTTAAAATAGGAGAATACGCACTCGGGGCTTTTATCATACCTACAAGAAGAGCTATTTGAGATATGTCGAGTTCATTTATATTTTTGTTAAAATAAAATTTCGATGCTTCATAAAACCCTTTTATGGCGGCGTTGCCATCTTGTCCTAGATATACCGAGTTTAAATATTTTTCTAAAATTTCATTTTTTGAATATAGGCATTCAATATAGATACTTAAAAAAGCTTCCTTTATTTTTCGTAAAAGCTTTCTATCTTTACTTAAAAACATATTTTTTACTAGTTGCTGAGTTAATGTGCTAGCGCCTTGCTTAGTTTTCCAGTTGATAGTATTAACGTAAAGTGCCCTTATAATGCTTTTTATATCGAGTCCAAAATGTTTATAAAATCTTTTATCTTCGATTAATATTAAAGTGTCTATTAGGGTTTTATTAAACTCGCTAAGTTTATTATATTTTAATTTGTCTTTTAAGTTTTTATTTGATGCTAAAGCTAGTGGTTCTAAAATAAACTCTTTGCATGGCGTGTCTTTATAGCAAGTAATAATATTATTTTTAAAATCTAATTTATAAAGAGTTTTAGGAAAGTTGTATTTGCTACTTTTTATACTTCGCCTATAGATATAAATATTATAAGGGTTATCATTAAGAATGCCGTTTTTATGTGCTACGGTTTCTATAAAATACTCTCCCTCTTTTAAAGACGCTTGTTTTACATTTACGTAATTTAATTTTTGTAAAAAATTTAAGATTATCTCTTTATTAAGACGAGCATCTAGTTTAATTCTTATAATATCTGTAAGGATTTTAGTATTAGCCTTACTTTTTTCTTCAAAAGTTTGCCTTACATACTGGTTTAAAGAATAAAACAAATATGCTATTATAGCTAAGATTATTAAGATAATAATAGAAATTATTGAAGTTTTGTTAAAACTAGCGGTGTTTTCTTTTCTGGTATTTTTTTGCATACTTAAAATTCATAATACTAGATTTTATCTATTTTTTATATAAGGAAATTTTAAAATGTCTGGACATTCAAAGTGGTCAACGATAAAAAGAAAAAAAGCAGTAGTAGATGCTAAAAGAGGAAAAATGCTAACAAAGATGCTACGAGAAATTACGGTAGCTGTAAAAAGTGGTGGAGCTAATATAGATGGAAATGCTCGTTTAAAAGTTGCCGTGCAGAATGCTAAAATGAGTAGTGTTCCTATCGATAAAATAGATGCTGCTATTAAAAAAGCATCTGGCGCTACTGATACGGAAAATTATGAAGAAATTACTTACGAGGGGTATGCTCCGAGTGGAGTTGCATGTTTAATTATGACATTAACTGATAATAAAAATAGAACCGTTGCTGAGGTAAGGCATGCATTAAATAAGCACGGTGGGTCGCTTGGAAGCTCAGGTTCGGTTTCTTATCTTTTTGAAGATAAGGGGGTGATAAGAGTTTTAAAAGAAGTAGCGAGTGAAGAAGAGCTTTATGAGCTTGTTTTAGAAGCTCGGGTAGATGATATATCTAATGAAGATGATGTATGGGAAATTTACACGAGTCCTAGTAGTTTTTTAGAAGTTTTAGAAATTTTAAATAAGAATAATATAGATTGTTCTGGTGAGATTCAAAAAGTTCCTTTAACTACAGTTAATGTTTCTGGAGATGATGCGCAATCGGTTATTAAATGCTTAGAAGCTTTAGAGGACTTAGACGATGTTCAGCAAGTAGTAACTAATTTTGATACGGATGATGATATATAAATATATTTTAAAATAAAAAGGAAATAAAAAAAATGATAGGGGCTTTAAAGGGTATCGTGTCGGATATAGAAAGTAAATCTATTTTGCTCGATGTTTCAGGGGTATATTATGAGATTTTTTGTTCTTATAAATGCAAGGCTTCTCTTAAAATTGGGCAGGAAACGACCGTAGTAATTTATACAGATGTAAAGGAAGATAGCATAAAGCTTTATGGCTTTGAGGATAAATTAGAGAAGCAAGTTTTTAAGTTGCTTCTTGAGGTAAAAGGCATTGGTGTAAAGGTTGCATCTGATATAATTTCTCAAATTGACAAAGTTGAACTTTTAAGACTTATAGGAACTAGCGATTTGGCTAGACTTTCTAAGATTAAAGGAATAGGTAAGAAAACTTGCGAGAGAATTTTATTAGAGCTTAAAGATAAAGTAGCAAAATATGCTGGTGAGTTTGTAGGAACTGTGGAAAGTGGAGAGAGTGTGACTTTAAGTGATGTCGAAAATGTAGCCGAGAAAGAAGCTATTTTAGCATTAAGGGGGCTAGGATTTTTAAATAGTGTTGCAGCCGAGGCTATTAAATCAGCAAAATCTTCTAATGAAGGACGAAATATAAAAGACACTGCGGAGTTAGTAAAACTTGCCTTAAAATACGTTTAGAAAATATAAAAAATTAGGTTCTTTGACGTTTTAGGTGGGTTAGAAAAATTGTTTTCTTTGGGCTGTGTGCGTGAAGAGATACTAATTTTTGAGGATTTAAAGCCATCTTAAAGCGTGAAGAATAAAAAAAAAGGGGATTCAGACTTTTGTCTAAAACCCTTTTATATCGTTTGCTCTAAAAATCCTTTTAAAAAAAATCAAAGAGCATTAAAAAGCAAAGAATAAAACGGACGTTAGGCGTTAGGCTTTGGCTTCCTTCTTTGCCTTTGGTGCTTCCGTTTGCGTTAGCCCCCTTAAAGTTTTTTCAGCGTTGATTTTTGGCACCTTTAGTTTCTAATTGTTCTTCGACTATCTCTACAAGGGTTTTAATCTCATTTCTATCGCTAAGATTTTTCAAGATTGGAGCTAAAGCCAAAAAGAACAAACTTTTAGCCCCAATGATTGCCCAAATAGTGCAAATGCAGACTAAATACCAAGAGCAAAAGTAGTCTTTAAGCGCCTGTATAATGTAAGACGCTGATAGCTACAAAAGTAGTTATTACCTCAAAGTAACAACAAAACATTGCAAAAGCCGATGCGAATTTATGCCAGCGCTTTTGTGAAGGCAAATTTTTGCTCAGTAAGGCGTAGCCCAAACTTGCAAAAGCTGCGAGAAATGGTGTAGCTAAAAGGAAAAAAACCGCAATCGGGTTTAAGGAAATAGTGATTTTTAACATTTACTATATCCCTATCCTTTCTATTTTTACTAAGGTTTCGGGTTAGTTGGAAATTAGCTAAATTCTAAATGCGTATATTTTTATGCTTTTTAGCTCTCTTTCCTTTCTTTTATTCTTTATTCTTCCTTTTCTATAACTTTTTAACAAACGTAATGTGCATTATATAATTTTCATATTTCTATAGTCAAAATTTTTTTTGTTCTTCACTAGCTCTAATTTTCTTTTAAGTTAACCCTAAAAAACAATTTTTCTAACCCACCTAAAACGTCAAAGAACCAAATAATTTTTAGAAAAATTAAGAAATACTCATATAAATTATTTAAATAGCGGACGTAAATACGTGTTCTTTAAGAAACGACAAATACTAGTCTCAAAGCTTAAGTTTCGATCCCTTAAAAAACATAGTATACGTAAAAGAAAAGAACAGTTTAGGCTTTATAGGTCTAGTTTTTAGATAAGAAATAAATAGATTATAAATAAATTAAGGAGTAAAAAAAGGAACTAATAAAAATTGATAAAAAAAGATAATGCGTCCTGAGGGATTCGAACCCCCGACCGTTTGGTTCGAAGCCAAATGCTCTATCCAACTGAGCTAAGGACGCATAAGAGTTTTAAGTGTATATTTTAATTATTATAACTAAACAACATTTTCTAGTAAAATAGAATCTCCGCTAAATTCTGCTACCATAATATCATCGATAATGCCACCTCTTTGTTTAATTTTTGAAATCATTTTTTCTAAAATTGCTTGATTAAAATAATCAATTTTATTTATAAATCTTTGACACGTATCAAACTCCATGTTAGTAAGCTTTCTAGAAAAAAGTAAAACTTTATCGTTTTTCTCTAAATTGATATCTGAAAATTCTACTACTACTCTAGAATTTTCACCTACATTATCTCCATCTTTGCTTTTTTCTTCAAAGAAAGAATAAATTTTTTTATCTCTATATAAATAAGCATTTCCATTCCCAACTTTTGCTACTGAAATAACTCCATTTGCTACGGCTAAAGAAGTTAGACAAGCTTTCATCCTCCCCCCTGCCGAAAGCTTATGCCCGAAATCATACACACTTCTATTAGCATTTTTAAATCCATCAGAAACGATATCATGACTTAAAGAAAGGCTATCAAAATCCGTAATAGTATCACAAAAATTTAAAACGCCTTTAACAAAATTTTCTAAAGCTAATCTAGTCGCTACTTTAGCGCCTAGCGAGTTCGTCGCAGGAGTAGAAAGCACCATTACGAAATCTCCTGGCTTTTTCGTAGGGTTTAAGATAGTTTTACTGCTAAGCTTAGAAGCAAACGGACTATTATATGTAAAGCAATTTATTTTTGTAAATGCCATAATTAACTACTAATTTATCGATAATTTACTTTTTAAATTATTACTTGTTTTTTTTACTTAGATTAAAAAGCTAATGCAAAAAAATGAGTATGGTTCTATAAAAATTTAAAAGTCATACTTCTTTTTACAATTCTTTATAATCTACATTATAATTTACAGTCTTTCAAATATATATACTAGAGATTTTTTTAAAAGTATTACAATATCGCAAATATTTAAGTAATTTTTCTTCTATCTTGTTCTTTTAATTTACGTGTGATAAATTTTTTGTTGTTTTGATTAAATATTTTAAGTGTTTTTAAATTATGCATGATGGCTCTTTTTGTAAACAAAAAGTCGATAAAATAAAGATATATTCTAAGCAAATGCTTTCCGATGAAGAGCTTTTAAAACTTTACGAGCTTTTTAAAATAAAAATTCACGGCACAAGATCTGCTACCCATCAAGAAAGTAGCGTAGTAAAAGGCGATATAGGAACTAGAAAAGTGGTAGTTAAACATTACAAGCGTGGTGGTGCGCTCCATTTTATTAATCGGCATTACTACCTTTCAACATTTACAGCAAGTAGAGCTAAAAGAGAGTTCGAGTTTCTCGAGCTAGTAAGGAGAAAAGGTGTAAATACGTTAAAGCCTATCGCTTATGCGATAAAGGGAGGCTTTATTTATAGAAATTGGCTTGCCACGGAAGAGATCCCTAACACTTTCGACCTTTGCCTTTTAGGAAGTGATGACCAAGTTAAAATTGAAAAATATATTAAAGAACTCGCTAGACAAATTAAAATTTTAATAAAAAATAAAATTTTCCATATCGATTTACACCCAGGCAATGTTATAGTAGATGGCGACGAGAAGCTTTATATTATAGATTTTGATAAGGCACGTTTTTTTAAAGGAAGCTTTAATGAGCTTAGAGATAGGTATATTTTACGTTGGCGAAGAGCCGTAATAAAACATAACCTTTCAGATTTATTATCTGAATATTTTTGTGCAAACTTAAGAGATAGTTTTAATTCAAAGGATGATTTTTAAAATAGAAAGTTTTAGTGCTTCACGTTTTAAGTAAGGTTGTGAAAATTATTTTTTTTTGGGGGCTTCGTGGGGGAGTGATACTAATTTTGAGGTCTAAAACCCACCTTAAAACGAGAAGAACGAAAGTTTTAAATATAAATTTTTTAATGTTAATCTTTAAATGGTAGGAAAGTATGATTGTAAAAAAGAATGATTTTTCACTTTTGGTTATATTAACTGGCGCTTTAGGCGATTTAACTAGAGGGCTTTGCATCACAGGTTATATAAAGCAAAAATATCCTAATGCAAAAATCTCATGGCTAGTAGAAAATTCACTAAAAGATATCGTTTATTTAGATAAAAATATAGATGATGTAATTATTTTTAAAAGAAAAGATAAGCTAAAAGGTTTCTTAGATACGATAAAAATTTTAAAAACTAAAAAATTTGATATCGCTTTTGATATGCAAAGAATTTTAAAAAGTGGAATCTTTTCTATATTTTCTAAAGCACCGATAAGAGTAGGTTTTAGTAAAAAAGATTCTAAAGAGTTTAATTTTTTATTTAACAATAACTTTATTCCATACTATTCAAAAAATACTCCTAAAATTAAGCAATATTTAGCTTTCTTAAAATTTTTAGATATCGATATAGATGATGAAAAAGAAGATATAAATTTTGCTTTTACTAATGGAGCAAAATTAAAAGAAGAATTTAAAGAAGCGTTAAATGGGAAAACTTGCATAGGTCTAGTATTAGCTTCGCAGTGGCAAACTAAAGATTGGGATAGACAAAATTACGTAGGTTTAATAAAAGAGCTACTTAAAATAAATAAAGATTTAAATTTTGTGCTTATCGGAACTAAAGGGCAAAAAGACATATCAAACTTTATAACGGAAAATTTAAATGATGCTTCATGCATAATAGATTTATGTGGCAAGACTAATCTTGAAGACTTAATCGCTATTTTTAAAAATTTAAAATTAGGCATAGGTCCAGATTCTGGAGCGGGACACATCTTCGCCTCGGTTCACGTGCCTTATATAAGTTTATTTGGACCTACGATTATAAATAGAGTGGTTCCTTATAAAATGGAGCGTCTAGCAATCCAAGTAGATTTGCCTTGTATCCCTTGTTATAAAAGGACATGCCCTTTAAAGCATAATAATTGTATGAAAAATATTACTCCAAGTATGATAATAAATAAAATTAAGGAGTATAATCTTCTTTAATTTTTAAGAGCAAATTTTAATACTCTTAAATGCAAAAGTTAGGAAAAGTGTTATGTCAAATTCAAATAGATCAAATGAGGCTATATCAAATATAAAAAGCATGACGGCTTATGCAAAAGGCGATTATGAGAATGAAAATATAAAATTAAATATCGAAATTAAGAGCGTGAACCATAGGTTTTTAGATTTAAATTTTAGAGTTCCACAAATTTATTCGAGCATAGAAAACAAGCTAAGAAAACTTATCGCCTCATTTGTTTCAAGGGGGCATATCGATATTATTATCACTAGAGAAGAGTTAGGCGTAGGAGAAAATCCATTTTTAAGCATTAATAGAGCACTTTTTGAATCGTATTTAGCAATCTATGAAGAGGTTTTTCAAAATTATTTAGGTTCAAGTATTTCCCAAAGTATAGTTCAAGATATTTTATCTAAAAGAGATGTTATAACTTCAAAAGATTTTG
The DNA here is from genome assembly GCA_050952645.1 of Bdellovibrionota bacterium. Taxonomy (GTDB): domain Bacteria; phylum Bdellovibrionota_C; class UBA2361; order UBA2361; family CAKMMH01; genus CAKMMH01. Next base: position 115,330 of record JBMNLI010000010.1, on the reverse strand, counting down.
AGATTACAGAAAAAGAAGAAAAGCAGGTGGTATCACTTTTAACTACTACCTTAAAAAAATTAAATTTAATGAAAGAAAAAGAGGGGGAAGCTTTAAAAGAAGATTTAAATAGTCGCTTTAAAAAATTAAAAGATATAAAAAATAAGATCTTTAATTTAGAAAAAGAAAAACTAGATAATAAAACTTATTTTTTAAAGCTTAAAGAAAGACTTCAAACGATAATAGAAGATTTTAATCTTAGTTTAAATGAAGATAGATTGATTACGGAAGTTGCACTGCTTGTAGATAAGCTAGATATCACTGAAGAGTTAGTTAGGTTAGGTAGCCACTTTAACCAAGTAGAAAGTATTTTAAAAGAGTTTCCAGTAGGTAGAAAATTAGAGTTTCTACTTCAAGAGATGGCACGAGAGTTTAATACGATCGCCTCTAAGGCTAACGATGCTCTAGTGCAACAATACGTAGTCGAAGCAAAATCTGAGATTGAAAAAATAAGAGAGCAGGTTCAAAATATAGAGTAAGTAAATTTTTTTTTTAAAGAAAGAATACAATATGGAAATATCTAGAGATAATTTTGCATTTATTTTAGTAGGCCCAACTGCTAGTGGTAAAAGCACGCTACTAAAAATGTTAAGAGAAGAGTTTAAAGAGAAAATTACGTTTTCAATTTCAGCAACAACTAGAGCTCCTAGGGTAAATGAGATAAATGGGGTAGATTATTATTTTTTAAGTAAGGAAGAGTTCGAGGAAAAAGTACAAAACAATGAGTTTTTAGAGTGGGAGCCAGTGCATACGTCTTTTTACGGCACGCTTAGTTCGGAATATGAAAGAGCAAATAATAATAATGTAGATTTAGTATTAGATATCGATATAAAAGGTGCGATAAATATTAAAAGAAAGCTAGCCCATAGAGTAGTTTTTATATTTTTAGTTCCTCCATCTTATGAGGTGATGGCCGATAGGATTAGAAACAGAGCAGGATTTAAGGAGGAAGATTTCCAAAATAGATTAAAAAGTGCTAAAAAAGAATATGATACTTTTTTGTCTTTACAAAACGAAGATGGGATAATAGATTATTTCGTAGTAAATGATAAATTAGAAGACGCTTATAATAAAGTGCGAGCGATTTATATTGCAGAATCTTTAAAACTTCAAAGGTTAAATAAAAAGGAGCTAGAAAAATTATGTACGCTAGAAAATTTATAAGAATTGGTTTTTGTTTATTGCTATGCTTTTCTGTAAGTTGTGCGTTTAAGCCTAAAAAAGTTCCCGGAGCTGGGGCTATAAGAATAGACTCTATTAGAAGACACCAAGAGACGGGATTAGTAACTGTTAAGATGGCGATAGATAGAATGAAGTATAGGCAATCTTTAATAAACACAGAGGTTAATTCCGTTCGTGTGATAGAGATTTTCCAAAGAAGGGCAAAGCAAGAAGCTAAAAACTATCCGACGTATAGGCTATTTGATGTTAAACCTGGGGCTACTTATGAAATCTTAGGACTTAAAGATGGCGATGTTATAGTTTCTGCTGCTGGTTATGTTGTACAAGATGCAGTGCAATTTAAAAATTACATAAGTGTTCTTGAAGAAATACACGATAGCGATTTAAAAGAAAAGCCAAATATCGAAATTATTCGTGATGGTATACCTTATAACTTTATTTATTACTTTAGTCCTAAGGAAGATTAAGAAGCATATAAAATTTAAGAAACATTTGCTCTTAAAAGTGCTATTTCTGTTTCGTATCCCTTTATCTCGTTAGGAGTTTCAAGAATAAAAGGCAGGTCTTTTAAATATTTGTTTTGCATAAGTTTAACGATGGCTTCTAGTCCTAAATTACCGTCTCCAATTTTTTGATGCCTATCTTTATTCGAGGTAAAGGGAGTCATCGTGTCGTTTAAATGGATAGCTTTTAATCTTGATAGACCAATTTTTTTATCTAATTCTTCTAAAACGCCATCTAAATTATTTTTGATATCGTATCCTGCACTAAATACGTGGCAAGTGTCTAAACATACCCCAAGTTTATGTTTTAAAGAAGTGTTATCGATGATAGCTTTAAGTTCATCGAAGCTTCTTCCTATTTCACTTCCTTTTCCTGACATCGTTTCTAATAAAACCGTCGTAGTTAAGTCGTTGGTTAAAACTTTATTTAGCATTTCTATTATATATTTTGTGCCTATCTCTACTCCTTGCCCTACGTGGCTTCCTGGATGAAAGTTATAATAGTTATTAGGAATATGTTCTAATCTTTCTAAATCATCTCTTATCATTCTTGCCGTGAAATTTCTTATATTTTCATCTTTACTAGCTGGATTCATCGTATAAGGAGCATGCGCAACAAGGGGACCAATATTATGTTCCTTTGCAAAGGTTATGTATTTTTTAATATCTTCTAAGTCTAGCTCTTTTGCAGCACCTCCTCTTGGATTCCTAGTAAAGAATTGAAAAGTATTAGCATTAATCGATACCGCTTCTTTTCCCATATTTAAAAAGCCTTTAGATGATGAAAGATGGCAACCTAGTTTTAACATAATTTAAATGATCCTAAAAAAATAAATGCATAATATAAATATGATATTTAAGGTTTAAGATTTAATTATTGAAAATGGGGTGGATAGTGGGACTTGAACCCACGACAACCGGAACCACAATCCGGGGCTCTACCAACTGAGCTATATCCACCACAAACTGACTTGAAGATATTAGCTAAATTTACCTTAAATGTCAATTAAGATGTTAATTTAAGGTTCTTCACGTTTTAAGTAGGTCAAGAAAAATTGTTTTTTGTTAGCTTAAAAGAAAATTGGAGCTAGCTTTTTAGGTTGCGGAGATTTTCTTTTAGGCTCCGTGGTGTGAGATATATCATGTTAATGAATTGTTTTTTGTTAGCTTAAAAGAAAATTGGAGCTAGCTTTTTAGGTTGCGGAGATTTTCTTTTAGGCGTGTGCCGGGCACGACATAGTTCTAGCGGGTGAAAGTCCCGTCACGGGTAGTTGTCACCAAGTGTAGTGATGCCACAAGCTCGAAGCAGTAATGTTAGAGTGAAGGAAGTGGCGGATCAAAACCAAGGAGCCTACGAACAGAAACCAGATACAAGGCTAAATGGTGGGTGAGGTTGCGCTACAAACCGAAGCCCTAAAGACAAACGTAAAACCAAACGAGTAAATCTGGAGGTTGTCTGGTGAAAGAACTATGCCTTACCCCGGGAGGTCCAGATAGCGTGCTATGCACGTGCGATATAAAGCTTATATCTGGAAGTCAGTTGATACCATAGTACTTGAGACACCACTCAAGGAAGGGTTGAACGTTAATATATTGTGAATCACTGTAAGCAAGGCTAGAAGAGTCCGAAATTGAAGATATGCCTAACAAACAGGAACGTAACCTGTGGGGGCAGAAGATAGAGGGGGTGTTTTCTAGTAGCTTTACAAACAGAGGGAGGAGCAACAGGTGGAATTGATTGAACTAATTATATCAGACAAAAATATAGATGAGGCTATAAAGGCTGTTAAGCGAAATAAAGGTGCATCTGGTGTAGATGATATGCCAGTAGATGAGCTTGAAGACTATTTTGCCGTTCACAGAGAAGAGATAAAATCTCAGATACGTGAAGGGAATTATAAGCCGAGTCCAGTTAAGAGAGTGTATATACCTAAAGCTAATGGTAAGATGAGACCTTTAGGAATACCTACAGTAGTAGATAGGGTAATTCAACAAGCGGTAGCGCAAATACTAGCACGCGGATACGAAAAGTATTTTAGTAATAGTAGCTATGGCTTTAGACCTAGAAGGAATTGCCATCTAGCAGTATATAGAACTCTTGAGTACTTGAAAAGAGGCTATGATTGGGTTATAGACCTAGACATAGAGAAATATTTTGATACTGTTAATCACGACAAATTAATTTCGATAATCAGGGAACGCATCAAAGATGCGAAGACACTACGATTGATAAGACAGTTCTTAAGAGCTGGTATAATGGAAGATGGATTGTTTACTGTAAGTGAGAAAGGAGTTCCGCAAGGAGGTCCATTATCCCCAGTATTATCTAACATATACCTTGATAAGCTCGACAAGGAACTGGAAGCAAGAGGACTTAAGTTTGTTAGATATGCCGATGACTGTAATATATTTGTTAGAAGTGAAAAGGCTGCTAATAGAGTAATGAAGTCCGTTGCGAGTTGGTTGGAGCGTAAGCTACGACTTAAAATTAATTCAAGTAAGAGTAAAATCTCTAGGCCGACGGAAAGCACTTTCTTAGGCTTTACCTACTGGAAGAGTGGGTATAAAACTTGGAAATGTAAACCTGCTGAAGATCGCAAACGAAAACTCTATGATAAAACTAGAGAAATTCTTTGTAGACGGAAGGCAATGGCACGAACGTTAGGTTCGACATTTCAACAGCTAAGCTGGTTAATTAAAGGTTGGATAAACTATTATAAGATAGGAACTCTTAAGACTTTTATAGATAAATATGGTCAATGGCTTAGACACAAAGTGAGGGTTATAATACTTAAACAGTGGAAATTGCCGAGACGAATCTATCTACCTTAACTTTGCAAAAAAGTTCACCTAAAATTTTTTTTGTAATTTTTTATTTATTTGAGCAGCTTTTAATCTTACCTTATCAGCATCTATATCAAACGCATTTAATATAGTTTTTTGTCTTTTGCTTACTGCATAGCTCAGCTGATATAAATCCTTACTCCCTCTTACCATTTCAATTTTTTCAAGTTCTTTTAATGCGGCAGGAACATTCATATAGTTTGGCTTTTTTGTTAGCTTAGAAAGTTCTTCATTAAGTAGAATATAAATGCGATTGCGAATTATAAGTGCTATAAACTCTATAAAAATTTTAGCAGATACTGCCTGAGATGAATGAACTCTCATACTTTTTGAGCCTAAAAAAGTCTTATCAATAGCAAAAAGTTTCTCAGTTGCGTCTCTACCCTTGTAAAGTATTATAGCTTCTTTAGCACTCATTTCTTCCGAACTAACAAGACAAAAATACCCACATAAATTAAGAGCCTTTTGAATTTCATCTGCTCTCTCTTCTACTTTTCTTAACTTTCCTTGATTGTCATAACTTAAATCAAAAAATTGCTTATACGTTTGTCCAAACTTTGTATCTTTGCCAATATGGTTTTTTAAAAATTGTTCAAACTCCTCTAATTTAATTTCTAGTTGCTCCCTCTCAAATGCTTGCTTTTCCGCACTAAAATAAACATGAAAATAACGCTCCTTACTATCATCATCATATAATTTTGATTTCACTGTAGTGCCATATACCTTGTATAAGCGAATACTACAGTCTCTTTTAGACTCAAATGTATTCCTGTTTTCTTCTACTAATTTAGAAACTAAAGCCTTACACCCTTTTACCATCAATAAAAAAGAAAAACCACTATTATCCATATATTGAATATTATATTTACTAAAATAACCACGGTCTAAAATAAATCCTATCTTTTTATATCCATACTCTATAACCTTATCTGCCATATGAGTAAATTGAGAAACGTCTGTAATAGAACCAGGATACTCTTCGTAAAATAACGGAACTCTATTCGTTTGATCAAAGGCAATGGATAAATTAAATACTGGGAATCCTTTTTCGTCTTTCGCTTTACCAAACTCTACTAATTCAACATCACCTGCTTGACAGTTCTTATTAGTCGAATCATATGAAACGTAAACCATTTGATTGCGATCTTTTCCCTTGTTCCAATCGTCAAGAAAGTTAATTATCTGCTCTTTGCTAACAGAAGAAAGAAAACGACTTATGGTAGAATCACTATAGATGCGCATACCTTTTGTAAAGAGTGGATGAGAAAAGGCGTAGTCTGGATAATACTGACTGACATTCTCTTCATTTACAATAAAATAACTCGCTAAATCAAGTATAAGTTCACTACGTTCACCAAAATGTTTTTTTAGTAAAAAAGGCAAATTAAATTCATTTGCTACTTTTTCAATCACCAAGTGGGGACCTATACGAAGACAACAACTGCGTGAAGCGTCTGAAAATTTCTCGGGCATAGGGGCATCTGGAAAATAATTACTATAATTGTCATTAGGGTACATAATATCATCTCTACCATCAACTAATTTTCCAATAACGCTACGCTTTGGATTAGTATACTGTTTCTCTTTATTATAAGTGCGATCGTATTCAAAAAGCACATATTTTGCTTCCCCTTTTTCTCTTATAATTATTTTATTTCTTTGCTCTGGTAATGGAACTGTTCGATTGTAATTCATAAAACCTCCTTTAGGTTAACGGTTGCACTAAAAGTATAGCATAGTAAATACACAGATGCAAGTAAAAAAATGCATAATTTAACGATTATTTCTTATTTATTTTAATTGATTATTTGTTTAGGTGAACTTTTTTGAAAAGTTAAGGATCTAAATCTTAAGAAATTGAACCGAATGCTTGGTTGCAATTTTAGAAATGAAGAAATCTATAAGGTTGCTAACAGCAGACTCGGCTGGTATAGACGCAGTTCGTGGTACGTAGTGAATTATGCATTAAGCCCTAAAATATTGGGGCGTAAAACAAAGGAACGAATTGGTTTAATCGACCCTTTGACGTATTACCTGAGTATTACTTGATATTATATTAATGGAGCGCCGTATACGAGACCCGTACGTACGGTGAGACGGGAGGGAGAGGGTATAGCCCTCGCTCTACCCTATTCCGTGGTGTGAGATATATCATGTTAATGAATTGTTTTTTGTTAGCTTAAAAGAAAATTGGAGCTAGCTTTTTAGGTTGCGGAGATTTTCTTTTAGGCTTCGTGGTGTGAGATATATAATGTTAATGAATTGTTTTTTGTTAGCTTAAAAGAAAATTGGAGCTAGCTCTTTAGGTTGCGGAGATTTTCTTTTAGGCTCCGTGGTGTGAGATATATAATGTTAATGAATTGTTTTTTGTTAGCTTAAAAGAAAATTGGAGCTAGCTTTTTAGTTTGCGGAGATTTTCTTTTAGGCTCCGTGGTGTGAGATATATCATGTTAATGAATTGTTTTTTGTTAGCTTAAAAGAAAATTGGAGCTAGCTTTTTAGGTTGCGGAGATTTTCTTTTAGGCTCCGTGGCGTGAGATATAATGCTAACTTAAAATGTGAAGACTTAAATGTCAATTAAGATGTTAATTTAAGGTAAGGCAAAGCTCACTACTTTACTAAAATCTTAACTAAGTAGATGCTTAAAAAATATAAAACTACTAGCGGAATGGCCATTAGCAATTGAGTTATCACATCTGGCGGAGTTAAAATAGCAGCTAGTGTAAAAATAACTAGTATTGCATGACGAGAATATTTTTTTAAAAATGTACTATCTACTAAATCTAATTTTGCTAAAATTACTAGAATAATTGGAAGCTCGAAAATCAGAGCAAAAGTAGCATCAAACTTTATGATAAGTGTGATATAATCGTTAAAGTGGATAATCGGTTTTAAAGAAAGTAGTTTATACTGACTATAAAAAAATTTAAGTGCGATAGGAACTATTAAAAAATGACAAAAAAGAGCGCCCCCTATTCCTAGAAAGCTTCCAATAGTTAAAAATAAGAAAAAATATTTTTTTTCTTTCTTCATTAATCCTGGTTTTATAAATTCCCATATTTCAAATAAAATTATAGGAAGAGAAAGTAAAAAGCCTAAGAATGCAGAAATTTTTAATCTTACTAAAAAAGCATCGATAGGGCTTTTGCCAATTAAATCCGTGTCTAGAAAATAACTTTTAAATTGCTTATCGATAAGTTTGATAATGTCTGGAGAAAAGGCGTATATAATAATCGCAAATAGGACAATAAAGCTAAGCGATATAAAAGCTCTCTTTCTAAGCTCCTTTAAATGCGAATAAAAATTTTGGTCTTGCTTGCTTTTATTTTCCATAGTTTTTTATTCTTTTTTATTTTCTTTTATATCGCTTACATCTATATCGCTTTTATTGATTTTCTTAAAATCATTCGTTTCCTTATCTTTTTTATTTAAGTTATTTAAGTTTGGATTTAATGATACGTTTATTTCATCTTTTACATTCGAAGAAAAATTATTTATATTAGAGATAAAATTCCCTAGAGACTTAGCAAACTCTTGCAATTTATCGGGTCCTAAAACTAAAAATGCTACTATAAATATAACGATAAGTTCTAAAAAGCTAATACCAAACATATTTTTTATCTTTCTTTTTTTATAACTAATAAATGTTGATATCCTAAAAGCCTAGGAAATAAATTTGCGATAGCTAGCTTTAATTTAGCAAAAACTCTATAGAGGAAAGACTCTACTATTTTTTTACTTAAAAACATTTCCATTGAAGAGGTAGAAACAGCAACACTTTTAATGCTTAAATTATCGTGTGCTAAGACAAAGTTTATTATAGTTTTTCTTGTATAAAAACGAAGATGAGTGTTATCTAAAATGCCCTTTTCTTTATAATCAAAATTCCCAAAAAGAAGCGAAAATCTAGGGTACCAATGCGCAATATTAGGAACCGATAATAACAACGTGCCGTTTTTATTTAATAGACTAACGACTTGCTTAAAAAATTTATCGTTATCTACCGTGTGTTCTAAAACATCTAAAAGCAAGACGATATCATAAGTTTTCGTAGCATCATCTATAGATTTATAAGTATTGTTATAATATTTGCTAGCAATCTTTCTTGCTTTATTGTCTACCTCTACTGCATCAAGGTTTTTAAAGCCATTTTCTCGCAGAATGCTTCCCATCATACCTATCGATGAGCCAATATCTAGAATGGAAATATCCTTGTTTTCCTTTTTTATGTTGTTCATAGCCCAAGTGTGGCTCGAACCTATAAATGGCTTATAGTCGTATTTTATGTTTTTACCTATATGTATATTATTCATAATTTTTTATAGAAATTTTTATAGAAATCATTGTGGCAAAAAATATATTATAATGCAATAATTAAAAAGATATTAAGTTTTTGTAAGACAAAGATATAGGGGATGCACGGTGTTAGAGATAGTATCGATATTAAAAGATTTAAATATTTTAAAAGTTGAAGGAAAAACAGGCGCTCATATAAGCACTTTTAGGATTGGTGGCAATTTAAAAAATTTAATTTATATTGAAAATAAAGAGAGTCTTTCTAAGCTATTAGCCGCGTTTTATAAAGAAAATATCGAGTATATCGCCTTAGGGAATTGCTCAAATGTGCTTTTCCGAGATGAAGATATAAAAAAAGTAATTATAAATCTAAGTGAAAATTTTTCTAATATAGAAAAAATTTCAGATAATAAATTTTATATAGGTGCTTCCTCTCTAATGCCGACGCTCTCTAGCGTTTTTCAAAAAGAAGCACTTTCAGGCTTCGAGTTCGGGTGTAATCTTCCAGCGAAGCTTGGAGGAACTATTTTTATGAATGCTAGCTTTAGAGGACAGAAAGTTTCAGATATTTTAGAAAGTGTTGATGTGTGTTTAGAAAATGGTGAGTACCAAACTATGCATAAGGAAAATTTAACAATAGTGGAAAAGCAAATAGAAATTCCTAAAAATTCCATAATAGTCGGTGCAACATTTAATCTTTTTAATAAGCCTAAAAACGAAATCCAAGATAAAATAGATGAAAATAAAGATTTTAGGCTAAGAACGCAACCTAAAGGGGCATCTGCTGGTTGTATTTTTAAAAATCCCAAAACAGATATGCCAGCAGGTATGTTAATAGACAAAGCGGGGTTAAAAGGAAGGGCAGTAGGAGGGGCGCAAGTTTCTACGCTTCACGCTAATTGGATAATCAACACAAACCTTAAGGCAACAAGTAGCGATGTTAGAAAGCTAATAGATATAATCAAGGAAAAAGTTTTTAAAGAATTTAATGTCGAGTTAGAAACGGAGCTAGTTTTGCTTTAATTTTAGATAATTTTAAAAAGGTTATTTTTATAATGAGAAAAGTATATAAAGTTATAGCAATTTTATTTTTAATATTATTAGTTAATAGTTTAATTTTTTTATTTTTTTATTTAAAAAATAAAATCGTAGTTTCCGTAAAACTAGATGGAAATAAGTTTACGAGTACTAATAAAATATTTAAACAATTTAAGATAAAGACTGATGTTTTTTATTGGTATTTAAATAAATCGAAAATTGAAACTAAGATAGAAAAGCTTCCTTTTGTAAAAGAGGTGAGCATTTACCCAGACTCGTTAAAGCAGTTTTATAGATTAAATATCGTTATTAAAGAAGAAGAGCCTTTTTATTTAGTTAAATTAAAGAGTGGTGGAACGCAAATAATTTCTAAAGATGGCAAGATGCTCACTTATATAAATAATGGCAACATAAATAATGATAATATAAATAATAATAAAGTTTTTTTAGATAATAGAGAGTTTTTTTATTCTTTACCCGTTATAGTAGGGCTTGATGATAAGTTTGATAGTTCTCAAACGTTAAACTCTAGATATATATATATGGCAAACTTTCTAAAGAAAATCTCTAAAAGCACTTTTTATACAGTTAGGTCAATCGTGTTTTCAACGTCTGGTGAAATAAATATAAGCTTTTTTGAGTTAAAGCCTCAAGTGGTTCTCGACCTTTCTAAGAATGATGCTTGGGTTGATGTCCAACTAGAGCGATTAAATGCGTTAATAAAGGAGCTAGGCTCAAATATAAATAATGTCGAAAAACTCGATTTAGGATATAGTAAGGTAGGCGTAATAAAATTTAATCAAAAGGGTAAGGAATAGTTTTTTAAAAAAGTAAAGTTTCATTTTTTTGTAGGATTTTTTATCTAGAAATACCTTTTTATACGTAGTTTGTAAAGTAGATTGTAAAAGATTGTTCTTCACGTTTTAAGGTAGGTTTTAGACCAAAAAATTAGCATCATCACTCCCCACGAAGCCCAAAAGAAATTGACTTTAAAGAAATTTGCATAAAATAAATTACTTTAAATATAGTTGTAATTTTTCATTAAACTATAGATAGTTTTCTATAAAAGCCAATTTTCTTTTAAGCTAACCCACCTAAAACAATTTTTGTTCTTCATGTTTTAAGGTAGGTTTTAGACCAAAAAATTAGCATCATCACTCACCCCACGAAGCCCAAAAGAAAATTGACTTTAAAGAAATTTGCATAAAATAAATTACTTTAAATATAGTTGTAATTTTTCATTAAACTATAGATAGTTTTCTATAAAAGCCAATTTTCTTTTAAGCTAACCCACCTAAAACGTGAAGAACCTAAAAGATTGCTATTGCAGAAATTATAACACGTGTTTATTATACAAGTATAAGTTTCGTTGCAAAATGTACTAATAATAGTGCTTCTAAAAATAGTGCAATCCCTTGTCTTGATGTAATTTGGAGTTGTAAATGGCAAAAGAAAAGATTTTAGTGGCAGTAGATGTTGGCTCGTATGAGGTAAAAGTAGTGGTAGGAATTTCGCAGTCTGAAGATGATTTGCAGATAATTGGTGTAGGCTGTAGCCCCTCTAAAAGTATAAAAAAAGGTGTAGTTATAAATATAGGTGATGCGGTTAAGTCCGTGACGCAAGCACTTTCTGATGCTGAAGAGATGGCAGGAGTGCATGTAGAAAGGGTTTATGGCTGCATATCTGGAACGCATATTCAAGGGATGTCTAATAGCTGGACGGTCGCTGTAAGGGGAAGTGAGATTGATAAGCGTGATGTTGATAGTGTGCTAGAAAGTTGTAAGGCGATAAAACTCGATTTAGGCAGAGATTTAATACATTCACTACCTCAAGAATACATCGTAGATAATATAGGTGGAATTAAAGATCCTATCGGGATTTCAGGTGTAAGATTAGAAGCAAAGGTATACTTAATAACTATAGGTGCAACAAATGGAAGTAATGTAACTAAGTGTATGAACAAGTCTGGTTCTCAAGTTAAGGGTTTAATAGTGTCGCCCGTTGCATCGGCCGTTTCAGTTTTAGGAGATGATGAAAAAGAGTTAGGCGTGCTTTTATTAGATATAGGAGCTGGCATTACAGATATGATCGTTTACAAAGATGGCTTTGTTAGACATATCGATGTTTTGCCAATGGCAGGAAACGATATCACTTCTTTTTTAGCTACAAATCTAAAAGTGCCCATAGCTGTCGCAGAAAATATAAAGAAATCATATTCTTTAAATACGGGAAGTTTCTCAAAAAAAACTATAGATATAAACATAGGTGCAGGAGGAGCAGGACGCACTGAGGTATCTGCTAGAATAGTTTCTGAAATGATAGAAGGAAAAGTAAAAGATATTTTTAATAATGTAAAAACTAGGATTGAAAGCAGATGCGATTTTCCGATATCGAGCGTCGTTCTTTGTGGGGGAACTGCAAACTTAAGGGGTATCGAGCAGTTTGCAGAGGAGGTTTTTGAGGCTCCTACAAGAGTTGCTAAAGTAAGAGAAACTAGTGGACTTGCAGATTTAATAAAAGACCCTCAGTATGCTACGGTTAGTGGAGTTTTAAAGGCTGTTAATTCGGGATATAGTGATTTGCTTAACCCTACTAATCAAACATCGGGAGCTTTAAAAATATTTAAGCAAATAGGAAATTGGTTTTGTGAGAATTTTTAAGTTAGCTTGAAGGTTAGCTCGAAGATAAGAAATGAAGATAAGAAATAAAGATGGAAAAAGAGAGAGAGTAATTTAGAGAGTTAATTTTTTATCACTTTCTCTTTATAGTTAATTGGCGTTTTTGAAGTTTCTTATTAAACTCTTTTCTTTCTCTTTGGGCTTTTTTTGCTTTTTTACTATTTTGATATTTAAGAAAAAACTCAGGAAGAAATTTTTTAAAAAAGTTTGAAAACATTTCTATAATTTTATCGATGATTTTTTTTATAAGATTGTGAAAGCTAAGTTTCATTTCTTCTTGTAGCCTATCTAACCCCTCTAGCCTTTCATCAACTTTTTCAATTTTTTTAACCCTATTAGCTTCTTTGGCAATCTTTTTAATTCTAATTTTTTCTATGTTTTTATTTTGATCTCTTGTTAATGGTTCATTTTTCAACGTGGTATTTAATGTAGTTTTTTGCTTACTGGCAATCGTTTTAGCTTTGTTTCTTACTTTTTTCGCTACTTTTTCTGATAAGTTTCTATCTAAAATATTCTTTCTTGAATTTTCTATTTTAGTTTGTTTAGTTTGAATTTTTAAGTCATTCATAATAACTAATACTAGTAAATTTTATAATTTTAAGCTATCCTAAAAGAGTGTTTTTTATATATATTTTATAATAAGATATATAGTCGGCTAAAATTAAATAAAAATTAAATAAATGATAAATATTAAAAATATAGACGTAACGTGCATAAGTCAGCATGCAAGAATTTTGTGGGATGAGTCTACTAAAGAGGCTGTGATTGTAGATCCTGGGGGCAGTGATAATAGGGTTATTTCTTTTTTAAAAGAAAATGGGCTTAAATTAAAAAGCATAGTTTTAACTCATTCTCATTTTGATCACTGTGGGGGAGTATGCTTTTTAAAGGAACATTTTAAAAGTGTGCCACTTTATGGGCATAAATTAGAAAAGAAACTTAGAGAAAATGTGCAAGAGATGATGAAAGCGGTAGGAGTGTTAGATGAGACTTGTAAAAACGCTCCCGAGCCTGATATTTATTTTGAAGATAATCAAGAGATATATTTAGGAGAAGAAAAGTTTATCGTTCTTTTTACCCCAGGACATTCCCCTGGGAGCGTCTCTTTGTATAATAAAAATAATAAAATACTTCTTTCAGGTGATACGCTGTTTGCAGGAAGCATCGGAAGAACTGATTTTATAGGTGGTGATTTTAAAACTATTATTAAAAGTATAAAAGAAAGACTGTTCACACTTCCTGAAGACACCGTTGTATACCCAGGACATGGAGAAAATACGACCATAGGATATGAAAAAAAGTTTAACAGTTTTTTTAACTAGATTTTTAGACTGATTTTTTTATGGATAACACGATTAGCGTATTAGATATATTAAATTCTTTAGAAAATATAGGTTGCCTATATCCAAACAAAATGCCTATAAATATTTTAAAAGAACAAATAGAACTTACAAAAGATAAAAATAAAGATAAAGTTAAAGATAGAAATAATGCGTTAACTTTATGTAGGGGAAATTTATGCAAGGGAAATTTATCTTGGGGAAATAAAGATGCTAATATTCTTATTTTAGGCTCTATAGAAGATAAGCAATTTAAGGAAAGTAGTAAGCTTTGGCAAAATATTTTAAATAACGGCATGAAGCTAGATGGTAATTTAGTTTTTTGTGTAAGCGCTTCAAATTATTTAGATATCGATTTAAGTAAATATCGGTTCGTTTTATGTTTAGGCTACAATGCTAAATTGTTATTAGAAGAAAAATTAAAATTTAAGCTACCTATTTACGGAAATAAAAAACTTTATTGCGATAATGGGTTAAAAATTATGTCAACGTATGATATAACACGAGTTAATGAAGATATAATGATAAAAAGAGCTTTTTGGAACGATTTAAAAATGTTTTTAAAGGAAATTGTTTAATGAGTAATATATTTAAAAATATTCGCAATTTAAAATTTTTAAATTTCATATTTATTTTTGTTTTTTTTATTTTTTCAATTGTATGTATTAAAGAAGCTAAGGCTATTTTTGGCGATAATTTTAGTGATAAATTAGGTGATAAATTTAGTGATAAATTTAGTGATAAAAAAGATAGCGAGCCTTTTATAGCTAAGGTCGATATGAGAACGCTTATTCTCCCTGGGACTGCCTCTTATTTTAGCAAATCATTAAAGAAAGCGACTGAGCAAGGAGCAAAGGCAGTGATAGTATATCTAGATACGATGGGGGGAGTCTTGCATTCGGCTCAAAAAATAGTTAAAGAGATATTTGATTCAAAGATTCCAGTCGTAGTGTTTATAACTCCAGATGGTGCTTCCGCTACCTCGGCAGGCGTTTTTATAACGCTTTCGGCAGACGTTGCTGCTATGTCTAGAGGAACTAGCATTGGGTCTGCTCACCCAGTTGCAGGCTCTGGGCAAGATATAAAAGGTGACATGAGAGAAAAGGTTGAAAATATGACCGTTGCAATGATAAAGTCTATCGCTGAAACTAGGGATAGAAACACTAAGTGGGCTAAAGAAGCCGTTCAAAAAAGTGTTTCTATAACTGCCTCTAAAGCTTTAGAAATAAATGTTATAGACTTTATTGCAGATGATACTCCTAGCTTATTAAAAACTTTAGAGGGAAGAGTTATAAAATTCAAAAATAAAGATTTTTCCTTTAAAGGTTTCTCAAACTTGCCTATAAAAGAATATGAAATGTCTATGCAAGATAAGATGCTAAACGTTTTATCTGACCCTAGTATTGCAGTGCTTTTATGGCTTGGAGCCGTTTTTGGGCTAGCGTTAGAGCTTTATAATCCAGGGGCGATTTTCCCAGGGCTTTTAGGGAGCGTTTGTTTAATTTTAGCTATGATCGTAAATCAAGTGATTCCGATAAGTGTTGGAGCATTAATCTTAATTATAGCAGGTTTTTTAATGATCGTTATAGAAACGCATGTATCAGGTGGGCTTTTCGGTATTTTTGGTGTGATTGCTATAACTATAGGGAGTTTGTCTTTAGTAGACTTATCAAATTTTCCAGAGTTATCTATCAATCCTTGGGTTATTTTACCAAGTATTATAGCACTAGCATTGTTTTTTATTTTAGTAGCGGCATCTTTTGTAAAGGCGATGGGAAGAAAGGCTAAGGTTGGTTTTGAGTCTTTAATAGGTGTTATCGGAACCATAACGGTGGATTTTACAAGTGCAAAAAACAGTAGCGTGAACAAAGGCACAGTCTTTTTAGATGGCGCTTATTGGAGTGCAGTTTCTAGCGAGAGTATTAAAAAAGGCGATAGAGTAATAGTCGTAGGAAATGAGAGTAATTTAGTTTTGAAGGTTGTAAAAGTAGAAAATAAAGTAGAAAATAAAGAAAAAAATAAAATAGAAAATAAAGAGAATAAAGAAGAAAATAAAATAGAAAAATAAAGAATAGAAAAACAAAGAGTAGTTTTTTGTTCTTTCACGTTTTTTAAGTTTTAAGTTTTAATTAATTTTTTAAAGGAGAAGTTAAAATGTTGCAAGGTATGATAGTTTTAGTAATTTTATTATTATTTATTTTTAAAGAATCCATATATATTCTTAAAGAATGGGAAAGTGGTGTCGTGTTCTTTTTAGGAAGATATCAAAGAACCGTAGGACCAGGGCTAAAGATAGTTATTCCGTTTTTTGAAAAACTTATAAAAATTGATGGAAGAACCATTACCATGGATATTCCTACGCAAGACGTTATTACTAAAGATAACGTTTCGGTGAAAGTTAATGCAGTTTTATATTTTAGAGTTATGACTCCAGAAAATGCTTTAATAAAAGTAGAAAATTACTTATATGCAACTAGCCAATTAGCACAAACTACTTTAAGAAGTGTTTGTGGTGAGGTGAACTTAGACGGGCTTATTTCCAAAAGAGAGGAAGTAAACCATAAGATTCAAAATATAATCGACACTCAATCAGACCCTTGGGGAATAAAAGTTTCGATGGTTGAGGTGAAGCATATAGACTTGCCTGTTGAGATGCAAAGAGCGATGGCAAAAGAGGCTGAGGCTGAAAGAGAAAGGCGTGCTAAAATTATTCAATCACAAGGTGAATACCAAGCTGCAGAGAAATTAAGAGATGCTGCTAAAATTATGGGAGAGGAAGAAATTTCAGTGCAACTTAGATATTTAGAAACATTAAGAGAGATTGCTACTGTAAATAACTCTACTGTAGTGTTTCCTTTGCCAATCGATCTATTAGATAGAATTAGTATTAAAAATAAGCAATAAAAATCGATTACAAAAATAAAAATAAAAAATAATTGCAAAAAACAATTTAAAGTAATAGTTTTTAAAAGTTTTATTTTAAGAATAAATTTTTTTCTTTCTCTTTAGGCAGTTTTAAAAAAAAGATGTTACAAATAAAAAGAACGGATATATTTTCTTACGATTTACCTAAAGAGCGTATCGCAGATCGACCTAAGCGGCCTTTTCACGATGCAAAGCTTTTAGTTTGTGATATGGCGAGTAAAAAACTTAGTGAAAGTAATTTTTTTAATATTACAGATTTTTTATCTTCAAAAGATATGATCGTTTTTAACGATACTAAGGTTATTCCCGCTAGGTTTTTCGGGGTTATCGAGACGGGAGCTAAGGTAGAGTGTTTGCTTATTAAAAAAATAAATAATAATTTATGGGAAGCACTAGGAAAGCCTTTTAAAAAATTTAAAAAGGGCAGACTTATTAAAATAGATGAGCGTTTGGTCTTTAAAACAGAGGAAGTTTTAGAAGATGCAAAGATTCTTATTAGCTTTAAAGAGTATAGTGAAGATGAAATATGGGAAAAGGGCATAATGCCAATTCCACCATAT
Organism: Bdellovibrionota bacterium; assembly: GCA_050952645.1. GTDB lineage: Bacteria > Bdellovibrionota_C > UBA2361 > UBA2361 > CAKMMH01 > CAKMMH01. Next base: position 97,925 of record JBMNLI010000010.1, on the reverse strand, counting down.
ATAAGAAAGGGCGTTTCAGATTCTCAAGATAAGGTAGATTATCAAACGGTTTTCGCAAAGATTGCAGGCTCTGTGGCTGCTCCTACTGCAAGTCTCCATTTTACAAAAGAGCTTTTAGAGAAAATAGATGAAAAGGGAATAAGAAAAGAGTTTATAACGCTCCACGTTGGAACGCCTAGTTTTTTACCTCTTTGGAAAGACAATAATAATAATAATAATGATGATGATAATAATAATGATAATGAAAATAATAATGAAAATAATAATGAAAGTAATACTAAAAGTAATGCTGAAAGCGATATGAATGTTTCGGCACTCCCAGGGGAAGAGTTTTATATATATTCAAAAGATGTAATAGAGAAAATAGGTAAGGTTCGTAAAAACGGCGGAAAGGTTGTGGCAGTTGGAACTACCGTTATAAGGGCTCTAGAGTCTATGGCATTAGAAAAAAATGCGGTAGATGGTGAGTTTTTTAGCACATCGCTTTTTATAGCCCCAGGGTTTAAATTTCAAAATGTTGATGTTATGGTCACTAATTTTCATCAGCCAGCTACTAGTCATATTTTATTAGTGCAAGCTTTTATGGGAAAAGATTTTTTATCTAGTGCGTATAATTACGCTTTAAATAATAATTTTAGATTTTTAAGTTATGGCGATGGAATAATAGTAGGAAATATTTAGGAAATAATTTTTATGTCTAAAAAATACCATAAGTTTACACTTTTAAAGCAAGATGGAGAAGCAAGGTTAGGTGCTTTTTCTACAGTACACGGCAGTTTTGAAACTCCTAACTTTATGCCCGTTGGCACTAGAGCTAGCGTCAAGGGGATAGACCACGAAAGACTAAAAGAGATAGGAACTCAAATAACACTAGTAAATACGTATCATTTAATGTTAAAACCTACCGCAAAGCTTATAAAAAACTTTGGAGGCATTCACAAGTTTTGCTCTTGGGAAGGCCCTATTTTAAGCGATAGTGGGGGCTTTCAAGTTTTTAGTTTAAAGGGCATGAGACGCATTACTAAAGATGGTGTCGAGTTTAGGTCGCATATAGATGGTTCAAAACATTTTTTATCCCCTGAAAAATCTATTGAAATTCAAGAAGATTTAGGTGTTGATATTGCAATGGCTTTTGATGAATGCCCCGATGGTAGACTTTCTTATGAAGAGGTTAAAAAATCTTTAGAGCTAACTTTAGAATGGGAGAGAAGGTCTTTAGAGGCAAAAAAAAGACTAGAGACTGCGCTTTTTGCTATTACGCAGGGAGGAATGTTTAGGGATTTAAGAACGCATGCAATAGAGGAGCTTAAAAAACTTCCCTTTGATGGTTTTGCAATAGGAGGGCTTAGTGTAGGAGAAGAAAAGGAGAAGATGTACGAGGTTTTAAGTTATCATCCTATGATGCTTCCTAAAGATAAGATTAGATATTTAATGGGAGTAGGAACGCCTAGAGATATAATGGAAGCTGTAAAAAATGGTGTCGACCTATTTGATTGTGTTATGCCAACAAGGGCTGGAAGATTTGGTAGAGCCTACGTTTCAGGGAGTGAGGAGTTTATAAATATTAGAAACTCAAAGCATGAAACATCCGCTGCTCCACTAGATGAAAATTGTGATTGCATAGCTTGCAGAAGATATTCAAGGGCGTATATTCACCATTTATTTAAGGTAGGGGAGATGTTAGGCCCAGTATTGCTTAGCACTCATAATTTAGCATTTTATTTAAACCTTATGAAAGATATAAGAGAAGCTATAAAAGAGGGAAGGTTTGATAAGATGTATAAGGAATATTTTTAAATATCTTACTTTAAGCCACTTTTAAAAATAATCTTAATTATGTATAATTATAAACAGTTTATTTTTCCGTTTAAAAAAAATAGGTATTTTATGAAAAAATTTCTTTATAGTTTTATTTTAAGTTTGTTTTTTATCTTGCCAGCATTAGCTCAAGATAACGTGGTAGCTAACACTACAATTGCTCAAAACGAAATTGCTTCAAACGCAATTGCTCAAAATGTTAAAACTCCAACTATGCTTGAAGCTATGCTCCAAATGCTACCTTTATGTATAATCATATATTTTATATTTTATTTTTTCGTAACTCGCCCTCAAGAACAAATAAATAAGCAAAGAAAAGAAATGCTTGAAAGTTTAAAGTCGGGCGATAAAGTAGTAACCTCTTGTGGTATTTATGGAAAAGTAAGCTCTATCGATGAAGATTTTGTAATGTTAGAAATTTCTCAAGGCACAAAAGTTAAGTTTAAAAAAAATGCCTTAGTAGCAAAGGTTTAGCAAAAAGGGGTTAAGTAAAAAAAATGGTTCTTCACGTTTTAGGTGGGTTAGAAAAATTGTTTTTTTAGGTTAGCTTAAAAGAAAATTGACTTTTTTATCAAACTAGTTATAGTTTCAAAAAAAAATTACAGCTATATTTAAAGTTAATTTATTTGATGCAAATTTCTTGAAAGTCAATTTTCTTTTGGGCGTGTGGGGTGAGTAATACTAATTTTAAGGTCTTTAACCCACTTAAAACGTGAAGAGTCAAAAAATTCAATTTAAAGTTTTTATTATAAGGGAGATAGATTGTTATGAGTAGTGATGTAAAGAATAGAACGATCGTATTTTTAACCATCTTAGTTGTAGCTATACTACTTTTAGTTCCTACTTTTTTTAAAACTAAAAGTTGGTTTTCTAAGCCGATTTCTTTAGGACTCGACTTAAGAGGCGGAGCGCACTTAGTTTACGATGTGCAAGTTCGTGAAGCCGTTATGGGGAGACTTCAAAGTATTGCAAACTCTGCAAGAACGGAGCTTAGAAATGCTAAAGTGCCAGTTCTAAGAGCTTATGTAGAGAAGAATAATCAGATATATTTTACGCTTTTAAATAAATCTACATCTAAAGTTTCTCAAGAAAAAATAAAATCAAACTTTCCAGAGCTAGTTTTCGTAAGAGAAGAAATAACTAGTGGAGAACAAGTAAATTTAGTTTATACAATAAATAACAATGCAACAAAAGAGATTGAAAACACAGCAGTTCAAAAATCGCTAGAGACGTTAAGAAATAGGGTGGATCAGTTTGGGGTTGCAGAACCTGTAATTCAAAGAAAAGGAGAAACGGCCATAACGCTTCAAATGCCAGGGGTATCCGATGTTGAAAGTTTAAAAAAGGTTATCGGTTCAGTAGCTAAACTTGAGTTTAGAATAGTTGTAGATGGAGGGTCTGAAGAGGTAGCAAGAAGTGTAGTGCTAAAGGATAAAGAGGGGAATTCTTATAGAGTATCAGATACATCATTAATGACGGGTGATGTTATACAAGATGCACGCCCTGCATTCGATAGCACGATGGGACAACCAGAGATCGCCTTAACTTTTACATCTGAGGGAGGGAGAACTTTTTATAGAATAACCTCTAATAATGTAGGAAAAAGATTAGCAATTATTTTAGATAATGTGGTTTATTCTGCACCAGTTATAAGAGATGCCATTGCAGGTGGTAGAGCAAGTATATCTGGCGTTTCTTTAGAAGAGGCAAAACAGCTTTCAGTTATTTTAAAAGCTGGGGCGCTTCCTGCTTCACTCGTAGTTATAGAGGAAAGAACCGTTGGCCCATCTCTAGGTAGAGATTCGATAAAAAAAGGTGTTGAGGCTATCCTAATAGGCTTTGCAGCTGTGATAATTTTTATGGTGGTGTATTATAGGAAAAGTGGGTTTGTCGCAGTTTGTAGTCTAGCTTTAAGTTTAATACTAATACTAGCTTTGCTTTCAGCTTTTGGAGCTACTTTAACACTTCCAGGGCTAGCAGGTTTAGCGTTAACTATCGGTATGGCGGTTGACTCTAATGTTATTATTTTTGAAAGAATTAGAGATGAACTATTAAAAGGGGCAAGCAGAGATGCTGCAGTGGAGGCAGGTTTTGATAAGGCGTTTTCGGCGATTATCGACTCGAACCTTACGACGCTTCTAACTGGCATAGTTTTATATTATTTTGGGACTGGCCCTATAAGAGGTTTTGCGGTAACTCTAGCGATAGGCGTGCTAACTACTCTTTATTGTGCAACCTTTGCAAGTCGCTTAGCTTTTTCAATATTTGAATTGAAAAATAAGAAAACCAATACGTTATCTATTTAATTTTAAGGAAATAAAAAAAATGTTTAGAAGAATATTTGTACCTAAGAAAACGATCGATTTTTTATCACACTCAAAAGTAGCAATGTTTTTTTCAACTCTACTTTTAGTAGTTTCTCTTGCAGTTTGGTTTGCAAGAGGAGATGATAAGTATGGCATAGATTATAGAGGGGGGTATGAGATTATCGTAAAGTTTGATGATGATGCAGTAGCAAGCCAAGATGTTCGTGATGCACTAGATGAGGCTCATTTTGAAAATGCAGTAGTTCAAGCTTTCGATAACTCGAATGAGTTTCTGCTAAAACTTTCAAATGAAGAGAAGGATACGGAAAAGATAAAAAATTTATTAAGAGATTCTTTTAATAAAAATATTTTTAAAGGAGATAAGAAAAAGGATTCTTTTGAAATATTAAAGATAGACTATGTAGGTCCTACAGCTGGAAAAGAGTTAAGAAGACAGGCACAAATTGCGATCGCTATAAGTGTAATTGGAATCTTAATATATATCTCCGTTCGGTTTGAGTTCGCATTCGCCTTAGGGGCTGTAGTTGCACTTTTTCACGATGTTTTTATAGGGCTTGGGGTATACTTAATGCTAGGAGAAACTATAAGTATGGCAACGCTAGCAGCGGCGCTAACTCTTCTAGGATATTCTGTAAATGATACGATAGTAATATTCGATAGGATAAGAGAAAAATTGCTTGCTGCGAAAGATTACGCGCTAGAGGATATTATAAATGAGTCGATTACCGAAATGCTAGTAAGAACGGTTATAACTAGCATTTTAACTTTCTTTGCAGCTTTTGCGCTATTAGTGCACGGCGGTGGAGAGATTAGAGATTTAAGTTTATTTTTAGTTATCGGTATTATAATAGGTTGCTATTCTACGATTTACGTTGCTTCCCCAGTCGCTTTATGGTACGCAGATAGAGAGGCTAAAAAAGCTTCAAAAGGTAAGGTAAAGGTAAGTTAAAAAATATTTTTGATTTTTTAGATTCTAAAAATGAGAGTAAGAAAAATCTTCTATGGAAAAATATATCAATATAGTTAAAAAACTAATCAAGTATGATATAGAAGAAGAATGGTTTGAGTTTAAAACGAATCAGACTGAGCCTTATGCTGTTGGAGAATATATTTCAGCTCTTTCAAATGCTGCTGCTTTTCACAATGGAGATTTTGCTTATTTAGTTTGGGGCATACATGATCAAAGCCATGAGATAATTGGGACTAAATTTAATTTTCGGCAAAATATTCATAAAGAACCATTTGAACACTTTCTTGCAAGACAGATAACTCCAGATATTTTGTTTTCATTCCATGAGATAAAAATTGAAAATAAAAGAGTTGTTGTTTTAGAGATTCCTGCCGCTTCTAAAATACCTACTTCATTTGATATGAAACGTTATTTAAGAATAGGTTCTATAGTAAAGTTAATTTAGCGAAATACCCCGAGAGAGAAGCATCGCTGTTTGAAATTCTCCGTGAGGATAAAACGAGAATACAGGACATTGAGGCTGAGTGCCAAGAATTAACATTTGAAAGGCTTTTTACATATTATGCAGGCAAAGGTATAGTATTAAAACAAAAAACTTTTGAAGAAAATCTTTCTTTGCGTAATAAGCATGGCAAGTTCAATCTTTTAGCTCAGCTTATATCCGATAATAGTCATATACCCATAAGGGTCTCCTTGTTTTCAGGAGATAATAAAGCAAGTAAGCTTTTATCAGTTAAGGAGTTTAGAAACACGTGTCTTCTTTTATCTTTAGATAAAGTGTTAGAGTATGGCGATGTTATTAGTTTAGTTCAGGCTGATGAAAAAAATAGGAAGATGATGAGAAATGATGTGCCGCTATTTAATCAAAACGCATATAGAGAAGCAATTATTAATGCATTTGTGCATAATTTATGGGTAGATGGGAATGCGCCGATGATTACTATTTATAATAATAGACTTGAAGTGCTGTCTCATGGCTCTCTTCCTAAAAAACAAACTAAAGAAGGTTTTTTTTCTGGCGTATCAATTCCAGTTAATCAAAAGCTTTCAGATATATTCCTTCAGCTTCATATTAGTGAACGCTCGGGAAGAGGTGTTCCTACGATTGTAAATATTTACGGCAAGAAAGCGTTTGACTTTAGAGAGAATTCAATCGTCGTTACGATCCCATTTAATAGAATTAATAATATAAATGTGGGGGATAAAGTGGGGGATAAAGCGACCCATAAAGTGACCCATAAAGCGACCCATAACGTGACCAAAAAACTTGGAGATGGGGTAGTTTTAAATAAAACGAGAAATAGAATTTTAGAAGAAATGAAAAAGAACCCTCAAATTACTCGAAAGGAGTTAGGGGAAAGTCTAGACTTAAAAAAAACTGCCATTCAAAATAATATATCGTATTTAAGAAATAATGGTTATATTAAGAGAGTAGGCTCTAACAGAACGGGATATTGGGAAGTTAATGATATATAATTTTTTTTTGGCGTTGGTAAGTGATATTAGGTAAGTGATATTAATTTTTTTTTAATTATTTTGCTTAGAACGTTTGCTCTTCTTTAAAATTTTTGGTAAATTGTGTTGTCGTTATTGTTTATATCGTTTATATTGTGTATACTCGAGTGCTATACTTGAGTTTTTTAATGTTTTGTTAGTTTAAAGATTATATTTATATGGCAAATATATTTTCAAAATCGATAGAGTTTGTTTCTGAAAGTTATAAAGAGTTAAAGAAAGTAAGCACGCCTAGTATGTCAGAAACGAAGAGAGTAGCACTAGCTGTAATATTAATCGTTATAATGGTTGCAACGATGATTTTTGTAATCGATTACTTTTTTAGTATTTTAAGTGGTGCAGTAGTTCCTAAGATTTTTAAATAGCAAAATTAAAATTATAAAGTTAAGTTTAGTAAAGAGATTATTGTTTTAATCGTTTTCATTTGCTAGATAAAATTTAAGTTTAGTATAAAATTTTTATAAAGGATAAGTTTATTTTAAAGTTGTTTTAAGAGTTGTTTAGTTTATAAATATTTTATAAATATTATAGTTTTCTTTTTAAAGTTATAATAATAAAAAGTTATAATAAAGTTATAATAAAGTTATAATAATGAGTGAAAAAATGAATGAAAATATGAATAAAAATATGAATGAAAATATAAATGAAAATAATAATGATGCTGAAAAAGGATTAGCTGAAAAAGAATTAAAAGAAACAAGTAGCGAAACTTGTAGTGGCGCTTCTTGTGCCTCTTACAATGCGTGTGCTTCAAATGTAGCTTCAAATGTAGATGCAAAAGAGCAATCTGAAAGTAAGGAAAATGTAGAAAGCAAGGAACCTACTTTAACCTTAGAGGAGCGTCGTGCAAAAGAAAGAGAACAAAAGAAACAAGAAAGAAGAGAAAAAAGAGAAAAGAGGCTAAAAGAAAAAGAAGAAAAGGCTTTAGTTATTCCTGATATGTGTTGGTATGCAGTCCACACGTATTCAGGGTATGAGCAAAAAGCTAAAGAGTCTTTAGAGGAAAGATTTAAATTAAGAGGACTAGATGATTATTTAGGGACTATAAAGATCCCTGCGGAAACCGTAACTGAGGTAGTTAAAGGACAAAAGAAGAAACGCACTAAAAAGTTTTTTCCAGGATATATTTTAGTGCAAATGCGTTTAAATCAAGATACGTGGCATCTAGTTAAAGGAACACCAAAAGTCTCGGGGTTCGTGGGTGATGCAACAGATCCAGCACCTTTAAAAGAAGAGGACGTGGAGCTTATCAAAACCCAAGTCGAGGAGGGTGGGATGTCTTCTCGCTCGAAGTTTGACTTTGAGAAGGGAGAAAGTGTTAAGGTTATCGATGGACCATTTAACGAATTTACAGGCGTAGTCGAAGAGGTTAGGCCTGATAAAGGTAAGTTAGTAGTTTCTATCAGTATCTTTGGACGTCCAAGCCCGGTTGAACTTGATTATATACAAGTGGAGAAATGTTAATATGGCAAAGGAAATTAAAGCAAAAATAAAATTGCAAATCCCTGCGGGGAAAGCAAATCCTGCCCCACCAATTGGTCCAGTTTTAGGACAGCAAGGGGTAAATATTATGGAGTTTTGTAAGCAATTCAATGCGAAAACTCAAAACAATCAAGGTGAGATAACGCCCGTAGTTCTTACGGTATACAAGGATAGGTCTTTTTCATTTGAGTGTAAGACACCGCCCGTTGCATACTTGTTAAAGAAAGCGGCGTCCGTTCAAAAAGGCTCGGGTACTCCAAATAGAGATAAAATTGGAAGCATTACCGAAGCTCAAGTAAAAGAGATAGCTAAACAAAAGATGGAAGACCTTAATTGTTTCGAGCTAGAAGCTGCTTGCAATATAGTAGTAGGAACTGCTAGAAGTATGGGAATTACTATAAATAGTTAATTTAATAGTTAATTTATTTTTAACCTAATTTTTTAAAATATTTTTTAAAATGGTGTGAATATGTCTAAAGGAAAAAGAATAGTAAAATTAAAAGAAAAGGTTGAAGCTGGTAAGTTCTATACTTTAGATGAGGCATGTGAACTTACAGTGCAGCTTGCATCAGCAAAGTTTGATGAAACTGTTGAGTTAGTCGTGGCTCTCGGTGTAGATCCTAGAAAAGCTGACCAAAATGTTAGAGGGAGTGTTTCTCTTCCGCATGGATTAGGAAAAGAGGTAAGAGTGGCTGTATTTGCAAAAGCTGATAAGGCGATAGAAGCTAAAGATGCTGGTGCAGATATAGTTGGTGGAGATGACCTTGTTGAAAAAATAAAGGGTGGATTCCTTGATTTTGATAAAGTGGTTGCAACTCCTGATATGATGATACAAGTAGGAAAAATAGGAAAGATATTAGGTCCAAAGGGTTTGATGCCTTCTCCTAAAGAAGAAACCGTTACTTTCGACGTGGCAAACATGGTAGACTCGCTTAAAAAAGGGCGTGCTTCTTATAGAGCCGATAAAGCGGGTATCGTGCATGCCGCTGTTGGTAAGGTTTCATTTGGTGCGGAGAAAATAAAAGACAATATTAAAGCATTAATAGTTGCTTTAAATAAGGCAAAACCTTCAACTAGTAAGGGAGTATATTTAAAGTCTGCTTATGTGTCTTTGACTATGGGTCCTTCAGTAGCTTTAGATGTTGCAGATGTAAGAGCATCTTTGTAGCTTTTTTAAGTTAATTTAAGGATACCTTATTTTAGGATGAATTTTGATTTTTTAAAGGAAATATTTAAAAATGAATAAAGCAGATAAGATAAAAGAAGTAGAGTTTGTCACTCAATCATTACAAGAAGCACAAGTAGCTATTTGTGCTAATTATCACGGTCTTTCAGTTTCAGATATAACTGATTTTAAGAAAGGCCTGCGTAAGGTTGGTGCGAATTGTAGAGTTATCAAAAATACTCTTTCAAAGATATCAATAGAGAAAGCATTAAAAGAAAACGGCGTAGAAGGCGAGGTAAATAAGTTTACAGAGATTTTCAAAGGTCCAAGTATGCTTATTTCTACATCTTCCGACCCTGTGTCTATGACTAAAGTCGTTGCTGACTTTGCAAAAACCCATGAAGCTTTGGCATTAAAAGGAGCTTGGTTTGAAAATGCTTTTATTGATGTAGCTGGAGTGAAAACTTTAGCTAGTATGCCTAGCAAAGAGGAAGTTCTTGCTAAGTTGCTTAATCTTCTTAACACACCTGCAACTCAACTCGTTCGTGTTATTAAGGCGTCGAGTGAAAAAGTTGTTCGTGTTGTTGAGGCTCAAAGAAAGAAAATTGCAGGAGAGTAGTTTTATATAGGTGATTTTTTTATATTTGAGTTAAGTTAAGAAAAAGCTTTTTAGCGCTTTTAGTGCAATAAAAAAATTTATTATTTTATTATATTTATTATATTTAGGAGTTTAAAGAAATGAGTGAAGTTAATGTTGAACAAGTAAAAGATTTTATCAAAAATATGTCGTTAATGGATGCTGCTAAGCTAGTTAAAGACTTAGAAGAAGAGTTAGGCGTTAGTGCTGCTGCGCCTGCTATGATGGTAGCTGCAGGTGGCGCTGCTGGTGCTGCTGCTACAGCTGATGAAGAAAAGACTGAGTTTGATATAGTTTTAGATGCTGTAGGTGATGATAAAATCAAAGTTATTAAAGCAGTTCGTGAAATTACAAGCCTTGGATTAAAAGAGGCTAAGGAATTAGTTGAAGCAGCTCCAAAAACATTAAAAGAAGCTGTTTCTAAGGCTGAAGCTGAAGATTACAAGAAAAAACTCGAAGAAGCAGGTGCTAAGGCATCTATTAAGTAATCTTTTAAAGCTTTTTAAAACTAGGGGGTTTTACTCCTCGTTTTTTTTGCGGAGTGAAACTTTTCCTAGTTTTTTATGGTATAAAAAAAAAGTTCACTTTAATCTCTTGATTTAACTAAGAAATTAGTGTATTTTTATATACCATATGCTCTAGTATTGTCTAATAAAAAATATTAATCAATTATTGTAGTCTTTATAATCAAAGTATCGAAGAGTTTTAAGCTTTTTTAAGTTTTATGCTTTTTAAAGAGTATTTATACGCTATAGAGTAAAGGCTATATAAAATGCTTTAGAGACTTTTTTAGGTGTTTAAACTTTAGGTGTTTAAACAAATAGAAAATCTTTAAATATATTTAATATTTATAAAAAATAGATATTTACTATAAGCAATTTTCAATTTTTTTTTATTGATTAAAATTTTATTATTTTATTATTGGTATAAGAATAAGATATGGCATCAGAAATCAAAACTAATCTTCGTCTTCGTCGCAGTTACTCAAAAATACCAGAAATTGCACAAGTCCCTAACTTAATCGCTGTTCAAGTTGAGTCATATAAAAATTTTTTACAGGAAGAAGTTGAGCCTGAAAAAAGAAAGGATGAAGGATTACAAAAGATCTTTAAATCCGTGTTTCCTATAAAAGACTATAATGATACTGCAAGTCTTGAGTTTGTTTCATACGAGCTTGGCAAGCCTAAATACGATGTGAAAGAATGTGAGGCTAGAGGGATGACTTGGTCGGCACCATTAAAAATAACCGTTCGTCTAGCTATGTGGGATGTGAATAGTGAAAATGGTGAAAGAAAGCTTTTATCACTTAAAGAAGATAGTGTGTATTGTGGCGAAATTCCTTTAATGACAGATAAGGGAACCTTTATGATAAATGGAACTGAAAGAGTAGTAGTAAGTCAGCTTCATAGGTCGCCAGGTGTATTTTTTGCTAATGATGAAGGGAAAAGCCATATAAGCGGAAAACTTTTGTATTCTGCAAGAATAATTCCTTATCGTGGTTCTTGGTTAGACTTTGAGTTTGATATTAAAGATATTTGCCACGTTAGAATAGATAGAAAAAGAAAACTTAATGCTACGGTAATATTAAGAGCGTTAGGTATGTCGGCAGATGAAATTTTAAATTTTTATTATAAAAAAGAATCTATTGAATTTAAAGATAATGGAGATGTTTTTAAAACTTTTAAAGCCGACCAATTAGAGGGGCAAAAATCATTTGTAGAAATTAAAAAAGGCTCAAAAGTTTTAATTAGAAAAGGTCAAAAATTTAATAGGGCAAATATTCGTCGTTTAAAAGAAGCTGGAACTACTGAAATTCAAATAGACCCAGAGGATGTTTACCAAATGGTTTCAGCAAATACTATTATTCAAGCTCAAGAGGATGTTATCCATCCAGACACTGGAGAGTTAATTGCAGGGGAAGATGAGATCTTAACGAATTGGACTGAAATAATGGAAAGGCTTGGCACTCTAGCTAATGAGCTTGACGAGACCGACTTGGCAGAAATTTTAGATTGTTTTGAAGTTTTAGTTTGTGCTGGTGAAGAATTTACCCAAGATAAAATAAACGCTAAAGGGGATATTGTTGAGCAAGGCTCTTTGAGTTATTTAATAGAAAACGGAGTAAGTAATCTAGAGGTGCTTTACCTTGATGATAATCATATAGGTGATGCTCTTTGGAAAACTTTAGTAACCGATAAGATGGAGCCAGATAGAGATGATCTTTATGCTAAAGTTACTGGGCAACCAGTAGTGGATAGTTTAGTAGAGATTTATAGAAGACTTCGCCCTGGGGATCCCCCAAGACCTGAAACGGCTAGTGCTACATTTAGAAATTTATTTTTTAATCCTGAAAGATATGATTTATCAAATATAGGAAGATATAAGATGAATCATAAACTTTACATATCTCAAGGAAGAGAAGCTCCTTCTATTGAGCAGGGGACTTTGTGCGAATCTGATATTCAAGAAACTATAAGATATTTATTAGAGCTTAAAAACTCTAACGATTTACTTAGCCATTCGGTAGATGATATCGACCACCTAGGCAATAGACGTGTTCGTGCAGTTGGTGAGCTAGTAGAAAACCAATTTAGAATTGGCTTAGTAAGAATGGAGCGTGCAGTAAAAGAATGCATGGGAACGCAAGATTTAATTAACCTAGTTCCTCAAGATATTATAAACTACAAACCTGTTGCTGCTGTGTTAAGAGAGTTTTTCGGTTCTTCTCAACTTTCACAATTTATGGATCAGACTAACCCTCTTTCTGAAATTACACACAAGAGGCGTTTGTCTGCGTTAGGTCCTGGGGGACTTACTAGAGATAGAGCAGGGTTTGAAGTGCGAGATGTAAACACTACTCACTATGGAAGGATTTGTCCGATTGAAACTCCTGAGGGACAAAACATTGGTCTTATCGCTTCGCTTGCTACATTTGCACGGGTAAATGATTACGGCTTCTTAGAAAGTCCTTATAGAATAGTAGATGAAAACAATAGAGTTACGCAAGATGTAGTTTATTTGTCTGCTCTTGAAGAAGAAAGAGAGATGATTGCTCAAGCTAGCGTTAAGCTTGATAAGAAAGGAAATTTTGTAGATGAGCAAATTTCATGTAGAGGAAACCAAGAGTATATGGTTGCAAGCAGAGAGGAGATTACTAAGGTTGATGTAAGTCCTCGTCAGATTGTGAGTGTTGCTGCATCTTTAATTCCGTTTCTAGAAAACGATGATGCTAACAGAGCATTGATGGGCTCGAACATGCAGCGTCAAGCAGTCCCTTGCATGCGAAATATGGCTCCATTAGTTGGAACGGGCATGGAGGGTATAGTTGCTAGAGATTCAAAAGCAACGGTTGAGGTTAAGCGTGCTGGTGAAGTTATGTTTGTTGATGCTGATAGAATAGTAGTTAGGGCTGATAAGCTAAGAGGGGCAAATGATTCTGGCGTTGATATTTATGATTTAGTAAAATATCGTCGTTCTAACCAAAATACTTGTATTAACCAAAGACCGATAGTTCGTGTAGGTGAAAAGGTTAAGGAAAATGAAATTATCGCAGATGGCGCAGCAACGGATATGGCAGAGCTTGGGCTTGGACAAAATGTGCTAGTAGCATTTATGCCTTGGTGTGGGTATAACTACGAGGATGCTATTTTGATAAATGAAAATTGTGTTAAAAAAGACATCTTCACTTCTATTCACGTTGAAGAGTATGAGTGTGTAGCAAGAGATACTAAGCTAGGAAAAGAAGAGATTACTAGAGACATTCCGAATGTTAGCGATGAGGCCTTAAAAGACTTAGATGAAACTGGTATTATTAGAGTTGGAGCCGTAGTAAAGCCAGGGGATATTTTAGTAGGAAAAATAACTCCAAAGAGCGAGACTCAATTAAGCCCTGAAGAAAAACTTTTAAGAGCAATTTTTGGAGAAAAAGCAGGAGAGGTTAGAGATACTAGCTTAAAAGCTTCTCCAGGTGTCGAAGGAACGGTTATTTCTACTCAAGTTTTTTCTAGGCGTGGCACCGAGAAAGATGAAAGGATGCTCGAGATTGAAAAACGAGAGATTGAAAGACTAGAAAAGGATATGTCAGACGAGGTTTCAATAGTTATCGATACTGCTAGAAAAGAAATAATCGACCTAGTTAAGGGAAAAAAATCAGAGCTTAAGATTGCTGATAAAAAGACTGAGTATATAGCTAAAAATGAGGTATTTTCATTTGAAAATATGAGACCGCTTTCATTCGAGTTATTAAAAAGCGTTCAAGTAGATAATGATAAAGTAAATGAAAAAGTAGCTAATATTATTAGTGGAACATCTGCGCTTATAGCAAGTAAAAAAGCCGATTTAGATGATAAGATAAGAAAGGTAAAAGAGGGAGACGAGTTAGCTCCTGGAATTATCAAAATGGTTAAAGTTTATATCGTCATCAAGAGAAAGATACAAGTTGGTGATAAGCTTGCAGGACGTCATGGAAACAAGGGTGTTCTTTCAAAGGTCGTTCCACAAGAGGATATGCCGTATTTAGAAGATGGAACACCAGTCGATATAGTGTTAAACCCACTAGGTGTGCCATCACGTATGAACATAGGGCAACTACTTGAAACTCATTTAGGTATGGCTTGCTATTCTTTAGGAAGAAGATTAGAAGAGTTGTTAGAAAAAATAGAAGAGCCAGTAAGTGGGAGAGTAAGAACGGATCTTAGTAGTGCAGAGAGAAAAGAGGTTATAGGTAAAATGCGTAATTACTTAAAAGGTGCTTTTGTAAATGAAACCTCTTTAGACTTTGATAAAATTAGTGATGAAGATATAGTTACTATCGCTAAGAGAGAAAGAGTGGGCGTTCACGTTTCGACCCCAGTGTTTGATTCTGCTAAAGAAGCAGAGATTTCAGATTTCTTAAAGTTTACTGGAGTTGATGAGTCTGGAAAAATTACTTTATACGATGGTCAAACTGGTGAAGCTTTTAAAGAAAAGGTTACGGTTGGCGTTATGTATATGTTAAAGCTTGATCACTTAGTAGATAATAAGATTCACGCTAGGTCTATTGGGCCTTACTCGTTAGTTACCCAACAGCCTCTTGGTGGTAAAGCACAATTTGGTGGACAAAGACTCGGAGAGATGGAGGTGTGGGCGATGGAAGCTTACGGAGCAGCTTACGCATTACAAGAGTTTTTAACGGTTAAATCTGACGACGTGACTGGTAGAACTAGAATGTATGAGTCGATAGTAAAAGGCGAGCACATTTTAGAGCCTGGGCTTCCTGAGTCGTTTAACGTTATGATAAAGGAACTTCAATCTCTAGCTCTAAACGTTCAGCTATTAGAAGATGAGCAAGAAAGCGATGAGGTAAGCGATGAAGATAAAGGTGAGACTGTGGCTACCGATTTATCTGAGTTAGGGGCAGAGCTTTTCGATAACTAATCTTAAGATTTATAAGTTTATTCGTAAAAATAACTTGTAAAAGATAAATGTTATAAAATGTAAGTAAATTACTTTTAAATTTTTAATATATTTTGAAAAAAGAGATATAAATATGGCAATGGATGATCTTTTTAGCTTGTTTGAAAAACCAAAAAATCCTGTTAATTTTAACGCATTGAAAATTTCCTTATCAGACCCTGAAACTATAAGGGGGTGGTCTTATGGGGAAGTTACGAAGCCAGAAACGATAAATTATAGGACTACAAAACCTGAACGTGATGGGCTTTTTTGTGCTAAAATTTTTGGGCCCGTTAAAGACTACGAATGTATTTGTGGAAAATACAAAAGGCTTCGTCACAGAGGAGTAGTTTGTGAAAAATGTGGAGTTGAGGTTATCCAGTCAAAAGTAAGGCGAGAGAGAATGGGGCATATCGAGTTAGCTTGCCCAGTAGCTCATATTTGGTTTTTAAAAAGTTTGCCATCAAGGATTGGAACTATTCTAGATATCACGTTAAGAGAATTAGAAAGAGTGCTATATTTTGAAGCTTATATCGTGACCGACCCTGGGAGTTCGCCATATGAAGAGGGAGAGCTTTTATCTGAAAAAGAATACAGAGCTGCAAGAGCAGAGTATGGTTCAGATTTCGAGGCTGGCATGGGAGCTGATACTATTCAAAAGATGCTTAGCGAGTTAAACTTAGAAGAGCTATCTGAAAAATTAAAGAAAGAGTTTTTATCTACTAACTCAGAAGCTAAGAAAAAGAAGATAATTAAAAGACTAAAGGTAGTTACTGCTTTTATAAATGCTGGGAACAAACCAGAGTGGATGATTCTAAATGTTATTCCAGTTATTCCACCAGATTTAAGACCATTAGTTCCGCTAGATGGTGGTAGATATGCTACTAGTGATTTAAACGATTTATATAGACGAGTTATAAATAGGAATAATCGTTTAAAAAGACTAATAGAATTAAATGCACCAGATATTATTATCCATAATGAAAAAAGAATGCTTCAAGAATCTGTAGATGCGCTATTTGATAACGGACGTCGTGGTAGAACCGTTACGGGGCCAAATAAGAGACCTCTTAAGTCGCTTAGCGATATGCTTAAAGGAAAAACTGGGCGGTTTCGTCAAAACCTTTTAGGTAAACGTGTAGACTATTCGGGGCGTTCGGTAATCGTTGCAGGACCAGAGTTAAGATTATATCAATGCGGACTTCCAAAACAGATGGCATTAGAGTTATTTAAGCCATTTATTTACAATAAGCTAGAAGAGAAAGGATACGTTACGACGATTAAATCTGCTAAGAAAATGGTTGAGAAAGAAAGACCAGTAGTGTGGGATATTTTAGAGGAAGTTATTAAGGAGCATCCTGTGCTACTAAACCGTGCGCCAACGCTACACAGGTTAGGTATTCAAGCATTTGAACCAAACTTGATTGAAGGTAAGGCTATACAGCTTCATCCTTTAGTTTGTAGTGCATTTAACGCAGACTTTGATGGTGACCAAATGGCCGTGCACGTTCCTTTATCGGTAGAGGCACAAGTTGAAGCTAGAGTTCTTATGATGTCGACTAATAATATCTTAAAGCCAGCCGACGGTAAGGCGGTTATAGTGCCATCTCAAGACATGGTTCTCGGGCTTTATTACATGACTAGAGAGCTTCCATTTGCTAAGGGCGAAGGGAACTCATTTTTTGATACAGATGAAGTGCTGTTAGCTTGGGATGCAAAGGAGGTAGCTTTGCAAGCTGCTATCCAAGTTAGGATAGATGGCAAACTTGAGAAAACTACTGTTGGTAGAGCTCTTTTATACCATTATTTACCAAAAGTTTTACCTTTTTCAAGCATTAATAAAGTGATGAAAAAGAAGCAAATAGGTGCTTTAATCGATGAAGCGTTTAGAGTAGCAGGAAATAAAGCAACGGTTCTTTTAGCCGATAAATTAAAGAATGTTGGTTATCGTTTCGCAACAATTGCTGGTATTTCTATTGGTATAAAAGATATGATTATACCTGATGCTAAAAAGAAGATGCTTGCCGATGCAGATGAGAGAGTAGCAGCTGTGGAGAGTCAATACCAAGAGGGTTTGATAACGGCTGGTGAAAGGTCTAACAAGGTGATAGATATTTGGTCTGAGGTTGGAGATAAGATTACGGAAGAGCTTATGAATAATATTTCAAAGCAAGAGTTCGTAAATAAGGAAACTGGCGAGAAGAAAGTAGGCGAGTCGTTTAATCCAGTTTATATTATGGCCGACTCTGGAGCACGTGGTTCTTCCGCACAAATAAGACAGCTTGCAGGTATGAGAGGTCTTATGGCTAAGCCAGACGGCTCTATTATTGAGCAACCTATTAAGGCTAACTTAAGAGAGGGGCTAGACGTTCTTCAATATTTTAAATCTACTCACGGTGCTAGAAAGGGTCTAGCGGATACGGCTTTAAAGACTGCTAACTCGGGTTATTTAACTCGTAAATTAGTAGACGTTGCGCAAGATTGCATAGTTACGGAACACGACTGTGGCACTACTAATGGTGTGAAAGTGTCTGCACTTATCGAAGGTGGTGAAGAGATTGAAACGCTAGCAAATCGTGTAATAGGTAGAGTGGCGGCCGATGATATTATAGACCCAGTTACGAATGAGATTTTAATTCCAAGAAATACTTTAATCGATGAAGCTAAATCTAAAATTATTGAAAGGTCGGGAATCGATTCTATAAATGTTCGTTCAGTGCTTACTTGCGATACTCATTATGGTTGTTGCTCGCTTTGCTACGGACGAGATTTAGCTAGGGGGCATCTAGTAAATATTGGTGAAGCCGTTGGAGTTATCGCAGCTCAATCTATAGGTGAGCCAGGAACTCAGCTAACTATGAGAACGTTCCACGTTGGTGGAACTGCTAGCCTTGGTAAGACCGAGCAGACATCTTTAGAGTCTAAGTACGGTGGTGTCGTTAAGTTTGTAGAGCCTAAATTTGCGACTAGAAAAGATAAAACGGCAGTTGTTATGGGTAATAGAACTGAAATTATAGTTCAAGACCCACAAGATGGACGTGAGCGTGAAAGATATAGATTAGTATATGGAACTAGATTGCACGTTAAAGAGGGGCAAAAAATTGAAAAGGGCACTGTGATTGGCGAGTGGGATCCATTTAGTTTGCCTATTCTTTCTGAGATATCTGGAACCGTTGAATGGCGTGATATTAACGAGCAAACGATGGAAGAAAGAGCAGATGAGAGGACTGGTTTAGTAGAAAGAGAAATTGTTCAAGCTAAGGATAGAGCTAAAGATTTATCTCCATGTATAGTAGTTCATGGTGATGATGGTAATAGTAAAGTTTATACTTTGCCTGTGGCTATTCGTATTATGGTTGAACATAATGCTAAGATTGAGGCTGGTGATGCTATAGCTAAGAGAGAAAGGGCTACTACTAAAACTAAGGATATTACGGGTGGTCTTCCAAGGGTTGTTGAGCTTTTTGAGGCGAGACGTCCTAAAGACCCTGCACAAGTTTCAGAGGTTGATGGTATAGTTGACCTTGGTGAAGATGTAAGGGGTAAGAAAAGACTTATAGTTACTCCAGAATATGGTGAGGCAAGAGAGTATTTAATACCTAAGAGTAAGCATATATCCGTTCAAAAGAGCGACTTTGTACGAGCTGGTGAGCCATTAACAGACGGTGCTATCGACCCACACGATATTTTAAGTGTTGAGGGAGTGAGAGCTCTTGCTAATTATTTAGTAAATGAAGTTCAAGAAATTTATCGTTTGCAAGGTGTTAGGATCGATGATAAGCATGTTGAGGTTATTATTGCTCAGATGTTAAGAAGGGTGTCGGTAGTAGACCCAGGGGATAGCTCGCTACTTATCGGAGAGTCCGTTGAAAAATGGAATGTGATAAATTTAAACAATGAGCTTAATGCTAAGGGATTAAAACCTGCAACGTATGAGCCACTATTATTAGGTATTACAAAAGCAGCACTTTCAACAGAATCATTTATCTCTGCTGCAAGCTTCCAAGAAACGACGAAGGTTTTAACTGAGGCTGCGGTGTGTGGTAAGGTAGATACGCTTCGTGGTTTAAAAGAAAATGTAATTATGGGGCGTTTAATCCCAGCAGGATCTGGAGCAACTAGATATGCATTTGATGAAATAAAAGTTAAGGAAGATGAGAAAGAGAAAGAACAAGATATTTACATTGGTCAATCTTCAATCGAATCATTAGCTGGACTTTTATAATAAATTTAATTTACGTATTTCAATTTAAAGGGGTTTCTTTTATAATACAAAAGAAGCCCTTTTTTATTATATGGAAAAAACAATTTATGGATTTAGATGCAGGTATTAATGCAGTTTTAGAGCGAGTTGAAAAAACAGGTTCACTTGATGTGCAAGATGAGTATTTTTTTAAGCACTTTGATATTTATACTGAAATTGATTCTATAAATGATGCGATTTTAAAATCAGGATATACTGGTACTACAGTTAGTTATTTTGGTGAATATGATAAAATATTGGATGTCGAGTCGCTTCTTAAAATAAAAAATGATTATGATTTTCTTGAATCAGTTTTTATGAACTTTTTTGGGCGTGTTTGTGAATCCAAAACTTTAGCTGGAATTTTAAAAAGATTTAAAGAAAAAAGTTTAACCAGAGAAGAGTATTTAAAAATTCTAGAAAAATCAGAAGAAGCACAAGAGAAAAATATTTACTTAACTGGATTTAGTAAATTTGAAGTTGATGAATTTAAAGAATTTACTGACAGAGATTTTGTTAAAAGAGCCTTTGTTAGGATATTAAAAAGATATGCTGATAGTCACGGTCTTAAAGATTTTACATTAAAATTAAAAACAGGTGTCCTTACAAGAAATGAAGTTATTGATAAGATTATTTTTTCAAATGAAGCTAAAATGCTAAAAGTTCCTAAGGTTATCTTTAGTAATAATAATGAAAATGAAAATCAAAAGTTAAAATCTAAAAAGTGCGGATTATTAAAGAGAAATAATACTAGAGATGGTATAAATGAATTTGATATTCATAAGGTAATCAATGAAGATTATGATGAGTTTGATAAACTAGAAGAATGTTATAATAATGCTAGGAAAGATATAAGGAATTTATCTGTGATGTTAAGTAATCTGATTGCAGAAGTAAACGTGTTAAAAGATAAATTGTAATATTATAGTAATGTTTTTATAAGAAGTTAATTATGCGTGAAATTGCTGAAAAATATAAAAATACAAGGTTTAATGAAATTGAATTAAAAAAAATGATTATGCCGTATATTTCAAATGTACTTATTATTGGTGAACCAAAAAGTAACCAAGATTATAAGTTTTTTTTAGATGTGCTTAGTTGTTATAAAAATTATATTAATTCACATGTTAATTTTTTCTTTTATTCAGAATCGTATAAAGATGAAATATTAAGAAAAATTTTAAGATATTATCTTCTCGAAGAGCAGATAACATTTGTTAATGTTGGTGATAAAGAGGATGAGCTTTTATATTTTTTAGGAAGTGATGTGGCGATGTTCTTAGGAAATGTAAAAGATGAGTACGTAAAACTTGTAAATTATTTTAAGCTTCCAATTTTGTCAACTGATAAAGAGCAATGCTTGAAGAATGATAATTATTTTTATGTTTCGAGTGAACCATCAATGGTGGCAGCTGCTATTAAGGTAATATGTCAAAATGTTGAGTTTACTAAAAGATTTATAAAATAAATTTGAGTTTAATTTTAAAGTTGGAAATTTATGTAATATAAGGTGTAAAATGAAGATCGCTATTGCAACTGTACAAGTACCATTTACAAGAGGTGGAGCAGAAATATTAGCTGAAATGCTAAAAAGTGAACTTAAGAAAAGAGACTATAATGCAGAAATAGTTTCTATTCCATTTAAGTGGTATCCGTATGAAACACTTTTAAAATCAATACAAATGGGACGTATGATTGATTTAGAAAGTGCAACAGGAGAGAAAATTGATAAGGTTATTACATTAAAATTTCCTGCTTATTTATTAAAGCATGAAAATAAAACTTTATGGCTTCTTCATCAACATAGAACTGCATATGATCTTTGGGGGACAGAATTTGGTGATATTCAACATTGGCCAAATGGAGAAGAAGTTAGAGATTTTATTTATAAAATTGATAAGCAATACCTAACTGAGTATAAAAATATCTTTACAATAGCACAGTGCGTAACTGATAGGTTAAAACATTATTGTGGATTTGATTCGACAGTTCTTTATCATCCACCGCTAAATTATGAAAAATTACACTGCGAAGATTACAAAGATTATATTTTTTATCCAAGTAGAATTAATACAATTAAGAGGCAGAGAGTTTTAGTTGAGGCTATGAAGTATGTAAAAACAGATGTTAAAGCATATATTGCAGGTGGTGGTGAAGAAGATGAAGTAGCTTATCTAAAAAATTTTATAAAAGATAATAAATTAGAAAATAAAGTTAAATTATTAGGGTTTATTTCTGAGGAAGAAAAAATTAAATATTATGCAAATTCACTTGCTGTATATTTTGGTGCGTACAATGAAGACTATGGCTATATAACGCTTGAAGGTATGTATTCTCAAAAACCTGTTATTGTTCATCATGATGCTGGAGGACCTTTAGAGTTCATTGAAGATAAATTTAATGGATTTGTCGTTTCAAGTGATGCAAAAAATCTTGCTAGTAAAATAGATTATATGTATGAACATAAAGATGAAGTTAAAAAAATGGGAAATAATGCAAAACAATCTCTAATTGATAAAAATATGAATTGGGATTATGTAATACAACAATTAGTTAATAATTAGGTATAATTGATTAAGGATTTATTTATGTCTAAAAAAAGTATTATTTATGTAAGTCCTCTTCCTCCTTCAAAAAGTGGAATTGCTGATTATTCTAAAAGATTAATTGAGGTATTAAGTCAAAGATTTGATATAACCTTATATACTGATAACAATGAAGTAGATAAAGAGTTAGAGGATAAATATAAGGTATTAAAAAAGGATGTTAATTTAGTAAATTTTAATTCTTATGATTGTATTATATATAATATAGGAAATAATGGTCAGTATCATGAGTATATTTATAAGTTATGTCTTAAACATCCAGGATTTGTAATATTACATGATATGGTAATTTATGATCTTATGTCTTATATGTATGGTAAGAAAAACTTATTTTTTCAAAAATTATATAATTTATGTGGAATAGATGATTTTTATCAAATTAAATTAATGTATAAAGAAGGAAAATATGATTTTAATAGGACTACAAAGGTTCCTTTTAATAATGAGCTTTTACTTTCAGGAAATAAAATAATAGTTCACTCTTGGTATTCTCATGACAATATTTTAAAGACAGGACTTATCGATAAAAAGAATCTTTTTAAAGTTAATCACCTTAAAGTTGGAGAAAAATTAGAAAACAAAAATATTTCAAGAGATAGCCTTTTTGAAAAATTTAATATTCCAAAAGATGCAATTATAATTTCTTCATTTGGAAATATTATTCCTACTAAATTAAATGAATATACATGTAAAGCAGTTAAGAATATTTCAAATAATTTTAATAAAAAGATTTGTTATGTAATGATTGGTGAAGGTGATGTCGTAGATTCATATATTGATGATAAATTAATTATCAAAACTGGATATGTCACACTAGATGATTTTGAAGCTTTTATTGAGTATTCAGATGTTATTGTAAATCTTAGGTATCCAACTCTTGGCGAAACATCGGGGGCAATGATAAGAATTTTAGAGCGAGGGAAAACTTGTATTATAAATGCTGATGGTTGGTTTGCAGAACTTCCAAATAACGCAGCGTATCAAGTTAAAAGAGAAAATTTAGAAAAAAATTTAGAAGAAGCGATTTTAAAATTAATTAATGATGATGCATTAAGAGAAAATATAGAAAAAAATGCAAAGGCATATATTGAAAAAGAGTATAATGATAGTAAGATTTTAGACGATTTCTGCAAAATTCTATCTTAGTTTTGTTTTTTTGATATCACTGATGATTAATTTAAAAAATATAGATAATGTCTGAGCCTAATGTAATTAGACTAGAACATGGTAAGTCATTTACGCCAAGTGACTTTGATAAAAATTCGACCGATAAACGAGTTTTAACTGTGGCATATAAAGAAATTTCAGTTAAAATTTTAGAGTAACATTACAGTAATAATTAGGTTTTTAATTTTTAATAAATTATTTTATAATGCATATGTATTGATAACTATTTCAATATATTTATTTTTTATTTTTTATTTTAAAGAATTTATTTATGAAAAGAAAATCTCGTGTATTTTTATTGTTTTTAATTTTAACTTTTGGTTGATTTTATGTTTAATTTATCATAAAGATTCATTATCTCATATTACAAGTACACAGTTAGTTAAAAGTTTCAATTTTAAAAATATAAATGAATATCAAGTAAATAATTCTAAGGATCTTGATTTAGAAATTCCACTTAATCCAAATAATAATGGTAATTCTTTTAGCATTTCACTTAATCTGAATAATTCTTTAAATAAGGAAATCGATACATTAATAAGTTTATATGAAAAAAATACAAATAAATTAATATATGCTAAACTTTTTAATATTATAAAAGGCGAAAGTGTACTTTTACCTAAGATATTTTATGATAATAATGACAAAAGTTATATTTTAAAAATTAAAGCTGAGAATAAAGAAATTTTTAATGATATTAAAATTGTTCAAAATGGAGTAACTTTAAAATTTATTAATTCGCTTTGCTACATTTTCCAAGCTTTGTTATATACTGTAATATTAGGTTCCTTGATATTTTTTCTATATTCTTATAGATCAAAGATTTTTAATTTAAAAAATATTAGTATTTTTTCCTTAACAAATGCTGTAGTCTTAATATTGTTTGGGTATATATATAATAGTTTCCATTGGGATGTTGTTAATGTTCCATTTTTCTTAGATGGAATAGATGATGGTCATTTTTTATCTGTAGCAAAAAATGCAATAGATGGTAATAGTTTTTGGTATATGAATGATTTAGGAGCACCTTTTGGCGTTGCAAGGTACAATTTCCCGATGCTTATGGCTTTTTATTATGATTTTTGTTATTTTTTGGGCTTTTTTACTAGTAATGTTATTCTTGTTAATAATTTATATTATATTTTAACTTTTTTGTTTGCTGTATTTGGTTTTATTTTAATAGCAAGAGAGCTTAAAATTAATTATTATCTTGCGCTTTTCGGTGGACTGTTATTTTCTTTTACACAATATCACTTATTTAGAAGTGCTCAACATGTTACCGCTTCTTCTTATTTTGTCATAACTTTGATTTTTTATTTTTGTATTAATATTGTTTTTAAAGATAACTTTAATAATAGAAAATTAGACATTGAAGATAAGATAAAATTATATTCAAGTCTAATTTTGAGTTCTTTTTTTATAGGATCTGTAGATATTTATTATGCATATTTTGGCTGTGCATTTATAGTTTTGAGTATATTAATCGCTTTATTTAATAAACGGTTAGTAGCTTGTCTTAGAGGTCTTTATTTTCTTTTTATGATTTTTGTGGTTCTTATAAGTAATTTGTATCCATCAATATTAAATAGTATTCTTAATGGTTCTACAAAAACTTCTACAAGAGATCCTTATGAAGCCTTTTATTATGGATTAAGTTTAGTTCATTTATTTATGCCAAAAACATTTGGGGATTTTCATATCTTTTCATGGTTAACTCAAGCCTATAATCATTCAAAATTTTTTAAAACTGAAGCAATAATTAATTATCTTGGTATTATGGGGATTATTGGATTTATAATCCTTATAGCAGTTTTGCTTATAGATGGATTCAGAAAATTTATTCAAAAATATGAAGATGATGATAATAAAGAAATGCTAAATTTTCTCTCTAAGTTAAATATTTTTGCTCTACTACTTGGTTTGCAAAGTGCTGTAGGTGTTTTTATAGCATTATTTGGATTTACAAAAATTAGAACTTATAATCGAATTTCTGTTTACATATTAATGTTTTCTATTCTTGCAGTAATATATTTAATTAATATTTTATTTAAGAAATATTTTAAAAATTTTAAACAAATTTATATTGTGATTTTTTGTATTGTATTGTTATGTTTTCATGTTAATGAAAATAATTTAAGAAAATTTCCGCAAAATTATAATACTATTAATAATAAAATTAGCAGTATTAAAGAGTTTGCTCTTAATGTTAATAATTATTTAAAAAATGGAGGTAAGGTTCTACAATTGCCAATACTTACTTATCCTGAGAATTATGTTTCTCAAAATTTAGTTAATTGTAATTATCAAGTATTTCCGTATCTTTTTACAAAAGGTATTCAATGGAGTTTTGGTGCATTAAGTCATACTAATGAGTATTTTTGGCAAGAAGCATTATTTAATGGTAGTGATGCGTTAAGAATAGTTGAAAATGCTAAGAGGCAAGGTTTTAATGGTATTAGTGTTAATACTGATATCGTTGATAGTGAAAAGTTACTTAAAGATTTAAAAGATATTTTGGGTGAACCTTTGTTTTTTAGTAAATTGAAGAATATTTATTTTTTTGATTTAAAAAATTTTAATCCTAAAGAAGATTTTGTTAATGATAATTTAAATTTTATAGAAAATGATTTTTTTATTGCCAAAGGATTTAGTGCATTAGAAAGGGGAGAAAAGTTAGTATCAAGATGGGCGATTAAAACCAGCGATAATATTTCTAAACACGGAAGTATTGATTCATATATTAATTACATTGCAATTAATAATAACCCCTACAAAATATATTTTGATGTACATTCTGTTATGGACAATAAATTAAAAGTTTATATTAATGACAATTTAGTTGGTGATTTTATTGTAAAGAAAGGTACAAATATATTTGAAACTGATACTATCTATGAAAGTTCAAATCATTCTACTTTTAATGGTGTAAATTCTTTAAGATTAGAACATGAAGTTTCTTTTAGGCCGAGTACGTTTTATGAAAATAGTAAGGATAATAGAGATTTAACATTAGCATATAGAGAAATAAGTATTAAAAAATAAAAATTTTTTGTAGAAAGAGTAAAATATCTTAAGTAGAAACCTTTGTATCTTATTGTAAATATAGATATTTTTTAACCAATTTGAATAGAGAAAGTATTTTTGTTTGTTAAAATAGAATCAATTTATGAAAATTCACATCTAACTGGATGATTGTAGTGCATTTTGAAATTTACGTAAATTCAATCATTTTAAATACAATTATGTAGAATTTTTTTAATGGATTTTTACAATTAATATTATAAAAGGTTAAAAATGAAAAAATATCTTTCTTTTTTAATTTTAGTTTTTCCCTTACTTATTACAACTCAAAGTTTCTCTGCAACATCAAATAGTCAAGTTTTTTATGAGAGTGCAATAGGGAAAATATTTTCTAATAATCATTCTACTACAAAAACTTGTAATGCATGGTTCATTATTGAAGCAGGTTATCCTCCAGATAACTGTACAGAAACCTCTCCTTTATTGCAGTGTAAAAATTATTACAGAAATTTAAATGAATATTGTAATAATAATAAAAATACACTTATTATGAGGCAGTATTTACTAGAGAATGTTTCAGGACCAACGCAGGTTAATGCAGTAAATTTTTGCCGAGCAAAAGGGTATTCCACTGTATCAAATTTAATGACAGCACAAGTTCCAGTAAGTACTAATACTGCGGAATATTATATTTGTTCTACGACATCCGAATCTAGTTGTAGAAAAGTAACAAGTGCAAATGGTAAGGGATATATAAAAAATATTACATGTGCTAATCCTATTCAACCAAGTCCTAGTTCTCCAATTTATGCATGTGCAAGAGATAATAATAAAAAAAGGGTCGTACGAACAAAGGATGGTAGTACAGTAGCTACTAAGAATGATTATTGTTCAGCAGATGGACGTACTTATTATAAAGCTAAGTGTAATGGGACTTATATTGCCGACACTTATGATGTAACTCGTTGTTCTAGCACGTGTGTGCAGTGTATTAATTCAGTTACACAGAAAACTCCGACAAAGACTCCAACAAAAACTAAGACAAAAACGAAAACTCCAACTAAGACACCTACTAGGACAAAAACTCCAACAAGAACACCTACGTTAGCACCATGGGAAGATGAGTATACAAAGATAATTGATAGTAATTTATCTGTACATACCATATTAGAAATGTCTGGATTAACTCCTCATATATATAATGAAACAGAAAGAGTGTGGCAATTGCGTATTCCTACGACTAACAATGATAAAGATGATTTATCTCAAGCAACACAGATTTGTAAATTAAAATATGCCAATACCTATGGTGATAATGTTTATGCTTCTTATGTAAAGAGTTCTGTTATACCTGAATCTCATCCATTAATACAAGGTGATAATTATGCTTTTTATGATTGTGCATTGACTAATAATCAATATGATTGTAAAGAATTAACTGATGAAGGTAGGGAATATATTGTAACAATAGTTTGTGCATGTAATGATTATAATAAAGATGGTGAATGTGACGATGCAAGTTTAAGGATAGTTAAACCTACTCCTACATTTACTAATACTATAACTTTTACACAGACAGCGTCTTATACGAGAACTTCGACTTTTACGAGAACTCCAACAAAGACGAGAACTCCAACAAAGACAAAAACGCCTACTAAAACTAAAACCCCAACTAAAACAAGTACGTTTACCAAAACATATACTTATACGAAAACTTTTACTCCAAGTCCAACTCCAGTACCACATTTGTATCCTATGCTTAATGGTATACAAGATAATGGAAATAACACAATTACAGCGTATGTTGGATACAAAAATATTGGGGATAAAACTTATGAAAGTAATGAATTAGATAATAATGCAGTTACAGTTGATGGAAATAGAGTGGAGGTATTATCATTGGCAGATAATATAATTGATCCTACTAAAGAGATATCTGAGTTTCGACCAGGTGAGTATAAGGGGGTTATGGTTGTAACTTTTGATAAAGATAAAACTTTAGAATGGAAATTAAATGTTAAAGATGAGGCTATTCAAACATTAGTTGTGTCTGCTAATCATTTAACAGATGAATATAAAATTCAGAATATAAAACTTGCATTTAATTGTATTCAATCAGATTTTAAGACTGGCAAACAATATGCCTTATTTGGTTATGAAAATAATAATGATTTTCCTGTATATTTTGGACAAAACAATAATATTTTCATAAATGGAAATCTTACATCTAAAGATTACGGTCAAAATCAAGTTTTTGTTCAAGGTATTCATAATTTTGCATTTTCAGTTGATACACAGTACAACACAAAGACAGTTAAGTGGCAACTTCCTGATGTTCGAAAAGGAAATAATAATTATATTTCTACGACATCTAATAAGTTAGCGTATTGTAATAATGATAATTATGGAAAAAATTTCCTTACTAATTGTAATTTTATTAATATCTTTGATAAGAAGGAAAGTTTGATTAACGAAATAAAAAAATTAAGTATTAATGATATTATAGAATTTCATAATACTCATATAATAGACAATAAGATTGAAATAGGAGATACTTATATTAACAATCTTATAAATGAGTTAAATGTAACTATACCAACTGTTGACATGATACAATGTAGAAACAAGAATAATTGTACTTCTTCTCAATTTAATTATGATATTAAAACTATTGATGGTTTTAGAAATGAATTAAAAGAATATATTAGATATATTTCTGCATATTTAAAAGATGCGAAAACACATCTTAACAATAACAAAAATAATATTATCAAGGTATCTTCAAGAACAGCATTTGATAGTATAATACATCAGATTGATTTGTTGTATAATAAAACATATATGGCTGATACCATTATAAATTCTTATTATAAACCGATAGTTGATACAATTAGTTCGAATATTACTTATTGTCAAGAATGGGATGAAACATTATTGAGTAACTAAGGGGATTAATAAAATAATATAGCTTTATAAAATAATATTTTTTATAAAAGCTATATTATTTTATATTCAAAAATTTAACTAAGGAAAGTAATTTTTACAATTTTAAAACTTTTGTATGCTTTGTTAACTATAAATAAATTACTTATTGTTTTCTTTATTACTATCAAAAATTTCTTTAATAGAAGAAAGGCTTCCTAATATACCTGATGTTTCTATAGGCATAAAGATTTTTGTTGATTGCCCATTAGCAATCTTTTCTAAAGACTCCAAGTATTTTAGCGTGATTAAATCTTTATCAGGTTTTCCCTGGTGTATAGCATTAAATACATTCATGATAGCATTAGCTTCACCAGCTGCAACTGCCATTTTTTTGTATTTTTCAGCATCTGCAACTTGTCTTATAGCCTCAGCTTCACCTTCAGCTTTTTTAATTTGGGCTTCCTTTTGACCATCTGCAATAAGGATTTGAGAAGACTTTTCAGCTTCAGCTTCTAGAATTTTAGCTCTTCTATATCTTTCAGCTTTCATTTGTTTATGCATAGCGTCTGTTACGTCCACAGGAGGTTCTATTCTTTTTATTTCAACTCTAGTAACTTTTGTTCCCCACTTATCGGTTACTTCATCTAGAGATCTTTGTAGTTTTGCGTTAATTGCTTCTCTAGAGCTTAAGGATTCATCTAGTGACATATCGCCAATTACATTTCTCAAATTTGTTTGTGCAAGGTTTACTATAGCAAGCCAGAAGTTTGCAATATTATAATTAAAGCAATATGGATCAACGACTTCCAAAAATACGACAGCATCCACTGTAGCTACAACGTTATCTTTTGTTATAACTTCTTGAGGTGGAATGTCTACAACTTGCTCTCTTAAATCAATTTTAACCATGGTTTCTAATAATGGTACAACAATTTTTAATCCAGGTTTTAAGATTCTGTCAAATTTACCAAATCTTTCAACAAGTCCATTTTGATATGGTCTGATTATTTTAATTCCAGAGAGAATAAAAATAATTAGCACAACCGCCAAAATTCCAAATATAAAAGTAAAAACTTCTCCCATAATTTCTCCTTAGAAAACGAAAATGAATTTTTACGACAATTAATATAATTATTATTTAATTTAATAATACTAGCAATGAGGAATTCTATTTAAGCTTTTCTAAGCTTTTAATAAATAATAATTCATTTTTATCAATTTTAGGATCTAATAGGATTTCTACACACAAAAAATTTGCAATTTCATTAAAGAAGATGTTTTAAAAAATGATAAAAAGAGACATTAAAATTTAAATTAAAATTAATCTTTTTTTGCAATTTCAACAACTAATTTTACACCTGAAATTTTTTTGATTGATACAGTTTCATTTAGTGAAATTTGTTTTCCCGACTCGCTTGTTGCCATCCATGTTTCATTCTCAACTTTTACGCTTCCTGTTCCAAATTCTGGAATTTCCTCTGTAACAATTCCGATTAGTCCAATTAATCTTTCCGAGTTTGCCACTTTTAAATCGTTACCTTTTTTATTGCTAGAAATTCTTTTTTGTCTTAAAAATAAAAATATTGTAAGGGAACTTATTGCGCAAAATGTAAGACATTGATACATAAATGAAAGTTTAAATGCAGCACATATTGCAGCACCTGTACAAGCTAGTCCTAAAAATAATAAAACGAAAGTACCAGATAACATTTCTAAAATGAATAAAAGTGCAGCTATTAGAAACCATATTTGCCAAGAAAGAAGTTCCATGATTATTTCCCTTATTATTTGATATATTGCATTTTGTAATATATATTAAGAATATTAATTTTTAAGTTTGCTAGCAATAATAATTTTTATTTTTTTGCCATGTACGATTTTATAAGTGAAAAAGATGGAGATATTATAATTTCATGTTATATTCAGCCTGGGGCTTCAAAGACTAGATTTTGTGGGATTTTTAATGAAAGTTTAAAACTTCAAGTTGCATGCCCCCCGGTAGATGGCAAAGCTAATAATGAAGTTATTAAATTTTTATCAAAGGCTTTTAAAATTTCTAAATCGGGTGTAAATATAATAAAAGGCGAAAAGCAAAGATTAAAGAGTATAAAAATTTCTAATTTTACTAAAGATGATTTTATTAAAATATATAAAGAATTAGAGGCGAGAAGTTGATTTTATAGGCGAAAATTATGAGGTGAAAGTTATGCCAATATATGAATATGAATGTCCAAATTGTGGTAAGTTTGAGGTTCTTCAGAAAGTAAATGAAGAAAAATTAAAAGAATGTCCTAAATGTAAAGAGCAAGGAAAAAGCGTTCAAGTAGAAAAGCTAATTTCTCATTCGAGTTTCGTTTTAAAAGGCACAGGTTGGTATGAAACGGATTATGCGCATAAGGGGGATTGCTCATCAAAATCTTGTAGCGATAATTGTCATAAAGAGTAGCCTAAGTTAGGGGCAAAGTGTTTAAAAATTTTTTTAAATCTCTTTAAATATGAAGAAGTTTTAAACGTGCAAAGAGCTATTTTTTTTGGCTCTTTGGAAGAGTTTCTAAAAGAGTGCTAAGGCTTTTTAATTTTTGTTCCGAAACTTCTTCTATTTTATTAAGAAGTGATATTAAGTGTTTTTTAGATGCAGGTTTTTTTAATCTCCTATTTTCAAAACCAAGCAGAACTAATAATTCAAAGAGAGTATCGTAAAGAATTTTAAAAACTTTTAAAGTTTCTTCTTCTTTATCTATTAAAAAAAGAGATGAGCTTAGAAGTTTAAAAATATTTTTTGTAGTATCTCCATCTTTTACTAAATTATTTGTAGCCTCAATTAGAGTAGTGCTTGCACATAGTTTTGTAAAATTATCACGTAAATTTTTAAAATTAGAAATAAACTTGTAATCCTTTAATTTGCTTAATTTATCTTCCTCCTTTTCAATGATTTCAAAAGAGCAAATATCGAAAATCTCTGGTATACTTTGCTTCTTGTTGCTTCGTTTTATATTTGAGGCAAAAAAGGAAAGTTTCTTATCTTCTTTAGTGATAGCAGTTAAAACGATATTAAAATCGCCCGACATGGCGAGTTTTATAGTTATAGCGTCGATTTTTTTAGTTGAAATATTAGTTTTTTTCATAAATTTTGTTTTTATTTCTTGAAAGTTCTCACTTCGATGATTATATATACAAATGAGTTTATTTTACAAGGATGACAATTTTTTGAATTAACTTAAAAGAGGATGGTTGTTTTATGGGATACGATAAAGAAAGAGAATACAATGAAGATAGTGGATATAATGAAATGGAAACGGAAAATATTTTAGATGAAGATATCTTAGAGACATCTAAGAAAAAACGTAATAAAAATTTTAAAGAAGAGGGTTTCGATAGTAGAAAAGGAAATAAAAAAATTATTAAACTAGAAGCAGAAATAGGGGAGTTAAAAAAATCTTTAGAAGAGAGTAAAGAAAAATATTTAATGGCTTTAGCAGATTTAGAAAATTATAAAAAACGTTCAAGCAAGGAAAGAGCAGATTTGTTAAAATATCAAGGAGAGCCTATTTTAGTAGATCTTCTAGAGGTGCTAGATAATTTAGATAGAGCATTAGAGCATACGTATGCAAAGGGAGAAGCTTCTGTTAGCGAGGATATATGCTCTGGAGTTAAAATGATACATAAACAATTTTTAGATGTTCTTGCGAAATGGGGAGTAAAGTCGGAAAACTCAGTAGGCGAGATGTTCGACCCTACAAAACACAATGCACTTAGCAGAGTGCCAGCAAAAGATGCGAAAGTTAATGAAATTATTAGTGAGTTTAAGAAGCTTTATTATTATAAAGATAAAATCTTGCGTCACGCTCAAGTCGTAGTATGTTCGAGCGAGCAAGATAATTAACGAGAGATAAATAAACGATTTAATTAAAGGAGTTGCTTTAAATTTTCATCTTTTTTTAAAATTTTTCTTGATAATTTATATTTTGGTGATTACTAAGATAAATTAGGTCTTAAGAGATAAGATAAAAAATTTCAAAGAAGTATTTTAAAAAGTATTTTTAAAAAATTATTTAAAGTGTAGTTTTAACAATATTAATAAATAGAAAAATAAAAGAGAGGTATGTATATATGGGAAAAATAATTGGTATAGATTTAGGAACGACAAATTCTTGTGTTGCTGTAATGGAAGGTAGCACGCCGGTAGTTATCCCTAACGCAGAGGGCGCAAGGACGACTTCGTCTGTGGTAGCCGTTACGGATTCTAAAGAAAGATTAGTAGGACAAATCGCTAAAAGACAAGCGGTTACTAACCCTAAAAACACTATATTTGCCGTTAAAAGATTGATAGGTAGAAAATACGACTCAGATGAGGTCGCTAGAGCTAAAAAGGTTCTACCATATGAATTAGTTTCTGCAAAAAATGGTGATGCTTGGGTAAAGCTTGGTGGAGAAGATAAGAGCCCACAAGAAATTTCAGCTATGATTTTAGGCAAGATGAAACAAGCAGCCGAGGATTACTTAGGAGAGACGGTTACGGATGCTGTAATTACAGTTCCAGCTTATTTTAATGATGCCCAAAGGCAAGCTACTAAAGATGCTGGTAAAATTGCAGGGCTAAATGTTCAAAGAATTATTAACGAGCCTACCGCTGCCGCTCTTTCGTATGGTATGGAAAAATCGAGCGGTGAAAAAACCATTGCAGTATTCGACTTAGGTGGTGGAACGTTTGATATTTCAATTTTAGAGTTAGCAGAAGGAGTTTTTGAGGTAAAGTCTACAAACGGTGATACGTACTTAGGTGGTGAGGACTTCGACTTAAGGATAGTAGATTATTTAGCTGATGAGTTTAGAAAAGACAATGGTATCGATTTAAGAAATGATACGATGGCGCTTCAAAGATTAAAAGAAGCTGCTGAAAAGGCTAAACATGAACTTTCATCTTCTATGGAGACGGATGTTAATTTACCATTTATTACGGCAGATGCATCTGGACCTAAGCATTTAAATATTAAATTAAGTCGTTCAAAATTAGAACAACTTTGCACTGATTTATTAGATAGATTGGAAGGCCCATGTCTTACAGCGCTTAAAGATGCTGGAATTTCCGCATCAGATATTCATGATGTGGTGCTTATAGGTGGTATGACTCGTATGCCTGCCGTTCAAGAAAGGGTTAAAAAGATATTTGGAAAAGAGGCTTCTAAGAATATCAACCCAGATGAAGCGGTTGCTATTGGTGCTGCTATTCAAGGTGGTGTTTTACAAGGTGATGTGAAAGACGTGCTCCTGTTAGACGTTACGCCACTAAGTTTAGGTATTGAAACTTATGGAGGTGTGTTTACAAAGCTTATAGATAAGAACACTACGATTCCAGTAGAAAAATCACAAGTTTTCTCAACGGCCGCAGATAATCAACCAGCAGTGTCTATTCACGTTTTACAAGGTGAAAGAGAGATGGCGAGTGATAATAAAACCTTAGGACGTTTTGAACTCGTTGGCATTCCACCTGCTCCAAGGGGTATTCCTCAAATTAGAGTTACCTTTAAGATCGATAGTAATGGTATCGTTGCGGTATCTGCAAAAGATGAGGGGACGGGTAAGGAGCAATCGATTACGATTACTGCTTCATCTGGATTAAGTGAGGCTGAAATCGATAAGATGGTTAAAGAAGCTGAGCTTCATGCTGAGGAAGATAAGAATAAGAAGGAAGCGGTTGAAGCAAAGAATAATTTAGATAATTTAGTTTACACGACTGAAAAGTCTATAAAAGATCTTGATGGTAAACTTTCTAGCACAGATAAAGAAAATATTGAAAGAGAAATTACTAATGCTAAGAAAGTATTAGAGGACTCAAACTCAGACAAGCAAGCTTTAACCGATGCTTATGAAACATTGATGAAAGCTAGCCATAAACTTTCTGAAGAAATGTATAAGAGCGCTTCGTCTGATAATGCGAGCACTGATGCTACGGGGGCTAGTGGTCAAGCGAGTGCTGAGGATAAGAAGGCTGATGACGATGTAGTCGATGCTGATTATGAAGAAGTTAAATAATTCTTTGACATAACCTCTTAAAAAGTGTACTTAATTATGAGTAAATTTTGAGATCTTTCATGTTTTAGGCAACGTTTGGGGTTGGCGATGCTAATTCTTAAGACCTAAAACCCACCTTAAAACGTGAAGAAATAAAATTTTTACTAGTAAGTTGAGTACACTTTTTGTTGTTTGTGGTATAATCTTATTTTAAGATTATTTATGTAAAAAAAGGATATCGTTTTGGAAAGAAGAGATTATTACGAAGTTTTAGGAGTCCCTAAAAATGCTAGCAAAAGTGATATAAAGAAATCCTATAGAGCACTAGCTTTAAAATATCACCCAGATAAAAATAAGGGAAATAAGGATGCTGAAGAAAAATTTAAAGAGGCTACTGAGGCTTATCAAGTTTTAAGTGATGATAATGCTCGTGCTAAATACGATCAATTTGGCCATGCGGCGTTCGATCAAAATGGAGGTTTTAGTGGTTTTGGTGGATTTGGAGATTTTTCAGGTTTTGAAGATATTTTTGGTGATATTTTTAGTTCATTTTTTGGCGGTGCGATGCAAAGCGGTGGTGGACGCGCTAGGGGGCAAGCCGGGGCCGATTTAGTCTACGAGCTAGAAATAGAGTTTGAAGAGGCTGTATTTGGAACTGAAAAAGAGATTAAATTAAAAAGAAGAGTTAAGTGTGATGCGTGTGATGGCACTGGTGCTGAAAAAGGTTCAAGCGTTGAGAAGTGTCCTCAATGTAAAGGGACGGGGCAAGTTAGAATTCAGCAAGGATTTTTTAGTATAAGTAGACCGTGCCCAGATTGCAGAGGGTCGGGGCAATATATACAGAATAAATGTCAAACTTGTAAAGGAACTAAGAGAAAAATAGATGAGGCAGTATTAAAAGTAAAAGTACCTGCAGGTATCGCAGATAATCAAAGATTAAAGCTAAGAGGAGAAGGGGAAGCAGGTATAAATGGTGGTCCTACGGGCGATTTATATGTTAATATAAATGTTAAAGAGCATAAGATTTTTAGAAGAGATGGGTATGAGCTTTTTTATAAGCTACCAGTAAATTATACTACGTTAGTTTTAGGTGGGGATGTAGAAATTATAACGTTAGAGGGGAAAGAAAGTTTAAAAATTCCTGCAGGAACGCCTGCTGATAAGGTATTTAAGTTGAAAAATCGTGGAGTTCAAGTTTTAGGAACTACTAGAAGAGGCGATCTTCATATAAAAGTTATCGTAAATGTTCCTACATCGATTACAGATGAAGAAAGAAAAGTGTTAGAAGAGTTAAGGCAGACGGAGCAAAACGCCCCAAAAATTACCGACAAAGAAAACGAGGGATTTTTTGAAAAATTAAAAAAGATGTTCGTTTAAAAATATTTTGAAAATGTGATAATATTGTGATAGAGTCATTAAAACGTTGTGGTTTTTTACAATGGTTCAAATATAACAATATTAACACTATTAAATAGAAAGTGAGTGCTCGTTGTTATGAATGGGGCAGATGGTGGTTTTCCTATTATAAATTTAGGTAATTGTCCTTCAATTTTCTGGTATTTCGTGGGAGAAACAAAAAAAGGGGAAAAAAGAGTATTTGCAATTCAAGTAGTGGTTAAAAAACCTTCTTTTCTAGCGGAAGGAGAGCTTGAAAGTATTTTTAAAAGTATTAAAGGCAATACTGAAGCAATTAATAATGCCGTGTGGCATAGCCCGACTTTTAATTGGTTATTTAACAATGAGGAAGAACTGGCAAAAAGTCATTACAGCCGTGAAGGTAAAATTCCTTTCCCTATATTGCGTCTTTTTATAAAAACGCTAAAGAGTGGGAAGGAAGTTAGAACTAGCCGTGAGTTTGTAGTATATATATCCTCTTGGTCTGCTAGCGGTGATGAAAAAAATGTGATTAAGACTATTAAAGACAATATCCCTCAAATTGCTAAAGAAGTAGCACCTCGTGGGCATACCGTTTCTTGGGTTTCCGCAAATACTGGCAAGCTTAATTCTATTGGTTGTTTTTTTTCTACTCGGGAAGAACAACTTATTGATAACCAGTAATATTCGTTTTTAAAACGTTTTAGAACTTTTATTTATGGACTTCATCTAGAAAGTTTTGTGAGAGTTTTTTGCTAAAACTTTTGCAAAACTTTGAAGTCCATATCTTTTAAGCAAACCTTTAAAATGCGTAAAGAACTATTTCTTTATCTTTGCGTGCACTTCTTCAAAATAAGGTCTAGTAATTTTGCAAGGCTCTTTTCCGCAAATTCCAGGTTTATATACGTATAAATATCCCTTAGGTTCGTGTTTTTCCATAGCGAGTATCATTTTTTTTCTTTCTTCTTCTTCTCTTAATCTTATAGTTCTTTCTACCCTTTCGTGCTTAGTTTCTCTTATAAATCCGATAAACCAAAAGATACCGCTTATAATAGCTAGGATAACCATAACGATAAAAATAAAAGTCCCTTCTCCTTCTCCTTTTTGATTTCTTTGAAACTTAATAAAATATCTTAACATATAAAGAAAACCATTAAATAAAAATTCTTAATTAAACTTTTTAAAATTAGCTTTAAATTAGAAGCCTTAAAATATATCGTGCAAATTTAACTAATTGATTCTAAAAAAACTTTTTTTTTAAACTTACTCTAAACCGTTTCTACTATTATAGTATCGGTCTTAATGTAATCTTGCATTACATCTATAAATCGTAATTTTTGAGAAATACTTAAGAAAGAGAATGCATTTTTAATAATGTATAAGTTTGAGTTTTGCAACCTATCGAAATTACTGCAAATATTTATTAAATTTACAATATCGCTAGTCAATAGTAAGGTGCTACTATTTAGTTTAAAATCTTTAACTCCTAAATTAACTAAAAGCCTTAAAGGCTCAGTTATTTTAAAAAAACCATCAAAAAACGATAATGCTTCTTTTAAGTTTAAGTTGTAAACTTCTTTTAAACTTAAATTTTTAAATTTTAAATTTAAAATCTCTTCGTTAAAAAAACTTCCATTACATTTATAACAATCTTTATAAATATCATTAAACTCTTTTATTTTGCCTTTCCCGAAACATTTTTGACATAATTTTTGATTACTAGTTTTAAGTAAAAAATCTTTTCTAGTAAGTCCAAGAACTTTAGCATCGGTCGTGTTTAAAAAAATATCATTTATTTTTGAAAAAATATTTAATGCATTAATTATCGTAGTATCTTTTGAAAAAACGGGGTCTATGGTTATAACTTTTGAAAAATCTGCTATTAGTCCATTATTTTTGCTACTTTCAATATTTTCTAATACATCTTTTACTATACTGTCTATATCACGTTTTAAAAAAATATTTACCTTGTTTTTAATAAGAGTAGAGTTTTTTGCTTCTTTAGAGAAGCTCTTTTTAACTCCATCTGAAAGCTTGTATACTTTATCAAAATTAAAATTAAAAATATCTTCGCAGTTTTCAAATATAATTGTGCTATAACTTTTTAGCTCTTTTAATATATTTTCTAAAGTATTTTTATTTATAAAAGATAGTGGGGTTTCTAGTATTAAAATATCATCTATGTTTAGCTTACTTTTTATGTAAATATAATTTAATATATAACTTAAATTATAATCTTCGATTTTAGAGTTAAAGCAAAAATTGCCCAAATCGTAAAAAATTAGTGTTTCTAATATATTTTTTATCTCTTTATTTTCACATTTTAAAATTAGTTCTTTAAAAGGTGTATTTAAAATAGAATGCAAATTTAGATTCTTATAATAAACATTCCTTGCATCTTCTAGTTTTATATCCTTAGTTTCAAATAAACAATTAGAGCAAATATAATTATTTTCTAAATTAAAAGTTTCTAGCTTATTTTTTGATAAAGAAAAAACAAATATATTTAAATTATCTTTTTTTAGTTTTAAATATATATCGTTTAACTTTTCTTTTAGTTTAGCTATATCTTTAACTGATATTTTATGTAATACGTGGTAATAATTTTTAATATCTATTTTTTCTAATTCATCTATATCGTATAGTTTATTATTATAAATAATGTGAAATATATTTTGTTTTAAAAGAGATTTGATATCTATTTTTGAATGTTCTTTATCGTATATTCCAAGAGCTATAACATCATTAAAATAAGATTTAAAAATAACATTAGAAAAGTAGTCTAAATTAGTTTGCACTAGCTTGCTACTACAATTAGGACATTTATATTCTAAACTAGAAATTTCATTTATTTTATCTAGTATTTTTAACTTTGAAAAAATATCTTGAAAAGTAATATTGTAGTCTAAAAAATGGATATCGCTTTTTATATTATCTAATAAATTATCGCTTATAGTTAAACTAGGAATTTCTCCAAAATTTATAGCTTTGTAGCATTCGCTCTTATATTTATAATCTTTCTTTAATTTTTTATATAAAAAATTAAAATCGCTTAAATTAGAAGAAAAAATAAGGGAGTGCTTGAAATAATCCAAAGAGTATTTGTCTAATATTATTTGATTTTTTTCTTTAGGTTTTATGCTGCTAACCATTATATTTTTTTATCGATAGTATAATTTTTAAAAATTTCTTTAGAAAAATAAGAGTTGATATCATCTTTTAAACGCTCTTCTTCTATTTTTTCTCTCGCTTTTTTTCTTTCTTCTTCGGTAGGTTCTTTTGCTGCATCTTTGCTATTTACTTTAAATATGCAATACGTGTTAGCCATATCTATAATTTTTGATGTTTCGCCTTCTTTTAAATTAGAGACTGCATTAAAAATTTCGCTCGATAATTCATTTAGCTCAAACTCTCCTACAAAGCCCCCTTGTTTAGCTCCTAGAGTTTCGGAATATTTTTCTGCAACATCTTTAAAATCATCATCTTTAAAATCATCATCTTTTAAATCATCAGTAATGTTCTTTAGTATTCTAAGAGCGTCTGCTTCGCTTTTATTATTTTTAAGAACGCAAATTTGGCTTAATGAAATTTTGCTATTTAATAAATCGTTTTCAGCAACTTTTTTTAAGTAGTTATCCACCTCTTCTTCCGTAACAGCAGTTCCATTTCGTATAATATTAGAAGCTATTTTTGTTTTTAAAATATCATTTTTTATTTGTTCTTTATAATTTTTAAACGAAATATTTTGTTTTGCTAACTCGTTTTTAAACTCATTTACAGTTAAAGAGTTTTTGCTAGCTATTTGTGAAATATAATTATCTAGCTCTTTTTCAGAAACGCTAATTCTTTTCTTTTTAGCTTCCATTTCTACAATAGTATCTAGAATTGCAGTATCTATTATTTTATTAGCGTTTATATTTTCTTTTAGCTCGTTATATGTGTAGTTTTTGTCGTATTTTTTATTTATATCTGAAAGTGTAATTGGGGTATCGTTAATTGTAGCGATAATCGCATCTAGGAATACTTGAGCGTTTGAAGTGTTTGTAGTAAAAATTATCGCTGTAAAATTAGTAATAATCGCTAGTAAAAGAAAATATATACTTTTTATATCCTTATAAAAAAAATTAGTTAAAAATTTAGAAAAAAACTTACGCAATATTAACATAATTTAGACCTTATTATTTGATTATTATTTGCTTATTATTAGTTTGCAGTTTACACAAGTCAAGTAGAGTTTAGACAGAGTTTTACTTTGCTAACACGCTATTTTATACATAAAAATAATATACAAGTTTATTTAATTCTTTTCAATGCACAATAAGTAAAGTTGTTTAATTTCGATTATATTTAAAGTTTTTAAAGTAAAATGTCGATTTTCCTAAATTAGGATACTTAGAAATCTAGAAATTATTAAAAAATTTTTTAAACTGACACTATTTAGGAGCGCTTCTAGTGGAAGATAAGAAGAGTTTTATATATCGAATGTCTAGTAGGGGAAACCCTAAAGAGACTAAAGATACTATAAAATCATATATACCATTAATGCACGTAAAGGAAACTGAGCTAAAACAGGCTTTAGATAAGATGTGTAAGGCTTGGATGCCTTTAAATGAAGCGGTTTATAATTCGATTAAAAATAATATTATTACTAGGGTGTATGATAATAATAGAGGTAAATTCTTAGAAGATATCTCGATGGATTTTACGATACTAGCGTTAATCTTTAAAGAGATGCCTAATTTTATAACTTCTAAAGATAGTATAGATCCAGTTAAATTCTTAAAAAATTGCGATATAGAAGAACTTAAAAAAATATTTTTAAAGGACGCTAAGGAATATTCTTATCATTCCATAGAAGATATGAAGGACGCAAAAGCAGTTATTTATAAGCACACTGCGATTTCAACGCAAGTTTCACAAAAGTTTGCTCTGCTTAATAATGAAGACCCACTTTGGGTATACGTCGTTTCTATGCTAAGAGGGCTAGCTAATTGCTTAATCGCTTGGAACTATCCAAGGCTATTTTCAAAAGCATTAAAAGCTCAAAGTAATGCGAAAGCCGCATTAGATGATTTTATAGAAAAGGCACTAGGTTTTTCACCAAATGATTTAATAGTAGAGCTGATTTCTAGTTGGAATTTTGAAAACGAGATAAAAGATTGTGTAGATATTCGTAAAAGCGATAATTCTCAGAATAGAGTTGCTTTAAAATGTATAGATGATGCAGAGATGATAGCAAAGTTTTATGAGCCTAAGATTTTCCCTGAGGTTATAAATCATTTAGATGATTTTAAAGATGAGATATCGGATACTAATATTTCAAAAGTTATAAAAAGAGAAGTTTTAAAGGCGTGTGAATACTATGAAAAATTCGCCCCTGAGATATTCGACTTAACTATGTCGATTAAAGACAAGGTAAAGGACGCCATATTAGCGCATGCAGATAATAAGTTAAGAAAGAATACTTTTATATTTCAGTGTGATGATGATATTATAAATAGTTTTAAAAAGGTCTATGTAAATATGTCTAATGATAGATTTTCTAAGAGAGCCTTAGAGATTTTAAGATACGATACTATTTATAAGGCGGGGTTTGGAAATGGGTGCTTGTATATTTATAACGAAGAGAAGAAATCGTTAGTTCCGACTTTAAAAATAGGAGAGAAAGAACTTTATAAATATGATGAAATTTTTTATGAAGATAATAATCTTAAAGGAAATAATGATAAATCATCTATAGCATTAGTTGCAAATTCATTAAATAGCGATAGTCCAATAAAATATCGAGGCTTTTCTCTAACTGGAGGTTTGGCAAATTGTATATGTGCCCCATTTGGTGATGAGATTAAGAAAGGAGTTCTTTATTTAGAATATGCTAGTCGTGATGATGCGAGTATGAATGATAGTATAAGTGATAGTATAAATAGTATAGACGATAGTGAGATGC
Source organism: Bdellovibrionota bacterium (assembly GCA_050952645.1). GTDB lineage: Bacteria > Bdellovibrionota_C > UBA2361 > UBA2361 > CAKMMH01 > CAKMMH01. The sequence goes on along the minus strand of JBMNLI010000010.1, from coordinate 55,283 downwards.
TAATTAAATTTAATGCTATCTTAAGATGTTTAAATGAGTGTTTAGGGTTTCGGGTAAATTAAGAAAAAAAGCAATTCTTTTAAACCTACTTAAAACGCATAAAGAACTTAAAGGTTTTATATGGTCTATTATATTTTTATTTCATTTCAATAACCATTGTAAAGAAAAAACCTTGTATAATAAGAAAATAAAACAATGGAAACAGCCAAGCGGTTCTTGAGTGTTTGCATAGCACATCGATATTTAATAACTTATCGTATATTATTTTGCCATATTTTCCTGTGTATCTATCGTGATAATATGCGATAATAAGACTGATTATACTAAAGGTGATAAAAAGAAGATCGATTTTAAAACTTTTTAGAGATACCGCATTTTCTTTTAATATATTTTTGCAGATATTGAAAATAACCCTAAAAACCTCGCCACCTGTAAATAACAATACTTCCGATAGTAATCAGTAATCCAATAAGTAATGTGTAAGCAATTAATTCTCGCAAAAGAGCTTTAAAAAAATTTATTTTTCTATCTGTTTTGCCATCTAATACTTTTATTTTCATAATTATTTTACTAGGCGTAGTCCCTATTAAACAAAGATGTATAGCCGATAATATTGCGCATAATGATATATATAAAAATACTTTGCTGTAAAAAGATGAATTAAGTTTTTTATGGCTTTCAGGACAAATTAGAAGAAGTAAAAAGCGTCGAGCCCCCTTGTGCTATTTCTAAAGAAGATGAGCTTTATTGTTTAGGAGGTAGCACTTATAATCAAATGCCATCTTTTGCTACGCTTCAAAAAATTAGTGGGTTAGAACGTGTAAGTTTAGTTCATATAGGCGCTGAAAGTCTTTGTGCTATTTCAGATAATAAACTTTTTTGTTTAGGAGATAACGATAAAGGACAAATAGGAAATGGAGGAACCGATACCGTAAAAACCCCTCAAATGGTGCTACCTAATTTTAATATAAGTAAAGTAGATGCGATTGACTATACTAGGTGTGCTACAGCTACATCTAAAGAACTTTTTTGTTGGCGAGATAATTCTTCAGGAAGAGTAGGAGCTAATAGTCAAGATGAGATAATAAGCCGCCCAACTAAGGTTTTAGATAATGTAGATAGCATATCAGTGTCTTGGAGATGTGCGCTATAAAAACTAACGGAGAGCTTTGGTGCTGGGGAGATAATTATTATAACATTCTTGCTCTAACTAAAGATTCTAAAATTTCTTTACCTATAAAAATTTTCGATAATGTAAAACAACTTGAATTTAGTAGAGAGCAGTTCCATATTATTACTAATAGTGGAGAGCTATATCGTAAAGGAAACAATATGTATAAAAATAAAGAGGCGTTATCTTTTAAAAAAGTATTAGATAACGTTTCTAAGATATTAACTACATTCGATGCTACTTACGCTCTTACAAATGATGGGAAACTTTACCATTGCTATGGACTTAATCATTTTAAATTAAGAGAACAAAGTGTTTATGCTAGCAATTTAAGAGAACCGCTGTTAGTTTATAGTGGTGTAAAAGATGTTATAATATCCCCTTTTGGTTTATATATAGTCGATGCATCTGATAATTTATATGGATATGGTCCTATCTTTTATTTTAGAAATATTTCAGTTCTTTCTAAACTGCGTGATGCTGTAGGTATAGTGTCATATGCGATATTGTATTACCTAGCTTATTTCTTTCATGCCATATCTAAGATTTTTGATTTTTTCTTTTAAAGAACTAAAAATCTTATTAAAACTTTATCCCCATAGCGTCTTTTACTTCCATAAGGGTTTCTCTTGCAACATTTTTTGCTCTAAGCGTTCCTTCGTTTAAAATATCCGAAACTTTCTTAGGATTATCTTCATAGAAATGTCTTTTTTCTCGTATTTCTCGAAGTGATTCGTTTAGCTTGCATGCAAATTTCGCTTTGCAATCTCTACAACCTATACTTGCGCTTTCACATTCGCTTCTAATTTCGTCTGCGCATTCTGGTGCAAAAATTTTCCAATACGTGAAAGCAAAACATTCATCTGGATGCCCTTTGTCTTTTTTATAAACTCTTTTAGTATCCGTTACCATTGTAAGCACTCTTTTTGTAGTTTCTTCTTCAGAGTGAGCAAACGATATGATGTTATCAAGGCTTTTGCTCATTTTATGATTGCCATCTAGCCCCGCTAATCTTGGAACTTCCCCGACTAATCCTTCTGGAAGTTTAAAAACTTTTTTCCCAAATGCGTGGTTAAAACTTCTTGCGATTTCTCTAGTCTGTTCAACGTGTGGCATCTGGTCTTGCCCGACAGGGACACAGTCGGCTTTAAACGCTAAAATATCGGCGGCTTGAGATACTGGGTAGCCAATTAGTCCGTAAGAAACTTCTCCAACTCCATAAGTTTTAATCTCATCTTTTATCGTTGGATTTCTTTGTAATCTAGCTAGTGAAACTATAAAAGAAAAACACATCGTAAGCTCTGCAAGCTCTGGTATTTCAGATTGGATAAAGAAAGTATTAGTAGGTTTTAATCCTATGGCTAAATAATCGCACATAAGTTCAAAAATATTTTTTTTGATTTCCTTATATTTAGTTAAGTGATCTGTAAAGACTTGCCAGTTTGCTATTATAAAGTAGCAATCGTAATCATCTTGTAATTTTACTCTGTTTTTTAAAGAACCAACGTAATGCCCAAGGTGTAATTGCCCAGTTGGTCTATCTCCTGTTAATATTCTTTTAGTTTTTTTCATAAAGCAAATTATATATTGTCTTTAATATAAATTAAAGAACATAAATTAAAGAATATAAACTAAAGAATATAAATTAAAAAATATTTTCTTAGGTCATTGACAAGTATAATAAAAAAATGGTATTTATATTGACTATGCGATGTTACCCAAATTTACTTTTAGAGTTTGTAAGATGCTCTGCTTAAGTAATCATCCTAGATTTTTAGGTTATTCATCTTAAAAGTAAGGTAAGTTTGTCATAAAAAAAAATAAACAAGAATATATAAACGTTATCATTAGTGTTTATCATTAGTGTAAAGAGTAGTATAAGAAAATAATATAAGAAATAATAATAGATGGTTTATAGTATTTATTTATATTAAAATTCAAATGAGCGTTGACCTTAAAATAATTTTAATTTAATATAATAGTTTATTATAGTAATTTTAGTTAAAGAATCCTAAATTTTTTAATTATAACTTAAAAATTTTTATAACTTAAAAAATTTAAGAAGAGGTAATTTTTGTGTATTTTTTATTTTGTAATAAAACTCATGAAAATTATTTATAAATTTAGTTGTGAATTTAAATTAATGGAGATAAGGCGTTATGCCAACGATTAATCAGTTAGTAAGAAAAAGAAGACAAGATAAAGTTAAGAAGACTGCAGCACCCGCATTAAAAGCTTGTCCTCAAAGAAGAGGAGTTTGCACACGTGTATATACACAAACTCCAAAGAAACCAAACTCGGCTCTAAGAAAAGTTGCTCGTATTCGTTTAACGACGGGTGTAGAGGTAACTAGTTATATTCCTGGTATAGGACATAATTTGCAAGAACACTCCGTTGTATTGATAAGAGGAGGGCGTGTTAAGGACCTTCCAGGTGTGCGTTATCATATAATTAGAGGTAAACTTGAAACTCACGGCGTTCAAGGCCGTAAGAAGAGTCGTTCTAAGTATGGTGCAAAAAGGCCTAAGAAATAAGAAGTTTTAAAAAAATTTAAGATAAACGCTAGGTGTTAAGTCGTGGCGTTTTTATAGTTTAAACAAATTATAAATTATAAATTAGACAGAAATAATTAGATAGAAATAAAAGTTAGATAAAAATAATTTAAATAAAAATAAAAAAAATAAATAAAGAAAGGGGTTAAAAGATGCCAAGAAAGAAAAGAGATTTTACAAGGGAAATAATAGCCGATCCAAAGTATGGTGAGGTTGTTGTGGCAAAGTTTATAAATAATTTAATGGTAGATGGAAAGAAGAATGTTGCAGAGCGTGCTTTTTATACTGCTATGGATAAAATTGAAGCAAAGACAGGCAAGGAGCCAATCGAAATTTTTAAGAAAGCTTTAGATAATGTTCGTCCTATCGTAGAGGTTAGGTCGAGACGTGTAGGTGGTGCTAACTATCAAGTTCCAGTGGAGGTTTATCCTAAGAGAGCTCAAGCATTATCTATTAGATGGGTTTTAACGGCTGCTAACAATCGTTCTGAGAGAAATATAGTAGATAGATTGGCAGGTGAAATTCTAGACGCTTCTGATAACAGGGGAGCTGCGATTAAGAAAAGAGAGGATGTTCACAAGATGGCAGAAGCTAATAAGGCTTTTTCGCATTTTAAATTTTAACTTAAAATAAATTTTAATATAATTTTTTAAATTTGATTTTTTATTAGATATATTTAGGAGAATAACAAGGTGGCAAAAAAGGATCTTCACAAGTTGCGTAATATCGGCATTATGGCACATATTGATGCTGGTAAAACTACTACCACTGAAAGAATTTTATATTACACTGGAGAAAACCACAAATTAGGTGAAGTGCATGATGGTGCTGCTACTATGGATTACATGGCTCAAGAGCAAGAGCGAGGTATCACGATTACATCTGCTGCTACCGTATGTTATTGGAAAGGCTCTGAGCATCAATATGATAGCCATCAAATAAATATTATCGACACTCCAGGGCACGTTGATTTTACTATTGAAGTGGAGAGAAGCTTAAGAGTGTTAGATGGTGCCGTTGCAGTTTTCGATGCTGTAGATGGAGTTCAGCCTCAATCTGAGACCGTATGGCGTCAAGCAGATAAGTTTAGCGTTCCTAGAATTTGTTTTATAAATAAAATGGATAAAACTGGAGCTAATTTTAATTACGCAATTAGCACGATTAGAGAAAAATTAGGAGCAAACGCTATAAGAGTTCAGCTTCCTATAGGTGCAGAGTCGAATTTGCGTGGTGTAGTAGACCTTGTAAAAATGAGAGGAATGGTTTTTGAAGATGCAGACAAAGGGTCAACATTTAAGTTTGTTGATATTCCTGAGGATATGAAAGAAGAGGTAGAAAAAGCTAGAGAAGAGTTATTAGAGGCAGTTTCAGAGGTCGATGATGCATTGATGGAAAAGTTTTTAGAGGGTGAAGAGATTTCTGAAGAAGAAATTAAAAAAGCTTTAAGAAAAGGGACATTATCATTAAAGATATTTCCAGTGTTTGGAGGAAGCTCTTTTAGGAACAAAGGAGTTCAGCCGCTTTTAGATGGTGTAATAGATTATCTTCCTTCTCCATTAGATGTTAAAGCTATCGAGGGTGTTAATCCTAATGATCCTGATGGCGAGCCAATCGTTAGAAAGGCTGATGGGGATGAGCCTTTTTCGGCTTTAGCATTTAAAATCGTTACTGATCCTTATGTAGGAGTTCTTACTTTCTTTAGAATTTATTCTGGGAAACTTACTGCTGGTTCTACGATTTACAATGCTACTCAAGGTAAAAGAGAAAGAGTAGGTAGAATTTTAAGAATGCATGCTAATGTTAGAGAAGATCTTAAAGAGTTAGGTGCTGGGGAAATTGGTGCTGCGGTAGGTTTGAAAGAAACGGTTACTGGTGATACATTATGTATGCAAGAAACGCCAATTTTACTAGAAAACATTACGTCTCCTGAGCCAGTTATTAAAATAGCTATCGAGCCTAAGACTAAGACTGATGAAGAAAATATGGGTATAGCTCTTATGAAACTTTCAAAAGAAGACCCTTCGCTTTATGTAAGTTCAGATGCTGAGTCTGGGCAAACTATAATTGCAGGTATGGGGGAGCTTCACTTAGAGGTTATCGTAGATAGGCTTAAAAGAGAGTTTAATGTAGAAACTACGGTTGGTAAACCTCAAGTTGCATATAGAGAAACTATTAATTCTAAAGTTGAGCATGAGCATAAGTATGCAAAACAATCTGGAGGACGAGGTCAATATGGACACGTGCTTCTTCGTCTAGAGCCTTTGCAACCAGGGAGTGGCCTTGAGTTTGTAGATGAGATTAAAGGGGGTGTTATTCCTAAAGAATATATACCTGCCGTTAAGGCTGGTGTCGAGGAAGCTTTAAAGGGTGGAATTTTAGCTGGATACCCAGTAATAGATATTAAAGTTGCATTATATTATGGAAGTTTCCACGAGGTTGACTCGAGTGAGATGGCTTTTAAAATCGCTGGCTCTATTTGTGTTAAAGAGGGTGCTAAAAAAGCTGGTATGACGCTACTTGAGCCTATAATGAAAGTTGAGGTGGTAACGCCAGATGACTTTTCAAGTAATATAGTAGGTGATTTAAACAGAAGAAGGGCTAAGATTATGGGCATGGAACCTCGCTCTGGTGCTACCGTTATCAATGCAGAGGTGCCACTATCTGAGATGTTTGGTTATGCAACAGACCTTAGGTCTGGCTCGCAAGGTAGGGCTAGTTATTCTATGGAATATTCTCATTATGCACCAGTGCCAGCACAGGTAGCAGAGGGGATTATAAATTAGAGAATTATAAATTAGAAGATGTAAAATAAAGTTCTTTACGTGTTTTAGAGTGGGGGCAGTGATGCTAATTTTGAGGTCTTAAACCCACCTTAAAACGTGAAGAAACTTAGAATGTAAGAAACTTAGAACGTGAAGAAAGACGTGAAGAACTTAAAATAAAGATATTAGTTTATAAGAATAGAGTTTTTTTGTTCTTATAATTGGAGTATGAGTGTATTGCCATGGTCAAAAACATTTTTATGTTTGCAATCGCTCAAATGTTGAATTTGTTAACTTTTTAGGAGTTTAAATATGGCAAAGGAGAAATATACAAGAACTAAACCTCACGTTAATGTGGGGACCATTGGGCACGTAGACCATGGAAAAACGACGTTGACGGCAGCGCTAGTTAATACGCAAGCAAAGCGTGCTTTAGCAAAAGCAAAATCTTATTCAGATATTGCTAAAGGTGGAACTGTTCGTGATGCTGGTAAAACGGTTACTATCGCTAGTGCTCACGTTGAATATGAAACTGAAAATCGTCACTACGCACACGTTGACTGCCCAGGACACGCAGACTATGTTAAAAATATGATTACAGGTGCTGCGCAAATGGACGGTGCTATATTAGTAGTTAGTGCTGCTGATGGACCAATGCCTCAAACTAGAGAGCATATTCTTTTAGCACGTCAAGTAGGGGTTCCTTATATTGTAGTATTTTTGAACAAAGTTGATATCGTTGACGATGCAGAACTTTTAGAGTTAGTAGAAATGGAAGTTAGAGATTTATTAACCGAATATGGCTTCCCTGGGGATACTACTCCGATTGTTAAAGGTGCTGCATTAAAAGCATTAAATGGTGATGAAAGTGAAATTGGTACTGGAAGTATCGATGAGTTGTTAAAAACTCTAGATGAGTATATTCCAGTTCCTGAAAGAGCTGTAGATCAACCGTTCTTAATGCCAGTTGAGGATGTATTCTCAATTGAAGGTCGTGGAACTGTTGCAACTGGGCGTATTGAAAGAGGTAAAGTTGCTGTTGGTGATGAGCTTGAAATAGTAGGTTTAAGAGATACTACAAAGGCTGTGGTTACTGGTGTAGAAATGTTCCGTAAGATATTAGATCACGGTGAGGCTGGTGATAATGTTGGTCTTTTACTTCGTGGTCTTAAGAGAACTGATGTCGAGCGTGGTCAAGTTATGGCAAAGCCAGGGACTATTAAACCATACAAGCACTTTAAGGCACAAACGTATATCTTAAAGAAAGAAGAGGGTGGACGACACAAACCTTTCTTTACTGGATATAGACCACAATTCTATTTTAGAACGACCGACGTAACTGGTTCGATAAAGCTTCCTGAGGGTACTGAAATGGCAATGCCTGGTGATAACATTACTTTTGAAATTGAAATGCATCAACCGATTGCTATGGAAAAGGGTGTACGTTTTGCTATCCGTGAAGGTGGTAAGACTGTTGGTTCAGGAGTAGTAACTGAAATTTTAGATTAACTAAAAAAAAGTTATTAAATAATTATTTATGCGTGAGAGTTTTTTACTCCTACGCATAAATAAAGATCTTAAAATATAAATGTGATAGGATCAAAGTATATATGATAGGTAGTGAGAGAATAAGAGTTAAATTAAGAGGGTATGATCACAAGCTACTCGATAATGCAGTGCAAGAGATCGTTTCAGCCGTAAGAAAGACTGGTGGTAGAATTGTTGGTCCAATACCGTTTCCAACTAGAGTAAAAAGATTTACGGTTAATCGTTCGACCTTTGTTGACAAGAAATCGAGAGAACAGTTTGAGATGCGTACTCATCAAAGACTTTTAGATATATTAGAGCCAACTCAACAAACTATAGATGAGTTAGGAAAATTAGAATTATCAACGGGAGTGGATGTAGCAATTAAATTACAATAGTAAATTACAATAGTTCATGTTAAACAGTAGATGTTAAATAGTTAAAGTATTAGATTCGTATTTTTGACTTACATCAAAGTTTACTGTAAAAGTTTATTGTAAAAATTTAGGCTCACTTTCGTCGTTAAGTTTTAGTGTTAAGTTTGAGCGTTAAGTTTATAAGTATCGAAAATACGCAAAATAGTGCGTATGAGAGAGGAGTTAAGTAAATGACAACAAAAAGAGTTTACCAAGATGGTTTGCTAGGAAAAAAAATAGGGATGACGCAAATATTCGATGAACAGGGACAGTGTATCCCAGTTACATTAGTAGAAGCAGGTCCGTGTTATGTTCTTGGCATTAAAAGTGAGGAAAAGAATGGCTATCAAGCTGTAGAGTTTGGCTACCAAGCTAAGAAAACACAAAGAGTAAATAAGCCTTTAATGGGACATTTTGCAAAAGCAAAAAAAGGTGCGTTCAAATACGTTAAAGAGCTTAGGTTCTCAAAAGGCTCGAAATTAGCAGACCTAACTATCGGTGCTGAAATTTCAGCTAAAGATATTTTTTCTCAAGGTGTTTTTGTTGATATCACGGGGATATCGAAAGGTAAAGGCTTTGCAGGTGTTATGAAGCGTTATAACTATAAAGGTCAGGCTGCAACTCATGGAACTCATGAACATAGAAGAAATATCGGTTCAATAGGTAGTAGAACGAGTCTAGGCAATAGGAATATGCCTGGTCGCATGGGCTGTGAAACCGTAACGACTCAAAATTTAAAAGTCGTTGCTGTTGATGAAGACAAAAATCTTATTATGGTTAAAGGAGCCGTTCCAGGACCGAAAGGTGGCATGGTAATTATTAAAAATGCAGTAAAAAAATCTAGTAAGAAACGAGCTGCTTAAAGTTTTTATAATTTGTATGATTTGAAAAAAAGAGGTGGTTAGCTGTGGAAGCTTTACAATACGATATACATAATATGGCAGGTGAGGTAGTAGGAAATATTAGTTTAGATCCAGAAGTTTTTGGTGCTGCTGTTTCACCAGAGCTTGTTCATCAAACTGTTGTTTGGCAGTTAGCAAAAAGAAGAGCTGGAACTCATAGCACTAAAACTAAGGCTCAGGTTTCTGGAGGTGGTAAAAAGCCTTGGAGACAAAAGGGGCGTGGAACTGCTCGTTCTGGAAGCAATAGATCTCCTGTGTGGGTAGGAGGAGGTGTGGCTTTTGGACCTAAGCCAAGAGATTACGAAACGAGATTGTCAAAAAGAACTAGGAGACAAGCTTTATCATCGGTTTTAACTGATAAAGTAAATAAAAAGAATTTATATATATTAGATTCTTTAGATTTAGATTCGCATAAAACAAAGGGGCTAGTTAATGTTATAGAGAATTTAAAAATAGTAAAAGAAGATTTAAATAAAAGAGGAATAGCTTTTATAGATAAAGCAGGAAATGAAAATCTTTTAAGAGCCTCTTCAAATCTTCAAAAAGTATTAACATTATCGGTTGAAGGTGCAAATGTTTATGATTTAGTTAAACATAAAATTCTAGTTTGCACTAAAGAAGCTGTTTCGATGTTAGAAGAAAGAATAAAGAGATAAGTTTAAAATAAAATTTTTAAATTAAAATAAAACGATTGAGGTAAAAATGGCTAAACAGATAACTCCTAAAATTAAAGATTATGAATTGATTAGATATCCGATGCTTACTGAAAAGACTACGGGATTAAATAGTGATTATAATACTTACACTTTTTGTGTTTGTTTAAATTCTACTAAGATCCAAATAAAAGAAGCGATTGAAAGACTTTTCAATGTGCAAGTTGAGAAAGTAAGAACTTGTAATTATGTCGGCAAAGTGAAAAGAACTACAAGAGGTATCGGAACTACACGAAGATATAAAAAAGCTTACGTAACTCTTAAGGAGGGAAGTAAGATAGATAATTTAATTGAAGGGTTATAACTCTAAATTAAAAACTATAAATTAGTTAATGTAATTTGCTATAAAAAATATTATTAAAAAATAGGTATTAGTAAAATGGCACTTAAGAAATTTAAACCAACAACACCATCGAGAAGAACGTATACTGTTGCTGATTTTTCAGGGCTTGCAAACAAAAGACCTGAAAAGTCTCTAGTTGCTCCAAAGAGAGCTGCAACGGGTAAAAATAGCTATGGGCGTTATACGAATATAAACAAAGGTGGTGGACATAAGAAACTATATAGGATAATCGATTTTAAGAGAAGGAAAAAAGATGTTCCTGCAAGGGTTGCTTACTTAGAATACGATCCAAACCGTAGTGCGAGAATAGCACTTTTACATTATGCAGATGGTGCAAAAGCTTATATTTTAGCACCAAATGGTCTGAAGGTAGGTGATACGGTTGTAAGTGGTGATAATGTTGAGATAAAGGTAGCAAATTCTTTGAAAATTAAGAATATCCCTTTAGGACAACAAATTCACAATATCGAACTTAAAGTTGGAGCTGGTGCAAAATTAGTTAGAGCAGCAGGTGTTTCAGCTCAATTAGTAGGTAAAGAAGGTGCTTATTGCTTAGTAAAAATGCCATCAGGAGAGCTAAGGAAAATTTTTGCTGAGTGTTATGCTACTATTGGAGTAGTAGGTAATGCTGAACATAAAAATATTGAATTAGGAAAAGCAGGACGCAGTAGGTGGCTTAATAGAAGACCACACACGAGAGGTGTTGCTATGAACCCAGTAGATCATCCGATGGGTGGTGGTGAAGGTAAATCCTCAGGAGGAAGACATCCTTGTACACCTAAGGGACTACCTACTAAGGGGTATAAAACGAGAGTAAATAAGAGAACTAGTAAATTTATAGTAAGAGGAAGAACGGTTAAGAAACGTTAATTTTTACGTAGAATTTTTGGAGGATAAATAAAAATGCCAAGATCACTAAAGAAAGGTCCATTCGTGGATGAACATTTATTAAAATGGGTAAAGCGTGCTAAAGATGGCACTCATAAAGGGCCTATTAAAACTTGGTCTCGTAGGTCTACCATTTTACCAGAGATGATTGGACTTAGCTTTGCTGTATATAACGGACAGAAATTTTTACCTATATTCGTAACTGATAATATGGTAGGGCATAAATTAGGAGAGTTTGCACCGACACGCACGTATAGAGGACACACGAGTAAGGGTAAGAAGTAAGTTTTTAATTATACAGTGAATGCTATAATAGAATGCTATAATAGACGGATGGTAATGATAAAGATAATGATGAAGATAAGGAAGATAATATGGGAAGTAATTTAAACAATTCAGTGTCAACGGCTACTCTTAGAGGGGTAAGAATTTCTCCAAGAAAGCTAAGATTAGTAGCCGATTTGATAAGAGGAAAAAATGTGAGTGATGCATTGCAAATTTTGGCTTTTATGCCTAAGAAAGCTGCTAAGATTACGTCTTCGGTTTTAAAATCTGCGATAGCTAATGCAAGAAACAATAGCAATATCGATATCGATGATTTAGTCGTTGAGCAAGCTTACGTTGATATGGGTAGAACCTTAAGAAGATTTATGCCACGAGCAAGAGGTGTTGCTACTCGTATTAGAAAGAGATCCTCGCATTTAACTATTTCACTAGGAACTCACTAAAGTTTAGTTTAAGTTTAGGCTCGACTTAGTTTTTAGTAGGTTTTTAGTTAGTTAGTGATAAATTTAAATTTAATTTTTCACTTTAGTATATAAATAATTTATTCTAGCTTTTTGTTTTTGTAAAAACAAATTTAAAAATAAATTTAAGTTTAAAATAGAAAGTTAGAAATTGTATAGGAAAAAAATACATGGGGCAAAAAGTACATCCAAAAGGCTTAAGACTTGGTATTATTGAAGGTTGGCTTTCAAAATGGTTTTCAGCTGATGATATGGCAAAGTTTATCGGAGAAGACGAGAAAGTCAGAAATTATGTTAAGTTAAAATTACATACTGCAGGTATTTCTAAGATTGAAATTGAAAGAACCGTAGCAAGAATAAAGCTTAATATTCATAGTGCTAAGCCTGGGCTAGTAATAGGTAAGAAAGGTAAAGATATAGATGATCTTAGAAAACATCTAAAAAAGATAGTTGGAAAAGATGTAGTGCTAAATATTATTGAAGCTAGAAAGCCTGATATGGATGCTAAGTTAGTAGCAGAGAGTGTGGCTTACCAATTAGAAAAACGTGCTAATTATAGAAAAGTTGCAAAAGATGCTGTTAATAAGGCTATGAGAATGGGAGCTGAGGGGATAAAAATTTCAGTTGGTGGTCGTTTAAATGGTGCAGATATCGCTAGAACTGAGCAATATAAAGAAGGGAGAATTCCTTTGCACACATTAAGGGCTGAAATCGATTATGCTACGGCAAGAGCGAACACGACTTATGGTGTTATTGGAATTAAAGTTTGGATTTTTAAAGGTGTGAAATATTCTAAATCTGAACAAGCTCCAGTTGAAGCTATGCAGTTATAGCTTCTAATTTTATAGTTTATTTTATTGTTTAATATAATTTATTATGTGTAAGATTTGTTGTAAGCTCTTGAAGCTGTAATAAAAATATATTATTTTTATTAAGTTTAATTTTTACAAAATTTTACGCTAATTTTTTGGGATTTATATATTATGTTACTGCCAAAAAAACCAAAATATAGAAAGCAGATGAAGAAAGTTAGCCACTTAAGAGGAACTGAAACTCGTGGGTGTGAACTTAGCTTCGGAGATTATGGATTAAGAGCTTTAGAGTCTGGTTGGGTTTCAGCTAGACAAATAGAGGCTGGAAGGGTAGCAGTTAACCGTCATATGAGACGTGGTGGAAAGCTTTGGATAAAAATATTTCCAGATAAGCCTTTAACATCTAAGCCTGCTGAGGTTCGTATGGGTAAAGGTAAAGGGGCTCCTGAGCAGTGGGTTGCTGAGGTTAGAGCTGGGAAGCTTTTGTATGAAGTGACTGGAGTTTCTAAGGAAGTAGCCTTTGGTGCTTTAACGAGAGCTGCCGCTAAGATGCCTTTAAGGTGTAAAATCGTTTCACGAAGTGGAAGTCTTTTATAATAGAGAAATTATAATAGGGGAATTTAAATGAAAAATACAGATTATCTTAAAGAGCTTGAAAGTTTAGATGTAGTAGCTCTTAATGAAAGAGAAAAATTGTTAAGAGAAGAAATTATGAAATATAGATTTCGCATTGCTACTGGGCAACTAGATAAAAGTCATTTGGTTTCTTTAGCTAAAAAAAATCTAGCTAGGGTTAAAACGGTTTTAGCTAAGAAAAAACTAGAAGTAAAGTAAATAAATAATATATAAAAATTTTTAGGAAATTAATATGACACAAGAAAATATATCAGACAAAAACGTATCTGCACAAAAAAGAGGAAAGAGAAAGCTTCGTATAGGCACTGTGATTAGCGATAAGATGGATAAAACCATTACAGTTTCCATTACTGAACATACTAAGGTTGAGCCGTATGGAAAGTATGTTAAAAGAACGGTAAAGTATTTAGCACACGATAAGGATAATGCTTGCAATATTGGTGATACTGTAAAAATTGTAGAAACTAGACCGTTAAGTAGAAGAAAACGTTGGGCAGTGCAAGAAATTTTAACTAGGGCAGAATAAGAAAATATATAAAAGTATATAAATATAAAAGTATATAAAGGGTATATTATAATGATACAAGTAAATTCTAAATTAAACGTTGCTGATAATTCTGGTGCAAAAAAGCTTGTTTGTATAAAAGTATTAGGTGGCTCTAAGAGACGCTATGCTACGATAGGAGATGTGGTAGCAGTTTCAGTTAAAGAGGCTATGCCGAATACTAAAATAAAGAAAGGAACTATTCAAAGAGCGGTTATAGTAAGAGTTAGTCAAGAAGTTAAAAGACCTGATGGGTCGTATATTAAGTTTGATGATAGCGCAGCAGTGCTAGTAGATAAGAAAACGAATGAACCTCTTGGTACTCGTATATTTGGACCAGTTGCAAGAGAGCTTCGTGCTAAAAAATTTATGAAAATAATTTCTTTAGCACCAGAAGTTTTGTAATATTTAATTTAACTTATATGATCTAAAAGTTTTAAAGGATTATAAGATGGCATTAACAAAAAGAATAAAAACATCACTAAAGGTAGGCGATAGCGTAATGGTTATTGCTGGGGGAAGTGGCGAAAAAAGAAATAATAAAGGAAAAATCGGTAAAATATTAAAATTTGTAGGTAAGGATAGAGTGTTAGTCGAGGGGATAAACTTTATAGCGAGACACCAAAAAGCTAGAAGTGCTAATGAACCTACGCAAAGAGTAGTTAAGGAAGGACCTATTCATATTTCTAACGTTATGTATTATGCAGACAAGGCAGCTCGCCCCGTAAGACTTTGTAAAAAAATATTAGCAGATGGTACAAAGGTAAGAGGGTATATAGATCGTGAGTCTAAAGAGTTCGTGCAAATTTAATTTAAGTGTTTTTTATAAATAAAAATTTAAACTAAATTTAAAGTAAAGATTAGAATTAGAAAAAGAATAAAAATTAGAAATTAAAATATAAATTAAATTAGAAATTAAAGTGTGGGGTTAAAAATGGATAGAATAGAGCAAAAGTATAAAACCGAAGTGGTGCCAGCATTGATGAAAGAGTTTAATTATTCATCGATTATGGAAGTTCCAAGGTTGAAAAAAATAGTTTTAAGTTCTGGAGTTGGCGAGGCTGTACACAACTCGAAAGCTCTAGAGCATGCTAAGTATGCTATGGAAAGAATTTCGGGACAAAAGATAGTAGTTACTAAAGCTAGAAAGTCGATCTCTAATTTTAAATTAAGAGAAGGCTATCCTATCGGTTGCATGGTAACTTTAAGAAGGTCAAGAATGAACAATTTTTTTGATCGCCTAGTTTCGATTGCACTACCTCGAGTTCGCGACTTCAGAGGGTTATCTAAGAGGTCTTTCGATGGCAGAGGTAATTATAATTTAGGTATAAAAGAACAAATAGTTTTTCCTGAGATAGAGGTTGAAAAGCTAGATAAAATTAGAGGTATGGATATAACTTTTGTTACTACCGCTAAAACGAATGAAGAAGCTTTAATGCTTTTACAACTTATGGGTTTGCCTTTTCGTAATTAGTCTTTGTTTTTAGATGTTTTTAGATTTTTTACGTTAAAGGTATTTTTTTTAATTTAGCCAAAAATGGAGATATAAAGTGGCAAAGAAATCGCTTATAGAAAAATGTAATAAAAAACAGAGATTTGAAGTGCGTGAATATACACGTTGTCAAAGATGTGGTAGACCACGTTCTGTTTACAGAAAATTTAAACTATGTCGTATTTGTTTAAGAGAATTAGCACACCAAGGAATGCTTCCAGGTGTAACTAAGGCTAGTTGGTAATTTAAAATTTATTTATATAGAGAATGTTAAAATGATAATAGATCCGATTGCAGACTTGTTAATAAGAATAAAAAATGCTCACTCTAGACAGCATAAAACCGTTAGAATACGTGCTTCTAAGGTTGCTAAAAGCATTTTAGAGTTGTTAGCTAAGGAAGGCTTTATAAAGGAATTTACTACAAAGAAAGATAAGAATGGTAAATTTGATGAATATGAGGTTGAGTTAAAATATTCTGAAACGGGTAGACCTGCTATTAAAGATTGCAAAAGAGTAAGTAAATCTGGGCGTAGAGTATATGCAAAAGCTAATAATATTCCTAAAGTTCATTGTGGACTAGGGATGGCTATCGTGTCTACCTCAGAAGGGGTGATATCCGATGTTGAATCTCGCCAAAAAGGAATTGGTGGTGAGATTTTAGCTTACGTTTATTAGTATCGTGTTTATTAGTATAGTTTATTTATAATAGTTTACTAATATTTGTTGATTAGTTTTTTTTAATTTAAGGTGTTAAATGTCAAGAATAGGAAAACAGCCGATTAGTTTGGGTTCTAGTGTTAAAGCTAAAATAGATGGAAATATCGTTTCTATTACTGGACCTAAAGGAACTTTAAGTTATGAATGTGCTTCTGGTGTTGAGGTAAAGCAAGATGGCGATTATTTAATCGTATCTAGTTTAGGAGAAGAGTATAAGGCTTTATATGGCACTACTAGGTCGAACCTTCATAACATGGTGCAAGGCGTAGTGACGCCTTGGAAAAAAGAGCTTGAGCTTCAAGGTGTTGGTTATACTGTCCGAATGGATGGTAATACGATTTGTTTATCAGTTGGATTTTCTCATGAAGTGAAGATTCCTGTTCCTGCTATGATTACTTGCACTGCTAGTAAGACTGATATCACTTTAGAGTCTATCGATAAACAGCTTTTAGGTAATTTTGCTTCAAAAGTTAGAAAGGTTGCACCGCCTGAGCCGTATTTGGGTAAGGGAATAAGATATAAAGGTGAGTATGTGCGTAGGAAAGCTGGTAAGACTGGTAAGAAGTAAGATAGAAATTAAAGTTTTTAAAAATTATTTAATGTATTTTATATATAATATTTATAATTAAGATAATTTGATTTAAGGAAAATAAAATGGCTATAAAGAGTAAAAAAGAAAAGTTGACTCCAAGACAAAGATGTAAGCTTAGAATTAGAAAAATTATTTCTGGAACGAATGAAAGACCTAGAGTAAGTGTTTTTAAAAGTTCTAAATATACTTATGCACAAATAATTTCAGATACCGATGGAAAAACATTGTTAAGTGCTTCTACTAGAGATAAAGGTGTTATGCAAGGAGTAGATAAAATTGAGGGTGATGTAGTTATAAACTCTTCAAAAAGTTCTAAGAGTATTCGTGCTGCTTTTAATTTAGGACAAGTTCTTGCTAAAAAAGCTAAAGAGAAGAATATAAATAATATAGTTTTTGATAGAAATGGGTATGTTTATACGGGTAGAGTAAAAGCTTTAGCCGAGGGGTTAAGAGCTGGCGGAATGCAAATTTAAGAATAGTTTATTTTATTAAAGGATAAAAAAGAGTATGAGTTCTATTGCTAAGTTGATACAGACAAAAAGAGTGCCAATGGCGGCGTGTGGAGAGCTAACGGATAAGACTGTTGCGGTGAGCCGTGTTGCAAAAGTAGTAAGTGGTGGGCGTCGTTTTAGTTTTAGTGCTATCGTAGTTACGGGTGATGGACAGGGACATGTAGGTTTTGGATTAGGAAAAGCCGCTGAGGTTCCTGAGGCGATAAAGAAAGCTTCAGATGCTGCAAGAAAGAATATCGTTAAAATTCCTTTAAGAGGGATGACTATTCCTCATGATATAGTAGGAACGTTTGGTTCTGCAAAAGTAGTATTAAAGCCAGCAAATCCAGGAACGGGGGTTATAGCGAGTGCTTCAGTTCGTGCTATCGTGGAATCTGTAGGTATACAAGATATTAGAACTAAGTGTATAGGTAGTAATTCGGCACAAAATATTTTACAAGCTACATTAAATGGTTTATTAAACTTAGATGAGCCTGAAGATATAGCAAAATTGAGAGGAAAAACCATAGAAGAATTAGACTATCAAGCTTATTAAACTTGAGTGTTACTAATTCAAGCTTGTTAGTTTTTGTTTTTAGTTTGTTTTATATAGATTTATAGAAAATTAATTTATAGAAAGTTATTAGGGAGCGTGTAAGTTATATGAAATTGGAATTAAAAGAAGGAGATAAGATACTTATTACTCAAGTAAGAGGCTCAGGTAGAAGAACTAAACCAGTTTTAGCTACTTTAAATGCATTAGGTTTAGGTAGAACGGGTCGTAAAAAAGAGCATACGTTTAATAAATGTATTTATGGTATGATAAATAGGGTGGAACATTTAGTTTCTATTGAAAAATTATAAATTACAGAGTTATTTAAACATAAAATTTTAAGTTTGATTTTAGGGAGAGTCGTTAATGGATTTAAGTAATTTAAAAGGAAATAAAAGAGCAAGAAAAAATAGAAAGAGACTAGGGCGTGGTAATGGTTCAGGCTACGGTCGCACGAGCGCAAGAGGAGAAAAGGGACAAGGAGCTCGTTCAGGCGGCAATATTTCCCCAATATTTGAAGGCGGTCAAATGCCTTTATATAGGAGAATCCCTGATATTGGTTTCATATCTAGGAAACAAGCTTGTGGCATAAACAAGTATTCATTAGTTAAGTGTGGTGATTTAGAAGCTTTAGAAGATGGCACAGTTGTAGATGCTGAGTTATTATATAAAATGGGATTTAAGTGTTCACCTAAACAAAAAGCTGGGTTTAAGCTTCTTGGTTGTGGTGGACTTACTAAGAAATTAACTATAAGAATTAATGCTATAACGAAATCTGCTCTTCAAAAAGTTCAAGATGCTGGTGGAGTAGTAGAGTTATTATAAGTTTAAGTTATAGTTTTTTATATTTATAAGTTTGGGTTGTTATGATATTGTTAAAAGCCAATGAGTAAATCTTTATAAGTTATTTTTTAATTATAAGATTTATTTATTGGCTTTTTTTGTTTTTTAGATTTGTTTTTTATTTGTTTTTTTAAAGTCTAAATAGAGTTTAGTTTTATATAGGAAAATAGTGTATGTCAAGTTTAGATAGTATGGGTAATATTATAAAAGGGAGTATTCCAGAACTAAAAAAGAGGCTTATTTTTACACTTTTAATGTTAGTAGTTTATAGGTTTGGAGTTTTCGTTCCAACGCCAGGGGTAGATGTTGCAACTCTTAGAGCGAGACTCGGGTTTGGAGATAGTGGTAGCTCAGGAACGATTTTCGATTTATTCAATATGTTTTCAGGTGGTTCGTTTGAGAACTTTTCTATATTTACTTTAGGGATAATGCCTTATATTTCAGTTTCTATTATTATACAATTTATAACTCCACTCTTCCCAGCACTAGCGGCTTTAAAGAAAGAGGGCGAGGCAGGGCGTCGCATACTTACTAGATGGACTAGGCAAGGAACGGTTGTTTTAGCGCTATTTCAAAGTTGTATGATTGCGATAGGTTTACAGAAAAGCCATTTAGTTTTAACCCCTGGGATTGGATTTATATTTTTGACTATGGTTACATTGACGGCGGGGACTGCTTTTATAATGTGGCTAGGTGAGCAAATTACGGAGCATGGGATAGGAAATGGAATTAGTATAATTATTTTTGCAGGTATCGTAGCAAGAATGCCTCAAGTTTTTGGGCAAACTATTGCGCTTGCTAGAGGAAGTGTAAATCCTCTTTTAGTAATATTAGGAATACTATTTTGTGTTGCTACGTTTTTCTTAATAGTATTTGTTGAAAAATCGGCAAGAAAGATACCAGTTCAATATCCAAGACGTATGGTAAATAATTCGATGGTAAGTCAAAAGCAAGTTCAATACATTCCTTTAAAAGTTAATATGGCTGGAGTTATTCCTCCGATTTTCGCATCTTCATTATTAATGATACCTGCAACTATTGCTGGTTTCGTAACTAATGAAAAAGTTAAATATTTTTTATCTTTTCTTCATCCTAGCAATGTATGGTATAATATAGTTTTTGCTATTTTGATTTTTATATTTTGTTATTATGCTACTGCCATGATGTTTAACCCCGAGGAAATGGCTGAGAATATGCAAAAAAACGGTGGTTTTATTCCTACTGTTAGGCCAGGGAAAGAGACGGCAGACTTTTTCTTTGATATATTAAATAAGCTTACCTTTTGGGGGGGTATTTATATAGCAGCTATTTGTATATTGCCTAGGATTATCTATTCCCAATTAGGTCTTGAGGCTTTCTCGTATGTATTTGGTGGAACATCGATTTTGATTGTAGTTGGTGTAGTTTTAGATACTATGAATCAAATACAGTCTATTTTAGTTTCTAGAAATTATGAAGAGTTTATGGCTAAAGCTACTAAATCAAAAGCAGGCATTAGTGGAGCTTTCGGACATAAAGGTGGAAAATTATTTCGTAGATAAGGTAAAATATAGCATTTAATTTTAAACTTTCCTTTATTTTACGTATAAAATTTAATTTTAACTTTATAACATACTCAAAATAATTTAAGAAAAGTTAAGAAACACTCATATAAATTGTTAAAATAGCAAACGTAAATACGCACTCTCTAAGAAACGACAAATACCAGTCTTAGACCTTAAGTATTGAGCTCTTAAAAAACATAGTATACGTGAAAAATAAAGGAAAAGTTTAAGTTAAAACGTTAAAGAACGAAAAAACCTAATACTCTACAATACCTTTAACTTCACTTAAATACCAATGGATCATATTTTCTAAACCTTCTTTTAAAGACACTTTTGGTGTGTAGCCTAAAATATCATTTATCTTTTTTATATTTGCATGCGTTGCTATTTGGTCTCCTAGGCGTTTAGGAAGAAGGTCGATTTTTAATTTCTTATTAAATAATTTTTCTGCAATCTCTATTCCCTCTTTAGTCGTGCTTTGCTCATCAGTTCCTAAATTAAAAATTTCGCCTTCGGCTTTATCCCATTTATTTAATACTAATATAAGTCCATCTACGATATCCTCAATATTAGTAAAACTTCTAGTGTGTTCTAAACTTCCATCAAATAAAGGAAACTTAGTGTCGTTATCGAGCGCTTTTATAAGCTTTGGATATAGCTTATCGGGTCTTTCTCTTTTTCCAAAAACTGAAAACAACCTACAAGAACAAGCAGGAAAGCCGTTATTCCTACGCTCTGACATTACTAGATGTTCAGCGGCAAGTTTAGTTATCCCATAGGGAGAAACTGGAAGTGGCGTTTCGCTTTCGCTACTAGTTGCGTAAAATCCATAGACTGAAGAAGTGGCAATGTTGATAAAAGATTTAAGAGTCTTTAAATTTTTAACTTGGTTTAATAAATTGTAAGTAGCATAAATATTATTTTTTACGTAATTATCAAATGGCGTCTTTGCATCATTGCCAGGTTGTGCTGCAATGTGGTAAATAACCTTAGAGTCTTCTAGTGCTTTACTTAAATCATCGCTACATAAATTAAGTTCGTAAACTTTTATCCCCTGTTTTTCTAATATTTTTGCAGTATGCCTTTTAAATTTAGGATTATAGTAATCTTCAAATGAATCGACACCTACTACATCAGCTCCTAAAGCATTTAATTTTTCTGCTAAATTAGAACCGATAAACCCTGCTATACCTGTTATAAAAATTTTCATAAATATATTTTCCTGAATAAATTGTTTTAAATATTTTATTTCGAGTTTTAAATTTTTTTAAACACTAGCGATGTGTTAATACCACCAAAAGCAAAATTGTTCGACATTACATAATCCGTTTGAATATTTCTAGCCTCACCCATAATATAATCGAGTTTGCCACAATTTTCATCTAGAGTATTTAAGTTTAGTGTCGGAGCAAACCAGTTATTATTCATCATCATAATAGTCCATATCGCTTCTAAGGCTCCACAAGCGCCAAGCGTGTGCCCAACATAGCTTTTAAGCGAACTTATAGGAGTGCTTTCCCCAAAAAGCTCTCTTGTTGCCGTCGTTTCAGCAATATCTCCTCGAGCAGTAGCCGTCCCGTGTGCGTTTATATAGCCAATGTTTGAAGATTTTAAGTTTGCCGATTTTAAAGCTTGCTCCATGCAAATTTTCATAGTTTTATAAGTAGGCTGAGTGATATGAGTTCCATCAGTATTAGTGCCAAAGCCTACGAGCTCTGCAAACATAGGCACGCCTCTTTTCTTTGCATGTTCGTATTCTTCTAAAATAAGAGTCCCTGCTCCTTCTCCTATAACTAGCCCGTCTCTGTCTTTATCGAATGGGGCAGGGGTTAGAGAGGGCGCATCGTTTTTAGTGCTAGTAGCAAACATAGTGTCAAAAATTGCCACTTGTGTCGGGCTAAATTCTTCAGCTCCACCTGCTATCATTATATCTTGGTCGCCTCTTTTTATCGCTTCATAAGAATAACCTATCGAAAGACTTCCTGAGGTGCAAGCCGTATTTGTAGGGATAATTCTTCCAGTAGTTTTAAAGTATAGCGATAAATTAACTGCTGCTGTTTGAGGCATTAGTTTTATATAACTAGAAGATGTGATGGTTGAAACCTCGCAAGTTACTATCATATTATAAAAATCGAGAAACGGCTCGACTGAACCAAAAGAAGAACCATAAGCAACTCCAGTTTTTCCGTTAGTTATTTCTTCACTATCTTCTAGTTTTGCTTGTTTTAAAGCTTCTTTTGAAGCGACTACGGCCAAAACTGAAACGGGACCCATGGTGCGTAAATCTTTTCTAGTTAAATCTTTAGGAGGGTTAAAATCTTTTATTACCGATGCTAAATTTGCATTTAAACCTTTAAATTTTTTTAACTCACTTAGGTTTACAACCTCATTTTTGTATGTATGTAATCTTTTAAACGAAGAAGCTACATCTAGACCTAATGCACTTACTAACCCCATACCTGTAACGACTACTCTACGCATTTAGATGATACCTCCATTAACGGAAATAACTTGCCTAGTAATATAACTAGCATTCTCCGATAAAAGATAACTTACAAGGCTAGCTACCTCTTTTCCAGTTCCCATGCGCCGCATTGGGATCGCTTTTTTAATTTCATCTACATTAAAATCTTTAGTCATCTCGGTATCTATAACCCCTGGGGCAATGCAATTTACAGTTATTTTATGTTTTGCAAGTTCAACGGCTAAAGCTTTAGTGGCACCTATAATACCTGCTTTTGATGCAGAGTAATTTACTTGTCCTCTATTTCCTATAAGCCCGGAGATTGATGATATGGTAATAATTCTTCCTTGAGTGCGTCTTTGAACCATTGGCATTACTAGTGATTTTAAAACATTATAAAACCCATCTAAGTTTGTGCGTAAAACTTTATCCCACTCTTCTTCTTCAAGTATAGGAAAAGGATTATCTAGTGCTATTCCAGCATTACAAATAACGCCATAATATACGCTATTTTTTTCTATATCGTTAGTAAGTGCTGTAAATGTTTCTTCTCTATTTGATATATCAAAAGAAAGCATAGAAGCTTTAGCGTTTAGTGCTAAAACCTCATCTAAGGTTTCTTTTGCCTTGTCTTTACTACTATTGTAATGTAGCGCTAATGCGTAGCCTTCTTTTGCTAAGTATAGTGCTATGGCTTTTCCTATGCCTTTACTAGAACCCGTAATTAAAACTCTTTTGTTGCTATTATCATTATTACAATTATTACTATTATAATTATCATTAACGTTGTTATTAGTATCTCTATTAGTAATAGTCATTTTTTACTCTTTAAATTTTTATTCTCCAAATTTTTATTCTTAAACTTTTAACTCTAAAAAGAATTTCTAAAAGAAAATTATAAAAAAATATTATCTAAAAAATTATTTAAAAAAAGAACTTCTAGTTTTAAAATTTATTTTTATTTATTTTTAAAATCATTAATATCTTTAGGGCGATATGCATTTAATGTAGCTTTAGCTATCGTTAATTTCTCATCGTATACACGACACTCAAATGATACTATATTATCGTCGCAAAATAAAGATTTGATGTCGATGTAGTAAGATTTATTAGCTTCTATAATGGGAGTAAAAATTTCTAGCTTCCTACTTCCAATTAAAAAACCAGCTTGTGGAGTAGCATCGCTATTTTCACTAATATCGTTAATTCCTGTAAAACAACCTACGCTTTGTGCCATATATTCAAGGCTAACGTAAGCCGGGATACCCCCTAGTTCTTTATCGTATAAAATATCGGTTTCCTTAGTATCAACTCTTGCCGTTAAAAGCCCTTGTGCCAAATCGACGCTCTCAACACCTGATATAAAAACCATAGTTTCTCTATGGGGTAAAATTTTTCCTATATTATACATTATAAATTTTCTCCTTATTTTTTTTAAAAATATTATTTTAATATTTTCCTAATATTATTGAAACATTACTTCCGCCAAAAGCAAAAGAGTTGCTCAAAATATTTTTTATTTTTACGTTCTCTTTTCCAGTTGCTAGTGTTATAGGGGAAATATTTTTATCGAAATGTCCATCATATTTGTGTGCAATTATAAAATTATTTTTAAGCATTAGCCAAGAAAGTGCTAGCTCAATAGCACCCGATGCTCCAAGCGTGTGTCCCGTAAGTGGTTTTGTAGAGGCGCAAAGAGGAGCGTTTTTATTATCACCGTTTTTATTATTGCCGTTTTTATAAAATAAATTATAAATAGCAAGGCTTTCCATATCATCATTAGCCTTAGTGCCAGTTCCATGCATATTTATATAGTCTATCTCACAGACTTTTAAACTCGCATCTTCTAAGGCAAAACTCATAGAGTTAAAAGCTCCATCGCCAGTTGGGTCTGGGCTAGTTAAGTCGTAAGCGTCTGAACTTTCACCGATACCTTTTATACAAATATCGTTTTCATTTTCTCTATTTTTTTCCATAATGAAAAGTGCTACGCCTTCTCCTAAATTTATACCGTCTCTATTTTCTGAAAAAGGATTTGTAGGCTTTGTAGAAAGTGCACTTAATGAAAAAAAACCAAGATGTGCAAAATTGCAACGAGCATCGACTCCACCTACTAAAACGGCTTCGCAAACGTTGCTTTCAATTAAATTCCTAGCACTTGAAAAGGCCTTTGCGCTAGATGAGCAAGCGGTTGAAATCGTGTAGCTTGGTCCTTTAAATCCAGTCTTTTCTTGTAAATAAATGGCAGGCGAGCCAAGACGAATTTTATCAAAAGAAAAGTCTTTATTAGGAGTATTAGTTTCTAGCCATTTATGAATATCTATTTGTGCTTCATGCACCCCCGTATTGCTCGACCCTATAACTATTGCAAGTTTTGAAAGTGGGTATTTTAGTTTTAAATTTTCTATACCATCTATAATTTGATTTAAAGCAAAATCTAGAAGTGATAAACATCTCATATCGGTTTTTTTGCTATTAGTTTTCTGAATATCAAGAACGCTAAAAAATGGGATATTTTGATTGGGAACGTCCTCAGATACGTAGCAAAATCCTTTTGGAGTTAATGCTTTTGCATTAGTAGTAATTTCACTATGCGTATTTCCTAATGCGCAAGCGATACCTAAATGTGTTAAAACGGTATTCATAATGATATCTTGAAAAAAAGCTAATTTTACATTATTTTTTTAACATAATAATTAAAATTTTAGTAAAAGCCTTTAGGATTTGCAAGTATGGATAATGTATTTTACATAAAGAAATATTTGATATTTAATAGTGAGGAAATTCCTGTTTTAGATTTCGTATCTCCGCTTATAAGAAGAAGATTAACCGAGATAGAAAAAATAGGACTTTTTATCTTAAATAATCTTTTACCATACGATGAAAATCTAAAGCTAATTTTTGCCTCGGAGTATGGTGAGTGGCAAGAAACTATTAAGCTTATAGAGCAAACGTTTAAAGAAAAAGAGATGTCGCCTGCAGGTTTTAGTCATTCTGTGCATAATGCCATATTAGGCATGGCTTCTATAATCTATAAGAATAAGTGTAATTATACGACTATTGCCGCAAATAAAGATACGCTTGATTGTGCTATTATTGAAGCGATAAGTTCAAAAGAAGATACCCTTTTAATATACGCAGAGGAAGCTACGCCTAGGTTTTACAAGCCTATATTTAAAAACACTTTTTATGGTCATGGAGTTGGTTTTATATTATCTAGAAACGATAATAAAGAAAATAATAAAAAA
Source organism: Bdellovibrionota bacterium (assembly GCA_050952645.1). GTDB lineage: Bacteria > Bdellovibrionota_C > UBA2361 > UBA2361 > CAKMMH01 > CAKMMH01. Next base: position 29,325 of record JBMNLI010000010.1, on the reverse strand, counting down.
AATAATAAAGAAAATAATAAAGAAAACAGTGAGGCTAGAAAAATCTGCATTACTTTAAATAAAGAGCCTTTATCAACTAGTATAACTTTTAATAATCTCGCTTGCTTTTTAAATAATAAATCGGTTAATAGTTTAAATGGCAAATACGCTACTATTCAAAGTTCTTATATTAAGGGTTCTTACATTAAGGGCTTTGCAAAATGAGATGCGTTAGAGGTTTTTTTTCTACCGTTTCATTTATATGTTTTGGTGTAGGTGGATTATTTATAGGTATTATTTTATTTCCTATTTTATTTATTATCATTCCTTATAAGAAAAGACAAAGAGTGATGGTAAAAGTAGTAAGCGTCTCTTGGAAGTTATTTGTAAAGCTTATGTCTTTTTTCCGTTTAATTTCAGTTCGTATAAAAAACAAGGAAAGGCTAAGCAATCTAAAAGGCACTGTAGTCGTTGCTAATCATCCCTCTTTAATAGATATAGTTTTACTTATTGCTATAATTCCTGATGCGGTTTGTATAGTAAAAGGAAAGCTTAGTAAAAATTTTTTTGTAAAACATATAGTAAGAGCCATATATATTATAAACGATTCCCCAGAAACTTTTTTAACTGATGGTGAAGATGCTATAGCTCAAGGTTTTAATGTAGTTATTTTTCCCGAAGGGACTAGAACGAGTTTAGGTAATGAGAAAGAAAATTTTAAAAATGTAAAACTTCATAGAGGCTTTGCGCAGCTAGCAATTAGAAGCGAGGCGAGAATCTTACCTATAAAAATTAGTTTAAGTTATCGCATTCTTGCAAAAGAAAAAAAATGGTATGATGTCGGAGATAAAACTATAAAGTATACTCTAGATGTTTTGCAGCCTATTTTATTAAAGGAAAGTAAGAAAAATGTCCACTCATATGCCATAGAGTTAACTGAAAAAGTTAAGGAAATTTTGTTTAAGGGTTGATCGCGATTTTCTTTTGTAGATTCTTTTAAATTATATCTTTCTTCCATAGTTCTATATTTTTGGCTCTTCACGTTTTAAGGTAGGTTTTAGACCTTAAAATTAGATAATGATAGCATAAAGACTACTAAACTCCCTCGAGAGTTTGTGGAGAAAGGAAAAATATGTAGATTTTGTTCCCGTTGATAAAGAAAGTGAGACGATAAAACTTAGGACAATGAAGGGAGGGAAGATTTTTATTAAGTCTGGTATAATATTAGATATATTTAAGTTGTTAGATGATGAGCCTCTCATAGCAGATTCGTTTCATGTAGGTTTTTTTAGGACTGCGCAAATTTTCGATACATCTAGTTCACCTAAGGGGAGTTCGTCTAGTAGTAGTCCATCATCTAGCAGTTCATCGTCTAGTAGGAGCAGTTTATCTAGTAGCAGTGCATCTAGTAGTAGCATTTCTTCAAGTTTTTCTAGTAGTAGTAGTAGTTTAAGTAGTTCTAGCTCATCTTTAAGTTCACCTTCAAGTTCATTATCTAGTAGCAAAAGTTCTAGCAAGAGTAGTTCTTCAGACCTAAAACTGATGGGGGATTTGAAATTTTTCCAGTGCAAAGTTGTTGTACACAAGAGGGACAAGTTAAATGTGGTGGGATATGTTGTGATGGCAGTAAATGTATGTCGCTTTTATCTGAAGAAGAAGAAGCTTTAAATGAAATGGACAAGGCAGAGTTGATAAGGCTTCTCAGTAATAATGAAATGATTGATAAGTATAGCTGTTGTGATGGAACTGTTTATAGACAATCTGATGGGACTGTTTATACAGATTCAAGTGAACCTGATTATTAAGGTTGCTGTGCTAGACCTAACGATTATAACGTCGGGAGTGTAACGAATAGTTTTACAGGAGAACTAATAGATGTTTGTTGCAACCCACTTACAGATAATACGACTGGAACGTGTGGTTCTTCTTGTTGCAAGCTTGGAGAGTATTGTGCATATAGCAATTGGGAAACAGAGATATTTGTATGTTGTCCATCTGGTGAGACATATGATGAAAATATTGGTAGGTGCACAAACGAAAGTGAAGGTAGCACATCTAGCGGAAGTTATAATAGTTATGAAACGGAATCTGTAAGTAGTGTATCTAGTAAAAGTTCAGAAGACCAAGCGAGTCGCGAAAGTGGCTCTTATGCTTGTGGAACTAATTGCTGTTCTAGTGAGCAAGATTGTTATAATGATAGAAGTGAATGTTGTGATGGTAAGTTTGTAAATGGGACATGTTGCCCAGCAGAGAGAGTTTACGATGGTTCTAAATGTTGTGATGAGAGTAAGGTTGCTTATACATCATACTTAGGAAGTGGTTGCTGTAAAATAGATCATGTATATACGCATGATATTTATGAATATTGTTGTCGTGAACCGTTATGTGGTGGTGAATGTTGTGGCGAACTAAGAGAATGTAATAATGGCGAATGTGTAGATAAAGAAGGATACTCGGCTAGTTCAGGCTCTCAAAGTGTTTCGTTTTCGAGTGGCTTTTCAAATTGAAGCTAAAATCTTTTAAAATCAAAAAAACGGCTTTATAATTATTTCTTGCTCAAGAAATAGATTATGTTAATTTATAAATGCTGGTTTTGTGTTTTTAAAAAGAACGCAAATTTTTTATAAAGAATTATAAAGGATAATTTTTCCTTTATATTCTTTATGGTTTTGATCTCTCCTAGAAAATAGGAGAAGGAGGTTGTAATGAACTTTAAATCCACTATTGTTTTCTCGTTGGTGGCGTTGTGTAGTTATTATTTGCCTATTGTGCAGCAGAGTTGTGCAGGACAGGATAAAGGTTCGACTAAAAATCAGCAAATTATCCTTGTTGAACCAGAAGAAGATGGGGTTTTCCCAGAAAACGGGACTTTGGAAGAGAAATTAGCGTATTTTAATGGACTTAATTGGGGGCTTTTCCAAGATATAGTATGTACCAAAGTGGCTAAGCGCTCTCTTGATGTGGAAATGCCATTGTCTGAAAAGCTTAAATGGCTTGAAAAGTACACGGCAGAATTTTGCAAAAAGCTGGATGATGTTGTGGCTACCAGTGGAGAAAGACTTAAGGTTAAGAGATATTGCGATCGGATACAATCACATGAAGTTAAGGTTTTGCTAGAGTCTGTTAAAAGTATCAAACTTAAGTTGTCAAAAACAACGGCTATGAAGCTTATGATAGATCCTGAGATTTTAGCTCTTGTTGCTACTTCAAAGTATAGTTGTATAAAATCTCAGTTAAAACTTAATGAAGTGGAAAAATTTGTAACTGATAAACCAACGCTTGAAGCTTTAGCTGAAGCGAAAGGTGAACTTGATAAGATGCTTGCATGTTGTGAAAGTGCTTGTTTTCAGGTTGGTCGTTATCAAGAGGGGGTGTTAAAGACTAGGAAATCAGATTTACATAAACTTAATTTTGTTTTAACTTTGGAAAAAGGTGAGTTTTGTTTTCAGCCAAGAGAAGAATATGATAAGGAATTGGCTCAAGCCCAAGCCGAAGCTGAGGAGCAACGTTAATTGCGAAGGACAAGCAAAATTAATTGTCTAATATTTTGAGCTCTTTTTACTTTTTTATAGTAGGGAGCTCTTTTTTTTATTTTAAAATTAAGTGTTAGGACGATTTTGCTCTAATTGTAATACTCAAATAACATTCAATTTATATGTAAATAATTTAAGTAAAATTAAAAATATATAAAAATTATTATTCTCATATTTCCTTGCTCTTCCCAAACTCTCTAATTGACTAAAAGCCTTTAATATTATATAAAATTATTCTATATGGGAGAGTGTATGACTAGAGATGAACTTATTTTAGAAATTAAAAATATTATTATCGAATCATTAGAATTAGAAGATATTTCAGTAGATGATATCGAAACTAATGCACCACTATTTGGCGAAGGGCTCGGCTTAGACTCGATAGATGCTCTAGAGTTAGGAATGGCATTAAAAAAAAGATACAACTTAACTTATGAAGCTAACAAAGACGTAAACAAAAAACACTTTTATTCAGTAGATACGCTAGCAGATTTTATAACTTTAAGTATAAATGGCACTCTGTAGAATAACTTATAATAGAATAACTCATAATAGAATAAACTGTTATAGAATACACAATATGAAATATGTAAAAATAAAACGAACAAAAGAGAAAAAATAAAGAACTAAAACTTGAAAAGGAAAAAATATAATGTATACAAAAGAAGAAATTTACAAAATAGTAAGCAAAATCCTTATAGAAGAGTTTGAATGCGATGCTGAAAAATTAGTGCCTGAGGTTAAGCTTTTTGAAGACTTAGACTTAGATAGCATAGATGCAGTCGATCTGGTAGTAAAACTTCAGAATATTATTAAGAAAAAAGTAAATCCACAAGATTTTAAGCAGATAAGAACCCTTGAAGATGTAGTGGTCGCTGTTGAAAAGCTAGTTAATGAAAAAGTATAATAAATTATTAAAAATTCTACTTGCTCTTTGCACCTTATCATACCCATTTGTTATATATTTTCTTTTAAAAAATAAATGTTCATTTAGCATTTTATCTATAATTTTAATATTTGTAGTGCTTTTAAATTTTTCAAAAATAAAAAATTATATAATTTTAACTTTAGGATTAGCGCTTTCTTTCTTACTCTATTACACTAATAATCAAATATATATAAAAATTTATCCAGTAATTATGAACTTAGGAGTGTGTGCTTGCTTTTTTGCTTCCCTTAATAAAAAACCACTTATTACTTACTTTGCTGAAAAAATGGGACACACGGTTACTGATGAGGTTTTTAATTATACTAAAAAAGCTACCATTTATTGGGGCGTCTTTATGGCATTAAACGCAGTAGCTTCTTTTATTACCGTATTTGCATCAGATTTTATCTGGGCAATTTACAATGGCTTTATTTCATATATTTTAATAGGACTAATGTTTGTAGTTGAGATTTTTATAAGAAGGAAATATGTACATGACAGATAGTTTATCAAATACATTATCAAGCATATTAACAAATAGTGAAAATCTTAATAAAGTATTTTGCTATGATAATGAAAATGAAAAAACGTTTAATGATTTTTCTTGTGATATTAAAAGTTTTTATAATAACATTAAGAATTTAAAATGCGATACCGTTGGCATCTACGTTTTAGAAGATTGTTATCTTTTTTACACGCTTTTTATATCGTCGCTTTACGCTAACAAAAATATTCTTTTGCTTACTTTATTAAATGATAATAATGCATCAGCTATAAAAGAGATAACCGATACCGTGCTTACTAATGAGAGTTTAGAATTTGAAGGGGTAAATTGCTTTTTACCTTTAAAAGAAAGCGATATTTCTAATATAGAACTTCCTAAAATTAAAAATAAAAATGTGATGTTTTTTACATCGGGTTCGACGAATGCTCCAAAGTGTGTAGTTAAAACTATCGAATCGTTAGTGCTAGAGGTTAAAATGCACGCTTTAGCTCAAAGAGGCATTATAGAGCAATCACCAGTTATAGTAGCTTGTGTTATGCCTTATCATATGTATGGGATGCTTTGGAGATTTTTATTTTCTTATTGCAATGCATTATCTCAAGATACTAGCACTATATTTTATCTTGAAGAGTTGCTACAAAAGCAAGAAAAATATAAGAAAATAGTTTTTATATCGACTCCAACATTTATGGATAAAATCATATCGTATCGCTCAGAGTATAAGTTTAAAGATAATTGTTTAAAAGTATTTTCATCTGGAAGTTTTCTTAAAAAAGAAACCTCGCTAGCAATGACAGATATATTTAATTGTAGCGTTTGTGAAATATATGGAAGCACGGAAACTGGTGGTATTGCTTATAGAGAACAAAGCAAAGATGAGTACTTTCATGTTTTAGAAGAAGTTTTAGTTAGTTTAAATGAGGACACTACTTTGAGAGTAGCTTCTCCATTTAGCATGGTATCTCCTTATGATATACAAGATAGCGTGACTTTTGTAGGAGATAAGGCTTTTATTTTAAATGGTAGAATAGATAGAATGGTAAAAATTTCTGAAAAGCGTTTATTCTTATCGGAAATGGAAGAAACACTACTAAAACATAAGTTTGTAAAAGATGTTCATCTATTAAAAACTACTAGTGAAAAAAGAGATATTTTAAATGCAATTATAGTTTTATCAAGAGAGGGCAAAGAGTATTTGCTAAAAAATAAAAGAATTAAGCTTTATGCAGATTTAAAAACTTATTTAAGTAAATTTTATGAAAGCGTGCTTATTCCAAGGAAAATAAGAACGGTAGAAAATTTAAAAACGAATGCACAAGGAAAAATAATAAAATCAAAGATGATTTCACTTTTAGAAGATAAAGTGCAAGAGCTAGTAATGTTTGATGTAAGTTTCTCTAAAGATACTCTTAAAGCTAAATTGCTATTTGAAGAAAATGCACTATTTTTTGGCGGGCATTTTCCTAATTTTCCAATAGTCCCAGGAGTTATAGAGCTTCACTACGTATTTAAGTATTTAAAAGATTATTTTAATATAATTCCTAAAAAATACGTAGTGCAGAGATTAAAATTTACGAATTTAATTTATCCTAATGATTTAATAGATTTTAAGTTAGAAAAAATTTCAGAAAATGAGTTTTCTTTTATATATGAAAAAGACGAAAAAGCGTGTTCATCAGGAAAAATATTTGTAGAAAATTAAAAATTTTAAAACATAGAAAAATAAAATAAAATAAAATTATGAGCTACAAGTTAATTATACTTATACCTTTTTATAATCATGCACACGAGTTTTCAAAAATGGCAAAAGATATTGTTGCGCTTAATTTTCCTGTGTTAGTAGTTAATGATGAAAGCAGTAAAGATGAAACTAAAAAGGTAAAGGAAATTTGTAAGAGTTATGATTTTCATTACTTAGAGCTTTTAAAAAATAGTGGTAAGGGAAGTGCTTTTTTAGAGGGGGTGAAATATTCTATAAATAACGGCTTTACGCATGTTTTACAAATAGATGCTGATGGACAACATAATTTTTTAGATATTCCTAAATTTGTGGCTTTTTCAAAAGAAAATCCAAGTTCACTTATAAATGGATATCCTAAATACGATAAAACCGTTCCGAAATCTAGACTATATGGAAGAAAAATCACTAATTTTTGGGTTCGCATTGAAACTCTAAGTAAAGATATAAAAGATGCGATGTGTGGTTTTAGAGTGTATCCATTAAAAGAGATAGAAAAGATCTTAAAAGAGATAAGATTTAAGCGTATGGGTTTTGATATAGAGATAATAGTTAAAGCGAGGATAAATAGAGTTAGCATAATAAATTTAGAAACGAAAGTTGTATATCCTAAAGATGGAGTTTCGCATTTTAATATGTTAAAGGATAATATAGAAATTACTTTTTTACATACGATGCTATGTTTTTATGCGATATATAAATTGGTATATAAATTGGTATATGAAAATTTATATGAAAGATTTTTAAGTAAAAATGATTTAAGATAATAGAAAAAATAAAAAAAAAGGAAAAATAAAAATGTTTACTTATGAAAAAAGAATACCTTTTTATGATGTAGACCCTATGCAGGTAGTTTGGCATGGAAACTACGTAAAATATTTAGAGGAAGCAAGGTGTGCTTTTTTATCTACTAAGAAGATGACTTATGCCGATATGGACGATTTAGGATATGCGTTTCCAATAGTTGAATTAAAGTTAAAATATATAAAGCCTTGTGTATTTGATGAAGATATTATGGTTTTAGTAAATTTAGTTTCTTATGAAAATATGGTCGTTTTTAAGTATGAAATAAGAAATAAAGAAAATGGTGAGTTAAAATGTAAAGCAGAAACAAGGCAGATGTGCGTCTGTATGAAAACAAAAGAGAGTCTATTTGAAGTGCCAAAAGAGGTCGTTCAAAAACTAGTTTAGAAGATTTTTTTAGGTTGTAAAATGGCAAAGTTATTATTATTTATTATAAGTTTATTTTCAGTTTCCCTTAACGCATCTTCAACCGAGAATGAGTGCAAATTTTTAAAATTTATAGATAACCTAACGGTAGTTAATAAAGAGTTTGAAACTATAAAGAAAGTTCCTAATTTAGAAAGAGAATTTAAAAGTAGTGGCGTAGTAAAATTTATTAAAAATAAAGGTTTTATTTGGAAAGAACAAAGCCCTAGAAACATTATTTTTATATCTACAAAAACACGTTATTGCTCGAAAGTTATAACTAAAGATGGCACTGTAGAAGAAAAAAATGCACTTTTAAAAGATTTGCCGTATTTTTCTGAGATCTCAAGTCTTATCGATAATATCCTTTTAAAAGATTATGAAATGCTACATAGGGCTTTTAGTGTAAATTATACTGAAAAGAAAGTGCCTAGCTCTTGGGCACTTACGCTTATTCCTAATGCTAACAAGATGAAAAAGTTTATTAGTCAAATTAAGGTAGTAGGTGATGAAAAGAAAATTGAAAGTATAAATGTTAATTATGAAAATGGAATATCTATAACTTTAAAGTTTTATGATGCAAAGGTTATGCTAAATGATGAAATTAAGTGTTAAGCAAATCGTTTTTTTAATACTACTAGTTATAGTGTTTGCTATTTCTCTATTCGTTAGATATCCGATAAAGTTAAACTCATCTTTTACGGAGCTTCTTCCTTTAAGTGTAGATAAGGAAATTTCAAATGCGATACAAGATAAATTTTCATCTAGCGTAAACGTTTTAATCGAAGGGAAAGATTTTGATGTAATAAAAAAAGATGCAGACTCGTTTTACGAAAATTTATTAAAGGAAGATTTTAAAAATATTACTTATAAAATGCCTTGCGACCTTTTAGATAGGGGGCTAGAGTATGTAAAAAAATATAGGCATGTATTTTTATTAAAGGAAGATAGAGAAGATATAATAAATAATAATACTCAAAGTATAGTAAATAAGAGCGTTGAGTTTATAAGCACTACTTTCTCACCCCTTGCCTTTGATGCATCGTTAGACCCTTTTTCTTTGCTTAATAGGTATATGTCAAGGTTTTTAATTCCTACGAAGTGGCAAGAAAGAGATGGAGTTTTATGGCAAGAGTTAGATGGGAACAGATACGTAATGATGAATATTAGTGTCGATGCTAAAAATATAGATAATCTTAATTTACAAGTAAACAAGATTAAAGAAATTTATAATAAGCTAAATTTAAAATCAAAATTTTATTTTCAAGGCGTCCCACTCCATACGTTATCGATGTATAATAAAAGTAAGTTTGAAATATCGCTCCTTTCTATGTGTTCGATAGTTTTTCTTATAATATTAACTAAAACATTATTTAGTGATTATAGAGCACTTTTTGTAGTAGCACTTAATTTATCGGTAGGTTTTTTAGTGGCGCTTTTAGGGCTTATAATATTTTTTGATGAGATACATATACTTAGTTTCGTGTTTGGTTCATCGCTAATAGGAATATGTATAGATTACACGTTTCACAAGATGTTTTCCTCTAACACGGGAAGTGAAAAGGAAGTAAAGAGAGCACTTTTTCAATCATTTTTAACTACTATATTTTGTTTTACGCCACTATTGTTTTTATCTATTCCGCTTTTAAAACAAGTCGCAGTTTTTACTATCTTTGGACTTTTTGGAACGTTTTTTTATGTAGTGTGTCTATCTAAAAATGTATTTAAAGCAACTAGCGTAAAGTTTTATGTTATGCCTTTTAATAAAAAAACAAAGGCTATTATTACGACACTGTTTTTGTCATTTATAGTAGTTGGAACTTATAATATAAGTATAAAGAATGATTTAACTAGTTTTTATGTAGCAGATAAAAAGTTAGAAAAAGCAGATAAACTTTTTTATTCATTAAACGATGCTTCAAAGAGTAGGTTTTTAGTAATAAAGGGAGAAAGTTTGCAAGATGTATTAGAAACTGAAGAGAAGATAAGAGAAAATATAAATAATAATATAAATAATAAAAATAATAATATAAATATAGATGCAAAAGACAAAAATAATTTCTTTGGTTTAGCCTCAATTTTTCCATCTTTAAAAAGGCAAAAAGAAAATTTTAGACTTATTGAAAAATTATACGATAGAGAAAAAGAGAATATAAGAAATGAGCTTGGTTTAAAAAATAAATTAGAGTTAGAAAAAGAAGCTAATTTCATTTTGAAAGATGATTTTTTAAAATCGTTTAGTGAGTTATATAATCGATTTATAATAGAAGATAAAGAGATTTTAGAGGTAATCCCTGTTTCTTTTGAGATAAAAAATTTACCTAAAAATGCAGTTTTGTTTTCGCCTACCTTTATGCTTCAAGAAGCGCTTAATAAGTGTGCAAAGGAAACTTATATATCTCTTTTTTATAGTATGATAGTTTTAGCTTGTATGATTTTTTTATTTTATGGAAAAAGAGCTTTCTTATATCTGCTTCCATCAATGGTTTCTATTTTTTCGCTAGCATCATTTTTTAATATCATGTTAGGGTATATTACTTTTTTTCATTTAATGAGTTTTTTTATAATTTTAGGGCTTAGTATAGATTGCACTATTTTTCACTTAAGTATAAAAAAGAATCAAAATTTAAAGTCGATATTATATGCGTTTTTAAGTAGCTTTGTAGGTTTCGGGCTTCTATCGTTTGCAAGCTTTAGGATAATATCTATTATGGGAATGACTATTGCATTAGGGTTAATGATATCGTATTTATTTTCGTTATTTATTATAAGAAATGAGTAAAACAAAAAACAATTTAAATAATAATTTAAGAATGGATAAGTGGTATAAAATCCCTGAGCGAGCTGCTGGAGTTTTAAGGCTAGAGTTTTTATGGCTCGTGTATAAATTAGGAGACCTTAGGGGTTTAAAGATTATTTTATATCCGATAGTTTTAGTAATTACAATGTTTGCAAAGCCAGCAAGAGTGGCTTCAAAAGAGTATAGAAAAGTTTTATATGATTATTGTAAAAATCATAATATAAGGGTAAAGAAATTTTCATCATTTAAGCATATTTTAAGTTATGCCTTTTCTCTTGCGGACAAGATGGATGCTATATGTAATAAGAACTCGAGCATTAAATTTAAAGTTGTGGAAAATGAAAGTTATAGGAAGTTTAATAAGAATTTAAATAGTAAGAAGGGGGTATTTCTTATTTCGTCTCATTTAGGCAATGTTGAGGTATTTAGTGCTTTTAAAGATAGGAATAATGGCGAGGATAATGGCGAAGATAATGGTGAGGATAATGGTGAGGATAAATTTGTAGGCTCGCTTCATGCTTTAATGGAGATAAATGAAGATAGTATTTTTCATAAGTTTATTAAAAAAAGAGCTATAAATAAAGCGTTTAAGTTATATTCTACTAAGAGATTAGATTTTGAAATTATAATGACGCTGTATGAAAGATTGTTAGCGGGAGATATTTTACTTATGGCAGGAGATAGAGTGTCGGCTAAGAGTCCTGATAAGGTTATAACTGGAAAACTTTTAGGTAGGAGTTGTAGTTTCCCAAAGGGAACATTTGAGTTTGCTAAAAGAATGAAGCATTTAGTGTTTGCGATATTAGTTTTGCCTTGTAGAAGTAATACTTATAAAGTTTTGTTAGAGGAGATAGAGTTTAGTAATCCTCTAAGTGATGATTTAAAATATGCGGTAGAACAGTATACTAAATTTTTAGAAAAAAATTTACTAGAAAACCCTAAATGCTGGTATAATTTTTATGGGTATTTTAGGTGATGTTTATTGTTTTCCACCTTGGCTTAGCCTAATTCTTAATCTTTATCTTATAAAAATAATATGTTAAAATTATTTAGTTATTTTCGTTTTGTTTTTTAAAGTTTTTTATTATTAAATTTTGTTTTTTTAAGTTTATTTTTTAAAGGGCTTTAGGAAAGTTTTTTTAAATTTTTATCTATTTATTATTATCAATTTATAATTATCAATGAAAAATATTAACAGTCAAAATCCTCAAATTTTCATAAGGCTTTTAAAATATTTAAAACCATATAGGGCACTCTTTATAGGTGGCATGGTCACAATGATTATTTATGGCGCAACCGAAGGGGCACTTCCTTTTATTATTAAATATATTCTAGATGAGGTTTTCGCAAGTAAAAACAGGGAGGTTTTATATATTCTTCCAATCGTTTTAATAGTTTTTGCTTCGTTTAGAGGTCTTATGGACTTTTTGCAAAAATATTTAATGGCTGCCGCTGGGTATAATATTATTCGTGATTTGCGTGCTGAAATAAATAATAAGCTTTTAGAGTTTTCGCCAGGTTATTTTATCGTGAAAAAATCTGGAGATTTGCTAAGCAGGATAACAAGCGACGTGACGCTTCTAAGAACGCTTCTTACAGACTCTTTTTCATCTCTTTTAGGCGATACTATAAGACTTATATCCTTAATGAGTGCGGCGATTTATTTAGATCCATTTCTAGGAATAGTCGCTTCTTTAGTATTTCCACTTGCAGTGTTCCCAGTATATAAAATAGGAAGAAACGTTAGGAAACATAGTAAAAAAGGACAAGATGGGGTCGGCGCTCTAACTGCAATGCTTACTGAAAGTATTATAGGAAATAAGGTTATAAAAATTTTTTCAAGGGAAGAATTTGAGAAAAATAGATTTGCAGAAAACAATAATATAGTAAATAAAGAGTTTATAAAGTCGGAACAAAGAAAAGCTATAACGGGGCCACTTAATGAGATTTTAGCAAGTGCCGCTATTGCAGGCGTGATTTGGTATGGAGGTTATAGCGTTATTCATGGCTTAAAAAGCCAAGGGGAATTTATCGCTTTTATAACATCGGTGCTACTAATGTATGAGCCTTTTAAAAAATTAAGTAAACTTAGCACGAATATTCAACAAGGATTAACTGGAGCAGATAGAATTTTTGAAATCTTAGATGAAACGCCTAAGATAGTAGACCCAGAAACGCCTCTTAAGCTTCCTAAGTCTAATGATATTTTATTTAAAAACGTGTCTTTTTCTTATAATGTAGAGAATGATGATTTTGCTCTTAGAGATATAAATTTATCTATAAAAGAGGGGCAAAGATATGCACTCGTCGGGCTTTCTGGAGCTGGAAAATCGACATTAGTCGATCTGCTTCCAAGGTTTATAGATCCACAAAGTGGCACAGTTAAAATAGGTGGCGTTAATGTTAAGGATTTAACATTGAAGGATTTACGTTCAAAAATTGCTATGGTAAGCCAACACACATTTCTTTTTAATGATACTGTATATAACAATATTTCTTATGGCAATTTAGAAGCTACTAGGGAAGATGTCTATAGTGCTGCTAAGACGGCTTTTGCTTATGATTTTATAAATAAACTTCCTAATAAATTTGATTCCATAGTAGGAGAGTCTGGGCACGCTTTATCTGGAGGAGAGAGGCAAAGGATTTCCATAGCTAGGGCTATTTTAAAAAATGCTCCAATTTTAATTTTAGATGAGGCTACCGCTTCACTAGATAACCAATCGGAAAGAGAGGTGCAAGAGGCATTAGAGAAATTAGCAAGTAATAGAACGTGTCTCGTGATTGCGCATAGGTTATCAACGATTTTAAATTCAGATTGCATAGTCGTTATGAAATCGGGTAGCATAGTTGAAATGGGAACTCATGAAAAGCTTTTATCCTTAAATGGTGAATATAAGAAACTTTATGATTTACAGTTTAAGGAAGATAAGTAGCGATATAGTAAGTAGCAATATAGAAAGTAGCGATGCTATAAAAGCGATACAGCAAAAGCAATACTAGTAATAATAATATTGCAATAACAATGCTCGTAATAATAACTAAAGCGTAAAAAGTAAAAGTATAAAAAATTTAAGATAAAAAATTTAAGATAAAAAATTTAAGTATGAAAAAATTTTTTAAAATTCATATCCCAGGGTTTTTAGGATTTATTCTCACTTATCTTATTTATAAAACTATAAAATGGAATGTAGTTTATTTAGATGATAAAGAAAAAATTCCATCGAGAGCAGTTGCAACTTTCTGGCACTCGAATTTACTTTTAATGGCTCCGATAGCTACAAAGTACGTTTTAAAGCCAACTCGCTCAAAAGCTACGGTGCTTATTAGTAGATATAATGACGGTAGAATTATCGCAAACGTTATAAAGTATTACAAAATGGACTCAGTTGCGGGTTCTTCAAGTAGAAATGCTAAAGGAGCGAGTAAAAGCTTACTTAAAAAATTAGAAAACGAAAAAACTATCGCTGTAATTACGCCCGACGGGCCAAAAGGTCCAAAAGAAACGGCAAAAACTGGTGCGGTAGTTCTCGCCTCTCTATCAAAGACCCCTATAATTCCTATTGCTGTGGATTTTAAGGACAAATGGGTGTTTGGAAGTTGGGACAAAATGTTTTTAGCAAAACCATTTACTAAAGGAGCGTTCGTCGTAGGAAAATATATAACGGTAAAAGAAAATTTAAACGATGAAGAAAGAGAAGAAGCTAGAAAAGAGCTTGAATTTGAGTTAAATAAAACTTGCAATGTGGCTAAAAAGGAGTGTTTAAAAGTTAAGTAGAATGGATAAGGTTTTTTTAGTATTATACGACATAACTACATTTTTTTTATCTTTTATTCTAATTCCTTTTTTCTTATGCAGAAAAAGAGGAAGAAAAAAAATTCTTGAAAGATTCGGGTTTTGGAATATAGAAAAGGGAGATTACGTTTGGTTTCACGGAGCATCGCTAGGAGAGATTAAGGGGATATTGCCAGTTATAAAAAAGTATAAAGAAAAAAATAAGGGCGTTAAAGTTTTACTTACTGCAACTTCGGTTTCTGGGTTAGATATAGGAAAAGATGTAGCTTCTGAGTGTCGTCTTCTTCCGTTTGATTGCACGCTTTTTTATAAGTTAATTTCTAGAAAGTTTAACGCAAAAAAGATAATTATTACTGAAACGGAAATCTGGCCTATATTTATAAAGTATTTTTCAAAAAAAGGCGTAGAGTTATATCTTATAAATGCAAGAATCTCAGATATGACTATAAAAAAATATAGGAAATTTTCTTTTGTGATAACTCCGCTATTAAATAGTTTTAAAAAAATATTAGTTCAAACTAATAAAGATTATGAATACTTTAAAACTCTTGCGGTTGATGATAAAAAGCTATTAGTTGCAGGAAATTCAAAGTATGAAACGACGTTAAAAGTTAAAAGCCCGTTTGAGGCTTTAGAAATTTTTAAAAAGTATTTTCCAGATGAAAAAATAAATAAGGTTATTACTCTTGCTAGTATTAGACCTAAAGAAGAAGCGTTTTTGTTTCCTACATTAAAGACACTTTTAGATAATAATGAAGATGTTGGGTTGATCGTAGCGCCTCGCCATAAAGAAAAATTTTCTTATTTTGAGAATAAATTAAAAGAGTATGGTTTTAATTTCGTTAATTGGACGGAAAATAAAGGCGGAAAGAGAGGTGCAAATGTAGTTTTTTTAGATACGTATGGAGAACTCGATAAAACTTTTTCTTTTTCTAAACTAGTTTTTATAGGAGGAAGTATTGAAAATATAGGAGGGCATAACCCTTTAGAGGCTTTCGTTTACGGGGCGTACGTTTTTCTAGGCGAGCATTACCAAAATTATGAAGAAATAATAAACAATTTATTAGTGCATGAATACGTCTCGATAGTTAGAAAAGAGGAGGATTTAGATGCGATACTAGTAGTTTTATTAAATGTCCCAGAGCTTTTAAAAGAGAAAGGACAAAAGGCTATGCAGTATGCTAGAAGTTTGTGTGGAGCGACGGATATTATTTTAAAAGAGATTAGTTAAGGGAAGATAATTAAGAGAAAGGGAATATAATAAGTAAAAAGGAAAATAATAAGAGAGTTGAATTTGAAATTTTTATTAACACCATTTGAGCATATATATTTTTTTATAACATCGGTAAGAAATTTTTTATACGATAAGGGTATTTTTAAAGTTTGGAAGTTCGATGATTTAAATATTATTAGCGTTGGCAATGTATCAGTTGGAGGAAGTGGAAAAACGCCGTTAGTAGAACTTATAGCTAGGAGGTTAATTTCGCAAGGCAAAAATGTTGCGATAGTTTCTAGAGGTTATAAGTCTAAAATAAAAAAAGGTGTTTATGAAGTGTTAGAAAACGATAGCCCAAGGCTAGTAGGCGATGAGCCTTATATGCTTTATAGGAATTTAAATTCTAGTAATCCATCTACTAGTAATTCGTCTGCTAATAATTTATCTGTTAATAATAATTTAAAATGCAAAGTAGTAGTTTCGCCTAAAAGAGTTAAAGGGGTAAGGTATTTAAGAGATAATTATAAAAACATAGATACTATAATTTTAGATGATGCGATGCAGCATCGTGCTATTTATAGAAATACAAATATTTTGTGTGTAGATGTAGGTAGTAAAAAAGCTAGGAGAGATTTTTTGTTAAATGAGCTTTTACCTAAGGGGTTTTTAAGAGAAAGCATTTATCAAGCACTAAGAAGAACTACGCTAGTAGTTTTAAATCATAGAGCCCCAGTAGTAGAGAGCGATTTTGATGTAAGGGAGGGTGCTATAAGGGAGGATAATGTAAAGGAGGATATAAAAAAGATAAAAAATTTAATTCCTAAAAATTTAAGAGTTTTTGAAAGTTTCGTTTATAAGCTTTCTATATACGATAGTAATTTTAAGAATGTCGATATAGAAAAGAACATCGTAGTGTTTTGTGCTATTTCAAAACCTGTGAATTTTTTTTATTCTTTAGAGTATTTTGGGTTTAAGATAATAAAAAATTACGTTTTTTTAGATCATAGAGAGATTAAAGAAGAAAAATTAGAGCAGATATATAACGAGGCTAAAGAAAAGAATGCTTTTGTAGTTTGCACAGAGAAAGATTTCGTTAAGCTTAATAGAAAGTGGCAAGAAAGGATTTTTTTTGCTAAAATAAGCATCGCTTTTAGAGATAGCAATAAAGTTAATGGCGATGAAGTTAACGACAGTGAAGTTAATGACAGTGAAGTTAATAGCGATGATATAGAAAATGATTTTTTAAATTGTTTATAGAAAATAATTTTTGTAAGATGGGAATTTACAGGCGGAAATTTACAGTATGAAAAAATTTTTATGGTTTATATTCTTTTTAATAATTACGTTTTTAGTACTTAGTTACTACCAGTTTAATAAGTTTATAGATTTTCTTTTACCTAATACGCAAGAAACGCCTATTAAAATAACTAAGATGTCGATGTCTAGTAAGGAGTTGTTAGAAAAAAGGCGTGAGTTTTCAAATTTCGTTAAATCGCTTGAAAGTGGAACTTGTAAAGAGTATGCTTTAGTAGGTGAGGATGTTAATGTTTTAATAAGAAATGTAGATAAAGATATAACGCTTACTAAGTGGGTGTATGCAAATATAAAAGATTCTAATTTTGATATTGAGTTTTCAGTGCCTTTAGATAGCGTTAATTCGTCTCCTAAAAAATTTAAGGGAAGATTTTTAAATGGGAAAGTAAATGGCTCGTTAATATTTAATAGTCAAAGACCGAATGTGATAGATTTTAAAATAAATAGCTTAGTTTTTGCAGATAAGGAAAAAAAATTAAATATTAAGAATTTTAAAGGCGTTAATTTAAGAAAGATTTATGCACAATACCCCAAGGCTAGGAAAGCGTTTTATAATATAAGCAAAATCGGCATTAAGGATGACAGGCTTATTATCGAGTGTAAAACTAGCGATAGTAATGGTAATAGTAGCAATGCTAGTAAAAATGCTAGTAAAAATGATATTAATAATAATGTCCTTAAGAAAGATGCTCGTGGTAATGTAATATTAGAAAAAATCGTTTAATTTGAGGGAAGCATAGCTTTAAATTATACGAAAATTAGAACGGTTGTTTTATTTTAATGTTTATTGGCCGGTCGCCAAGTGGTAAGGCTCTAGATTCTGATTCTAGCATTCGTAGGTTCGAATCCTACTCGGCCAGCTTTTTTATATCGTTTTTTATCGCAATTTAAGTATATTTTTAAAGTTTTTTATTTTATTTTTTATTTGATATTGTGTTTTTTCGCTAAAATATGTAGGATCTACATAGTGCAAAAAGGCTTATGCGGTTTTTAGACGATTAAAACTAAAACATAGTTTTTCTTTATTCTTTTTTATAAATAATAATATTTGCTACTCCTTTGATATTTATTAAAACTTAGTGTAGAATAACGTTTTAAATAAACAATGTTTTAATATAAGCTTTTATAAGCTTTAAATAAGTTTGATAAAAACGGTAAGAACATTGATAAGAGAGTATAATTTTTTATAGTCTTTATTTATAGCCTTTTTGTAGATATAAAGTTTATGGAATTAACCTAATTGATATAAGGATGTATAAGTATGAGTGATTTAACAGAAGAACTAAAAGCAAGAAAAGCTGTCATTAAAGTATTTGGAATTGGTGGCGCTGGAGTTAATGCTGTTAATAATATGCTTGAAAGTGGTTTGGAGGGGGTTCAGTTTTATGCTGCGAATACAGATGCTCAAGCATTGTTATCAAGCAAAGCCCCAGAGAGAATTCAAATTGGCGGAGAAGTGACGCAAGGTTTAGGAGCAGGGGCAGACCCAGATATCGGTTATGCTGCAGCAAAAGAGAGTGTCGAAGAAATAAGAACGGCACTAGAGGGTGCACATATGGTTTTCATTACTGCTGGTATGGGTGGTGGAACGGGAACTTTAGGTGCATCGGTTGTAGCGGAAGTTGCAAGAGAGCTTGGTTGCTTAGCCGTTGGTGTAGTAACTAAACCGTTTTCATTTGAAGGAAAAAGAAGACTTAAAAACGCTGAAAGAGGTATAGAGGAATTAAAAAAGAGCGTAGATACTTTAATCACGATTCCTAACCAAAGACTTTTATCGATAGCAGGAAGAAACACTTCTTTGATAGATGCATTTAAGAAAGCCGACGATGTGTTGTATCAAGCAGTTAAAGGCATAAGTGATTTAATTCTTTTTGAAGGTCTCGTAAACTTAGACTTTGCAGATGTTAGAGCAGTAATGTCTGAAATGGGAATGGCTATGATGGGTTCAGGCTCAGCAGTAGGTGATAATCGTGCTGTTGAGGCTGCTGAAAAAGCTATTTCAAGTCCACTTTTAGAAGATGTTTCGATGCGTGGTGCACGTGGCGTGCTTATCAACATTACTGGTTCTCCAGACGTTACTATCCAAGAAGTTACGGAAGCTGCGGAGCTTATTCAAGCTGAGGCTTTAGAGGATGCTCAAATTATTTGGGGTATGGTAATAGATGAAAACCTTAAAGATGAGGTACGAGTAACCGTTATAGCTACTGGGTTTGATGGTGGTAGTGCAGAAACTAAAAGCCCTAGTATCGAAACTATAAGAGATGATAGACCATCTTTTTGGGGAGGACGTCCTAAGGTTGGCGGTATTACCGAGGCTACGCAAACTATTCCTTTATCGGGCGTTCGAGTTAATAAAGTGCCCGTTATAGGCGCTAATGATGATAATGACGACCGTGGCATACCTCCTTTTTTAAGAAAAGATGCTAATAAAGTTAATTAGTATTTTGCTACTTAAAATTTGAGTACTTTTAAAATTTGAGTTTATTTGCAGTAATGTTTTTTGTTGTTTTATTATTGCAAAAGAGAATTTAAAAATTAAAAAAAATTTTAAGTTATATAAATTAAAGTATTAAGTATGTCATATAAGAAAAGAGAAACGGAATTTTTACAATCTCAAGAATTAAGACAGGGATTAATTGAAAATAAAGATAGAGTTTCTCTATATCGTTTAAAAAGAAAGGCGGAAAATCCGCAAAGATTTTTATCCGCCTTTTTTTATAAACGAGGACTTAGTCAAAAATTTGCAGAGTATCAATTCGTTTCTAATTGGAAAGACATTGTAGGGGAAGGGATAGCAAATAATGCGACTCCGATGCTTTTAAAAAACAGAGTCCTTTATATTAAAGTTTCGAGTGCATCTTGGATGCAAGAGCTTTCATTTCAGAAATTAAATATCTTACAAAAATTAAATAATTATTTTGCATCAAACAACAAAGTTAAAGATTTAAAATTTGTTTTAGAATAGTTTTTTCTTAAAAATTTTATTAACCACTTGATTTTTTTATTAAGATGAATGATACTTAAGAAGTATTTTCGCTCGCGGGTGTAACTCAGTTGGTAGAGTGCAACCTTGCCAAGGTTGATGTCACGGGTTCGAGTCCCGTTACCCGCTCCACTTTAAGTTTCTTTTAAAAGTTTCTTTTTAAAGTTTCCTTCTTTTTCTCTTAAAAAAGTTCTTTTGCTTAGTCGTTATTTAATTTATATTTAATTTATATTTAATTTATATTTAATTTATATTTAATTTGTATTTAATTTATATTGAGAGTTAAAGTTTCAAAGCTTATATTTTATTTGTATATAATAAATATACTATAAGGAATATTGATGAAAAGTGATAATAATTGTTATAAAGAAAAACTAATTGCTCCAAAGCTTCTAATGGTTTTCTTTTTTTTAATAGCGATTTTTATTTGTTATTTGCTTCGTGATGTAGCTTTTATGCTAGTGCTATCCTATATATTAGCTTATATAGTAGACCCAGCGTTAGATTATTTAGAAACGAGAAAAGTTCCAAGGTCGGTTGGTGTATTTGTTATAGTGGTGATATTAGCTTTAGTATTATTTTTATTTTTGTTAATAGTAACGCCTTACTTTATAAAAGAGATTTTAATCCTTCAAGAAAAAATTCCTGATATAGTTAATTTTTTTAGAGTAAATTTTTCTCATGCGTTTGAGTATATGCAGAAAAAGTTTCCAAGTCTCGACTTAACTGACATTTCTCCAAATAAAGTTTTTTCTTTACTTAATGCCGAGAATCTTCAAAAGATTTTTAAAGGGGTAGGAAGCACTTTACTTACGGGCTACTCATATACGATGGCAATTATAAATGCGTGTTTATTCCCAGTATTTGCTTATTATTTTTGCGTTGATTTTGATAAGATAAATAAATCTTTTTTTGATTTAATACCTAGGCAATATAAAAAAGGTTTAAGTAATTTATTAGTCGATATAGATAAGTTTATTTCTGCTTACTTAAGAGGGCAGCTTTTAATATGTTTAGTGCTTTCTATTCTTTATGCTATAGGTCTTTCGCTAGTAGGCGTAGACTTATGGATAGTTATAGCGTTTGTTTCTGGGTTTGCTAATTTAGTGCCGTACCTAGGTGTGATGGTTGGAATAATTTTTGCACTTATAATGTCGCTAGTCTCTGGCGGTGGTTGGGTGATGGTAATTGGGGTGTTAGTAGTTTTTAGTGTGGTATCAATTTTAGAAAGTGTATTTATCACTCCTAGAATACAAGGAAAAAATGTCGGTCTTTCCCCTCTTGCTATAATGCTAGCTTTAATAGCTGGTGCAAAACTTATGGGAATTTTTGGTATGCTTATAGCGATTCCTTGTCTTTCAGCACTTAAAGTTATTTTTAATCATTACTATAATTATGCTATTTTAAGAACATTTCCTTATAGAGATGATGATAAAAAACTGTGATAAAAAACGGTGATAAAAAAAGGATGATAAAAAACTAATATTTTACTAAATATTATATTAGTCTTTATTTAATATGTTTATGTTTTAATGTTTATAATATTAGTGTATTAAGAATGCACGGCGATTATAATTATCGCTTAAATTGACGAAGTATTTATCAAACTCTGCTTCTAAAGGGTCGTAAGAGCTATAAAGCTCCGTATCCGTTAGGATATCGCTATAATTTTCAAAACAATTTTCAAAATCTTCTAAGCGGTTTAAGTTTTCTAAACTTTCTGAAGTTTCTTTATCATTAAAGTCTTCAAAAAGTGTGAGTTTATCAAAGTGTGAGTATAGTTCTTCGATATCATTTACAGCCATTTGGATAATTTCACAAATGTTATCATCTGAAAAATTATCGTTTGAATTAAATCGGTTATTGTTATTTTTAGAGTTAAGATTATTTTTTTTACTTTCTTTTATATTTGCCATATTTGCTACCTTTGTTGCCTTATTTTTTTATTTTAAATTTTTTCGTTTGTTAAGTTTAAAGGTCGGATATTTTTAAAAGAAACTTTAAATAATTTATAGGTCGCCATTTTTTCTGAAGATAATTTGCCGATAACTTATTGATTTTTAGCCTGAATAGTTGCATAAAAGTTAAAAAAATGGTATTTTAAAAGATGTAGTTTAAGATGTATCTTTATTTCCTTTTCGGATTATAAAGCAAGTCCTTGCTTTATAGAATTTATCAAGTGCATATTTTGTTATATTAAATAAGCCTTGTGCCTTTTTGCTTGAGCAGTAAAAGTTGGTAAGGATATCGGACTATATAAATGCTGTAAATAAATGCTGTAAGATTATTTAAGCAAATTATTTTAAACTATTTAAAAAAAGCTTATAAAAGATGCTTATAGAAAACATTGAACAACAGATAAAAGAGATAATAAGTCGGGAGGGGTTTTCACTATACGATATAGAGTATCCTAGGTCTTATACATCGGGAGTGATTACAGTTTATATTTTTTCAAAAGATAAAGCTGTAAGTTTAGATGATTGCGCTACGATAAGTAAAAAAATCTCTATTTTACCTGAATATGAAAGCTCTCTATCTGAAAAAGTTTCGTTAGTAGTTTCTAGCCCAGGGGTAAATAGAGCGTTAAAAGTAAGGGAGCATTTTTTAGGTGCAGTTTCCGAGAGGGTAAAGGTTAAATTACGTGATATGCAGGAAAACAAAAAAAGTTTTATTGGCATATTAAAAAGTATAGATGGTGATATATTAAACGTATTTGATGAGGCTTTAAAAAAAGAAGTGCAAATTAAATATGATAATATAATTAGTGCGAGAGTAGATTTTGATTTTGGATAAATTTTTGGATAAATAATTAATAGATAAATTTTGATAAATAAACTTCAATAAATAAAAGTGAGTAAGACATGAAATTTGAACTAAATGCAATAATAAGCCAAATTGGAAAAGATAAAGGTATCGATAAGAAAGTTCTTATTGAGGCTATCGAGTCTGCGATGTTATCTGCTGCTAAAAAGCATTTTGGACATTGCCTTAACCTCGAGACGAGCTACAATATTGAAACTGGAGAGATGGAAGTAGTGGAGTTTAAGGTCGTAGTTGAAGAGGTTGAGGATGAAGATACGCAAATTAGTTTAAAAGATGCGAGAGAAAAGTTTGACCCAGATGCGATGGTAGGAGATGAACTAGGTAGAAAATTAGACTCGTCCGTTTTAGGTAGAATCGCCGCACAGACTGCTAAGCAAGTTATAGTTCAAAAATTAAGAGATGCAGAAAGAGGCGTTATTTACGAAGAGTATAAAGGCTCTAAGGGAGATACTATAAATGGTATCGTTCAAAGGTATGAAAAGGGCAATGTTATTATAAATTTAGGTAGAACTGAAGCCGTGCTTCCTAAGAGAGAGCAGATAGAAAAAGAGCGTTATCGCCAAGGAGATAGAGTGCGTTCGATGATTTTAGATATAGATAGGTCGGCAAGAGGTCCTCAGATAATATTAAGTAGAAGCCATCCAAATTTTTTAAGAAAATTATTTGAGCAAGAAGTCCCTGAGATTGCCGAAGGGATCATTCAAATAAAGAGCGTAGCTAGGGAGCCAGGAGAGAGAGCAAAGATTGCTGTCTATGCCGAAGACTCTGCTATCGATCCAGTTGGAGCTTGCGTAGGAGTTAAGGGTTCTAGAGTGCAGGGGATAGTTCAAGAGTTAAGAGGAGAGAGGATAGATATTATAACTTGGACATCTGATGAGCCATCTTTTGTAGCTCGTGCGTTATCCCCTGCTGAGGTTACTAGGGTGGTAATGGACGAAGATGAAAGAACTATGGAGGTAGTCGTATCAGATGATCAGCTATCTTTAGCTATAGGTAAAGGCGGACAGAATGTTAAACTTGCAAGCAAGTTAACTGGCTGGAAGATCGATGTTAGAAGTGTTGGCGCTGTGGAGAAAGAAAACAAGCAAGTGCTTTCAGCTTTAGAGAGCATTAAGGGCGTTGATTTTTCTATCGCACAATTTTTACTTCAAGATGGCTTTAGAAGCGTTCGGAGCGTTGCAGATGCAACAGAAGAAGAACTTTTAGAAATAGAAGGAATTACCCCTGAGCTAGTAAAGGGTATTATCGAGAGTGCAAAAGAGATTACTTCTAAAGAAGAGGTGTCTACAGAGGTTAAGGGTGGCATCGAGAGTTCAGATTTAACTAATTTAAATATTAGTGATGATATAAAGAATAAATTATTCGATAATGGATTTCATTCGATGCAAGAATTAGCTATTGCAGATGTAAACGATAAGTCGGTATTTAGTTTTTTAAATGAGGAAGAAGTTTCTATTTTAAAAAATACGTTAGAAGAGTTCTTTAAAAAAGAAAAAAAGAGAGATATTTTTTAATTGAGTTCTTTAAAGTTAAGTGCTAAAAAATTTAAGTGTAAAAAAATTTAAGTGCTAGTTAATATGTCTAAAAAAATGTTTACTAACGAGAGAACTTGTATAGTTTGCAAAAAAAAGGATGATAAGAAAAAATTGTTAAGATTTGTGCTTGATAAAAACGATAATTTTTTGCTCGATAGTAAACAGGTTTTAAGCGGACGTGGTGCTTATGTGCATTTAGATGAAGAATGTTTTAATTCTCCCTTAATTGTAGGGGCATTTAGAAAAGCTTTTAAAACGAATAGAGATTTTAAAGTAGAATTTGAAGAAGTAAGCAAAGAGGCTTTAAGAAGTGAAACTTTAGAGGAAGAAATAATTAAGGGAAAAAAAAGAGAATAAATAATAAATAAATTAGTAATAAATAAATTAAGAATAAAACTTATTCCTAAGTTAAGAAAAAATCTTAAGAAGAAAGCTTAAGAAAGATACTTAAAGAAAGGATAGTTAAGACACGGAATAAGGAGTAAAGAGGAGAGAATATTATGGCAAAAATGAGAATCTATGAACTTGCAAAAGAGCTTGGACGTGAGAATAAAGAGATCATAAGCAAGGCTCAAGAGTTAGGGATGGTAAACATAAAATCTCACTCTAATGCTCTTGATGATGATGAGGTAAGTAGGATAAAGAAAGCTTTTGAGATAGATGAAAAGGGTAGCGTGGAGCCTGTAAAAGAGACCGTTGTAATTAGGAAAACAAAAGTTGATGAGCTAACGGGGGAGTCTAAAACTATAGTAGAGAAGCGTTCTGGAAATATTATTAGACGAAGAAGACACGTAGAGCCACTCGAAGATTTAGAAGCTAAGAGTGCTAGTAGTAGTGATGAGAGTAAAGAGGCTAGTAAGGAAGTTTTAGAAGATGTTAAAAAAGATGAAAGTGAGAGTAAGGGAGCTAAGAAACTTGATGAAAAAGTAAAAGATAAAGAAGCTAGTATATCTTTAGATGAAACTGATGATGAAAAAATTAGTGATAATTTAAAAGATGGTGCTAATAAAATTGATAAGTCTGTTAAAGAGGAGAGCAAAAACATTGCTAGTAAGGTTAAAGTAGCAGATAGGAAAGCTATAAAAGATGAGAGCCAAGGTGCAAAAGATATACAAGATGCAAAAGATGCTAGTGAAATTTCGAGTGATAATGAGAAAGTAAAAGAAGAAGAGGTAAGAAAAAGCAAGTTAGGTCCAAAGATTTTAGGTAAAATAGAGCTTAGCCAAATTGCTACTACTCCACGAGATAAGGACAAAGATAGGGACAAAGATAAAGATAAAGACAGGACTTTAGCAAGAGGGGGGCAAGGAGGAAGAAAGGGGAAAGCTAGTGCTACTCAAAGTTTTGAAGATGAAAGTAGTCAAGATGGCGGCAAAAAATACGATAGGAGAAAGGGGAGAAGAAGAGAGTTTTCGCAACATGAGTTAGTAGACTACGAGGGAGGTCCATCAAGAAAACCAAGGTGGTCTAGAGTTAGAAATAAAGGCGATGAAGAGATTAGGGAAGAAAGTAAGAAGACTGAAATAACGCAACCTAAAGCATCGAAAATGGTTGTAAGGATCGATGAGGTTATAACGGTAGGTGAGTTTGCTCGTCAGATGAGTGTAAAATCTAGTGATGTGATCTCGAAACTTATCGGGCTTGGTGTTATGGCGACTATTAACCATTCGATAGATTTTGATACGGCTTCGCTTATAGCAGATGAGTTTGGTTTCCAAGTAGAATCAGTTGCTTTTGATGAAGAAGCGATCTTAGGTAAGGTTGTGTCAGACCCTAAGGATTTAAAACCACGTCCACCAGTAGTTACTGTGATGGGGCATGTAGACCATGGGAAAACTTCGCTTCTAGATAGGATTAGAGATAGTGCAGTGGCAGACAAGGAGCAAGGGAAGATAACGCAACACATTGGAGCTTATACGGTGGCGTTAGAGAATGGAAAAAATATTACATTTATCGACACTCCAGGGCATGCTGCTTTTACTGAGATGCGTGCTAGAGGGGCGCAAATTACGGATGTAGTTATTTTAGTAGTAGCTGCGGATGATGGAGTGATGCCACAAACTATTGAGGCTATAAATCATGCAAAGGCAGCTAAGGTTAGTATAGTAGTTGCAATAAACAAGATGGATAAACCTACGGCGAATCCAGATAGGATTAAGCAACAGCTTGCAGAACATGGGCTTCAACCTGAGGAATGGGGAGGAGATGTAATGTATTTTCCGATTTCTGCACTTTTAGGCGATGGAATAGAGGAGCTTTTAGAGGGAGTGGCTTTGCAAGCTGAAATGCTAGAGCTTAAGGCTGATCCTACTATTCGTGTAAAAGGCGTAATAATAGAAGCTAAACAATCTATAGGGCGTGGAACCGTTGCGACGGTATTGATACAAGAGGGGACGCTTAAGAAGCAAGATATTTTTGTTTGTGGTTCTGAGCATGGGCGAGTGCGTTCGATGCTTGATTATCAAGGAAAGGTGTTAAGCAAAGCGTTGCCATCATCTCCAGTTGAGATTACTGGTTTTAGCGGAGTTCCTGAGGCAGGAGATGAGTTTATAGTGGTAGAGAGTGAACCTTTAGCAAGGCAGGTTGCAAATTATAGATTACAAAAGAAAAGGGCTTTAGAGGAATTAAACGATAGACCAATGACTTTAGAGGAGTTTAGTAAACGTGCTAGTGGAGAGCTTGGTGTTCAATTAAATGTTATTTTAAAGGCTGATGTTCATGGTTCTGTCGAGGCGTTAAAATCGTCGCTTGAAAAATTATCGACTCAAAAAGTTAAAGTAAATATTATTCATAGTGCTGTTGGTGGTGTAAATGATAGCGATGTCCAGTTAGCGCATGCTAGCGATGCTATTATTGCAGGGTTTAATGTTAGAGGTGAAGCAAGGGCGATGTCTCATGCGGAGTCGAATAATATAGAGATAAGATTTTATAGAATTATTTATGATTTAATAGACGATGTTAAACAAGCTATGCTTGGACTTTTAAAGCCTGATAAGAAAGAAGAGACGCTAGGTATGGTTGAGGTTAGACAAACATTTCATGTTCCTAAGGTTGGAGTTATAGCTGGTTCTTACGTTAGGTCGGGCAGTGTTAAGAGAGGGGCTAATGTTAGGGTGTTAAGAGAGCATGTTATTATTTACGATGGAAAGATTTCTAGTTTAAGGCGAGAAAAAAATGATGTTAAGGAAGTTCAAGCTGGTTATGAGTGTGGTATCGGCATTGAGAATTATAATGATATCAAAGTAGGAGATGAGTTAGAGGTTTACGTTATGATAGACGTAGCGCCTACGTTAGAGTAATTTTTAAGCCGTCGGTGAGTGATAATAATTTTGAGGTTTTAACCCTCCCCCTTAAAACGTGAGAGACTTAATTTTTTATGGCAAATATTAAAAGAAGATATCAATTTCAGCAACGCATACAAGTTATATTAGCTACTAATATGAGAAAGGTAAGCGACCCTAGGCTTCAAGATGCGACTATTACTAGTGTAAAAGTGAGTGCTAATTTTCAGTATGCAAAGATTTTTTGGGTTGCACCTAAAGAGAAAAAAGAGGAGGTAGAGCGAGGTTTCGAGTCTGCGAAAGGGTATTTTAAATATATTTTATCTGAAAGTTTATCTTGTAGAACGATGCCAGAGATTGAATTTCTTTTCGATGCATCGGCGGATAATTATTATCATATTAGCGATTTATTAGAAAAAGCAAAATTAAAAGATAGTTTAAGTAAGAATAAGAGAAAAGAGGAAAGTATAGAAGATAATAATATTGAAAATGAAAATATAGAAGATGAAAATATAAATAAAGATATCGATTAAGAAGATATTTAGGGGGGATATTTTTAAAAGATAATATTAAAGATAATAAATTTTAAGATATTGATATTAAAGATAATCAAGAATAATCAAGGGTAATCAAATATAATCAAAGAGTGGCGATAGCTAGTAATTTTTAATTTAAAACCAAACTCTTCCTTGTTTTACGCATGCTATGTTTTTAAGAGCTAAAACTTAGCCTAAGACTGGTATTTGTTGTTCTTTAGCGAATACGTATTTACGTATGCTATTTTTAATAATTTATATAAGTGTTTCTTAATTTTGGTTCTTACGTTTTGGGTGGGTTAGAAAAATTGTTTTTGAGCTTCGTGGAGAGTGATACTAATTCTTAAGGTCTAAAACCCACCTTAAAACGTAAAGAACCATTTTTTTTTAAACTAATTCTTTATATGAACTTTTTATTTCCCTTCCCCTTTATCTTGCACCAGATGTTATATAATATTCGGTGCAATAGGATCAAAAAATCAAAATTTATAGTTATGTATATTTAATGAATATGTATGTTGAATATTATGTTGAATATTACGAGGAAACTTTGGACGCGGGGGTTGGATTTGAACCAACGACCTCCGGGTTATGAGCCCGACGAGCTACCAAGCTGCTCTACCCCGCATAAGAAATTTAAACAGTAAATTTAAACAACAAAGTATATGATAATTACTAATAGTTTTTTTGTCAAGATTTTAAAGAAAAATTTTTATTTTTAGTTTTTATGTAATTTATGAAATTTATAATATACTAATTTCTCTTAATCTTTAATTATGATTTTGAAGTTAAAATAAGATTCTTTTTATTACAAATAAAGTTAATTTTTTATAGCTTTAATGAGGATAATTTGTTTTAATGGGAGTATTTTATTAGAGTATATTATTTGATGGAATATTAAGGGGATTTTTTTTATGAAAGCTAGGTTGTTGTATTGGATATTTTTATTTGTTCCAAAGAATCATTTAAGTTTTATAGTAGGTAAGGTAGCGAATATAAAATCTCCAAAGTTTTTAGTACGTTTAATAACAAAGTGTTTTATTAAATTTTATAAGATAAATACTGATGAAGTGGCAAAGGATATAAAGGACTTTAAGTCGCTAGGGGAGTTTTTTAACAGGGATTTAAAGGCTGGTGCTAGGCCTTTAC
>JBMNLI010000009.1:0-73036 GCA_050952645.1 Bdellovibrionota bacterium | reverse complement strand
ACAATAAAAACTTTTTTAAACTTAAAAAAAGAGTTGCATAACGTTTATAAAAATCATTATTATTTTTACATTTAACGAAAGAAATATTGAAGATGAATATAAAAAATTAAATATCGCCTTAAAACCAAGCTGGAGTTTTGAATATTATCACTACTACTAATCGTTTTTAGAGCTACTACAAGATTTAAAAAAGCGAAAAGTTTTAGTAGATAGATGTGAGTATTTTAGAAAATTAAAAGATGCTACTATAAATTTTAATGATAAAGAATTTGAAGCAAAACTTTTTCCACATCAAAGAGTAGGGATTAAATGGCTATTAGAATTTAAGAATGCACTTTTAGGCGATGATATGGGATTAGGAAAGACATTAACCGTTCTTTCTACATTTAAATATTTAAGAGAAAAAGAAGAAATAGATTTAATGCTAGTAATTTGCCCGAATAGCCTTATCACTAACTGGAAAAAAGAAGCCGAGTATTGGACACCTGAGCTTTGGACTAAACTTATAACGGGAACTAAAAGTAAAAGAGGTAAAATTTTAAATAAAATTTTAACTCAAGGTGTAGAGATAGGAATCATAAATTATGAAAGTGCAAGGCTAGATGATATAACTGAAAAACTAATAGAAATCGCAAAAAAGAAAAAGATTTTAATCTGCTTTGATGAATCACAAAAATTAAAAAATCCAACCTCGAAAACTTTTAAAGCATTAAGAAAAATTGCACTTCATGCACAAAGAAAAATACTTTTAAGCGGAACTCCAATACCGTGCAATATTGTAGATATTTGGTCGCAAATGCTAATACTAGATGATGGAGAAAGGTTTGGTAAAAACTTTTACTCTTGGCTTACTAAAATTGCAGAGGTTGGGAATAAATGGAGTGAGTTTGCTGTTAGAAAATTTAAAGTTGATAAAGTAAATGATGTTATTTTAAGAGTCTCTGAAATTCTTTTAAGGCGTAAAAAAGAAGAAGTGGTAAACCTGCCTGAAAAATTATTTTCAGTTCGTGATTTAACTATGGTAGGTGAGCAAAAAGCAAAATACGATTGTTTATGTAAAGAGCTTTTAGTAGAACTAAAAAATATGGACGGAGAGACTTACACTAAGCAAATAGATAGCATACTAGAGCAATATTTACGTGCCGTTCAAATAGCTACTAATCCTAGACTTTTAGATGAAGACTGGAAAGGAGAACCAGTGAAATTTTTAGAGCTAGACGATATAGTTGAGGAATTAGTAAAAGAAAATGGACGAAAGTTAGTTATTTGGACTAATTATAAAAAGAATGTAGATGAGTTAATTGAAAGATATAAAAAATTAGGCACTGCTCCTTTTTACGGTGATATAAAAATTAAAGAGAGACAAGAAATAGTAGATAACTTTCAAAACCCTCTAGGAAATATAAAAATTTTAATCGGAATTCCAGCAGCTGGGGGAGTTGGAATAACGCTCCACGCTGCGCAAACTGCTATATACTTAGATAAAACTTGGAATGCAGAACACTGGCTTCAATCTATAGATAGAATTCACAGGATTGGTCAACAAGGAACCGTTAATATTATTTCTTTACATTCAGCAAAAGTAGATGAGCTAATTTATAAAAACTTAAGAAGAAAAGAAAAAGAACAAGCAGCCATATTAGGTGATAAAAAACAATTTATACCTATTATGCATCCTAGCCGTGAGGAGTTAATAGAGGCACTCTTAAATTAGCGCAAATCAGTAAAGCTAACGAATTGTCAAATTAAACTAGATACTTAAATTTAAAAAAAAACACCAGTGTTTACAACAAAAAAAACTCTTTAAAAAAACACCTCTAACTATTTAAATTTTAATGATATTTTAAAAAATCTTTCTAAAAAAGTGAGAAACTTTTTTAAAAGAAAAATATAAAATTACCTTTTATTACTTTAACAAACTTAAAATTAACAACAGGTGTTGATAAATATGTTTAAAAACATAGCTAATATATTGTTTTTATTATAAATTATTACTAATAATAAACTTTTTTTATACATTTTTTAAACTAATTATCCACAAATATTTAAAATTTACACTTAAAAACTTCTAAAACTATAGTTGAAATATATTAAATAGTGCTTACTTTAATAAACTATATAAAAAAAATAACTTTTTGTTATAATTTTAAGCAATATACTATAAAATAAAAATTTATTTTTTTTACTTTAAACTGCTTGAAACTATCAACAGTTGTTTATAAAGCTGTGGATAACTTTTTAAAAATACAAAATATGGAAACTAAACAATCTTATAATCGTAGGCTCTGGGCCTAGTGGTTTAACTGCTGGAATTTACGCTGGTAGAGCTAAACTAGACCCGATAATTATTACTGGAAAAACTCTTGGCGGTGTAGTTGCAAAACTTAAAAATATAGAAAACTATCCTGGATTTGCTAATCCTATCGACGGGAAAACGTTGATTAGTAATATGAAAGAACAAGCCATAAATAGTGGAGCTAAAATAGTTAATGATGTTATTAAAGATTTTTACGTTTTAAAAGATAAAAAAATCTTAATAGGTGAAAGTGGCACTCAGTATAATACAAAAGCAGTTATCTTTGCTACTGGGCTTAACCAAAGCAAAAGCACTATAAAAAATATAAATGATTTTTTAGGAAAAGGCGTTTCTACTTGCACTACTTGCGACGGGCCCTTTTTATAAAAATAAAACTATCGCAGTTTATGGAAATTCAAAAGATATAGAAGAGGATATTTTATATTTATCAAAGATTACTAGTAAGATTATTTTTATTACAGAAAATAAAGATTTTAAATTTAAGAATAAGAATTTAAATAATAATAACATTCAAATTTTAGATAACACTACTATAACTGAAGCTAAAGGAGATAGTTTAAAAGGATTAGAAACGCTTCTTATAACTAATAACTTAACTAAGGAAAAGCAAGAGTTAAATATAGACGGTTTTTTTTATATAAATAATTATGAAAACAATATGCTTTTATTGCAAGATAAAATAAGCACTACTAAAAATGGTTTAGTTATTACTAGCGATAACTCTTTTATGACTAATATCGACGGAGTTTTTGTTGCTGGCGATATAAAAGAAGGAAGCACTAAACAAATAGTAACGGCTTGCGCTAGTGGGGCAGAGGTAGTTTATGAAGTAAAAAAGTGGATTAGTAAAAACTAAAAAAGCTTCTACCTTACAAATTCCCTAAACAAAAAACTTGCAAAGTAAAAAGCTTTTTTTAAATTAATTTAATTCTTCACGTTTTAAAGATGGTTTTAGATTTTAAAATTAGCATTATAAACCATCTTAAGAAGTTTAAAAGAAAATTGATTTTTAAGCTAACCTAAAAAAAATTTTTAAACCCCACCTTAAACGTAAAGAATTAATTATTTTTATTATTAAAGAATGGTTTAAAATCGCAATAACGAAAGATAAAACTACTAAAGACTCAATCATAGCTAAACCGATAATCATTGGGGGTAAACATCTTACTAGCAGTTTCAGGATTTCTTCCAATATATTCTAAACAAACCGAAAGAGCCTTTCCTTGAGATACCGTTCCAGCAACTACCGCAACTGCCATCACTGCAGCACCGGAAAGTATTACTGCCCAGTCTTTACCTTGGGCAACCTCGCTAGCTGCATCGGCAAGTTCTTCTTGCGCAAAAGCCATTAAAGGTGAAGTAGATATTGCTACTAATAACAACGCTAACTTATTAAAATATTTTTTTCATCTTAAAATACTCCTAAAATAATTAAACCACAAAATAACCAAAAAAATCTTTTTCAAAAATTTTATTTAAAGACCTTACTTGGTATTTTACAAAATAAAAATTTAAAAAAATAAAGCAAAAAAACACACTTAAGTATATTTAACTTAATATATTTCATCTAGTATATTTCGCTTAGAATATTTAAAGTATATTAAAGCTTTTTAATGGTCTGTAGCAAGATTTATATATATCATATTTAGCGTTGTAAAAACGAATGCCTGCATAAAAGATACAAACACTCCTAAAATATAAAGAAGACTAGGAGCAAAATATTTGCATACATTATCCGTAACAACACTAAGCATTACATGGTCTGCCGTGACGTTCCAATAAAGCCTTAAATTTAAAGTTAATATTCTTAATGTCGTGCTAAAAATTTCTAATGGGAATATAAGCCAAGCGATTGCGAGCATCGGGCCACAAAAATGTTTTAAATATCCCAAAAATCCATGAGCTTTAACTCCTTGGTAATTAAAATATATAAACGTAACTAGTGCCATACCAACATTAACTTGTACTGTAGTAGTAATAGCAGGCATCCCAGGGATTAAGGCTAACAAGTTTGAAAAAAGAATAAACATAAAAAACTGTCGCTATAAATGGTAAATGCACTCTCTCTTTATCACCTAAAACGGTATCATAAAAACCCATAAATTTTCCTATAAAAAAATCGAAAAATGAAAATCCAGTAAATTTTCCACTCGGTATAATTTCTTTTTTTATTTTTTCTTCACTATTTAATCTTCTTCTTAGAGAGCACCCTAATAAGTATAAGAATAACCCTAAAATAATAGCAATTACCATTTTTACTTTTGGAGGAGTTAAAACTCCTGCCTCAACTAAACTATTAAAATATGTATAATGTCCATCGATTAATTTATTTCATATAATTTTTTTATAAAAACCTAGACTTCAGATAATATAAATTTAGATGATATATTTTAAAAATCGTTTACCTTTATTTAATAAATAAAATTTAAGATTATATATAAATTATTAAAACTACTAAAGTCATTAAAAAAAAACAACTAAAACAAAGAATATAATAAATACTAAAAATCTACTAGTATTTATTTTTATTTTTTATTTATAATAACTTACGCCATATTTGAAAATTTTTTTGTTTTATACTTGATAAATTATATAAAAACAGGTTTAATAACATTTATGATTTGTGGATATTTAATCTAACCTCTTTATATCTTTATAGTTTTATAAATAATAAATATTCACAGGTTATTAACAAGGTGTTAATAACTTTAGAAAAAGTTTTTACAGAAAAGTTTTCCACAAAATACAAAAAAAAACGACTTTAATTTTATAGCTTACATTTGATTTATATATTTTAATTTACATATATTTTAAGGGTAATATTTTAAGAGTAATTTAACTTTAAGTAATGACGGATAATACATTAAAAACTATATCTTCATCCTTTATAGATGCTTGGGATCGATGTCTAATCAAACTTAGTAAACAATTAAACCCACAAAGTTTTTAAATCTTATATAGAAAATTTAATTATAGAAGATTTTGATGAAGCATCGTGCACCCGCTATAATTTACACACCTAGTAAATTTATATCAAAATATGTAGACCAACAGTTTAAGTATTTAATCACAAATAATTTAAATGAAATTTTAGGGTATGATGTAAACTTAAAATTTAGAGAAAATCCTAATATAAAAAAGAAACAACCACCTATTACAGTAGTAAAACGCCCTGCACCAAATAACATTCAATATAATAATATTAAAAACCTTCAGTCTCCAAACGGTTTTAATAGTGAAAATACAAAAGAGAACCTATCTACTAATAACGCTTACAATCCGTATAATAACGATTCATATAACAATAATACTTATAAAAACAAGACTAGAAATAATGAAAACAGCGAATGCAATCAGGAATTACTAGCGATATCAAATGGAATATATTAACCTCGCTATTAAATTCAAACTACAGATTTTCAGATTTTGTAGTAGGAAATAATAACCAATTTTGCCACGCAGCAGCAGAGCAGGTAGCAAAAAATCCTGGGAAAACTTACAATCCTCTTTTTATTTACGGTAGCTCTGGGCTTGGAAAAACGCACCTTTTACACGCCATAGGTAATGAAATCCTTGCTAATTATCCAGATTACAAGGTAGTTTATATCCCATCGGAATATTTTGTAAATGATGTTGTAATGGGAATAAAAATTGGCAAGATGGCTAATTTTAGGGAAGTTATAAGGAATATAGATGTTCTCCTTATAGATGATATACAATTTCTTGTAGGAAAGGATAGCACCCAAGAGGAGTTTTTCCACACTTTTAACGCTTTATATAATGCAAAAAATCAAATAGTAATTACATCGGATAAAATGCCCGTAGATATTCCCCTAATCGAAGAAAGACTTTTAACTAGGTTCTCTTGGGGACTTATTGCAGATGTGCAAGCTCCAGATTTTGAAACTAGAGTAGCTATTTTAAAAAGAAAAGCTGAGAGTGAAGGCTTTTCTATAAATGAAGACGTCGCTTATTGGATAGCTGAGCATATTTTCACTAATGTGCGTGAGTTAGAAGGCGCTTTAACTAGGCTTCACGCTTTTAGTAGCTTACAAAATGTTCCAATTAGTATTGAGCTAGCAGAAAATGTTTTTCAGCATCTATACAAGCCAAAAAAAATAAATATCACCATAGATGATATTAAAGGCGCAGTTTCAAACCACTTTAATATAAAAGTATCAGATATTATTTCAAAAAGAAGAACTAGGAATTTATCATTTCCTAGACATATCGCAATGTACCTTTGTAGGAAACATACTACTTGCTCTTACCCAGAAATAGGAGGCAAGTTTGGAGGAAGAGACCATTCAAGCGTTATACATGCTACAAACGTTGTTTCTAAAAAATTAGAAAAAGAACCTGAAACTGCTAATATTATAAAAGAGATAGAAAAAAGCTTACTAAGTTAAGAAAGCTTTATAAAAGTTATAAAAACTTCCTTAAAGTTTACCTAGGGTTTACTAAAACTAATAATTCTCTTTCTTTTTTTACTTTTTATTTTTACTCCTTTTTTTAGATTCTTCACGTTTTGGATGGCCTCCGAGGAGAAACAAAACGCCATTTTGTTTAACGGAGTCTTTGTGAAAGTTATAAACAGCCTGACAGCTCGACTTTTAGCTTTTAATTGCTAGGTCAAGTTATCAGTTATGGATAACTTTTCCTAACAACTCTAATATTTATTTTACCAATAAAATTAACTATTATTTTAATAAAACAATAACAGTATTATAAAATAATTTTGTCAATTTGCATTAGAAGACAGACTCTCTAACCCACTCAAAACGTGAAGAACCTTTTTTTTTACTCTATTTTTACTCGCTTTTTCCTAGTGGAAAAGTTGTTAATAACTATTGGATAACATTTGTAAAAGCTTGGGAGAAAATAGCGTAAAATGTGGATAAAAAAATAGAGTTGTGGAGAAACCTTTAAAATTGTGAAAAACTTCTAAAATTATTCTAATTACAACAAACAGTTTACTTACAAACTTTATCTAATAGAATTAAATAATTAACTAACTTTTCAACAGAAAATCGCTCCCCCTACTACTATTACTACTATATATATAAATATTAATAATAATAGTAATAGAAAATAGAAAATTATTTAATAAAAACAAATAGTTATTGTGAATAAGTGTTTTTTTTAAGTGTTTATAAAATTAAATGATATTTTCCTTTATTGTTTATAAGTAGTATATAACATTGAAAATATTATATATTTTTTGTTTATAAAGTGTTTACTACTTTGTTAGTTTTTTGTTATTAAATGTTGATAAGATAAGGTAGTATGGTTTATCATCATATTTTACACACCAAAAATAACATCTAAAAATTAAATAATTTAATAAGTTATAAAAGTTATCAACATTGTTGATAACGATGTGTATAACTTTTTAAAACAATTTATATAAAAACTTGTGAAAAGCGTTTATTATTTGTTAATAGTTTCTTTATATAGGACACTATATCTGTTTATAAGTGGTATAATATATTGAAATCTTTATATTTTGTATGTTAAGAAAAAGTGAAAAATTCTGTATATAATATGTAGAAAATATGATTTGTTTGGTAATTTTAAAAATTATTTATTAAAAAGATGGTAATATTTTCAATATATTAACAAAGTTATTCACAATTGTTAATAACTTTGTTAATTATCTTTCTTTTTTTGCTTTAAAATTAGTTTATTTTTTGATATATTATCCTGTGTTAGTATTCTCCTAAAATATTATATATTTTTCTTTTATGTTTTCTTAAATGGGTGAAAAGTATGAAATTAGTTATTCAAAAACAAGATATCAATAAAGTAATGCAAGTAAGTCAAAATATTGTAGAAAAACGCTCTACCATGCCAATTCTACAAAATGCCATGTTAGATGCTAAAGATGGTATTTTAACGGTTTCTTCTTCTGATATGGAGATAACTATAATTTCAAAGATTAAAGCAAACGTTATAGAAAATGGAAGCACGACAGTTAATGCAAAAATGTTTTCCGATATAATAAAAGAACTTCCCGAAGAAGATATTTTATTAGAGTTAGAAGAGGGGGAGATTTTATCTATAACGTCGGCTAAAGCTAAACTTAAAATCTTATGTATTAGTTCTGAGGCTTTTCCTAGTTTCCCAACTAACGATATAAAAGCAAAGCATAAAATACCTGCATCGGTTTTGTTAAGTATGTTTGATAGCACCTCGTTTGCAGTTTCTAATGATGAGGCTAGATGGAGTTTAAATGGTGTGTTTTTAGAAAAAGGAACATTAGAAGAAGACGATAAAAAAGAGGTCGTAAGGGCCGTTGCAACAGATGGGCATAGATTGGCCATAGCGACTAGAGAGGTAAAAATACCTTGTTTAAAAGATGGAATAATAATTCCTAAAAAGGGAGTTTTTGAGTTAAAGAAGATTTTAGAAGAGTTAGGCGACGAAGAAATACTTATAGAGATAACGGACTCTTTGTTAGTAGTAGAAACTGAAACGCAAAAAATGGGAATGCGCCTAATAGATGCGAAATTCCCTGATTATAATTACGCTGTGCCTAAGGGAAAATCTATTAAAGTAGAGTTTGATACTAATGTAATAATGAACTCATTAAAAAGAATGACTATAATGAACTCTGAGAAAGATAAAAAAATGCTATTTCACTTTGAAGACAATTGCTTAACTATGACTAGCACAAACCCTGGGATTGGAGAGGCAAAAGATGAAATAGAAATTAAATATAATAAAGACCCTGTAGACTTAGGTTTTAACCCAAAATACTTACTCGATTTAGTTTCATACTTAGGCGGTGAAACGGTAGTTTTTGAGCTTTTCGGTCAATTAAAACCTATAAAGATTTTCTCTCCTGAGGATAAATCGAGCGTTGCTTACTTAATGCCTATACGTATTAATGTAAATTAGATAATTTTAGATAATATTAAATGATAGTAGATAAATTATATTTATATCAATTTAGAAATTTAAAAGATCAAAATATAAACTTTTCTAATAAGATAAATTTAATTTATGGAAATAATGGAGAGGGAAAAACTAATTTACTAGAAGCACTTTACATACTCTCTATTACTAAATCATTTAGACCGGCAAAAACTGAGGATTTTATCTCATTTCCAAACAATGAAGCCTCAGTGTTTGCCGATATTAAAGATGGTGATATTACTAAAAATATTGGTGTATCTTTTTTTAGAAACCAAGGCAGAAAACTTTTTATAGAGCATCAGGAAGAAAAGTCTTTAAATAATTTTATAAGAAATTTAATTTGCATCTCCTTTTCTCCTAATGACCTTTTGATGGTAAGGGGGGCATCTGAACTTAGAAGAAGATTTTTAGATAAGCATATTAGTGATTATGAGCCACTATATTTAAACTATCTTTTGCAGTATAAAAAAGCTTTAAGAAATAAAATTATACTTATTAAGCAAGGAGCATCTCAAAAAGAGGTGATTCCTTGGAATAAGATTTTAGCCGAGTGTGGATTTTTTATACAGCAAAAAAGAGTGGAATTTTTAAGGAATTTAGAGGATAAGGCTAAGGATATATATTCAACTATAGCCCCACACGATGGGAAGCTAAATTTAGTTTTAAAGAATAATTTTAAAAATGAAGTATCTAAAGAGGGGCTTTTTAATAGATATAATTCCTACTTAAGACAAGAGCTTATGTTTAAAAGAGTTTTAGTAGGCGTTCATAGGGATGATTTACTAATGTTTTTAGGTGATAGAGAGTCTAAAAAGTATTCTTCTCAGGGGCAAGTAAGAAGTATAGTGTTATCGCTAAAACTAGGCGTTTTAAAGCTATTAGAAGAGGTTTTAAAAGAATCCCCAATAGTGCTTTTAGATGATGTAGACTCGGAGCTAGACGATAAAAGGCGAGAAATGTTAGTAGCTACTATATTTAACCAGACTGAACAAGTGTTTATAAGTGGTGTTAATAAGAATATATTAGATTTTCTAGAGCAGAAAGATATATCAAAAGTTTTCCACATCTCCTGTGGAAAACTTACCGAAGCTTGTTGATAAGTTTATAAAAAGCCTTAAATTTTTACCTTAATATAATAGTAAAAAAAAGTAAAAAACTATTTAATAATAGTATGTTATGTGTATTATCCACAGTTAATTTTTTTTATTGATAACTTTATTTTTATAGCTAAGTTTAATTTTTAAATTTATTATTTAGTAATGTAAATATTAAATATAAATGGTTGACATTTTTTTCTTAAAGTTATTTATATAGTATACTAAGTAATTTTTATTTGTTAAAATCCACTTTTGTTTTTTTTTAAAAAAGTTGTAATTTTTATTAGATTATTAAAATTGTTATTAAATATTAGGATTTAAAGTTAAGTATGTCAAAATCGTTAGTAATAGTTGAGTCGCCTACTAAGGCAAAAACTATAAGAAAGTTTCTAGGAGATAATTATATAGTAGAAGCCTCTTTCGGGCATGTTCGAGATTTACCTAATAATGCTAGTGAAATCCCAGAAGAGGTTAAAAAGGAAAAATGGACTAGATTAGGTATAAATGTTGAGAATAATTTTGAGCCATTATACGTAATTCCAGCTAGTAAAAAAAAGAAGGTAGCAGAGCTTAAAAAATTATTAAAAGAAGCAGATTATTTATTGTTAGCAACTGATGGTGATAGGGAGGGAGAGTCTATAAGTTGGCATTTACTAAAAGTGTTAAAACCAAAAGTTCCTGTAAAAAGATTGCTATTTAATGAGATTACTAAAAAAGCTATCGATGAAGCGTTAAATAATACTATAGAAATAGATGATAATTTAGTTAAAGCTCAAGAAACTAGGCGTTTTATAGATAGACTTTTTGGTTATACTGTCTCTCCGCTACTTTGGAAAAAAATGGTGCCACGCTTAAGTGCTGGGCGAGTGCAAAGCGTTGCGATAAGACTATTAGTTGAAAGAGAAAGGGAACGCATAAATTTTAAATCTGCAAATTACTGGGATATAAAGGGAGTTTTTTCTAAAAAAGAAAAGGGCGAAAGTTTTGAGGCTATGCTTTCTAGCGTTGGCGGTAAAAAAGTAGCGCTTTCTAAAGATTTTGAACCTACAACTGGTAAATTATTAAATAGTGATAATGTAATTTTATTAAATGAGAAAAGCGCAAAAGAGTTAGAAGCTAAATTAAAAAAAGAAAAAGTAGTAGTATCTTCGATAGTAAAAAAAGATTTTATAACTAAACCGCAAGCACCGTTCGTAACGTCTAGTTTACAACAAGAAGCAAATAAAAGATTAAAGTTTACAGCAAAAATGACTATGCAAGTAGCCCAATCTCTATATGAAAACGGTTTTATTACGTATATGAGAACCGACTCG
This sequence comes from Bdellovibrionota bacterium, assembly GCA_050952645.1. Lineage (GTDB taxonomy): Bacteria > Bdellovibrionota_C > UBA2361 > UBA2361 > CAKMMH01 > CAKMMH01. The sequence goes on along the minus strand of JBMNLI010000009.1, from coordinate 61,391 downwards.
ACTAATCTTTCCACTGAGGCTTTAAGTGCTTGTAAAACGCTTATTAAAAAAGAGTATGGAGAGGAATATTTATCGCCTAATGCCCGTGTGTATAAGACGCAAGTAAGAAATGCTCAAGAAGCTCATGAGGCTATAAGACCTGCTGGCTCATCATTTACCCCTATAAGTGAAGTTAAGGCTAAACTTGGAATTGAGGCTTCTAAACTTTATGAGATGATTTATAAAAGAACACTTGCTTCCCAAATGAAAGATGCCCTAGGAGAGCGTGTAAATGTAGAGTTAAATTGCAGAGATGCTATATTTAAAGCTTCAGGAAAGGTGGTGAAATTTTTAGGGCATTTAAGGGCTTATAGTGAAGATGAAAGTAAGGGAGATAAAGCTAAGGGAGAGGAAGCAGAAGGCATGCTTCCTAAGCTAGAGTTAGGTGAAGAGTTAAATATAAATTCTCTTACATCGCTTTCACACGACACCGAGCCACCTTATAGATATACTGAAGGAAGTTTAATTAAAGAGCTTGAAAGTAGGGGAATTGGAAGACCTAGCACTTGGGCGACTATAGTCGATGTGGTTCTTTCAAGGACTTACGCTTTTAAAAAGCAACACGCTTTAGTTCCTACATTTTTAGGAATGGCGGTTACTAGTTTAATGGAGAAAGATTTTAGTGAGTTAGTGGATTATAAATTTACTGCTAATTTAGAAGATGATTTAGATGCTATAGCTAGGGGAGAAAAAAATAATATAAATTATTTAAGTGATTTTTATTTTGGCAATTCTACTTTAGGTTTAGAAGCTTTAGTTAAAAGAGGTGAAGAGGTTATAGACCCTAAGGTTGCTTGTGGAATATTTATAGGGAAAGATGGCGAAAAAACTATAGAGGTAAGGATAGGAAAATTTGGTCCTTTTTTAACCGATGGTGAGGTAACGTCTGCTCTTCCTAATATGATGTGCCCAGATGAGCTTACGCTCGAAAAAGCAAAGGAGCTTTTAGAGATAGCGAGAAAAGGCCCAGTGTCTTTAGGAAAGGGAAAAGATGGGAAAAACATTTACGTTAAAACTGGGCGTTTTGGTCCTTACGTTCAACTTGGTGAGAACGATGAAGAACCTAAGATGGTTTCACTTCTTTCAAATATGAAACTTGAAGATGTTTCTCTAGATGTAGCGCTAAAACTTTTAGAGCTTCCTAAAATTCTCGGTGTTTTTCCCGATAATAATGAAGATATAATAGTTGCTAATGGCAAATTTGGTCCTTATATTCAAGCTGGAAAGGAGACTAGAAGTTTAGGGGATATTTCTCCTATTGAGATTACGTTAAACGAGGCTATTTCTATTTTACATGAGCCTAAAAGGCGTGGTAGGGGAAGAAAAAACACGTTAAATAAGGAGTTAGGAAAAGATTTAGTATCTGAGGAAACTATATATTTAAAATCTGGTGTCTATGGTCCATACGTGACTAATGGAAAAATAAATGCATCAGTGCCAGTTGGGTATAATATAGATGAGATAAGTTTAGATGATGCTATTTCACTTTTACAAGCTAGAGCTATAAAACTTGCTAGTTTAGAAAATGAGAGTGAAGAGAAAGGTGAAATAAAAGAAAAAAACAATAAAGAAAAAAATAAAAAAGAAAAAGCTAAAAAAGAAACTAGCAAGACTAAGGCTAATACTTCTAAAACTAGTAATTCTAAAACTAGTAAGGTAAATAAAAACTAGTAAAATAAAATTTTAAGTTTAAAGAGTTGAAAAATTTTTCTTTATTTTTTTATTAAGACTAAAGTTAAAAAAAATAGCCTTATAGCGAGAGGTTACGCCACGCATGTGTGTTTTATCACGCGCAACACGTATTCTAGCTTATAAGGCCTTGTATTATAGTTTCGTTTTAAAGAAAAAATTTCCTTATCCTCGAGATGATACGAGATATGAGCCGAGTTTTTTTCTTTATAAGTTTTTCGATTTCTTCACAGTTAGGGTTATTGCCATCTAGTATAAAATACGTATCGTATTTTTTATCAAGATAACAAAAAACAATAGCATCGACTAAACCTTTTAAGTCGCCTTTAATAAGTTCTTCTAGAAGCTCATCTTGAGTTTTATCTTGCTCATTTTGAGTTTTATTTTGCTTATCATAGTTATAAGCTTCATTAAACTCAATCACGAGAATCCTAGGAGATTTTTTCTTTTCTGGTTTGATAGATGGAAAATTTTCTTCAAGTAATTTTAAAAATACTAAAAGAATATTCGCTTTTTTATCACCACTAAGTTTTAACCGAAATACATCGATTCCTCGTTCTCGATCAAGACTTAATGTACTTTCATTCCCATCGTCAGGCATCTTTATTTTTTCCTCCTGCTACATTGTAGCGTTAGAGTATTTTTTTAGTAAAACCTTTGGTAATACATAAGTAAAACTAAAAGGGACACACTTTAACGATTAGGCTAGTTAAAAATTTAGCCTAATCGTTAAATTTTTTTTAGGGTTAAAAGCCAAGCTTACTAAAAACCCCTGCCACATCATTTATATTGCTATACGCAAAACTATTAGAGCCGATAGCGCCATTAGTAACGTATGCAAAGCCAGCCGTTCGCCCTTTTAAGTAATTTTTAAGGGCGTCTACAATTTCTTGCGCTTGCTCTTTGTAATACTCACTAAGGTATACAACGACGATCGGTTTTTTAAACGACTCGTTTTCTTTGTCATTTCCCTTTTTCGTCGTTCCTCTTTCGAGCATGTCGTCTAAAAGTCTTGCGATCGTTTGTGGCAAATTACCCTCTACTTTACTAGGAAGCTTTGTAAAGCGAATGCAAAAAACCAGATATCCACCAACCTCTGACCTATTTGCAACAGTTTCTTTTACATCAGCCCCATTTAATTGTAAAGGACCATCTTTCCATTTAGTGTCGCCCACAATAAAACCCTTTCTATTTGTCTTTTTTTGGGGGTTTCTCTTTTAGTTTTGGTTTAAGTATTTCTTAAAACCTCCTTAAACGAAACGTTTTTCAATAATACATCGTTATATTTATTTAACAAGTATATTTTTTAATTATTTAACTGAAATTCCTAAGAAACGCTCATCTTGGCTATATTTAGCGTAATATGGGGATATAAGTTTTTGCACTAATATATAAATATTCTCAGCATTACCATCTATTTTAGGAATACTAATTTCCTTTTTACAAACCTCCCAAGGCTTAATATCTTTACAAGTAGCATCTATAACCTTATCTCCTACTAGTATTTTTACATTTTGATTTTGCCAAGGATTCATATAAGAAAAATGTAATGTTTTATTAGAAATATTAAATTTTTTAAGACTTACCTTATTTATATTAGATGTGAGCCAACAATCTTTATCTATTTTTTTGTCCACATCTTTTTCATTTAGTTTTTTATTATTATCACACTTTATAGAAACTGAATACTTATTTGAGTAAATATTAAACATATCTGATACATCTAACGCAGACGTCTTTATATCATCGATAGATAGATTTTCTAGTGGAACTTTTTCATATATAACTATATTTGGATTTACATATAATCTATTTTTAGGATCCTTTTCTTGCCCATTAAATACCTTATACTCCTTATAAAAATTTTCGTAAGGATTTTTTATATACTTAGGTAAAATTAAATATTTACCATGTTTATTATATAACTTTAGAGGTGAAGTCGTTTCATCTATTCTAATAATATTAGGATAAGCAAAAATATTATGCTCTAAGTCTAATTTGCCGCTAACAAATATACTATAATCACCGCTATGATTATCTCTAACCCAAGCACTAACATCGGTTCTAGTGTCTTTTATATTTAAAACTTTTTTTTCTACAAAAAATGTTTGAACGGCTACTTGCACGAAAAAAACTAGAATACAAATAGTAATTATCTTATTTTTTTTCTCTAAGTTTTTTTGTAAAAAAATTTTTAAAATTTTTGAAAAACCAATGCTCGCAAAAATACACACAAAAGGTAGTGCCATTAACATATTTCTAGTAAAGTTTGCTCTTTGAAATATCATAAGAGTTAAGAAAAGAAGTGGAAATGATAAAACTAACAAATGTTTTTGTATAGAAAATTTATTTATAGATTTAGAAAAACTTTTAGCGCAAACTACAATAACTCCATATAAGAAACATATAAAAGGTATCCACCCTATAGCATTTACACAAAACCATTTTGAATAAAACAAAAGTTGCTGAAGCCCTGGGTCTGCTAAGTGCCCAACGTGTCCATCTACTCCATAATGTTTTACCTCAAAAGCTAAATGGTCTAGAAATAAGTTATAATTTATAAATGCATAAGGAGATGCAATAAAAAATGCTACTATAGGAGTTATAAAAGCGATACAGCAATTTTTTAAATTTATTTTATTGCTAGCGATAAGAGTAAAAAAAGGTAAAAAATAGATTGGCATTGCATTATATTTAGTCGAAATCGCAAAACCTGAAATTATAGAAAGGAAGATTAAATTTGAAACTGAAAATTTGTTATAAGTTTTTATAGCGATAAAAACTGCAAAACAACATAGAAACATCACGGGGACATCGACATTTATTTGCGTAGATAATTCTATTTGTGGAGGTGATAAAGCAAAGAGTAAAGAACCTAAAACGGATGTATAATAATTATTAGTAAGCTCTTTTATTATAAAAAATATTAAAACTAAAGTTAAAATGCTAAGCGTTAAGCTAAACATTCTATTCCACTTTACTATACCTATATGAGAAGCGGTGCTAGAGTGCGATGCGATGCCGTATGGATTAGTAATTTTTATATCTGATAGCGTTTTAACGTGTCCCTTTCTAACGTTCCAAATAAAAGATAGAGCCACTACGGGAATACGCATATAAAAATGGAGGCTTGGCTTTAAAAAATAATTCGGGTTAAAGGAACCTGATTGCACCATTCTTACAGTTCTATTAAAGTGATGCATTTCATCTTCATTTTGAAAGTAGGGTAGCCCTGCACCAACGAAAGGATACCTAACTAAAAAGGCTATAAATATTATAAAAATAAATAAAAATTGTCTCTTTTTCATAACTTTAATAAACTCACTTATCTATTATATATATGAAAAATATTAAAAAAAGAAGCTAAAATAATACGTATTTAAGAATTGCACGTAAATTTATTTTGATAAAAGGAAGAAGTAGTCTATTATAAGGTTATATAAAACATTGTTTTATTTGCTATAGATTTTGAAAAATTATATAATTAAAGTATACGTGTGCTTTTTCAATTTATCTTTTAACGCTTTTTTTAAGGCGAAAACTTTCTAATAAAATTTAATATAAAACTAATTTTAGGGCTTGTATGTTAGAATTATTAATCTTAGATAAGAGTGCTGAGTCTAGAAATAAAATAAGAAATAGACTGTGTGATTTTATATATGCAGGCTCACAAAGTGCCGATATTATCCCAAGGATAAGTGTTAAATCTATTTCTATTGAAGAGCTTAGCTTTCAAAAATCCCCAAAACTAATTCTCTTAGGAAGCGAGATCCTCTCTGAGGATAGAGGTATTATTAGTGATATCAAAACACTATTTCCTAATATTATTATAATCGCTTGGATAGATGAGAGTTTAAATAAACTTTTTATTATCGAAGAACTAGCTAGGCTTGGAGTTACTGATATTTTTCTAGATAACATTACCTCAAACGATTTTTTTAGAAAACTAATTATATTAGTAAGGAAAACAAATAAAAAACAAAATTCAAAAATAATAGTAGTAGATAGTGGAAAGGGAGGTTCGGGCGTAACTTCCATCGTTTCTGCATTAGGAGAGATTTATCTAGATAAAGGAAAGAAAGTTTTACTAGTAGATTGCGATATAGAAAGCCAAGATTTAAGCAGATTCTTACAAGTGCGTCCTTTTATAAATGAAAGTTTAGGTTTGATTCTAGACGGTTTAAAACCTATAACTCAAGACTCACTAAAGGAGTGTTATTTTAATGTATGGGATGATGAGGAAAATTTATATTGTATGACCCCAACCGTTGAGGTTGAAAATATATACTCTATTAAATCTTCATACTATAAAAATTTCTTATCGGTATTAGAAAATTTAGATACTTATTTTGATTATATAATAATCGATTTAGCTTGTTTTAAAGGAGTGTTAAAAACTAGTCTATATAGAGTTTGTGATGTGCTTTTAGTTATTATAAATAATGATCCTGCATCTATTTTTGCAAACTTAGAACTTATAAAAAATGCAAAAAATTATTTATCATCAGATGCAAAGTTATATATCGTAGAAAATAGACATGAAAGAACGCTTATTTCATCTGATATATTAAAAAATGAGGTTTTAACTTCTTCTTTATTATTAGAAGATGCTTTTTTTCCTTACGCAATAAACTATGTTCCATCCCACGGAAGATGGCCAGGGTCTGGCGCTACATTCTATTCACAAGCGGATAAAAGGCTTAAAGATATACTCTTTGCATTAAGTGAAAAAATAGATAATCGTAAATATGAGATTTCAAAAATTGGAATAAAAGAAATAATACTTGGATATATTAAAAAGATTGCTACAATATTTAGTAGCTTTATAGATACTTATAAAAATAGTAAAGAAGATAAACGTAGCAAGATGTTAGAAGATAAAAATTTAGAAAAAATAGCAGAGCCTAAAAAAACTATAGACTATAAAGCTCAAAAATATGATATAAAAGAAGACGAGGAAAAAAGAGAAAAAAGAGAAGAAAAGGAAGAAAAAAAGTTTTTTACTAAAGCAGTTTAAATTTAGTTTTAAATTTAATTTTTTATTTTTTCTTATAAAAGGAGAATATATGTTAAGAAAACGAAACCAAAAAGGATTAACACTACTTGAATATTGTGCAGGTGCTGCTGTAGTTGCAGTTATCGTATTTGCAGTTTTGCAAGCAATGGGCGGAAAACTTCAAACAGCAGCTACTAATATTGGGGATTGGGCTGTAGACCGTTCTGGTGATTTACCTACAGGGATTACTTTAGATGCAGGCACTACTGGCGGCGGTTCTGGTGGCGGTAATTAGAAGTAGCGTGTGTTTTAATAAATAAATGTAAGTAATAATGTAAGTAGTAAAGAGAAGATGTTTATAATCTTTTTAAACATCTTCTCTTAAATCTTACTTATATTGTTTATAAGTATTATTTATAAGTATTATTTTAAAAGTAATTTTTTAAAAATAGCTTTGGCTTTCTATATAAAATTTTTTTTTTAAAAAAAGATGGTAATTGAATTCTATAAAGAGGCAGTAATTTTATGGTTCAAAGAAAAAATTCTTATATCAATCAAAGAAATAAAAGAAAAAACCAATTATTAATAGTGCTAATAATTTGTTTATCTTTAATAATATCTTCCATTATTATTTCTAATAGCGTTAATAAGAAAGCCAAAGAAAATGTAGCGGTAGTAGCAGAGTTTAATACCGTAAAAGTTCCCGTTCCAGCTACGCTAGTTCCTATGGGAACTAAAGTAAGAGATATAAAATTTAAACAAGTATCATTTCCTAAACACCAAGTGCCACAAGGTGCTCTTTTAGATTTAAGTGGAATGCAAGAAGCTATAGCACTAACTAAACTTCCTGCAAACTTGCCAGTGTTCGATGTTAATTTTAGTTTTACAGCCTACCCTCAAAACCCAGTAGTAGATAAAATTCCTAAAGGTATGCGTGCTATGACTATAAGAGTAGATGCTACATCCTCTGTGGAGGGTTGGGCAGGTTCGGGAAGCTTAGTAGACGTTTTGCTCGTTCAAAAACATAAAACATCTGTTATAGCAGAGAAAGTAAAAATCCTTTCTCAGGAACGCTCCACGGCTCCAGTTGCTAGTGAAAAATCACCAAATATCCCAAGCACCGTTACTCTTTTAGTAACTCAAAAACAATGCTTAGCGATCAACACTGCGATTCCATTAGGACGCATAGCTTTTGCGTTAAGAAGTGCAAACGATGAGGCAAACTGGGAAGAAAATATCTTTAGTCCAGATAATTTAAAGGGAAGACCTATCGGAGGGAGTAAAAAAGATACTATAAAAGCTGTGGTTTCAGTTAAAGGAGAAGGGGGAAATGCAGATAAGATATTTGCTCTTTCAGGAGATAAATGGGTAAAGTCTAACTCTATTCCTAAAGGCTTTATAATTGATGATAAATAATTAATGATAAATAATTAATGATAAATAAAAATATAAAATAAAATTGTAAAATAAAAAAACGTGAAACGAGAAACTTAGAATTTTAAAAGTAAAATTAAAAAATATGGTTCTTCACGTTTTAGGTGGGTTAGAAAAATTGTTTTTTTGGCTTCGTCGAGGTGAGTGATACTAATTTTAAGGTCTAAAACCTACCTTAAAACGTGAAGAGCCAAAAATATAAGATAAGTTTAGGAGAAAATTTTGCAAAGAGATTGGAGAAGTATAAAACAAGAATTTGGTGAAGAGATTATAAAAGAACCTACCGTGGTAAAAACTGGGCTTCCTCCTGCACTATCGTATATAATAAGAGAAATTAGAATAGAGCTTGGAAAAGATTTTTCAAAAGATGAGGGCGAGTATACTCAAAAAGATTTCTGCGATTTAATAGATATTATTTCAGTTCGCCACGGATTTGAACTTTCATCGTTTGAAAGAGATGAGATTTTAGAACAATTAGAAAAAGAGCAAAAACCTTTTGGGGTTTTACAATCTCTTGTAGACTCGCCTGAAATTAGCGATATTATTATTACAGATTTTGATGATGTCTCCGTTCAACAAAAAAGAAAGAACTATAAAACAGATATCACCTTTCCAAATAAAGAAAGTTATATAAATTACGTAGAAAGGTTGCTTCAAAAAGCCGGCACTACTTACTCTACCGCCCACCCGATTACAGACGGCACTATAGGAGGATTTGTCCGTGTGCATGCCGTGCATCAATCGATATGCGAAAAAGGTCCCTACCTGACTTTAAGAATAAACAGATTTTCAAAAGTTAAGGTAGAAGATTTAATAAAATACTCCCTAGCCCCAAAAGAAGTTTTCGATTATTTAAATGCTGCCGTTAAATCTGGGCTTACTATTTTTATAGCAGGCGAGGTTGGCACTGGAAAAACTACTCTCGTTCGAGCACTCGCATCTAGTATATTTAAAGAAGAATCTATTTTAGTTATAGAAGATACTCCCGAAATTATCTTAGAGCATCCGCACGTAAGATATTTAAGAATAAGAGAGGCAAACACGGATAATGCTGGGCTTATCTCTCCTGCAGAATGTATTAGGGCTGGAATGCGTATGGCTATGAATAGAATAATTTTTGGAGAGATTAGAGATGCTAGAGCTGCTGAGGCTTTTATAGATGTTTGCGCCTCTGGGCACTCTGGAATGTCGACTATTCATGCTAAATCCTCGGCTGATGCTATATCGAGACTAGAGCTTTTTTTAGGAAGAGCTCAAAAAATGGTAGCTAATAATATTTTAAAAGAACAAATCGCTAGCGCAGTTCAAATAATAGTGCATCTCGATATTTGTCATAACTCTGGATTTAGAAGAATTATGGACGTTAGGGAGATAACATCGATGGCAGATAATGTCGTGCGTCAACGAGAGATATTTAAATACTCTTATCAAAACCAAAAAGCGACTTGGAAAGTAGTAAGTAAGACTAGTAGTTTTGAAGAAGATTTTAAAAAGAAAAAAATAGATGTAAATTTAAGAAATTTAAAAGATGAGTTAGTTATCGATTAAATAAAAAAATATAAAAAAAATATATGAAGAGATTTAAAAGTGATATAAAAAGATTAAAATTATTAAGCACTGGATTTTTTGGTATCAATAGAAAATCTTCTAGAGATACTAAAAATAGTCTAGATGATATTTTTTATTACGCTGGAATTAACGAAAAGGAAAAACAAAAATTAATTTTAAGATGTATTATTTTATCTGTATGTATTTTTTTTATTTCTATCTTCTTTTTTAAATTTTACATTTCATTATTTCTAGTAATTGCATATTTAATAATAGAATATTTTTTGTTAAATAAAAAAGTTATCTTACGTGCTAAAAATTTTGAAGAAGATTACCCAGCATTTTTAATTTCCTTAGCATCTTGCGTTAAAAGCGGAAAAGACCCATTGCAGGCGCTTTTAATAGTAAAAGATCTTTTTTTAGAAACGAGTATATTAAAAGAAAAATTACTAGATGTTTTACTAGATATTCAAGAGGGAATGTCTGAAGAGGAAGCGATAAATAATTTTGCAAAAGATATAAAACACCCCGATATAGATTTATTTAAAGTAGCATTTATCCTTTCTAGAAAAGAGGGAAGTGGGCTATATAAACCTCTAAGACGTTTAACTAAAGTTACTCGGCAAAGGCAATCATTTAGAAGAAAAACTCAATCTGCTATCGCTATGCAAAAAGTTTCAGCATTCGGTATTTTAGGTAGTGGCGTTTTTATAGCGTTTATTCAAATGATAATGAATAGAGAGCATTTTTTTAATGCTATTTCTACGCCTTTAGGAATAAGGCTTATGGCTTTAGGCACAGTCTTAGTATTTATTGGTATAGCGTGGATGCTTTATCTTGCAAGGGGTAAAATATGATTTACACATTGATAGCATTACTAATATTTCTTATTGTATGTTATTTATATAATACCTTTTCTTATGACCAGCTTGAAAAATACTATTCGATTAGTAGTGATGAAATTTCTAAAGAACAAGAAGATAAAGAAGAAAAAGAAAAAAATATAAAACTTACATTAGAACAAAAAATAACTTTTTTAATTTTATCATTGATAATTTTTGCTATCTTAATGATCTTTTTTTCTTTAACATTAACTAATTTTATTATAGCTTTAGTTTTTTCAATTTCGCTTTCTTATATTTTTATTAGAATACTAGCTAATAGAGAAGTAAAAAACGTATATAAAAAATACGATTTTTATTTACCTATAGTAATGGAGCGTTTAGTAATGGCTGTGCAAGGCGGAAACGATGTGTATTCAGCAGTAAATATAGTAGTAGAGTTAAGTAAAAAAAATGGCTCCCTAGACCCCGTAACTAAACTTTTAGATATGGTATTAAAAAAAAATAGGTCTGGAATTAGCTTTGAAGATAGTTTAGCGTTAGTCGCTAACTCTATAAATTTAACTTCTATAAGACACGGTTTTTTGCATCTTGGAATAGCTCAAAAAGAGGGGGGAGAAATAGTAGCTCCTATGGAAGAGCTAAGCGATTCTACGCAGGAGTACTACCAACAATTAGTTGAAAAAGAAATCGCCGTTTTGCCTGTAAAAGCAACCTTACCGCTTCTTTGCGCATTTATTGGACTTATTATATTTTTCTTATCGGTTCCTTTAACTCAAATAATGACTATGGAAAGTATGCCAAAATAGGAAATGTAAAAATATGATAAATAAATTATTTAATAATCAAAGATATAATCAAACTTATAATCAAAATGGAAGCACTCTAATTTTCTTTGTTTTATTTGTTATTCCTACCTTATCATTCTTACTTATGATTACATTCGATGTTGCTTCTTTGTATACTGCAAAAAGAAGCGTGCAAAAAATTTTAGATGAAGCTAGTTTGCAAGGCGTTAAATTTTATCCATATAAAGATTATGCATTAAATATAACGAGAAGCTATCTTTTAAATCAAGGATTAGAAGATGATAGTTTAGAAATTATCGCCGATGATACTGGAATAAGAATATCTTATAAAAGAAACTACGAGCTGTTGTTTTCAAACCTTACTAAGTTTTTTATAGGTAGTAATGAAAAAGGTAGTAATAAAAAAACTATTATATCGTACCCACTAAATGCTTTTTCTTATGCAACCCCTAGTGTAAGTGATGTGCTACTTTTACTAGATAGAAACTTATATAACTCACCAAATGATAAAAAAAAATTATGGGGAAGCGTAGGAGAGGCACCAAGCGCTATGTATTTTGAACAAAACGATGATAAGTTTACTAGTAGCCCTAGATATTATACACAGCAATGTTTTAATGAAGTATTTTCCCCATTAAAAAATATACTAATAGATACTTATAATTTTTACGGTAGCACTCACTTAAACTCGGTAGGTGTAGGAGTTTTTCCAGGAGGAAGTTATAAGAGAGATATAGAGTATATAAAAAATATCAGTGCAGCTTCTTTTTTAAATAATGAGGCAAAGTTTTTATATTATACGTCAGACGATGGCTTTAAAAGTTTAGACTGTTTTAATGCTGCTCTAAATGAGTTGCAAGAGATAAGATATCGGTTTCCTTTAGTAAGAGATGATTATAAAATTATAAATAATTTAGAAAATAATAGTGTTGAAGATGGTAAAGCAAGCGTGCTAACCTCCATTTGGTCAACACCAGTTCATAAAGGATATAAAGCTAATTTTATAAATGTATTAGAAAGTGCAGGAAGAACTTTAATTAGTGCTAAGGGGAGAGCAGATAGGAATACTCTTTCAGAAGATTTAAATAAAAACTTATTTATTTTTTCTTCTAATCTTCATACTTTTGATTTAACCGCCATAGAAACCTCGCTAGATGGTTTAGATGAGATCTTAAAAGGAGTAAACTTTAAATTAAATATTATTTACGTTTTATTTCAAACTAATAAAGTGCCAGGCTTAAGTAGTGCCTCTATTTCTAAACATAAAACCTTTATTAAAAGATATAATAAAAAAGATAAAACGATAAAGCTTTTTTTATTACATCAAAACTCTAGTGAAAAATTATCCGATGATATTAGAGATTTTATTTGGTTAAATAAAAAGGAAGGTTCTATATGGCGATAAAGAAAAATAAACGTTTTCTCTTATCTTTTTGTAGATTTAACAAAGGCTTATCTTTGCTAGAGTTTTGCGTTGCAATGGCAGTTTTACTTCCTTTTATTTATAACGTGTTAGGTATTATGGAGTATTATAGGCTTAGCTATTTATTAGAAGAAAAGGTAGATAATGCGTTCGGTAATAGAAAAGAGTTCGTTTTAAAACTTGATGAGAATTTTACAGTAATAAAAGAAAGTAAAGATAATATTAAAAATTTAATAAATGATAAGCTAAGGAAGCTTAGAGAAAATAATCACTGCGAAATTAAGTACGATTTTAAGTTAATTAAAAGCACTAAAAATTATGAAGACACTTTAGTTAAAAGAAACATTCCGCAGTATTTTATAACTTTAAAAAGTGAAATGAATTTCAAAGAATGCGCAAGAATGGGCGGTGATTTTTTAAATCTAATGCCAAATGATATTATTAAAACTAAGCAAATATTAGTAACTTATGAATTTTAGAAAATGAAAAACTTTGTAAAACTAAAAAAATGTGGAATTACATCTTTAAAAGGTTTAATAAAAAATTTATACCGAGTGTATTATAAAGATAGTCTATTTAATTATAAGATAGATAAAAGATATTATTTAGATTTTTTTATAAACTCTTTTAATCTAAATAAGATAGAGTTTTTTGAAAATATTAAAACTCTTACTAATATCGATTATAAAATAGGACTTAACGATTTAAATATTAAAGAGATAAAAAAAAATATTAAAAACTTTGATGTGTTAAAAAAATACGGTTTTTGTCCAATAATAAATGAGTTTAAGTTGATAGCAATAATATCATCAAACCCTTTTTTGATATTTGAAAAATTTAATATAGATGAAAATGTTAAAATTTATTTAACGCTAGGAAATGATATAACAGAATTTTTATCACTACTTGAAAGCGGTGAAAATAAAAAAGATGGCGCAAGTGATGTTTTTTTAAAGACATTAAAAGCTTTAATTATAGAGTGTGAAGAAAAACATATTTCTAGGCTAGTTTTCGAGTATGCTCAAAATAAGGTTTTTTATAGTTACCAAGATAAAGCTAAAGAGTGGAAGAAAGGAAATATTATCAATCAAGATTTAAGCGAGTTTTGGCTAAATTTAGAGAGTAATTTTTTTTATAAAATAAAAAAAGATAACTTTTTTAAAGTTCGGAAGATAAAATTAAATAATTTAGGAAACGTTATAATGCTGAGCTGGGCAATTCCTAAAAAAGTTTTAGCTAGCACTAATAATATTGCGTTAGTTTCAAAAGATGAAAAGTTAAGAGAAAAAGTTTTTAATGCGTTTAAGAATAGTAATATATTCGTGAGAAACTATGAAAGTTTTTTCGATTTATTTAATGATTATAAAAATTATAAATTTAAAGTGCTAATCATATCTTTAGATAAAGAAACATTAAAAAACGAAGAGAAAGTTTTTAAATCAAATAATAAAAAAATGCGTAGTATTTTAATTGCAAATGAAAATATAAATGAAATAGAAGCATATCTTTACGGGGTTGACTATTATATAGAAAACGATTTTTCTTTAGAATATTTACAAGATATAGTAAAAAACTTTTTAAGTTAGGAAATATTTTATATGAAATTTATAACAAAAATAAAATTATTTACCGTGCTAATAGGCATTTTAATTACGTATCTTTTATATTTAGTAAATATACATTTAGCTAGTAAGAGTGAAATCTTATTTTTAATAGCCTTTGTATTATATACGCTTTTAGTAGTAATTTTACTTTGCTTTGATGATATAGGTAAGTTTAAAAAACAATTTGCTAACTTTATAAAAACTATAAATACTTTTACAAGAAAAAAAGAAGACGTTAAATATAGCACTCCAATTGGAAAAACATTAAATGAGTATCTTTTGTTTTTAGAGAGAAAAGTTTTTTTGTTAAAAAAAGATAGTGAAGATTATAAGAATGAAGATTTAAACAATCCTATAAATTTTCTTAAAAAAATGGATATCAATCCTGAAATAGATGAACAAAGTTTTTTTCAAAATATACTAAATATACTTTCTGGGTTTTACCAAAAAAATGCGATAGTTTTATTTTATTACGATAAAGAAAGTGGTAATTGTTTTTCTCTAAGTTCGCTTTCATCTAATAAACACGTTTCAATGTTTTTAAAACAAATGTTTTTAAATTGTATAGCAAACGAAAAGGAGATAAAAGAAGGCGTTGTAAGTTATTATAACGTTTCTAACGTTTTAGAAGATTTATCACTTTTTGGATACCAAAGAGCGATTATAAAAAAAATAAAATTTTCAAATGATAGTAATACTATAATATATTTATGGTTTGGTATTTCTGGAGATGATATAAGTTTTTTAAAAGAGGAAAATTTATTTAATAATTTATCTTATGAAATAGGAAACCAGTATGAAACGTATCTAAAATTAAAAAGTGCTAAGAATGAAATTGAAAAAAAGACTAAAGAAGCGATAAAAAAGAGTGAATACTTAGAGTTTGTATCTCACGATTTACGCTCACCTCTTGCAAACCTAGTAGCAGTGTTAAAATTATTAGAGATAAATTCTGATGAAGAAAATAAAAAAGAATTTATAGAGATAGCGCTAAATAATTGCGATTCTATTTCGCTTTTATTAGAAGACTTGCTAGATTTTTCAAAGTATAAAAATTCGGATTTAAAAGTTTTTAAAGAAAACGTAAATGTTAGTGATGAACTTAAGTATGCCGTTAATAATTTTTATTTAAGAGCTAGTGAAAAGAATTTGAAAATAAATTTTAAAGATAACCTTAAAAATAAAATTATATACGCAGATAAAAGGCAGTTTAAAAAGATTATAAATAATATAATCTCTAATGCTATTAAGTATACTGAAAAAGGACATATCGATATAGAGTGCACGAACGCAAAAAATAATATAGTTATAAAAATTTCAGATACTGGAATAGGAATAAAGAAAGAAAATTTGCAAGAAATATTCTCTTCGTTTAAAAGAGGAGAGAACGCTGAACATTTAGATGGCTACGGTCTCGGGCTTTTTATGGTTAAAGCTTTTTCAGATTTAAACGATATAACGGTATCCGTGGTTTCTACTGAAAATAAAGGAAGTGAGTTTACACTTAAAATGCCTTTTATTAAAGAAAAGGTAAGTGGTATAAATAAACTTGCTATAGAAGATAAAAAAGCAAAAAAGATAGTGCTTATAGATGATGATAAAGAGTTGTTAGAAAGCACTAAAAGGTTATTAGAGGCTTACGATTTTTTAGTTCAAAGTTTTTTTAATATAAAAGATGCTAAAAAGTTTTTGTTATCAAATAGTGTGGATTTAATTATAAGCGATTATTATATAGGAAAAGAAAGGGTAGATACTTTACTAGAGTTTTTAAAAGAAAAGAAGATAAGTGTAGATGTATTTATCCTTACTGGAAAAACTAATATAGATATCGATGAATATAAAAAATATGGAGTAAAAAAAATAATTACAAAACCTTTAGATATACCTTTAGATATAAAAGAGATTTTGGAAAGTTAAGAAAAAACAAAAAGTCAATTTGTCCTTATGATTTAACCTTATAACTTTAACCTTGTGATTTTACCCTGTAATAGCCCCAAGTTTAAATATAGGTAGATACATAGCAATAACTAGTCCCCCTATAACGACTCCTAGAAATAAAATCATTATAGGTTCGATTAGTTGCTTTAAAGCTCCTACGGCATTTTCAACTTCTTCTTCATAAAAATCGGCAACTTTATTTAGCATTTGATCTAGCGCTCCACTAGTTTCACCTACACCTATCATTTGAGTTACCATCGGTGGAAAAACGCTCGACTCGCTAAGTGTAGCCTCCATCTGCTTTCCTTCCGAGATTGCGAAACGAGCTTTTTGCACTTCATGCTCTACTACTTTATTTCCAGCAGTTCTTGAACAAATATTTAATGCGGTTAAAATAGGCACGCCAGATGAAAGCATCGTTCCGAGCGTTCTTGTAAATCTAGCTACCGCTACTTTTTTTATTAAATCTCCAAACACAGGAAGTTTTAAATAAATAGGGTGTAAAACATTTTGCCCACGTTCCGTTTTTGAAAATTTAAAAAATCCTATAATCAAGCCTAGAAATCCAAATACGATAAACGCTAAGTTGGCAACGAAAAAATTTGATATATTTATTACTATTTGCGTAGGGGCTGGAAGTTCTGCACCAAAATCCTCGAAAAGTTCAGCAAATGTTGGAATAACAAAAATTAGTAAAACGGCAGTAACTATCACTGCTACGCTTATTACAACGGTAGGGTAGATTAAAGCCGTCTTTACCTCACGTTTTAATTTTATAGATTTTTCCATATGAACTGAAAGACGATCTAAGATTACATCTAGAATACCGCCGTTCTCACCAGCGTCTATCATATTTACATAAAGCGCATCGAAATGCTTAGGAAATAGCTTTAAACTTTCTGTAAATGTTTTTCCAGACTCGACCTCATTTTTTACGGTTTCAATCATACTCGTAAATGCAGGATTTGAGGATTGTTTTGCTAAGATACCTAGCCCTTGAACTAATGGAAGCCCAGCATCGATCATCGTAGAAAGTTGCCTAGTAAAAACTGAAATATCTTTTTCTTTGATTTTAGGAGCTAGAAGAGGAATTTTTATTTCCTTATTCATTCCTTTTCCTTTTTCTTGTATTTTAGAAGTATTGACGTTTATATTTCTAGCTTTTAATAAATTAAAAACGGCAATTTTATCTAAAGCTTCAAGTTCGCCAGAAACTATATTTCCTTTTGCATCTCTTCCTTCCCACAAAAAAACAGGCATAATTTTTTCCTTTAATTTAAACTCTTAAAATGTTTTTGGCTCTTCATGTTTTAAGTGGGTTAAAGACCTTAAAATTAGTATCACTCACCTCGACGAAGCCCAAAAGAAAATTGACTTTAAAGAAATTTGCATAAAATAAATTACTTTAAATATAGTTGTAATTTTTCTTTAAACTATAGATAGTTTTCTATAAAAGCCAATTTTCTTTTAAGCTAACCCCCCAAAACAACTTTTGTTCTTCACTTTTAAAGGTGATTTTATACCTTAAAATTAGTATCACTCACCTCGACGAAGCCCAAAAGAAAATTGACTTTAAAGAAATTTGCATAAAATAAATTACTTTAAGTATAGTTGTAATTTTTCTTTAAACTATAGATAGTTTTCTATAAAAGCCAATTTTCTTTTAAGCTAACCCCCAAAAACAACTTTTGTTCTTCACTTTTAAAGGTGATTTTATACCTTAAAATTAGTATCACTCACCACGACGAAGCCCAAAAGAAAATTGACTTTAAAGAAATTTGCATAAAATAAATTACTTTAAATATAGTTGTAATTTTTCTTTAAACTATAGATAGTTTTCTATAAAAGCCAATTTTCTTTTAAGCTAACCCCCAAAAACAACTTTTGTTCTTCACTTTTAAAGGTGATTTTATACCTTAAAATTAGTATCACTCACCTCGACGAAGCCCAAAAGAAAATTGACTTTAAAGAAATTTGCATAAAATAAATTACTTTAAATATAGTTGTAATTTTTCTTTAAACTATAGATAGTTTTCTATAAAAGCCAATTTTCTTTTAAGCTAACCCCCAAAAACAACTTTTCTAACCCACCCAAAACGTGAGAACCATATTTTTTTAAACTTTCTATAAACTAGTAACTCTGACAACCTCTTCAAATGAGGTTAACCCTTCCTTTAATCTTAAAAGAGCGCTATCTCTTAGCGTTAACATCCCTAAAGATTTTGCTAGTTTTTTTATTTCTGCCGAATTTGCACCTTTTAAAATAAGTTCTGAAATTTCTTCTTTTATCGGCATTACTTCATAGAGCGCTATTCTTCCTTTATAGCCCGTTCCCGAGCATTCATCACAACCGACACCTCGCTTGCAAGAAAAGTTTTCGATATCTTCCTTAGGAACTCCCGCACGGAGCAATAAATCTTTCGTAATTTCACTATCATCTACTTTGCAGTTAGAACAAATTTTTCTTGCAAGTCTTTGTGCTAATATTAAATTAGTCGAAGAGGCTACTAAAAAAGGTTCAACTCCCATGTCGATAAGCCTGTTTATGGTTGATGGGGCATCGTTCGTGTGAAGTGTAGAAAGCACTAAGTGCCCAGTAAGAGAGGCCTTAATTGCTATTTGCGCAGTTTCGTAATCTCTTATTTCACCTACCATTATAATATCGGGGTCTTGCCTTAAGAAAGCTCTTAGAGCGCTAGCAAAATCAAATCCTATATCTTCATTTATTTGACATTGATTTATTCCCATAAGGTTAAACTCTACGGGGTCTTCCGCAGTGCTAATGTTAGAGCCTATTTGATTAAGCTCAGAAAGAGCAGAGTAGAGAGTGGTAGTTTTTCCTGAACCAGTAGGCCCAGTTACTAAAACCATTCCAAAAGGTTTATTTATGGCATCTTTAAAATCTAAAATTTGATTTTCAGTAAATCCTAGTTTAGTCATATCTAGTTGTAAGCTATCGGGGTCTAATAATCTTAAACAAACCTTTTCTCCAAAAAGTGTAGGCACTACGTTTACCCTAAAATCCATCTCTTTATTATTTTCTTGAAGTTTTAGTTTTATTCTTCCATCTTGTGGAAGTCGTCTTTCCGCTATATCGAGACTAGCCATAATTTTTATTCTCGAAGTGATAGCATTTTTTAAATTTATAGGAAGCTTCATAATTTCATAAAGCACTCCATCTATTCTAAATCGAACTCTAAACGCTTTCTCATAAGGTTCTATGTGGATATCTGATGCGCCTTTTTTTATGGCGTCGGTTAGCACTGCATTTACAAGCTTTACTACTGGTGCATCCTCGGTTTGTTTTTCTAATTCAGAAAGATTTATATTTTCATCGTCTTTTATATACTCGACGCTTTCTTCTTCTAGGTCGTCTATAATGCTTTCATAAGAAACTTTTTTATCGAATAATTTTTCTTGAGTAGCTTTCATTTTTACAGGAGATGCAAGTTTTATATTAACCTCTAGTCCTGTAATAAATTTAATATCGTTTAGGGCTGCAATGTTTGATGGGTCTACCATCGCTACTGTTATTCTGTCGTTAGTTTTTGAAATTGGAAGAACTCCATATTTTTTATAAATATTATATGGAATAAGATTTAATACTTCATCATCGAAAGTAATATTGTCTAAGTTTATAATTTCAGTTTCAAATTGCGAGCTTAAAGTATTTAGATATTTTTCTTCAGAGATAATCCCTGATTTTATAAAATTCAGACCTAAGCTAATAGAAGACGAGTTGTTGCTCATCTCATCTTCAAGCTGTTTTTCGGTAATTAAACCGCTATGTAGTAGCAAGTCGCCAATTTTTGTATGCACCTATACTCCTAGCCTTTTTATAGTATATAAAAATTTTTTATAAACTTTTTTAAATTTTATTTAACTTACCTTAATATAATCGGTATATTATAAAATTTTTCTTAATAGAAAAGTTAATGATATAGCAATATAATTTAAAACTTGGTAAAATAAGCAGATATGGCTTTAAAAGATGATAAATACTATAAATATATAGATTTTGATAATAAAAACATGGAAGTGCTTCCACCTAGTGAAAATAGGGATGAACTGCTACCTAAAAAGCAAACTACTAGCCTTTTACCTGCCGCTAGAGGGCGAGAGTTAGCAAGTTTTGATGCACTTAGAGCATACCTTATTAAGATAAAACAGTATTCTAGACTAACTCGTGAAGAGGAGATTAAGCTTTTAAAGGCGTATAGAGAAGAAAATGATTTAGAAGCGGCGTATAAACTGATTTCTAGTAATTTATGGTTAGTCGTTCGCATTGCAAGAAATTATGAGAGTATAGCAAGAAATTTATTAGATGTTATCCAAGAGGGCAATATAGGGCTTATGGAAGCTGTAAAAAATTTTGATCCCGACAAGGGGGCTAATTTTCCAGCTTATGCAGTGCTTTGGATAAAGGCTTACATTATTAGATATATTATGGCAAATATTCGTCTAGTGAAAATTGGAACGACGCAAGCACAAAGAAAATTATTTTTTAATTTAAGAAAAGAAAAAGAAAAATTAGAGAAAGAAGGAATTTATCCTACTACAAAACTTTTAGCAGAAAGGCTAAATGTTAAAGAACATGAAGTTATAGAAATGGATAAAAGGCTACACCTTGGAGACTTAAGTTTAGATGCTCCACTAAGTAGCGACACTTTAGCTACCCCAGCAAATGTAATACCTGCAAAAGGAAAGACCGCTGAAGAACTCCTTGCGCAAAAGCAAATAAATGATTTAATTGTTCTTGGATTTAATAAATTTAAAGAAACATTGACTGAAAGGGAAAAAGTAATTTTTGAAAAACGTTTACTAAATTCTGAAAAAGTAATTTTAGAAGATCTTTCTCAAATGTTAAATATTAGCAAAGAGAGAGTTAGGCAGATTGAAAATGAGATAAAAGTAAAATTAAGGAAATTTTTAAACGAGAATTTTAAAGAGGTAGCAGATTATTATAATGGGGCTATTTAAATTAAAATATAAATTAAAATTAAAGTGGAAATTAAAGTATGAAAATAATAAGAAAATCGATAAAGTATTTATGTTTATTTTTCGTGTTGATATCTATATTTTGTGTTTTGCTTTTTTTATTTCTAAAACATTACAAAGACGGCAAACTATACGATCAAATATTTGAAAAAACTCCTCCTGTTATTACGGTAAAAAAAGGTAGTATAAAAGGCATCGGAAGCGAGCCTCAAACGCTAGAAATAAAAATCTCAGACACTGGCGCTGGGTTAGATGGATATACCGTTCGCCTTACTCAAAAAAATCGTCATATACAATTAGATAATGGTAAATTAAATGGTGAAAAAGAAAAGATTATTAAAATTCCTTTAGGCTTTAATGAGTTAAAACTTACTGAAGGTGTTGCTAGTATAACTATTAAAGCATTTGATAAAAGTTTTTGGAATAATCATAAGGAAGTAAGGTTTAATGTAGATGTAGATGCTAGATATCCAAAATTAAAAGTAATTAGCACTCAACATAATCTTTTGTTAAATGGTGTGCAACTAGTAATTTATCAGGCTAAAGACGATAATTTAAAGGAACATGGAGTAAAGGTTGGGAATAAAGTTTTTCAAGGTTTTCCTTTAATTCTTTTAGACGATAGTATAAAAGATGAGAGCGTTTACTGTGCTTTTTATTCTGTGTTAGATAGCGAAAAAACGTCTAGTGGTAATAAAAAAATCACACCTTTAGTCGTTGCAAAAGATAATGTTGGAAATACTACTACTAGAAAATTTTATAATAAGAAGATAAAAAGACGAGTAGGGGAGCATACATTAAAACTTACTTCGTATTTTGTAAATACTATCTCAAAGAGATTAGAAAAAAAGCAAGATGAAAGTTTAAATGATTTTTTAATTAGAGTTTTAAAGACGCAACATAAAAAGGAATCGAAAGAAATTTTTGATATTGTTCATAATGTAGTTTTTAAGAGAAGTTTAAAGCTTCCTTTTGCGATACAAAAGGCTACGATTCTAAGAAATTTTGGTTCACGAGTGCATTACGTTTACTCTGATAAGGTAGTGTTAGAAAAGAAAGAGAGTGGAACTACATTTTTATTAACGAAAGATGAAAGCACGGTAAACTCCATTTCAGATGGTGTAGTAATTTTTGTAAAAAAAATGGATTACTACGGTAATGTTGTAGGGGTAGCACACGGTGGAAATGTAGTAGTGCTTTACGCTATGGCAGGAAGTCCGTTAGTTAAAACTGGAGATAAAGTTTCAGTGGGGCAGGCGCTTTTAAATTTAGGGCAAAGTGGTATTTCTACGGTCGATAGGGAATATTTGCTTGAGATTAGAGTTAATGGCTACGCCGTGAATCCGCAAGAGTTTTTTGATAATTTTTGGTGTAGTGAGCATATAGTAAGTAAAATAAATATGGCTAAAGAAGATTTAGGACTAATCACTCCAGAGTTTGATTTTTAAGGCTTTTTAAAATTTAATATCAACCATTAGTTTATGAAAGTTTTATAAGAAACCACTTTCAAAAATTCTTTTCCAAATATTATTAGTGTCTATATCGTTTCCGCTTAGTAGTAAATCTTGTGGCTCTAAGTTGTAGCTAGCAGCGATAATGGATAATTGCTTTTTTATATCATTTTTTTTAAGTTTATCGATTTTAGTTAAAATAATTTGTAGGAATCTATTATTTTCAAAGCATAATTTTTGAATGGCTAGTTCATCTTCTTTAGGTGTTCTTCTAGAATCGTTTAGGAGAAACACGCCAAGAAGTGGTAAATCTGAGGCTAGGTATTTGACGATATTTTTGTTAAGCGATATTTGTTTTGTTTTTGAAAATTTAGCAAATCCAAACCCTGGGAGATCTACTAAGTGGAATTTATTTTTAGTTTCATCAATTTTATAAGTGATTTCAAAGAAGTTAAACTCTTTAGTGCGTCCTGGGGTTTTGCTAGTTTTAGCTAGCGAGTTTCTTTTGCATAATTTATTTACTAGCGTTGATTTTCCCACATTTGAGCGCCCAAGAAGTGCTATTTGTGGTAAGTTTGTAGGCATTTTAGAAAGCACATTGTAGCCACCTATAAAAGTTGTTTCTATAATTTTAAATTCCATATTAAGTAGTATAATTAAAAAGATATTAAAAATAAACAAAATACTATAATTGCCAAATTAAACTAGACAAAGTTTTATTCTCTTTTAAAAAAAAGTGGCGACAAAAGTGTCGCTATAGGCGACAATAATGTCGTCACTAGTTGGCAAAAGTGTCGCATATAGCTTAAAAAAAGTGTTTAGTTTATGGCTGTAATCTATCCCAAACTTTCCCTTGTTTTACGTATACTATAGTTTTTTAAGAGCCTAAAATTTAGCCTAAGGCTGGTATCTGTCGTTTCTTAAGGGTATACGTATAATACGTATGCTATTTTAGCATTTTGTGCAAGCACTTTTAAAAATTTTTTTAAATGATTTCAGTGAGTTATGCAATTAAAATTAAAATTGTATACGTAAAACAGGGGAAAGTTTAAACTAAAAAAGGAGGGCGACAAAAGTGTCGCCTCTAGCGACAAAAGTGTCGCATATAGCGACAAAAGTGTTTAGTTTATGGCTATAATCTATAAAAAATTTTAGTTTAAAACGCCTTAGAAATGGTATAACATATTGTTATTAAAAGAGAATATATATTTGCCAAATTAAACTAGACAAGCTTTCTTTTCTTTAAAAAAGGAGATGGACAAAAATGTCGCTATAGGCGACAATAATGTCGTCACTGGCGACAAAAGTGTCGCATATAGCTTAAAAAAAGTGTTTAGTTTATGGCTATAATCTATAAAAAATTTTAGTTTAAAACGCCTTAGAAATGGCATAACATATTGTTATTAAAGGAGAATGTATAATTGCTAAATTAAACTAGACAAAGTTTTATTTTGTTTAAAAAAGGTGACGACAAAAATGTCGTCACTGGCGACAAAAGTGTCGCTTAGAAAAAAAAGGAGAGATATAAAATGAACCTTGGAAAATCTACCTCTTTATCGAACCAAGTTGATAAAAAGGCTGTGAAATCTTTTTGGCAAAAAGCGATTAAGGCAGGGAGATTGCCCGATGGTAAGTATACCGTCCCAATGATTTTAAATAAATTTGGTCTAGTTAAAGATGAGTATTTAATTAATGCCGGGGAGGTTCTTTTTAGTAGCACTAATCCCGTGCAGTTAAAAGTTGGTATATTTGCAACGGATGAAAAACTAACCATACTAGATATGAAATTATATGAAGATAATATTTATAATTTATTAAGTAAGGCGGAAGATTATATATTTAAAAACATTAGATGGAAAAGTGAAATTATAGGCTCTGAAAGAATTGAAATTCCAGAAGTTCCGACTGTGGTAATTAGAGAGATTTTAGGCTCTTCACGTTTTAAGTGGGCTAAAGACCTTAAAATTAGTATCACTCACCTCACGAAGCCCAAAAGAAAATTGACTTTAAAGAAATTTGCATAAAATAAATTACTTTAAATATAGTTGTAATTTTTCTTTAAACTATAGATAGTTTTCTATAAAAGCCAATTTTCTTTTAAGCTAACCCCCAAAAACAATTTTTCTAACCCACCTAAAACGTGAAGAACCAGATTTTAGCAAATGGGTTTGCTCATGCATTATATGGAAGTAAGACTATCCATGAGATATGTATTCACCCGAGTATGATAACTATATATAGCCCTGGGAATTATGCTAGTAAGCATAAACCTGAAGATTATATAAAAGGAAATGTTGAGTCTGAAATAAGAAATGCGACAATCTCAAAAATTTTATATTTAAGTAAATACATAGAGCAGTTTGGTAGTGGTTTTAAGAGAATAGATAGTTTGTGTAAAGATTCAAAAATCAAGTATGCTTATGAAAATAAAGAAAACGGATTTAAATTTATAATCTATCGCCCTTTAATTCAAGGCGATATTTCAAAAATTACTTTAGATGCGACTTTAAATGGCACTGAAAAAGCGGTGTATGCTCTATTAAAACAAAACCCTACCCTATCGACACAGGAGTTGGCAGATAAGATTTCTAAAACTGCAAGAACCGTTCAACGAACACTAGCATCGCTTAGAAAAAAATCTTATATTGAGCAAGTAGGCACTAAACAAGACCTAGAGTGGAAAGTGTTAAAATAGGCTGTTTGTGCGTATATTAAAATTATGCAAAGAATTAAAAAAAATGAACAACTAATTTTTCTTTTTGTCAATACCCTTTTCTTGCTAGGCTTAAGTAGTTTTACCCCATTAAAACAGGAGTAAAAAAATAAAAAAAGTGAAATACTTTGTAAATATAGTATTGCGCAAAGTTTAAAATATATATAACATTTTAAAAGTTTCAAAGAAATTACTTTCTTGAAACTTTATTTGTAGCCGTAAAAAATAGTGTTTTTATTGGTTACGTTTTTTTTATTGGAGATAATATGGCAACATCAAATAAAAGTTCAAAATCATGCGCAAGCGCATGTCCTAGTGCAAAAAAACAAAAAGTATCTGCTGTATCAAAAAGCATGACTAAAAATGAGTTGTTAACTGAAATCGCTGCTAACACTGGTTTAAATAAGAAACAAGTATCATCAGTATTAGATGAGCTTGGAGTTCAAATAGAACGCCACGTTAAGAAAAATGCTGTTGGCACTTTTACATTACCAGGTCTTTTAAAGATTTCAACTAAGAAAGTAGCTGCTAGAAAAGCTCAAAAAGGAGTTCCTAATCCTTTTAAACCAGGGGAATTAATGGACATCCCTGCTAAGCCAGCTTCTACTCGTATTAAAGTAACGGCTCTTAAAGGATTAAAAGATATGGCATTATAATTTTACATATCTAAACTAATGCAATTTTAAATAACGTATTAGTTTAATTATTTCTTCTAAACCCCTTAATAAGTTTTCTTATTTTGGGGTTTTTTTTTAACCATCTTTTAACGTGAAGAATTAAAGTCTTTTCCTAGAAACGTTCTTTGCTTTTTATCATCAAAATATTGACACTCCACATTTATATTAAGCGTGCAATATTAAGCGTGCAATGTTAAGCATATAATATTAAGCATATAATATTAAGCATATAATATTAAGCATACGTGTGCATAATTAAAAAATATCTTTAAATGTAAAGAACTAAAATTTTATATTTTTACAAAATAATAAAAATAACTCTAAATGATATTAAAGAAAGATAAAAAAAAGTTATTTAAAATAAGTCTTGCTACCATATTAGTAGCTACAATATTATTTTGCCTGCTACTAATGTTAAAATCGCAAAATTTTTTTAACGACCCAGGTTTTTTATGGCACCTAAGAGATGGCGTTAAGCCCGTTATCGATGATAGAAATACACTACTAGGGGAAGAAAGTTATAAAAATTACTTTTTATCTCTTAAATCATCAGATAATATGAAACAGTACAGTATAAAAGAAAAAGCTAAATACACTTTAGTAGATGGTAAAAGTAGTATCGATAAAAAATTATTCAAAAGTAATGATTTTTTATTACTATTTAGAGATAATAAACATGCACTATATGAAATGAAAAATTAATATTAAAGGTTATGTAAAAATTATGAAAAATAAAAAATTATTAAGTCTAATGATAATAGGTTCTGTTTTAGGAGCAATCTTTGCGTTTATTTCACTTTATGAACACGTTGAGCTAGTAAACGATTTAAAAATATCGCCATCTTTTTGCAATATAAGCGATGCGTTTAATTGCGATAAAGTCAACGAGAGTAAGTTTGCTGAATTTCTAGGCGTGCCTATCGCATCTTTTGGTATTTTATATTATTTAGTAATGTTTTTTTGGACCATATATTTTTATAAATCTAAAAAATTAAAAGATAATGTATATTTTAATACTTGTTTAGTCCTTTCTACTTGTGCAGTTTTGTATTCAATAGCTCTTTTTTGTGTTTCGCAATTTATAATTAAGACGTTATGCTTAAATTGTATGGCGATGTATGCCGCAAACTTTTTGCAATGGTTCGTAGCTCTTATGTTTGATAGAAAAACTAGTATGACAAAGAGATTTATAGATGGTGTAATCGCTTTAATAAATTTTCCACTTATAGTTTTAGGAATTAGCGGAAAAAGTAAACATATTTTAAGAAAAGATGCTATAATATCGAGCGTTTCGGGCGTTCTTTTAGGGGCTTTCTTGCTATTTTTACCTGATAATATTTTACTTCCTAAGATAAAAAGCAATTACAATAAATCACAGCTTTTAAAAGAAAATTATCAAAGCCATCATAAAGGATTTTATAATTGGATAGATGAGCCAGTTCAGGATATCGCACTAAATGCGACTAAAAATTTAGATGGCGTATATTATGAGGGGAATAAAGATGCCCCAATAAAAATAGTAGAATACGCAGACCTCCAATGCCCAGCCTGCAGAGTGTATTATAATTTATCTAAAAATTTCTTAAAAAAATACGAAGGTAAAGTGTTATTTGTCTATAAACATTTTCCACTAGATAGTAAATGTAATTCGATGATAAAAGGCGATTACCATAAATACGCATGCTTTGCTTCACTTTTTAGTTTATGTGCAGGAGAGCAAGGCAAATACTGGGAGGCGATGGATAGCGTATACTCGATGCCTACGCTTATTAAAAATGAAAGTGATGCTTTAGTTAAAGAGGAATTTAAACAGATAGCGCTCGAGTTGGGATTAGATGAGGTAGCTTTTAAAGAATGTTTAGAGGCTAAAAGATATAGTGATAAACTCGCATCGGATATTGAAGAAGCAAAGGCTTTAAATATCCCTGGGACGCCCTTTGTTTTTATAAATGGAAAGCTACTTAAAAATAGAGGGGAAGTTATCATGGAGGAAATATTTAATTATATTCTCTCTTATGAAAATTAAAAAAAGCTAAAAAAAAAGATTTTAAAAAAATTAAGGTATAAATTTTTATTATGGATTTAAAATTAAATTTAGGGCTAGAGATAGCAAAAAGAATAAATAAAGATTGCTTAATTGGTATAGGCACAGGGTCGACCGTCGATTATGCGATAAGAGAAATTGCGAAAAAATCACTAGAAAATAATTTTAAAGTTAGCGCTATTTCAACATCTATTTCTACGACGAGATTTTGCGAAGCGTTAGGCATTCGTGTGCTTTCCGATATTGTGCCTTATAGCATCGATTTTTCTTTTGATGGCGCAGATGCCGTAGATGATAGGAAAAGAGTTATAAAAGGCAAAGGGGGAGCAATGTTAAGAGAAAAAATTTTAGCTAGCGTTTCTAAAAATTACGTGATTATCGTAGATGAGACGAAGCTTGCTAAAAACATTGCCAAAAAATCGCTAGTTCCTATCGAGGTAAATCCTTTAGCGATAAGGAGTGTAGAAAAAATTTTAGAAAGAAATTTTAATATAAAAAATATAAGTTTAAGAATGGCTGAAAAAAAACATGGAGAAGTTATCACGGAGTTTGGAAATGTAATTTACGATGTAGAATTTGAAAAAATAGAAGACGATCTTGAAAAAGAGATAAATAGCATTCCTGGGGTGGTTGAAAATGGCATCTTTACTAATTTCGCAACTGAGATTTTAGTTTCTAAAAAAAACAAAGAAGTAGTAAGTATAAAGTAGTAAGTATAAAATAGTAAGTATAAAATAGTATTGTAGAGTTTTTTAAAAGAAAGATTTAAAAAGAAAGAATTTTTTAAATTATTTTGAGTAGGTTATAAAGTTAAAATTAAATTTTATACGTAAAACAAGGGAAAGTTTAAGATAAAAAAGGAAAGCCTTTTTTAATAAGCTTTCCTTTTTAAAATCTTAAATTTTTATTTCTTTAGTTTATTATTTTTCTTTAATTACTTTTTTAATTATTTTTTTACTTATCTTGCACGCTTTAATAGTCTAATTCTTGCATTTCTAAAGTGAGGTGTTCCTACACCACGATATACTTCTATCGCATCTGCACCAGTTTCACAAACTAAAGCCTTAAAATCTTTTCTATAATAAGGGATGGTTGGTGGCCAAGGCCAAACCCAGAACTTATTAACGGTAGAAACTCCGATAGTTTGAAAATTTTGTGATGCGATGTAGTTAGCATCTCTAGGGTCGTTTTTAACGTTTAATAATACTTCGTAGCTACAATTTTGTGATGCGTAAGGATCTTTTAAATCTTTAAGAGTTTTTTCATTGTAAACAAAGCCACAACCTGTAAAACTTAAAAGTATTGAGAAAATTAAAATTTTTCTTAAAATTTTCGTTTGCATTTATTCCTCCAAATAGAATTTTTTTAAATGAATCTAAAGATGACACAAAAGTTTATTTTGTAAATGTCTCTCTTCTTTTTTTTAGATGATTTAATAGAAATATATCAAATAATTTTGCGTATAGAAATATAAAAGTTTTAAACTTATTGTTTTTTACTAGACTTTAAATTTTTAGGCTCTTCACGTTTTAAGGTAACCCAAAAAACAATCTTTCTAAGCCCTCTTAAAACGTGAAGAACCTTTTATTTTTTTCTAGTTTTACATTTTAAGCTTTTTAAAAATACATTCAGGGATAAGCTTTACTATAAGCATTATCAAACCCCAAAAACAAGGCTCTTCACGTTTTAAGGTAGGTTTTGGGCCTTAAAATTAGTATCACCAACCCCACGAAGCCCAAAAGAAAATCTCCGCTAGCTTTAGCTAGCTCCAATTTTCTTTTAAGCTAACCTCCAAAAACAATTTTTCTAACCCACCTAAAATGTGAAGAACCAATTTTTATACATGATTTCTAGCATTATAAGAGCTTCTAGTAAAAGGGCTAGCTTCAACGATATCGAAGCCTTTTTGTAGTCCAATTTTTTTATATTCGTTAAATTGCTCTGGGGGGATAAACTCTTTTACGGGAACTTGGTTTTTAGTCGGCTGTAAATATTGTCCTAAAGTTAAAATATCGACGTTTGCATTAAGCAGGTCGTCCATAGTTTTTAAAATCTCATCTTTAGTTTCTCCGAGCCCTAGCATCATTCCAGACTTCGTGCGAATCTTAGGAGATATTTTTTTAGCCTCGCTAAGTATTTTTAAAGAACGCTCATAACTTGCCATCGGTCTAATTTTTTTATAAAGGCTCGGCACGGTTTCAATATTATGATTTAAAATAGAAATGGGGGCAGATAAAATAGTTTTTAAAGATTCTATATTGCCATGTAAATCTGAAATTAAAAGCTCAATTGTACACGAGGGAAGAAGCTTATGAATGTTAATGCATAATTTATAAAAATGCATAGCTCCTCCATCTTTTAAATCGTCTCTAGTAACGGTCGTTATAACTGCATGTTTTAAGTTTAATTCATAAATAGTTTTTGATATATTTTCTATCTCTTTATCGCTCGGCAAAGCTAACTTATGCCCATCACTAGCTTTTTTGATTGAGCAAAATGCACAATTTCTAGTGCAAGTATCGCCTAATATCATAAAAGTTGCAGTCCTATGCGTCCAACACTCGCCTATATTTGGGCATTTTGCCTCCCTGCAAACAGTAAAAATACCTCTATCTTCTATAATATTTTTAAGTTCTATAAAATTTTTCGATCCAATTTCTCTTCCAAGTGGTGCTTTTTTAAACCAAACAGGCTTTTTCATATAAATCTTTTGTAAGTAATAAGTAAGTAAATATTTAAACTATAAAATTTATAAACTACAAAATAATATTATATTTGTTTTAAAAATAAAACTACCTTATAATAAGTATTTTATTGAAGCAAATTATCGCTACTAAACGATTATATATTAGTTATATATTAGTGTTATATATTAGTGCCTATTTTTTTTCATGTTTTTTTAATTTTGAATTTTTATATTTTTCTAAGTTTTTAGGCGTGTTTTATTATTTATCTTTTAACTATTTTCAAATATTTGATATATTTACTATTAATCTTTTTCTTATACTTATGGAGAAATTATGCCTGCCCAAGAGCAAAATGATGCTAATAAAGCTGGGGCTAAGCAAGCTGAAGCTAAGAAAGCTCCCCTCCGAGATACAGTTAAAACACATAACGCTAATGGAGGCAATATGAAAGCAAAAGATTTTTTATCACACTCTCTACTTCCACAAATTGAAATAATTGCAAATCCTAAAATAGAACCAGTCTCGTTTGAGTCTAGTTTAATAGAAGCTATAAAAAACAGTAATAATGTAGTGCTTATAGGACATTTGCTTCCCGATGAAGACTGTGTAGGCTCTTTAGTGTTCGTTAAAGAAGTGTTAGAAAAAATTGGGAAAAAAGTTTCAGTAGTTTTGCAAGATGGCGTCCCTAGAGGTTTTAAAGTTTTAAATGGCACAAAGGATATCATAAATGATATAAAGATTGATTTAGAAGGAGCTTCAAGCTTTGACCTTGCCATCTACTTAGATTGCGATAGACCTGAAAGAGGTGGTGAAGAAACGATGAAAAAATTAACAAAAGCAGAAACTAAAGTAATAAGCATCGATCATCATTTTAAAAATAATAGGTTTAAAAGTAATGATAGCCTATCAATAGTAGGCAATAAGGTATGTATGCGTAAAGAGGCAACATCGACTTGCGAAGCCGTTTACCATTTAGCAGAGGCGTTAGGTGTCGATATAAGTTTATTAACTAAAGAGGCACTTTGTGGTTTATACCATGGAATAAAGGTAGATACGAGCGATTTTAAAAAAAATAGTCAAAATACTATGAAAATAAAAGAACGATTAGAAAAGTTATGCACTAAAGAAACTATCGATCGCTACTTAGAAGATTTTGGAGAATATGCTAAATGCCCTGAGTTAGAAAAAAGGTTTTTGGAAAATAAAAAAAGTGAGAAATTAAAAAATGGAATTAGCGTACTTTACACTTATATTGACCAAAAAGACATTGAAGCTTTAGGAGTTGCAACGGCAGATGCTGGAAAACGTGCTAAATATTTATCTAATGAAAAGGACGATTTTTTAATTTACATTCTTCAAAAAAGAGATGGCTACGACATATCTATTCGCACTAGTGAAGGTAGCTCGTATAAAAATATGGCTAAATTTATTTTAGAAAGTGCCATAGGTGAGGAAAATGTAGGAGGACACAAAGAAAGAGCTGGAGGTTTTATAAAAAAAGGTATCAAAAAATTTCAAGTAAAAGATATGATAAATGTGATATTAAGAACTATAGAGGATATCGGTTCTGTATCATCCGTAGCATAAAATTATCTTAGCATAAAATCATCTTAGTATAAAATTACCCTAGTAAAAAAAAGAAACTAAAATTTTTTTGCATATTTTACTTAGCGGCACTCATTAATTGAAAAAAAGCCTTATTTAATATACAATTTTTCTAGTTTAAAAAAATTTATCTTTACATTTTTTTAATTTTTTTAAAGAACCTGTTTTTTTATGGAGATACGTTCTGATATGGCTAGTATATTGATTTCAGATTTAATGGATACATCGGGAGTAAAGTTTGGAACTAGTGGCGCTAGAGGTCTTGCAGATAGCATCACGGATAGAGTAGCTTACGTTTACACTAAGGGCTTTTTGCAATATATGCTCTCCCTTGGTTTTAAAAAAGACAAGGTCGCAATAGCTGGTGATTTACGCAAAAGTACACCAAGAATTATGAAGGCGGTAGCAAAGGCTTGCGTAGATAGCGGTTTTGAAGTAGTAGGGGGAGAGTTTGCACCATCTCCAGCAGTAGCATTTTACGGTATAAAAAATAGTATCCCTGCTATAATGATTACGGGTAGTCATATTCCAGATGATAGAAATGGTATTAAATATAATTTACCTACGGGAGAAATATTAAAAAAAGACGAACTAGGAATTAAAGCTACTAGAGTTGAAATTGATGAAAATTTATTTGAAAATGGTAATTTAAAATATACCGAAGAACTTTTTGAAAACTCTGATAAAATAAAAAACGCATACATAGATAGATATTTAAATGCATTTTACAAAGATGCACTAAAAAATAAAAAGATAGTATTTTATGAACATTCAGGCGTTGGACGTGATATGCTTCCTTATATATACGAAAAGTTAGGGGCAAACGTTATAAGAGTTGGACGCTCGGAAACTTTTATTCCAGTAGACACAGAGGCGGTTAGAGAAGAAGATTTAAAGTTAGCTAAAAAATGGGCTAAAGAATATAACCCCGATATTATCTTAAGCACGGACGGAGACGCCGACAGACCTTTAGTTTTTGATGAAAATGGAAACTTTATTTCAGGTGATATTTTAGGAGTGCTTGTAGCTTCTTACTTAAAGGCCAATGCGGTTTGCGCTCCAGTGTCTGCAAATAGCGTGCTTGAAACTAGTCAAAAATTTAATATTATAAAAAGAACCAAGATCGGTTCGCCTTTCGTTATAGAAGCTATGCAAAGCTTAAATGATGGTAAAAATATAGTAGTTGGCTACGAAGCAAATGGAGGCTTTCTATTAGAAACTAAGGTTAATATTGAAGGGAAAGAGCTAGAGGCGCTTCCTACTAGAGATGCAGCGATAGTGCATTTAGCTTTACTCTTACTATTAAATAAAAACTTATCACTTTCAAAAATAGTTTCGAGCTTAAATGCTAGAGTTGCGATAAGCAATAGAGTGCAAAATTTTGAAACTGCAAAGAGTAAACAAATAATAGAAGATTTGAAAAATAATTTAGATGATGTAAAAATTAAGTTTCCTTTTTTAACTTCTAAAATTATTAAAACCGACTTAACCGATGGACTTAGAATGTATTTTGAAGATGATACTATCGTTCATCTTAGACCGTCTGGAAATGCACCTGAGTTTAGATGCTACGTTGAAGCTAGCGACAGCACGCAAGCTAACACTTTGCTTTGTAGCGTTATTAAAAGGCTAACGGAGCTTAAATAGTTATCATTTTTTGTTTTGTTGAATTCCTCTAGGTAAGGGGAATGCTAATTTTGAGAACTTAAAGTCATTTTTAGATGTAAAAGAATAATTTTTTAAATTCAATTTTCTTTTAGTCCACGTTTGAGGTGCAGATGAGATTTAAGAGTTAATTTTTTCTAAAAGTCTATTTGATATAATTATATCGTTATAATTTCTTAAAGCCTTTTTACCCGTTATTAGTCTTTCAATATTTTCATAATTACTTTTATTATTATTTTCGTTATTACTTTCGTTATCGTTTCTATTATCGCTTCTATTACCACTACCTCTAACTTGGCTATAAGAGGTTTCTTTTATAAATTCATTTTCATTTTTAACGAATGAAGGAAGTGCTGGAATTGCTTCTGAAAGTGATTTTACTATTTCTAATTCTATCAAACTTAAACTGTCTTCTTTTTCTTTTAAAATTTTTAATGCTTTATTTCTTAAATCTCTTACAAAATTTAATCCATACTTATATATGTCTTGTAAATTTACGATAGGATATATGGTATCTATGCGTTCTTTAATTTCACTATCTTCTAAAAGCTTTTCTAATCCTATATTTAAAATGCCTTTTATTTTTTCACTTAGTGCATATATATTTTCTATATTATTAAAAGATCGTTCATAGAAAACTATGCTAGCATTTAAAATTCTACTAAGTTCGGAAAGTGCTGTATGGATATCTTTTATGTTT
Organism: Bdellovibrionota bacterium; assembly: GCA_050952645.1. Classification (GTDB taxonomy): domain Bacteria; phylum Bdellovibrionota_C; class UBA2361; order UBA2361; family CAKMMH01; genus CAKMMH01. Next base: position 26,529 of record JBMNLI010000009.1, on the reverse strand, counting down.
GCTATAAAAGATTTTAAAGGTTCGTCCATATCATCTTTTATAGATAGAGGCGTAATATTTATTAGTGGTTCTCTAGGTGGTTTTTTTATCTTTTTAATTTTTTCTAATATTTTCGATTTAGTTATAGGTCTATTTATTTCTATAGCTTCTTCAAAGGTAGGAATCCCTTCGCTAGCCAATCTGTCCGATTTTTCTTTGTATGCAGTTTCTTCAAGTTCCGATGGCGTGCATACCGTTTGAACCGATATTATTTGATAAAAAAGTTCTCTGCTAATATCGAAAATTAAAGCTAAAAGTCTTTTTAATAAAAAATCATAATCTATATTATTCGTTTCTACTTTTATCCAAGTGTAGCCCTTATCTGGAGTGTAAAAATCCCCTGCAGGTGGTAAGTCTGTCGGTTCCGTTTGATAGTGAACGGTTAAATATTTTCCTAAAAGGAAAGATACGAGTTTTAGATCTGATGATGCAAAAATCTTTTTTAAAAGCTCAAGGGAATTTTCTTCATCAGTTAGGCTAAGCCATGAAAAAAAATTAGCTTCATTAAATTTATCATTTTGCCAACAGTCTAAATCTAAAACGATGCGTCTTTGTTTGACAGTCATTATGTCGATTAAATCGACGGATGAGATAAGACCGTTTTGCTCGATAGCCATATATAAATTTAATGGTGGGATTTCTCTAACGACTTGCTCTGGAAGCTCGGCATTAAAAATAGCTTTAGCTAAATGCTTTGGGTCTATAAGTAAAAACTCGTTTACTAAACTCGTTTCCTTTTCTTTTTTTTCTATTTCACTACCTAGGGTATCTTTAACTTTCGTCATTTTTAGTTATTTTAAGACTTTTTAAAAACTTTAATTATTTTTAGGAATTTAGCTTTCTAGTGAAACATTATTTTTGTTTTCGTTTCTTGTTTCAGCTTTTATTTCAGCTTTTGTCTCAGCTTTTGTCTCATTTATTTCGCTTTTTTCTTTATTATTTTCTTTATTGCTTTCTTTATTAGTAGTCGGGGCTTTTTTACTTCTATCTAGCGCATAAACGATATAGATATTATTTCCTTGCATTTTCGATTGCTCATCTATAATGGCTATATCTGAAAGTGATTCCGTTATCTCATTAAACTTTTCAACACCAAGGTTTACATACATAGCTTCACGTCCTCTAAAACGCATACTAAATTTAACCTTATCACCATTTTCAAGAAATCCTCTTGCTTGTTTTAATTTCGTTTGAAGATCGCCTTTATCAGTTCTATAGCGAATTCTTAGTTCTTTAGTTTCAGTTTCGCTTCTTTTTTTCTTAGCAGCCATTTCCTTTTTTTGTTCACGGTATTTAAATTTGCCGTAATCCATAATTTTGCAAACTGGTGGTTTAGCATTCGGTGCTACCTCTACTAGGTCTAGTCCTTTTTCATCTGCAATTTTTCTTGCTTCGTTTGTTGGTAAAATTCCTAATTGCTCGCCGTCATCCCCAATTAAGCGCACTTCGGGGCATCGTATCTTTAAATTAATTCTATGCTCATCATCTTTATCTTGATTATTGTAATTTCTATATCTTTTGTTTTGTCCGTAATTATTATTGTTTGGGTATGCCAAATAAAAATCTCCTTTAATATAAAATAAAAGTAATAAATAAATTAAAAAATAAAAATAAATTTTTACTAACTTTTTACAAACTTTAGCAAAATTCTACAAGCGTTTAATTAGATGATAAAATTTTATAAAAGTTTTCTAATAATTAAAAAGTTAGCAAAAAACTTTTTGATTATACCAATAAATATTAAAAAAATATAGTAAAATCGGTAAAAAAGGGGCGAATACTAGTGAAACTTAGTATTATCTTTTTTATTAACTTATTTATTAACTTTTTTATTAATTTAGAAAGTTTTTATCTCTAACTTTTTATCGAAAGTGGCGATTCTTGGCTTTCCATCTAATAAGACGAATACTGCATCTAAAGTTTGAAACGCATCTCCGGTTTTTTCAAGGATAGTTTTTTGCTTCCAATTATTTTTAGGCTCGTAAAGGTTTATAAACTTTTCCCCAACAGTTAAAATGTAATCTTTATTATTAGCGTTAAATGGGATTATCTTATCGATTGATGGTTGTCCTTTTATATTTGATATTAAACTTAACTCGTATTTTTTAGTTTTAGGATTTATTTTTATATAACTAAAGCGTGGTTCAGCCATTGCTGCATAATTTTGGTGCCAACCGTCGCCTATTAAAATTTCTTTTTCTTTATCGTTATCTATATTTGCAAATGCTACCGAGCTAGCGCCACGAAAAGATGGAAGTTCTATAATTTTTTTATCTTTATTTAATAAGATAACCTCGGAAAGTTTTTTCTCTTCGTCTTTATAAGGTCTAGCAAATACTACGCTCTTACTATCTTTATCGATATCTACTGCCATGCCAAGCCTTACCTTTGCAATTTCTATAAAATCCCATTTATCTTCTGCAACTTGCATAAGTTTTCCAAATACCGAGTTATATTTCGAGTTAAAATAGCTAATGTAAATATCTTCTCCTACTTGTTTTAAGAAAGACACCTCGCTTCTTTTGCTTTCTACCTCGTATATAAGCGTAGCATTATCAAATTTTCCATCTGTAAGGAATATTTTTATCGGGGCATCTAGGTCGCCTCTTCCCCAGCCTAGAGCTACTACTATTTGTTTTTTGCCATTATTTTCATAGAGACAAAGGTTAGATAAAAATTGTGGAATTTCTTGAGAAGCTTCAACTTCAAGTTTATTATTTTTTGATTTGTAAATTTTTAGCGCTCTATCTACATTATTAAAAGATACGATTGCATCGTTATTTTTCCCGTAAAAATCTTTAAGGCTATATAGTTTTAGCGAGTCGGGTGTTTGTTTCTCATTTTTTTTATCTGTATCAGCGTAAGCATTTAGAGTAAATACTGATGATAAAAATGCAGACAATAAAAAAGTAAGCATAAAAAACACAAATGTCCATTTAGATTTTTGCATAATTTTTTTCCTATATAAAAGTAAAGAAAGTTTCTAACTTTGTTATTATACAATATTATGAAATTATTGGAATATTACTTTTAGTGATTAATATTATTAAAATATAACGTTATTTTGTGCAAATTAAATGTTTTTTATATTTTAAACATTATAAAAATAAAATTTATTATTAAATATATAATGAAATTAAATCATTATAGTAAAGAGGCATATATAGCTATAAAATAAACGATAGTAATAAAATTGTAGAAATGTATGATACGTATTTATATTTATGAAAATATATGTGAGAGAAGATATGAAGAATTTAAGAAGTATAAAATTAAAATCTTATAATTTATGCAGTACACAAAACATTTGTATTATAGGAGCAGATACTATTTTGTTGAAAAAATTTATTTTGATGATTTAGTGAAAAATAATAATCCAATTATTTATTATAATAGGAATAAATATCCATCTATTCATTTAGATTATGAAAGAAAAAGACTCAAAAATATGGCGAAAATACTAAAAACCGTCCCTAAGAAATCATATCTTTTGGGAGACTTTATAATGGAGCTTATAGTTTTCAATAAATCTTATTTAAGTCAACTTAACCAATATATAGAAAGGATATATAAAAATGGCTGGAAAGATATTGTTCCTAAAAAGGTTAATACATTATTAGAGAAATTACATTTTAGTGAGTGGGCTATTTATGCTATATTTTTAATAGATATATTAAATGTCAAGGACTGTAAAAAAATGTCTACTGAAAAATATTTATCACATATACACTCAGAGAATTATTATAAAAGGTATAAGTATGATTCTAAAATTGTGCACTTTGTAGTAAAAACTATTAGCAAAGAAGATATAAAAAAAAATATTTTATTTATTTTATAGAGTAAAAAATGTATAGCTGGATGTCATTTAAATCAGTTTATTCAGATTCGTTTAAGCTTTTTAATAAGAGAAATAGTATTTGCCATCCGAATGATTATTATGGAGCTATATGGGAATATCCTTGGCTATGCACGCTTTAAAATTTTGATGCTTATGAAGATATTTTGATAATTGGCTCTGAGAGATTGTTTCAAATCTTTAAGTCTGAATATCCTACCAAAAAAAATGTTTTTTATTCAGCTACTCAAACGATTACTGATAAAAAAAAGTATAGTGTAATTATATATGAAGACATAAAGCTGAATTGGAGCAATATACATGTTAATTTAAAACCAATGGGGCTTCTATTGTGTACATATAGATGTAATTCAAACTTTGAAAACATTGATGTGTTAAAGGAGTGCTTATCATTAGATGTTATTCCTCTTGATTATAGAGAGTGCGATCCTCTTCCTTGGGATCTAAAGTTTAATTTTGAAAAATGTACGCGTTTGTTGAAATATGATTGCCACCATATAGTGTGGACCAGTTTAGGTTTAGCATTTTATAATCCATTGAAAGTTGAGCAATGTTATAATAAAAATTATGAAATAAATAAGTTATGGGGAAAAGATGAACGAATTTATGAATATACAGATAACAATGAGAAAGTAAATAGCATTGGTTTAACAGAAGAAAATAATTTTAGAATTTTTGAATTTCCAAAACAGTTAATTAAGAAAAATTTTTCATTTAATAATTTTATGAATATTTTTGGTATAAATGAAAATGATGGATGCTATTTAATAAATGAGCTAATTAGCCAAGGAATTGTAAAAGTGATTAAAGAATGACCCTAGATAAATATAAACATATCATTTTAGATGTAGGAAATGTACTTTTTCACGATTGCGCAGTAGAAATGGTTTACACTTATGAAGTGTATAAAAATCTTAGTAGCTACAAAAGAAAGAATTTTTTTGAAAGAAGATTAGAAGGCTATAAAAATAACAACTTAGATTGACTTACAGATTATTGTAATGAAATAGAGCAGTTAAATTCTAAACAAATAACAGCTAATGCGTGGAATTATGTATTGAAAAATTGGCATAACATTAATGTGCCAATTAACAACGCATTAGAAACTGTAGCGAAAATGGCTAATTTGTATGATATTTTTATTTTTGCTAATCAACCAAAAGAGACTTTAAATTTATTTATTAAGTATCAAATAGTTGATTATTTTAAGCAGATAATTTTTGATTCCCATTTAGGAATTAGCAAACCTAATATTAGATTTTTTCAATATATGATCGAAAAAGTGGGCGAAGAAGCATCTTCAATATTGTATATAGGTGATAGAATAGAGAATGATATATTACCAGCACAAAAGGTTGGTATAAATACAGTGTGGATTGACTATAAATCTGAATATATTAAAATAGATTTTATTCCGTTAGAATGGTAAAATGAATTTTATCGTAGTTTTTTTGAAATTGGTGGTTATAATATGTGGGAAAAAAGTGGAGGAGAAATGACAATATTAAATCAATTAGTTATAAAGCGCTATAATAGTTTATATGATTTTTATGTTAATGAAATGTTAAATATATAATTTATTTTTTTAAAATTCTTTCCTATGAAATTAAATGATAATGTAGACACAACTAATCCTTGGGTAACGCTTAAAACTAGTGTAGTCCTTGAAACCCCTTGGTTTAAATTTAGAAAAGATGATGTTAAAACTCCAAAAGGACAAAATGGCACTTATTCTTTTATAGAAAAAAAAGGAGGAGCTGGGGCAGTTATCCTTAACGAAAAAAATGAAATATTCTTAGTAGGACAATATCGCTACACAATGGACGAATATACTTGGGAAATTATAGCAGGAGGGATAGAAGAAAACGAAGACCCTCTAGAAACAGTCAAGAGAGAGATTAAAGAAGAAGCTGGGATTATAGCTAATAGCTATGAACTTTTAATTAAAGACTTACATATAAGTAATTGCATAACTAGCGAAAGAGGAGTTATATATTTAGTCCGAGATATAAAAGAGATAGGCTTACAAAATTTAGACCCTACCGAGAAAATCGCAGTTAAAAAAATTCCTTTCAAGGAAGCAGTATCCTTAGTATACCAAGGAGAAATAAAAGATGCTTTCTCAATAGTCGGAATACTACTAGCTAATCAAGCTTTAAATAAAGAAAAAAAATAAAAACAAAAATAAAGATAGTAAAACTTATGAAGCGAGATAATAGAAAAATTACAGATAAAAGTAATTTTAAAAACAAACTAGATAAAATAGATCGCATCGATTTAAAGAGCGATTGGAAGCTTATAGCCTCGGAAAGTATCCATAAAACCCCTTGGATAGAGATAAAAAGAGATAGCCTAAAAACTCCAGATGAAAAAGATTACGTTTATACTTACGTTAAAAAAGGAGATTTTATTACAGCAGTAGTAATCGATGATAATAATGAAATATACTTAGTAAAACAGTATCGCCATCCCCTTTTTGAATATACTATCGAGGTAGTTCAAGGTGCAATAGAAGAGGGAGAGACTCCACTAGATGCGGCTAAAAGAGAGGTAAGAGAAGAAATAGGAGTCGTGGCAAATAGTTTTAAGCCCTTACTAAGTAATTTTATAACGAACTCAAGTTTAGTAACGTCTAGAGGAAATATCTTTTTAGTTAGAGATATAGCGTCTCAAAATCTTCAAAAGTTAGATGCCTCTGAATATATCTCCATTATTAAAGTGCCATTTAAAAAAGCATTAGAAATGATAAATGATGGAACAATAAAAGAGTCTTACTCAATCTTAGCAATCTTATTAGCTAGCCAGGAACTTAAATTTTAAAGTATGGTTTAAATTTTTGCTTCTACCACATACTACCTAATAAAGAGATAAGCGAAGAAGATTGAGCATTTAATTTTCCTACGAGCGATTCAAGTCCTGCGTATTTTCTAGTAAGTCTAGCTTCATACTTTGCTAAAGAACTTTCAATAGAGCTAATTTTATTATTAGTATCACTAATCTGATTTGATAACGTGTTTATACCTTGGTCGATTATGGCATTAAACCCCGTTAGTTGATAAATCTTTCCATTAACGCCACCTAAATCTTCTCCTAAATTAGTAAAAATTCTTTCTACCGAATTACTATCCTTAACTAACGCTTCTTTGAATTTATTTTCATCAAAAGCTAAAGTGCCATCTCTTTTAGTAGTAATTCCAAGCTCAGATAATATGTTTACACTCCCCCCAGAAGTTCTAGAGTTTGAAAGAGAAGCCCTTAGGGCTGATAAAACATTTTCATCTATCGACGTAGAGGATAAAGAACCATACACTATTTTAGTTTCTTTACCATTTTGTGTAGTAGAAATTAAATCATTTTCTTTTATATATGAAACGACCTCATTTAGGGTATCTACAAAATCATTTACAACGGAAGAAGTGTTTTCAGTGTCCACGCTAGTAGAAATATTTACAGTGCCTATGGCGTTTAATTTAAAACTAATCCCAGGAATTAAATCTGAAATAGTATTCGAGCTTCTTTCTATATCATCTGCAAGACCAGCTATGCTAAGTTTGGCATTTTGTGCCTGTGATAATTTCCCAAGCGTAGGGTCTAAACTCAGATTACTAGCTTTTAACTTCTCACCTACCGTTATGCTAATCTCTCCTTTTGTAAGCCCTGCTTCTTTGCTAGTTACCATTAAAGCGAGACTTTGAGATGTGCTAGTTCCAACATTTATTAAAGAAGCTTGCCCATTTTTATTTAATGCATTAAATCCATCTATAACGTTTTGAATAGTAGTTTCGCTAGTTATGGTAAGTTCTGTTTCTTCCGTACCAACGGAAATAGTTATCGTATCGGAGCCTACAAGTTCAGGAGCTATTTTATCCGATGCCGTTAAAAATCTAGAACTAAAAGAGAAACTCCCAGTTTTAGCTAGCTCTTTTACAGTTATATCGTAATTTCCTTGCCCCGCAATATTTGAGGTCGATGTAGATAGTATAGTTTCATCAGATGAGAGAGTGGTTTTTGATAAAATACCTCCCGAAAGAGTTCTAAATTTTTCTACATTACTTTTTAAATTATTAAGCAAAGATTTTAACTTAGTTAAACTATCTTTAGTGTCTTCATATCTTGAAATTTTATTTTCAAGCGGAGCAACTTTAGCACTTCGCTCCCTTGATACTAGCGAGGTTATTAAAGTTGATGTATCAATCCCTGAAGCTAATCCTGAAAAAGTAATGCTCGACATTTTTATTTAAACTCCATTTTAAATTAAAATAAAATTCTACTTTCTAATTTATACTATCGGTAAAAAATAAATAATCTTTAATAGAAAATGGAGTTTTATAATAAAATTAGAGCGTTAACCTTTTTTTATTAGTTTTGTCCCTTAATTATCACATCAAGAGTTTCAGATAGTTTTTTATATACCGTTTCTTCCTTATTAGGTGGAGAAGAAAAAAGTTTTAAAATAATGGTTTCGTTTTTTATAAAATCTAAAGTATGTATTTCTTTATAATTCATAAAATTCCTCCATGAAAGTGGCACTCTATTTATACCAAGGCAAGTGATTGTATCGACCGTTTTTTAAATACCTTTCTATTTTGCATCTTTTTTTTATAAAAATTTTCGTCTATGCTCTTAAAGAGAAATGTAATGCAAGGACAAAAAAGTTAAAGGAGAGTATGTTAAAGAGATTTTTAATAATAATTTTAATTGCTTTAAGTGCATGTTTTTCTTCTAGTAGTATAAAAAATCAAGATTTTGAAAAAAAATACTGGCAAGCATTTTATAATAATAACAATAAAATTATTTTGCTAAGTGATGAGATAAAAGATTTTAATTATAAACTTTTTAAAAATAATAAGAGCTTAGTCGATTTTTATAATCTACCTAAATATATTAGAAAAAATAAAAGCAAAAAATTTGCTGCTGTAATTCATAAAAGTAATTTAAGAAGATATCCATCTAATGAACCGAAATTTGAAGATAAAGATGATACTCATTTTGATAAGCATCAATATAAAGAGTTAAAACTTGGAGAGCCCGTAATTTTGCTTAGAACCTTAGGAAGCTGGGCTTTAATTTCCACTTATAATGTGCAAGGTTGGGTAGAGATAAAAAACATTGCGTTTTTTGAAAGCTATTTACAGTTTTTAAAATATTTAGATGAAGAGAATTTCGTTGTGGTGTCTGAACCTCTAATAAAAGTTAAAGAAGAAGTTTTAGATATGGGAGTGAAGCTAGCGCTTATAAAAGAGGAGAAAGATTTTGTAGTAGTAAAATTTCCTAAAAAATCTGATAAAGGAGATTTAATATATAAAAAAGTAAAATTGCCAAAATCTCAAATTCATATTGGCTATCTAGCCTACACTAAAAGAAATCTTATAAGACAAGCGTTTAAATATTTAGGCACTCCTTACGGTTGGGGTGGGCTTTATAATGGTGTAGATTGTAGCGGTTTCGTTTTAAATGTTTATAGTGTTTTTGGTTTTAAATTCCCAAGGAATTCATTTCAACAACAAAATTTAAATAATAGCGCTATTATTATTTCTAGTAGAGCTAAATTAAATGAGGTTTTTGATAATAAAAAAGCTGGAAGTCTAGTTTTTTTTCCTGGACATATAATGATTTATTTAGGGAAAAGAGGTGGGAAGCATTACATTATTCATGCCGTTGCATCAGTTTTTGATAAGCGAAAAAATAAGGAAAATGTGATGAGAGTAGTAGTAACCGATACGAATATTATAAGAAAAACTGGAAGGCCGTACAAAGATGAGATTGCGAGCCTAACGGTAGTAAGGTGATATCTTAACTTTTTACTAATCCGCAATTAGTATATACATATTATCGATTTTTAATTCTTCTAATACGTAATTTACAACTTGCGCATCATCATCATACCCACAAGCAAAAATTTCTTCGCTTATCGGGTCATCACTTATTGCAAAATAGCAAACTGCCCCAGTTATAAGCTTCTGCTCTCTAGGTGAAAAGTCTTCATAGTGGTCTAAGAGATAGAGGCATCTTTCTGAGATTTCTTTTGCTAATTGAACATCGCTTAGGCGTCCTTGTCCTGCTCTTTCCTTTGCCTCTTCTATTTGTTCTAAAACTTTTTCTTTTAATCTATCTATTTTATCTAAGGAAACATTTACGCAATACTCTTTAAACGTTTTTTTTATGGTTTTTGGAAATGATGGTAGTTTATGCTTTTTCTTTCTAAATAATCCCATTTTTTTTATCCTTAAATTTTTATTGCCTTTTAAAATATCTAAATTATTTTTTTCTTTAAAAGATTAGTGTATAAAAGATTAGTATATATAATTTTATAAAAAAAGATATAATTAAATTCGTATGGATAATGAAAGTGAAACAAAAAAAGAAATAGAAACAAATCAAGAAACAAATATAGCAAATACTACATTGCAAAATGAGAATAAAACTATAATTAAAGGCACTAGCATAGTTGGTATTCTAACTTTAGTAAGTAGGATAGCGGGATTTTTTAGAGATTTAGTTTTTGCTAGTCTGTTTGGTTCCGGAATGTATGCCGACGCTTTTTTCGTAGCGTTTAAAATACCTAATATGTTAAGAAGTTTCGTAGCAGAAGGAGCTTTAACATCTGCGTTCGTTCCTCTTTTTTCTGAAGAAGTGAAAAAAGGGGAAAAGGAAACTAGAAAAGCTTTTAGAGAGGTTGGGGGATTTCTATTGTTAGTAACGTCGCTATTAAGCGTGCTTGGAATTATATTTGCAAAAGAGATAACGCTATTTTTTGCCCCTGGGTTTGAAAATGTTTCAGGTAAATTAGCCCTTGCAAGCAATCTTACTAAAATAATGTTTCCTTACATTATATTTATCAGTTTTGTATCGCTTGCAAATGGAGCCTTAAGCGTTTTTAAAATTTTTGGAGTTTCTGCTACTTCACAAATCTTAATGAATATAATAATGATTATATTCGCATTTTTAGGTTTCTTCTTTACGCCATACAAGGCGTCGCACCTTATGGCGATATCCGTCATAGTGTCTGGTGTTTTTATGTGTCTATTACAAGTAAGGTATTTAAGAAGAGTTAAATTAACGCTTTTGCCATCGTTTCGCATATTTAATAAGCTAATTTTAAATCTTATAAAACTTATGCTACCTGCTATCGTAGGAGCTGGTGTTTACCAACTTACGATTTTTATAAATACCGTTATAGCTTCAATGCTTAGCGAGGGGAGTGTTTCTTGGCTTTTTTATGCCGATAGGTTTTCACAAATTCCAATAGGCATATTTACTATTTCGCTAGCATCGGTGCTTCTTCCTAGTCTTTCAAAGTTTGTAGTAAATGGGCAAAAAAAAGAGTTTCACGATAGTTTAAAAAATGCATTATCTTACACTAGTTTTTTTATAGTTCCCGTATCGTTTTATATATTTTTAATTGCAGAGCCTTGTATTCAAGTTTTTTTACAAAGAAAAGCGTTCGATAGCGTTTCAACGCTTAATACTGCATCTGCGCTAAAGGCTTATGCGATAGGTATTTGGGGAATAAGTTCATATACGATTTTAGTTCGAGCATTTTTAGCTAAAAAGGATACTAAAACGCCAACGGTTTTAAGTATGGTTATGTTAATTTTACATTTTCATATTTCGCTTTTAATGTGTGGCAAGCTCGAGTTTAGTAATTCTATAAGTGCAAAAATGTTATATTATTACCAAGAGTTTTTATATAATTATTTTCCTTTTATAGATTTAGGACATATTGGACTAGCACTTTCTGCTAGTATTTCCTCTAGTATGGGATTTTTAATATTGTTTTTTATTTTTAAATTAAAAGATAAGGCTGTAGAGTTTGATGGGTATTTTTCTTGCACGATAAAATCGTTTTTAGCATCTATTGGAATGTATTACTTTACTAGTTTAGCGTTTAGTTTAAATACATCAGTTCTTTTAAAGCTTATATTATCGGTAGTATTTGCATTTATTTCTTATTTTGTTTTATCGCATTTGTTAAGAATAAAAGAGATAAGAGAGGCAGCTAAGTTGTTAGTTAAAATTAAAAATAAAGTATTAAGAAAATAAAATTAAGAAAATAAGGTTTAAAAATAAGGTTTAAAATTTTGATAAGAAGTAAAAAGCGTGTAAAATTTATTAGTTGTAGTTAAAGATAAGTAATTTTTATCAAATATTTTCGATATATATATATTGATATTATATATTATAGTGTAATTTAATTTGTAAATTTTTTAGTTATAAATTTAAAAAAGAGTAATAAAATTAGTATGACCGTAGAACTAGGCTTAGAAGATTTATTAAAAAAAGAAAACGAGGCTAAAGCTAAAAATGAAGCTAAAAATGAAGCTAAAATTGAGGCTAAAAGCAAAGAGAGCTTTAATAAAGAGAGTTTTAAAGAGAGTTTTAAAGAGAGTTTTAATAAAGAGAGTTTTAATAAAGAGAGTTCAGAGAGTTCTAAAGAGAGTTTTAGCAAAGATGAGAATAAAAGCGACACTTTAGAAGCTAATTTACCTTTTTCTACTAAAGATTTTTCGAGTTCGGCTCTTTTAGATTTATATAACAAAAAAGAGTTTAATATTATAAGACAAAAGCTTAGTGAGTTTCAGTTAAAAGATAATTATAATAATAAAGAAAGTAATAAAGAAAGTAATAATAAAAATAATAATGCAAACGATAATGAAAACAATAATGAGTGTGCTACTAAAATATTTTTACAGTTCTTAGATATATTATTAAATCTTGAAGAAGAGAAGCTCCCAAGTTTCGTTCTTCTTGCTCCTTTTGGCGAGGCTTGTGAAAATCTTAAAAAACTTTTAGCAGATGGCAAAAAAAATGAAAACAACGAAAATAGTAATATAAATGAAACTCTTATTTTAGGAAAAATTATTTATGATAAATTTTTTAGTTTATTAACTAAATTAAATGAAGAAAGCTTGCTAGTAATTTTTAAAAAATATGAGAATATTTTTGCTGTTAATAAAAATGAAAATTTAGCGATTGAAGCCCATTCTAAAAGGGCTAAAGAGTATGTAGAAGAGGTAATACTTTCAAAGCAATTTACGCATAATAAATTTAGGAAACGAATATATTGGATAATATTTTTCGGAATTTTAATTTTTGGTGCAGTTATAATTTATGTAAATGAAAAGTTTGAATTAAGAAAAATAAAAAAGAAAGATTATATTAGTTTAGAGAAGATAGATTATGATATAGATTTTGATAGTGATAAAACTAGAGAGATAGAAAAGTTAGAAAAGATAGAAATATTAGATAAATCTTTAAGTAGTAAAACAAATCGAAAATTAACGAGTCAAAAGTTAAAAAAGCAGGGCTTTAAGAGAGGAAGAAAAAAAACAAATATTTTATCTTTAGGGTTGTATCAAATTTTAGAGGAAACTCCCGTTAGAATAGCTCCGAGTAAGGATAGTAAGGTGGTAGGCTATTTTAAAAAGGGCGATAGGGTGCATGTAGTAGGAAGACGTGGAAAGTTTTATAAGATAGCATCTAAAGATAATAAGAATTTTGGCTATATACAATCTAAAAAATTGCAAGTTTATAATAGTTCTAAGTAGTCGAAAAACTTAAAAGTAAGAGAAAAAAAGTAGGTATTTTGATATAGTTTTAGAAATAATCCTTAGCATATATTTTAACTAAAAATAGTTTCTTTCAGTTTTCTTAGTTTCTTTATTTCCTTATTCTCTATTTTCTTAATTTATTACTTATAATTTATAAAAAAATAATAGAGGCAGTAGTATTTTTTCAAAGATAGAAATTTTAAAGTCTAAAATTTTATGAATGTTTTTTAAACATTCTGAAGCATGTCGCTTAGTTGTAAAGATAAATATTTTAGTCAAATGGGGGACTAGTCGGTAAGTCTGACTAGTTTACACCCAAAAATACTTAAGTAGTTCTATATAGAAAGGACTATAAAATGAAATACGGTATTAAAATTGCCACTATCGCTCTGTTTTTGGTAGCGATTCTATCGCTTGCAACGAACGGAGCTTGGGGCTTAACCTCAATGGAACCTTTAGAAGCTCAGCAATACGCTTCTAAAGAGGCTAGCGGAAAAGAGAACGTCGCTGTTGCCGAAATAGAGGCTAATGAAGGGCAGGAAACTTGCTCGCTAGACTCGCTTCCTGCTAGACCGATTGATACAGAAAGGTTGAAGAGGTTTTACCAACAACTCTTCTTGATTTGGCCTTCCATTTTCATTCTGCATCTTGCTTTGGCTTGGTTTTATTGCCGTTGGTCTCGCCGTCCGTCGTTTGCACCTAAATGCAAAAAGGACGAAGGCCACCAAGATGAAGCGCCTTTACTTTTCTCATTTGTGTCTTGCTTTTTTGTGGCATTTTGGAAAGTTGGGCTACTTTTGGTTGGCATTTTGGCATGTATTCACATGGCTTTAACGATTTTGTGATACTGCCCAAAGCAGAAGGTTTGCCTTAGGGTTTTTTGGCCTTAGGGTTTTTTTGCGTGTTATACACGTTCGCATACATTGGATAGGAAAGAAAAGCGCAAAAATGTGCTTTCTTTCCTGTCTTTTTTTATTTTTATTTATTCTATTTAATCTTTTTTAATTTTAGTTAATCCTATTTAATTTTTTATAATTTCTTTTTTATTTTTTACTTTATTTTACTTTTGTTTTAATTTACTTTGCTTGACTTTATTTAATCCTTTTAATATCCTTTTAGTCTTTTTTTTAAAATGATTTTTAATCTTAATTTGTTTTTTTAAGAGCGAGCTAATAAAATAATTAAATACTCATATACATAAGCTAAAGATAAATTTATAATACACCTTATGCAACGATTTTTCGATAAATATAAAACACAAAGAGATTTTAAAATATATTCTTCATATAAACCTTGCGGAGACCAACCAAAGGCTATAAAAGAACTTAACGATAGCCTTAATGATGGAAACGCTTACCAAACTCTACTAGGAATAACAGGTTCGGGAAAAACTTTTACAATAGCAAACGTTATAGAAAAACAAAATCGCCCAGCCTTGGTAATAGCACCAAATAAAACTCTTGCAGGTCAGCTCTATAATGAGTTTAAAGAGTTTTTTCCAGAAAATAGAGTTCACTATTTTGTAAGCTACTACGACTACTACCAACCCGAAGCATATATAGCCTCAACAGATACTTTTATAGAAAAAGATGCCGCAATAAACGATGAAATAGATAGGCTTCGTCATAAAGCTACTAAAGCCTTAATAGAAGCTAGAGATTGCATAGTAGTAGCGAGCGTAAGCTGTATTTATGGCGCAGGAAGCCCTAAAGATTATGCAAAAATGATGTTCTTTTTAAAAACTAACATGGAGCTAGATAGAGATGATTTTTTAAAATCCCTAGTAAATATGCAATACAAAAGAAATGATTACGAATTTAAAAGAGGAACGTTTCGAGTAAGAGGAGAATGCGTAGATGTATTTCCCCCAGATGAAGAAAAACTAGCTGTAAGAACGGTTTTTTGGGGAGATAGCGTTGAAAAAATAGCGCTTATCGACCCTATAACTGGAAACGAATTAGCAAAAATAGATTACTACTCTTTATACCCTACGAGCTACTTCGTAACGCCTAAAGAAGATATCGATAGAGCAATAATCACTATAAAAGAAGAATTAAAGGAAAGATTAAAAGAATTAACAAACGAAGGAAAACTCCTAGAAGCTCAAAGATTAGAACAAAGAACTCTTTACGATGTAGAAATGCTAAAAGAGATAGGATTTTGTTCAGGAATAGAAAACTACTCTAGACACTTAGACGGTAGAGCGCAAGGCGAGCCCCCAGGGACGCTCCTATCGTTCTTTCCAGATGATTTTTTAGTAATCATAGATGAAAGCCACGTTACGGTTTCTCAGCTTGCCGCTATGTATAGAGGAGATAGAGCAAGAAAAAGTAATTTAGTAGAATACGGCTTTAGACTCCCCTCGGCTCTAGATAATAGACCTCTAAGCATCGAAGAGTTTTTCGAGAGAGTATCGCAAGTAATTTTCGTTTCAGCAACGCCAGGAGATAAAGAGCTAGAGCTAAGCTCTAAAGCGGTATTTGAGCAAATAAATAGACCTACTGGACTTTTAGACCCTAGCGTTACGATTAAACCTGTAGCTACTCAAGTAGACGATCTGCTTTCTGAAATACAAAAAACTATAGAAAATAATGAAAGAGTGTTAGTTTTAACTTTAACTAAAAAAATGGCAGAAAACTTATCTAGCTACTTACAAGAGTTAGGTATTAAAGCCAAGTATCTCCACTCTGATATCGATACGTTAGAAAGAATAGAAATTTTAAAAGCCTTAAGAGAGGGGGAGTTTGATGTCCTAATAGGAATAAACTTATTAAGAGAGGGTTTAGACTTAGTAGAGGTAAGTTTAGTAGCTATTCTAGATGCCGATAAAGAGGGTTTTCTTCGGTCTGAAAGGTCGCTTATCCAAATGATGGGGCGTGCCGCTAGAAATATCAACGGCAGAGTAATTTTGTATGCCGACACTGAAACACGCTCGATAAAAAACGCAGTAGCCGAGGTAAAAAGACGAAGAAAAATTCAAGAAGCATATAATAACAAACATAACATTATCCCTAAGTCGGCTAGAAGCATAATGATTAAACCAATAGCGATAGAAAAGGAAATAGAATACCCTGAAGATTACGGCTTGTCTCTAGATGTTGCTACTTTAAAATCGAAAGAAGAAACTCAAAAATTACTTGATACATTAAAGAAACAAATGTTTCAAAAGGCACAAAATCAAGAATTTGAAGAAGCTATAAAATTAAGAGATAAAATTTCATATCTTGAAAATTTGCTCCTTAATGGTTAATAAAACGGTTATTAGCTATAATATTATAATATAATAAATAGCTAAAAAATAATAATAATAAAAACAGTAATAATAAAATTAGTAATAATAATAAAGATGATAAGTAAAAAAGTTTTAGAACAAGCAAAAAATTTTCCTAAAAACGCTGGCGTATATATTATGCGAGACGATGCACTTAAAATTATATATATAGGAAAAGCAAAAAATTTAAAAAATAGAATAAAAAATTATTATCTAGGACAAGATAAACGAATAACGGTTAATTTTTTAATGAGTAAAGTTGCTTCGCTCGATTACATTATCACTTCAAATGAAGAAGAGGCACTTTTATTAGAAAGAGAACTTATCAGAAAACATAAGCCTAAATATAATGTTTTATTAAAAGATGATAAGGCTTACTTAAGTATTAAAATAGATATCAAACAAGATTTTCCAAAAATCGAAAGTGTTAGAAAAATAGAAAACGATGGAAGCCTTTACTTTGGTCCTTTTTCTCAAGGTGCAAAGTTTAAAGAAATTTTAAGTCTAATAAGAGAACTTATACCGCTTAGAACTTGTAGCGATGCTAGCTTTAAAAATAGAGTTCGTCCCTGTTTAGAATACCAGATAAAAAGATGCTTAGCACCTTGCAAGAATTTAATAAGCAAAGAAGAGTATAGAGAGTATATAAATTTAGCTATAAAAATATTAGAGGGAAAATCCTTAGATGTGCTAGAAGAGTTAAATAAAAAAATGGAAAACTTTTCTAAAGATTTACTTTTTGAGCAAGCGCTCGCTATAAGAGATAAAATTTCTATACTTACAGATTTTCAAAAAAATATAAATCATCGCAAGCATAGAGGTGAGGTCAGAGATTATTTTGCGTTTTATAGAGATAACAACTTGCTTAGTTTATGCGTTATAGAAGAGCAAGGCGTAAAGTTTATAAATACTAAAACTTTTAAATTAGAGAATGTTTTTGTAGATGATAGCGAACTTTTAGAGCAAATCATTCTAGATTATTATGAAAATATATCAAACTTGCCATCCGAAATAATAACAAATATTAAACTAGAAAATTACGATTTAATAAGAAAAGCTCTAAAAAATATTTACGGCTCTTCTCCTACAATTACGTATCCACAAAAAGGAGAAAAATTTAGGGTTCTTAATATCGCACTATTAAATGCTAAAAAAGCGTACTCAAAATTTTTTGAAAGTGATGAAAAATATAGAGAGATAGCAAAAGAGTTAAAGAAGAGATTTAATTTAAGAAAATATCCTAATGTAGTTGAATGCGTAGATATATCTAACTTGCAATCATCTGATATAGTAGGTGGCATAGTGGTGTTTTATGATGGAGTTGCAAAGAAAAATTTATATAAAAGATATATTATAAAAAACGAAAAACAAGACGATTTCGCTTCGATTTATGAGGTGATTTATCGAAGATTAAAAAGAGGAATTAAAGAAGATAATTTGCCAGATTTAATAGTAATAGATGGGGGAGATAGGCAGCTTTCAAAGGCCATAGAGGCAAGAGATAAGCTTAATTTAAATGTAGATATGCTCGCATTAGCAAAGTTTAGAACATCTCACTTAAAACCTGAACGAGTTTTTTTACAGGATAAAAAAGAGCCGATAGAACTAGCGATAAATGATAATGTTAGTTTGTTTCTTCAAAGAGTAAGAGATGCTGCACATAATAATGTTATCGAATACCATAGAGAAAGACGTGAGAAAAAAGTATCTCATTCTTTTTTAGATGATATAAAGGGCATAGGAATTTTAAGAAAAACAAAACTTTTAAAACACTTTAAAAGTTTAGAAAACATTAAAAAATCTAACGTAGAAGAAATAGCAAAAGTAGGAGGTTTTTCAGAGTCCCTCGCAAAAAAAGTGCTAGAACAGGTTTGTAAGGATTTAGTATAGGAATTAAAAAAGAAAGTTTTTTAGGTTTGTTTTGTTTTTTTAAACTCCTTAATTATTAACATAATATATATAACTAAACTTATTAAAGATATTATAAGTCCTAATTTAAACCCGATAGGTCTATATATTAAGTCGATTTGATGCGCCCCTTTAGGGACTTTAAAAGCGATAAATTGCTCGAAGTTTCTTATAATATTAGTCGGGCTACCGTTTATAAAAACTTGCCAACCCTTATCGTAAGGGATGCTCGAAGCGAAAATAACATCGCTTTGGTTTTTAGTTTTAAATTGCAAGTAGGAACTAGTAAGTTTTTGTATATTTGTATCTTGAAGTTTAATCCTATTTTTATATCTTAAAATATTATTACTATCTTCATAATAAAGAGCTACGTCGTCTAGTTCGTTACTTTCAAGATTTTGATTAGGAGATATTTGAATTTGAATATTATCGCCGTTTTTAAATTTGCCTAATGCGTATACGGGTTTATACCGAGTTTTGCCATATTGCTTATCTATTATTAGTAGGTTATTAGAAAGAACCTTTATATTTTTAAGTTCATAAGGAAAGTAAATATATAAAGGAAGCTCACTTTTAATATTTAAGTCGATTAAAATTTCGTTATCTTTCCTAGTTATTTTCCTAGTTAAAACTTTTGAATATATATCTTGAATATCTGAAATTATAGAGCGAAAGATCTTGTTTAAACACTCGAACGAATCTTCGCAATCTTTTACAGAGGGTAGCAAGCTCTCAGTTCTAAAAATTATCGGAAACGTATTTTCGTTTTTATAAATATAAGTCTTGTTTTCACTTATATTTAAAAGTTTTAACTCTTTAGCTAGCTTTTCCTTACTTAAAATATACTTAAAGCCAAAAAGAGTATCTAGGCTAAGTGGCACATCGCTATCATAAGATGTAGCAAAGTATTTATGCGGAATACCTAGAGTGTTAATAAAATCTTGTAAGTTTAGATTTTCAGTTGAAGCAAAATTTGTTGCTCCATTATAATTTAAAAGCATCGCATCGACGTATGTATAATAGTAAGTCTTATCTAGTCTATAAAAACTTTTGTCGTTTATCGTTTTTATATCCTCGGCGTACTCATGCATCTTCATTTGATATTTATCGATATGGTTTTCATTTACTATTGGTCTTAAAAAAGCTAAGTGGCTAGAAAATAAATTATAAAACAAAACGCAAACGAGCATGGTATTTACTACTTGGCTTTTAAGCGCTTTTAAGTTTGCCTTTTTTAAATAGACATATGAATCGAATGAAATAAGTAGTGTAAAAAAACTAAAAATAAAACTATATCGATAATTAAACCAATTATTATAAGACATGCCATGCCAAAAGGCATTTAAGGAGCTTATGTAAAATGAAAGAAGAAAAAGTAAGATAATTAAAAGTGCGGTGTGCCTTATTTCTATATTTATTTTTTTATTAAAGAAATAAATTATTAAAAAGATCGTAGGAATGATACCTATAAAAATTATTGGCTCATTGCAAGATATTAAAAATGAACTAGGTGTTAGAGAAAAAAAACCTTTAAATAGGTCTAGTGAAATATCGTTTAAATGCACGTTCTTTATAATATCGATAATCGAGTTTTTTCTACGTATAGGAATACTTAAATACGATGGAAGTAGGATAACGCTAGATATTCCTAAGCTTAAAATGGTAGAGAAGGTATATAATAAAAATCTTTCTATATAAATATTTAAGTGATATTTTGAATAATGCACTTTTGTAGCAAACATAAAAAATAATATAGATGCAACGCAAACCATGTATCCCATGTAATAGTTTGAAATAATTAAAAGAGATAGAGAGGAGATATATAAGAAAGCTTGTTTTTTATCTACAATTTTCTTTATTCCAAGATACACTAGAGGTAAGAAAATTAGCGCATCTTGATACGTCGTTAAATTCCATTGTATGAAAAACATATTGTAGCCCATAAAGGCGTATGAAAACGATGCGAGTGCTTTAGCAGTGGTGTGATTTTTATAAATATAGTTTAGCAGTGCACAAAAAGATAGTGCTATAAGGTTTAGTTTTATGAAAAATATTACGTGTATGCCGTGAAATATATTAGAAAAAAAAGCAAGCAAAAAATTAAATATACTAAAACTGTGATACGATAAAAGTCCTAGTGCATTTCCTCCAAGAGTGTTTCCCCAAGAATAAAATATATCGTTATTAGCAAGATTATTAGTAAAATTATTAGCAAAAAATGTTGATATTAGATATTTATAAAATCCTACAAATAGCACCCCGTCTTGCTCGGTGATTATTGAATAAGAGCCAAAAGGAAAAATTTCTAATTTTAGACCTAAAGCAAAAGCAAAGAGCGATGTGATTATAATTGTTAAGATATATGAAAAATTAGTTCGTCGCATTTTATATTCTATTATCTATAATTTATAATTATTTTTTGGGTTTATATTTTTTTATATTATTACAAGTTTTATTTTTCTGCTAAGAATATTTGAGCAGCTTTCCTAGCAGTGTTTTTCGAGTCATCATATTTAAAACTTTCTTTGATTTCACTAAAATTATCAAGCATTATATTTCTGTACTCAGTATCAAAAAGGAGTCTTTCTAATTCGTCTTTTAAATTTTCTTTAGTTAAATTTTCTTGTATAAACTCTTTTACAGTGTGAGGTCTTAAAATATTTACGATGGAAAACTCGCTGATTAGTAGAAGACGTTTTAAAATAAACTCTGTAAGTTTAGATGCGGAATAAAACATTAAAAAAGGAAGCCTAGCTATGCAAGCTTGAAAATTATTAGTGCCAGATTTTTGAAGACCTGCTTTGCTACATTGCATAATAGATACGGCATCGCCCTTTATTATTTTTATGCTTTCTAAGTTTTTTATATTAGCAACTTTATTTTCTATCTCTTCAATTTCGAAATTAGGAGCAACCGAAATTATTCCTTGGAGCGTTTCGTGTTTTTCTTTTAAGTCGCTAAAGACGTCTAAGCATAGATTTAAATAGTCGTTTATTTCGTGTTTTCTGCTTCCTGGGAAAATGCTCACGATTGGTAAGTCTGGGTCTAGTCCCCAAGATATGATTTTTTCCTTTTTTTCTTTGTCTGTAAGCTTTAGTGATTTTTCAAATTCATCTAAGAAAGGATGACCTAAAAAACTTATACGATCAAAACCGCAATCTTTATAAAATTTTTCTTCAAAAGGATATATAACGACTGCATGTGAGATGTATTTTTTTAAAAATTTTACTCTACCCTTTCTCCATGCCCAAACTTGAGGAGGTATAAAGTAGTATACTCGGATATTTAATTTCTTTGCGTATTTTGCAATTTGAAAATTAAAATCGGGAAAATCTATTAAGATGATAGCGTTAGGTTTTTCTTTTTTAAGCCAAGTTTTAATAGTGTTTAAGTTTTTTAAAATTTTTTTTAGAGAAGCTAATGCTAAGAAAAAGCCCATAACTGACGCATTATCCTCGGAGTCTACAATGGTGTTCATCCCAGCGCTTCTAGAAAGAGTGCCCCCCATGCCAAAGATTTGAATATTTTGGTTTATATCTTTAATTTCTTTGATTAGTAAAGAAGCGTAGCTATCTCCTGAAGCTTCTCCGCTACTAATAAAAATTTTTTGTATATCCATAAAGTTTAAAAACGTATAAAATAAGGTTAAATTATTTGTTATATATTATTGTATTTTCTTTCTTTTAGGTAGTCTTAAATGTTCTCTAGCTCCTTTTAGGAGTTAAGTTCTTATCGGTAGAAAATCCCTTATAAATTTTATATAAAACGCTATATTAACTATTTAAAGATTTTTAAGTTTTTTTTAAAAAAAGTGTTGACTTTGTTTTTAGGTGTGATATTTTACCTGAACACTTGATATAGGAAAATTTAGAAAGAATGCAGTGATGCAAAAAGGCTTTAGTGCCTTTTATATCGCATTTTTATAATCATTTTTATAATGGTAATATATATAATGCGTGCATTAGTTGTGTTGATTAGTTCTTGAGAGATTTCTAAAATTTTAAATAAAAAAATAAAAAAAATTTTAGAAAGTGCTTGCATAAGGATTCCTATTGTGTTAAAACATATAGGCTTTAAGTCGTGGTGCTTTTGATGCGCTTTTGATTTTTTTATTTTGCTATGATAAAATCATTAAGATAAAATATAAGCCTTAAGATTTAGAGTGCAAAACAATCGGGTTATGGGTAGAAGCTAAGAGTGATGATAGAAAGTAATTTCGATAAGTAATCTTAAAAGAGATAAGAACTTTTATAGTTTTTAGTTTTTAGTGCATTAGACTAAAAGATTTATTAGTGTTTATCGTTAATTGGTGTAGCGATAAACATAGTAGCAGATTTTTAAAAACATGAGAGTTTGATTCTGGCTCAGAATGAACGCTGGCGGCGTGCCTTAGGCATGCAAGTCGAACGAGAAAGTTCCTTCGGGAATTAGTATAGTGGCGCACGGGTGAGTAATACTTAAGTAACATACCTTCTCGCTGGGGATAGCTAGGGGAAACTTTAGATAATACCGAATATTTCTACTTTTACTTCGGTTTAAGTAGAGAAAGCCGTAAGGCGCGGGAAGAGTGGCTTGGGTCTCATTAGCTTGTTGGTGGGGTAATGGCTCACCAAGGCAACGATGAGTAGCTGGTCTGAGAGGGCGATCAGCCACACTGGAACTGGAACACGGTCCAGACTCCTACGGGAGGCAGCAGTCGGGAATTTTACACAATGGGGGCAACCCTGATGTAGCAACGCCGCGTGAGTGATGAAGGTCTTCGGATCGTAAAGCTCTTTTAATAGGGAAGAAAAAAATGACGGTACCTATAGAAAAAGCACCGGCTAACTCCGTGCCAGCAGCCGCGGTAATACGGAGGGTGCAAGCGTTATTCGGATTTACTGGGCGTAAAGCGCGTGTAGGCGGTTTAATAAGTTTGATGTGAAAGTCCACGACTCAATCGTGGAAGTGCATTGGATACTGCTAGACTAGAGTATAGGAGAGGAGAACGGAATTCCTGGTGTAAAGGTTAAATTTGTAGATATCAGGAGGAACAACAGTGGCGAAGGCGGTTCTCTGGACTATGACTGACGCTGAGACGCGAAAGTGTGGGGAGCAAACAGGATTAGATACCCTGGTAGTCCACACCGTAAACGATGGATACTAGACGTCGGAGGTTATTTCCCCTTCGGTGTCGCAGCTAACGCATTAAGTATCCCGCCTGAGGAGTACGATCGCAAGATTAAAACTTAAAGAAATTGACGGGGGCCCGCACAAGCGGTGGAGTATGTGGTTTAATTCGAGGCAACGCGAAGAACCTTACCAGGTCTTGACATCCTGTGCTATCCTAAGAGATTAGGAGTTCCTTTCGAGGACGCAGAGACAGGTGCTGCATGGCTGTCGTCAGCTCGTGTCGTGAGATGTTGGGTTAAGTCCCGCAACGAGCGCAACCCTTGCCACTAGTTGCCAGCATTAAGTTGGGCACTCTAGTGGGACCGCTTGCCGATAAGGCAGAGGAAGGTGGGGATGACGTCAAGTCCGCATGGCCCTTATGACCTGGGCTACACACGTACTACAATGGTCAGTACAAAGTGACGCTGCATGGCGACATGTGGCAAATCGCAAAAAGCTGATCTCAGTTCGGATTGGAGTCTGCAACTCGACTCCATGAAGTTGGAATCGCTAGTAATCGTGGATCAGCATGCCACGGTGAATACGTTCCCGGGCCTTGTACACACCGCCCGTCACGCCATGGGAGTTGGGATTGCCTGAAAAGGCCGCGCTAACCTTTCACGAGGAGGCAAGTCTTGACGGTGATACCGATAACTGGGGTGAAGTCGTAACAAGGCAGCAGTAGCGGAAGCTGCGGCTGGATCACCTCCTTTTAAGGGAGTCAAAATACCAAGTCATTTAGGTTTGGTATCAGCATTTAAATAATTAAATATGATAAGTATTTAATTGTAATGCGGTAAGTATCGATTTTAGTAATTTATTTACTTAAAATTGTTTTTATTTATATTTAGACTTACCTAGGAAATAAATGTATTAAAAATAGTTTAACTTATTTTTTAAAATTATGTAGTCGTATGAAATTTATCATAAGCTACGCATTCTTAGCTTCTATCGATAATCTGGTTGGCGATAATCTGGTTGGCGATAATCTGATTTAGATTTATTTTTTAAGATTGTTTAAAAAGATTGTTAAAAAAAAGATTATTAGCATAGATTATTTAATTTACAATTGAATATGGGTAGAGTGATAGAGTAGAATAGAACATCGAAAATAATTAAAGAAACATAATTAAATAAAATTTTTTCTAGTCATGAATTTTAACGATTTTGTTTTTATTTTGTTATCATAAAGACAAATGGATTAAAATTATTTCATTGAGAAATGACGATAGTAATTATTCTCGAGCGCATAATAAAATAGTATTTATGTTAGCTAAAAATTTATTTTTTAAGCTATTAAGAGTGCATGGCGGATGCCTTGGCATCAGAAAGCGATGAAAGACGTGGCAGGCTGCGAAAAGCTTCGGGGAGTTTGCGAGCAAACTTTGATCCGGAGATATCTGAATGGGGAAACCTAGCTATCAGAAAGATAGTTATTCTTTTATAGAATGCGAACTTAGGGAATTGAAAAATCTTAGTACCTAAAGGAAAAGAAATCAATAGAGATTTCCTTAGTAGTGCGAGCGAAAAGGAAAGAGCCCAAACCTAAAGTGCTTCGGCTCTTTAGGGGTTGTAGGACATAAAACAAAGTGTATGTGCGTCGATAGTTGAACAGAGTTGGGAAGCTCGGGCAGAGAAGGTGATACCCCTTTAAACGAAATTGACAAACGGCACGATTATGTTCCTGAGTACTCACGGAACACGAGAAATTTTGTGGGAATCTAGGAGGACCATCTCCTAAGGCTAAATATTAACTGATGACCGATAGTGAACTAGTACCGTGAGGGAAAGGTGAAAAGTACTCCGATTAGGAGGGTGAAATAGAAACTGAAACCATGCATTTACAAGCAGTGGGAGCACTATGAAGTTTATCTTCAGTGCGACCGCATACCTTTTGCATAATGAGCCAGCGAGTTACGTTTGTGTAGCGAGGTTAAGCCGTTAGGTGGAGCCGTAGCGAAAGCGAGTCTTAAATGGGCGCTTTAAGTTACACGAAGTAGACCCGAAGCCCGTGCGATCTATCCATGACCAGGCTGAAACTAGGGTAACACTTAGCGGAGGGCCGAACCGGTAGAAATTAAAACTTCTTCGGATGAGTTGTGGATTGGAGTGAAAGGCTAATCAAGCCGGGCGATAGCTGGTTCTCTCCGAAATATATTTTAGGTATAGCCTTGAGCAATATATCTAACGGGGGTAGAGCACTGGTTGAACTAGGGGGCCTACCAGCTTACTGAATTCAGATAGTCTCCGAATACCGTTAGAGTTAGAACTCAGGAGTCAGTCCGAGGGTGATAAGGTCCTTGGGCGAGAGGGAAAGATCCCAGACCATCAGCTAAGGTCCCTAATTACATGCTAAGTGGAAAAGGTTGTGAGAAGACGTAGCCAACTAGGAGGTTGGCTTAGAGGCAGCCACCCTTTAAAGAAAGCGTAATAGCTCACTAGTCTAGCCGGCTCGCGCCGAAGATGTAACGGGGCTAAGCATGTAACCGAAGCTATGGGTAGAAATGCATTAAGCGTTTTTGCGGTAGGAGAGCGTTCTCTGCGCAATGAAGCAGGACTGTGAGGACTTGTGGAGTGCAGTGAAGTGAGTATGCTGGCATAAGTAACGATAATTTAGGTGAAAAACCTAAACGCCGAAAGTCTAAGGTTTCCTGGGCCAGGGTAATCCTCCCAGGTTTAGTCGGGTCCTAAGGTGAGGCCGAAAGGAGTAATCGATGGAAAGCAGGTTAATATTCCTGCACCTCTTTAAAATG
>JBMNLI010000008.1:0-18121 GCA_050952645.1 Bdellovibrionota bacterium | reverse complement strand
CGCTATTTTGCGTAGTAGCACCGCTTTTTATAATCTCTTCTCCATAACTAGGTAAAATTACTAAGAAAAGTGATAAAAATAAAAGAATAGAAAAAACAGGTAATTTAATTTTTAATGCTTTCATTTTTTATATAAAAACTCCGCAAAACTTGATATAAAAACGTATTTCATTATAATAAAATGATTGCTTGAAAGCTAGTGTAAAAAAGATAAAAAAGGAGATTGTAGTAGTGAATGCTAGTTTAGATATGAATCAAAACGTAAATGGAAAATTTAATAAAAGAGAATTTAGTAGAAATAGAATAAGTTCTTCGGCTAAGACATCAAGAAAGAAATATAATTTAAATGCTATTAAAGATTACAATATTAGTTTTTCTCAAAATTATTTAAACAATTTTGATATTTTTCATGATTTTAATAATGAAGATGCTTTAAACCTTGCAAATTTTTTTAATGAAATTATAGAAATAAATCTAATAGAACAAAAGGTAATATATTTAGAAAATTTTGGCTTTCTTATTCCTAAAAAAGAATGGACGTTAAATTGTAAAGAAAAAGAAAGCGAAAAAGAAAACGAAAAAGAAACCCTTGTTTATTTTAAAGAAGAGGAAGTATTAAAAATAGATTTTGAAAAATGTTTGATTATAAACGATTATTTTAAAGAAAAATATTCCTTAATAGAATTTAGAGATATAATAAAAAATATAAATTTTGAGCACTACGATATTTTTAAAAACTTTGAATTAAGAGATGTTCTAAAATACGCTTTAGCTTTTATAAATACTCTTAAAGATGATGTGATCTCTAATGGCGTAAGCCGCACGTTATCTATTGGAACTTTTTACGCCGTGCATAATAGACAGGGAGAAAGTTTTTACGATAATTTTGCAGGAGCAGATATAATCTTCAAGCAAGAGATAAAAAAAGTATATAATGAAAAAGATACTTTTAAATACTATAAGCCTACGCTCGATGATGCATTAGAGGTTTTTAAAGCCGCTTATGGCGACTACGTTGGAGTGGTAGAGGTAAATTTAAGAAAAGAATTAGTCGTTTTAGGATTTAGTATTGAAGATATTAAAAGCATAAAAGAAGCAGTTTTGCCATTATACGTTTTTGAAGATAGAAGCTTATCGCAAAGCGGTTTAATCACACTGTATTACGCTACGAATACTTTAAGAAAGTATGGTATTAAAGAATATGGCATAGGGACTGAGTTCGTGTTTGGGCTAACGTTAGATGAAAAAGATTTTAGAAATAAAGATGGCTCATTAAATATCCCATCATACATAGGACGTGCTTTCACGGCGGCTTGGCTACAGCTTCAAAGAGAAGAGCTTAGAAAAGAAAAAGGGGCATTTACCCTTAAATACCATAAGCCTCTTTTAATAGATGGTCAAAAAGAGATGGATGCTATTTGCATTTCAGATTTTGAAAAACTTAGTAGCATGCAAACTGCTAAAGATGGCAAGTTTTTTTATAAAAATATACTAGGAATAACGGCAGATGAGTTAGTTTTTGCAAATCGTTTTTCCGTAGAATATATTTTAACACTGCTAGCTTTAAGAAACTTAGACCAAATAACGAGACTAAACAGGCGTTCAATCGTTGAAAAAACTCAGCGATTAAAGTAAGAGCAGTAAAATTAAAAATAAACAAAAGAAAAATAATAAAATTAAAATAATTTAAATTAAAAAGCTAAAAACAAAATTTAAGTATGAAAAAAAATCAGGTTGATATCTTACAAAAATTACAAGACTCAGAATACAAGTACGGGTTTACTACGAATATAGAAAGCGATACGCTCCCTGCTGGAATTAGTGAGAATATTGTAAGGCTAATTTCTCAAAAAAAAAGAGAGCCAGATTTTATGCTAGAGTTTCGTTTAAACGCTTTTAGAAAATGGCAAAAATTAAAGGAACCGTCTTGGGCATTTTTAAAGTATGAGCCTATAGATTATAACTCACTTAGTTATTATTCAGCGCCTAAAAAAATAAATGATCTTAAAAGTCTAGATGATGTAGACAAGGAAATTTTAGAAACTTATAAAAAGCTAGGTATTCCCTTAGAAGAACAAAAAATGCTAGAAGGAGTAGCCGTCGATGCGGTGTTTGATAGTGTTTCAATCGCAACGACGTATAAGAAACAATTAAGTGATGTGGGAATTATTTTCTGCTCGATTAGTGAAGCCGTAAGAGATTATCCAGAGCTTATAAAAAAATATTTAGCATCGGTAGTGAAAGTAGAAGATAATTTTTTCTCAGCATTAAATTCCGCCGTTTTTTCAGATGGCACTTTCGTTTACGTTCCTAAAGGTGTTAAATGCCCAATAGAGCTTTCTACTTACTTTAGAATTAATGCACAAAATACGGGACAATTTGAGCGAACACTAATTATTGCAGATAAGGGAAGCACGGTTAGCTACTTAGAGGGGTGCACTGCTCCTATGCGTGATGAGTACCAGCTCCACGCGGCAGTAGTCGAGCTTGTAGCACTAGAAGATGCCCATATAAAATACTCGACAATTCAAAATTGGTATCCTGGAGATAAGGAGGGAAAAGGGGGTGTTTATAATTTCGTTACTAAAAGAGGAATTTGTTTAGGGACGAATTCTAAAATTTCTTGGACACAAGTTGAAACGGGTTCGGCTATCACTTGGAAATATCCAAGCTGTATATTAAAGGGCGATGGAAGCGTTGGGGAATTTCATTCGGTAGCAGTTACAAATAATTATCAACAGGCAGATACGGGAACTAAAATGGTGCATATTGGAAACAATACTAAAAGCACGATTATTTCAAAAGGTATCAGTGCATTAAATAGCAATAATTCTTATAGAGGACTAGTAAAAATTTTACCATCTGCAAATAACTCGAGAAACTATTCTCAATGCGATTCAATGCTTATAGGTAATAAGTGTGGGGCTCATACTTTTCCTTATATAGATGTAGCAAACGAGACTGCAACCGTAGAGCATGAAGCTACTACTTCAAAAATAAGTGATGAGCAAATTTTTTATTGTAATCAAAGAGGTATGTCGAAAGAAGATGCTATATCTTTAATAGTTAATGGATTTTGTAAGGAGGTTTTAAACGAGCTTCCTATGGAGTTTGCCATCGAGGCTAGGCAACTTTTAGCAGTTACGTTAGAAGGGAGCGTAGGGTAGGCATAAGGTAAGTATAATGCAAGTATTAAGGTAAGTATTAAGATAAGTATAAGGTGGCACAAGGAAGTGTAAAGCTTTAAGCTAATAAAAAAATTTAAAATTGATAAATGTATAATTAGTAAATATATAAATGGTAAAGAATTATGAAAACTATTTTAAAAATAGAAAATTTGTATGCAGAGATTGATGGCAATCAAATTTTAAAAGGCATAAATTTAGAAATAAAAGAAGGAGAAGTGCATGCTATAATGGGGCTTAATGGTTCTGGGAAAAGCACTTTATCAAACGTTCTAGCTGGAAATCCGCTATATAAAGTGTCTAAAGGGAAAGTTTCTTTTAATGATAAAGATTTATTATTATTAAGCCCAGAGGAAAGAGCAGGAGAGGGCATATTTTTATCTTTTCAAAACCCGATTGAACTTCCTGGGGTTATGCTAAATTATTTTTTAAGAACCTCGCTAAATGAGATAAGAAAGTATAGAGGAGAGAAAGAGGTAGGGTTAAAAGAGTTTCGAGCGATGCTTGAAGAGAAAGCTACTAAGTTAAATTTTCCATCAAAAATTATTTCTCGTTTTGTAAATGAGGGTTTTTCTGGTGGAGAAAAAAAGAGATGTGAAATCTTACAACTTTCATTTTTAAAGCCAAAGCTTGCCATTTTAGATGAGATCGACTCTGGACTAGATATAGATGCACTTTTCGATGTTTCAAATGCGATAAACGAATATAAAAAAGAAAATCCTAAGGCTTCCTTTCTTTTAATTACGCATTATAAAAGACTTTTAGATTACATAAAGCCAGATAAGGTTCACGTGATAATTAATGGAAAGATAGTGCGTAGCGAAGATGCTTCATTAGCAGATAAACTTGAAAAAGATGGCTACGCTTGGCTAGAAGAATAAACTAGCAAAATAAACTAGAAGAATAAAAAGAAAGTTAAAAAGGAAGTTAGAAAGAAAAAGATACGTGAAGAAAATACATGGGAAAAGTAAAAGAGAAAAGTAAATAAGAAGATAAAAAATAAAAGGTAAGAATGGATAAGTTTTCAATAGAAGATATTTATAATTTAAATAAAGATAGTAGCAAAATTATCTATTTTAACGACGATGAACTTCCGTCTAAAAACAAAGAAGAGTATAGAGATTTTTAATTTGTCTAGTGTTATAAACGATGATAAATACGTCTTGCCTAAAAGTCTCGATAGTTTAGAGTCTATAAAAGCAAGTAGTGATGAAATAGAAATAAATTATAGAGATAAATTTTATATAAATTCAAAAGTTCGAGATGGCGTTAGTATAAAAAAATATTCTCTAGAAAATGCTTCTAGCTTATTAGATTTAGATAAAAATTTAAATTTTTTTGAAAAAGTTTCTTTGCTTAAATCAAGGGAAATTTTAGTTATAGAAATTTTTAAAAGCTTAAAGAGTCCTTTAAGAATAAACTATTTTTTAGGGGCTAATAAAGAAAGAGCACTATACTCGCCTATAATTATTCTTGATATAAAAAATAGCTCTTTTGCTAATATTATAGAAACTTATATCGATGAAAACAGTGATAACACTAATACGCATTTAGTGCTTCCGGTTTCTTTCGTAAATATTTTTGAAGGTTGCAAGCTAGAAATGTATAGATACGTGGAAAACGAAAGCAATAAAATCATCTTTAATGATAATATAAACGTTTTAGGAGAGTTTAATTTAACTAATATAAATTTTTCAAAAAATATATTAAGAGAAAAAATAAATATAAATCTCTTAAAAAGACTAGCTTTGTCGAAAGTTTCAAATATAAATTTTGCAAAAAATAGCTCTTTTATCGATGTGCTAGTAAGTATGAATCATAAATCAAGCTTTACCCGTTCCGCTCAGGATGTTAAGTTTGTACTAAAAGATAGCGCTAGAACTGCCTTTACAGGAGAGGTGGTAGTAGAAAAAAATTTAGAAAAAATAAAATCTACTCAGCTTTGCCGTTCGATGCTGTTTTCTAAGGACGCAAAAGCAAAGGCTAAGCCTTGGCTTAAAATTTTTTCTGACGATGTAGAATGTTCCCACGGGGCAACTTATGGAGAGTTAGACAGGCAGAAGCTTTTTTATTTGCTTACTAGGGGGATTAAAGAAACGCTCGCTAAAAAAAATCTTGCTAAATGCTTTTATAGATGAAACTTTAGAGAAAGTTAAAGATGAATGTTTTTTAAATACTTGTAAAAGAAAAATAGAAACATTTCTTTAAATGTTTAAAAGTGAAATGTTTAAAAGTAAAATGTTAAAAAACGAAATTATAAAGAGTGAAAGTTTCGTTCTTTTACGTTGCAAAGTGGCTTAAAAAAAAATTTACATTTAATAAATTATAAAAAGAAAAGGTTAAAACCTATGTTTTTTAGACTAATAAAAACTTGCTTTCTTTTATTATTTGTTTTTTTATCTTACGAATCATTAGTTAAAAATACATTTGAGATTTCTCATAAAAGTGAACTTGAAAAAGTGAAAATAATCAATTCTAGGATAATTAAAGAAGTTATCGAAACTAGTAACATTAAAAATGATATTAAAAGAGTAGAAGGTTTATCTTCTAAACACAGCGAAAGTTTTTTTAACTATTCATTAAATAGCGTTCTTATAAAGGGCGTTGCTTCTACGCTTGCAGTGGATAATAAATTGCAATTAGTAGAGCTTATAGAAAAATTTAATAAGTATATGCTAATTTTGATTTTTTCACTTTTACTTATTTGGATAAATTTTGAGTTTGGTTTCGTATCATCGTTTTTAAGTGGGCTAGCGATATTGCTAAGCCCAGTTTTTGCTATTCTTTCAGGTCTTATTTCATGTAGTATTTTTTCTTTATATCTTCCTTCCGTAGGACTTTCATTTTTACTTTTGTTTGAAAGATTAAATAACACTTACATTCAAAGGCAAATTAAGTTTTTCTTATTTATATCTATAATTTTTAGATTGTGTATATCATATAGAAGTATATTTTTTATTATGTTTTCTTGCTTAATTATAGCTATGTACCATGGGATATATTATAAGTGGGAAAGAAATTTTGCGATAAATAGAGTGTTTTCGTTTTGTAAAGTTATGTTTTTCGCTCTCGTTTGTGCGTGTGTAATGCAAGTAGGGATAGATGTTCTTTTAAATAACGTTTCTGCTTCTATTGCATTCGATAATATTTTAAATAATTTTACGTTTTTTTTAAATCTAAACGAAAGCACGGCAAGCAGTATGGCAGGTTTCATATTAAATAAAGTATATATTTATCCGCATATAAATTGCTTGTGTGTTTTTATATTTTTTATTCTTGTAAGTGTAGTTTCGTTTTTATTTTATTATAGAGTTATGAAGATTCATCAAAGGCAATTTTATGCTTTGTTTCTTATGTCGCTATCATCTTATATAATGGTATTCGTTTCTTCAATCTTTGAAATATCGAATCCTAAATATATTAGTGTCATTTGGATGTATCCTGCTACAATTTTTACATTTTCTATGCTTGGACTTCTTATTTCGAGCGTTCATTATTTCTATTATTTAAAGCCCTCTATGCCATCAGATTTATCTCAAAACGAAGCAAAGGAGGGAGTAAAAGAAGAAGCACGAGAAGAAGCAAAGGAAGCAAGAGAATAAAAAAGATATAAAAGAATAAATGATATAAAAGAATAAATGATAAAGAATAAATAAAGTAAGGGGGGAATAAAATTAAAAACTATCTTGATACACTTATTACTTTTTGTCATCTTAAGTTATAGTATTAAATTATAATCTTATAAGTTGTAAAAGATAGTTTTTTAAAAGTTATTAAAAAAATTTTGCAAAATTATATTATTTAAAAGGTTTGAAATTATGAATAAAGAATCAAAAGAGTTTTTATATGAAATATTAAATACGCCATCTCCAACTGGCTACGAGGCGCAGGTTCAAAGAGTAGTAAGAAAAAGAATGGAAAAATATGCAGACGTTATAGAGAGTGATGTGGTTGGCAATTTAATTTGCATATTAAATCCAAAAGCGGAAAAAAAGGTTATACTTACTGGGCATTGCGACCAGATAGGTTTTATGGTAAGTCATATTTCGGCAGATGGTTTTATTTATGTAAAATCTGTAGGAGGCATCGATGCGGGTGTAGTCCCTGGAGCCTACGCCACTATTTACGGTAAAAAAGGTGAGGTTCAAGGAGTATTCGGAAGAAAACCAATCCACAAACAAACGGTAGATGAAAGAAAAGTTTTAAAGCTAGATATTACTGAAGCTTTTATCGATATAGGTGCAAAAGATTTGAAAGATGCTGAAAAATATGTTGAGATAGGCGATTACGTAACGTATAAGTTAGGCGTTACGGAGCTTAAAAATGGCTATATTTCTAGCCCAGCTTTAGATAATAAGGCAGGCCTATTTTGCGTTATGGAAGCCTTAAGATTATGTGCTAAGTCTAAATTAGATGTAGGTCTTTATGTTGTTAGCACAGTTCAAGAAGAGATAGGAACTAGAGGCGCGCAGACTGCAAGTTTTGGTATCGATCCTTTCGTTGGAATTTGTGTAGATGTAACTTTTTCAACGGACAATCCTGGATATAATGAAAAGAAAGTTCCGCAAATAGAACTAGGTAAAGGGGGAGCTTTAGCAAAAGGGGCAGTTTGCAATCCTGTGCTTTACGATAAGCTATTAGCGACTGCTAAGAAACATAAAATTCCTTATCAAAAAGATATCGCTCCAAATGTGCTATCAAACGACACTAGGGCATTGCAGATAACTAGAAGCGGAGTAGCTAGCGCTTGTATAAGCGTTCCTAATAGATATATGCATACTCAGGTTGAGGTATGTCATTTAAAAGATTTAGAAACGATTTCTAAATGGATAGCAGAGTTTGTAAAAACTTTATCTAGTAAGAGCGATTTCGTTATAAGATAGTTGTTTCTAGTCGTTCTTTAAACTTTTAATTTTTCCTGAAGCGTTTAGAGATGGTTTTAAGTTATCTTTAAAATAGATTTTTTCCTGACTATCTTTAAACGCATAAAAAATTTCTCCCTATATATAATCTATATATATTATTATTTATATATTTTCTTCTAATTTCTTAAAAATAAAAAAATCATCTTTAAACCTTTTAGCATCAAATATAGTAATTGATGGATATTAGTTTTTTTAAGAACGGTATTTTTTAAGAATAGTATTTGGGAATATATAAATTATGAAAATCAAGAATATTTTTTATTTATTATTAGTAGGATTAGTTTTTTTCTTTATATCTTGTAATGGCGGTAGCTCAGGGAAACAGTACGACCCAAATGGTGTGCTAAGTAGCACCGACGAAAATGTTGAGAGCCCTGCTAATGGAGGAGGAGGTTCGCCAGGCGGTGGTTCAGGCGGTGGCTCTGGTGATGGCTCTGGTGATGGAAATGATAATAATGATGATACAGATAGCTCGAAAGATATTTGTGGAGCTGTTGAGGGTAAGTATTCTTTAAAGATTATAAATGGTGTGGCGTGTTCTCCATATAAAAGCCCTGTAATGAAAGTGTTAGTTAATATAGATGGAGGGCGTTATATGTGTAGTGGAACTTTAGTCGATACAGATGCAGTTCTTACCGCAGGACATTGCTTTAAAGAGATCCCTGGGGGAGCCGCTATTAAGAGTGTGCAGGTCGTTTCTGGAAGTAATGTATTAGAGGTTTCTAATTATTACGTTCAAGATGGATATAATCCTAAAGCAGGCTCAGACCTTGCGATAGTTAAATTAAAAAATAAAGTTTCAGGCATAGCTCCCGTTCCTATCGTAGTAAGTGTAGTTCCTTCAAAAAATGATAGCATTATGACTTATGGCTACGGCGTAACGGAGACTGGAGACAAGGGGTCTCTAAGAGCTACGTATATGAAAGTAAGTTCGGTAGATTCTATTTGGTTAGTAGCTGGCTATGATACTACGAAAACGAATGTTTGCTCTGGCGACTCGGGAGGCCCAGTGGTAGTAAAGGTAAAAGGCATAGCAGGAGTTGTTGCGATTACATCGTTTGGAACTGTTGCAGACTGTCTATCGGGGGACGTTACGTATTTTCCTATGCTTTCAAATAGTAAAAATATAAGTTTTATTAAAAAATATGCTAACGTTAGCACGTTGTAGAAGAACTTGTTAATTTTTTAAATTTTAGTTCTTCACTTTTTAAGGCGGTTTTAATTTCCTTAAAATGTGCATTATCTATCATACCTCAAAATGCTTGAAGAACTATTTTTAATTATTACTTAACGCTATAAATACATTAGCATTATTTAATTTAAGGTTTACCTTACTAGTCGATGCTGGCACAAATAAGGCTTTCGTTAGCGGGCAAGAGTGGATATTAAATTTATCTGTGTAATATTCTAAAGAACCCTCTAAATTAAATATTATTGAGGGTCTATTTTTAGTTAAATATTCATAATTAAAATTAGAGCCAGTTATATTTATCAATTTAAATTCTTTGTAAGATGATATAAATTCCGTAATTTTTAAATCTTCAATATTTACTATTTTTGTAAGCACGTTTTGAGAGGTATTTTTAAAATTTAACATTTCTATAAGTGTTTCAGCATCGCAATATTTGTTAGTAAGTCCTGCTCTTACTACGTTATCGGAGTTTGCCATACACTCTACAAGATCCCCGTATAAATAACAGTGAGGAGTATTTTCTTTTATCTCTATCGCTTCCCCACTTTTTAATCTAACAAATTGAAAAATAAAAAAACCAAACAAACCATGGTCTCCCTCGGGAAATTCATTTTTGAATGTTTTTAAAAAATACTGTTCTTCAATTTTTAAAGTAGCTAGGTCTTTTAATTTCATTTTTCTTTGCATGGAATTAAATAAGCCTAGGAGTCCCTGCTTAGGATAATCCATGATGTTTTTTAAAAATTGTTTTAAATCTTTAGTCGGGTCTACATAGTTTGAAGCTATTTTTATTGCGGGATAAGTTTCGGTATATTCAAGAATTTCTTTAGGGTCTTTAAAGCCTACTAATAAATCGAGCGTGCTAAGAGCGACTGCTATTTCAGGTTTATGATTATCATCAGGATAAATATCGGGTCTTTGAGAGTGAAGCATTTTAGCTAATTTTTTATCTGGGTGAGCTTGAATAGATAAGGGGGTTCTAACGGATAAAATTTTTAATAAGAATGGAAGCTTGTTGCCAAATAGTTCTAAAGTGCTACCTAAGCAAAAAGATGGATTCTTTTTTATATGTTCATTTAATGAAAGCTCACTACTTATTTGCCCAGATGATTTAGGGTGCGCTCCAATCCATAGTTCTGCGTAAGGGAGTTCTTCATTTATCTTATCTTTTTGTAAGTGATTACATATAAGCGACTCTTCAGAGGATTTCCCCCAAAGGTAATTTTGATAAGTCGGTGTAAAACTTATTATATTTTCGTTATCCATTAAACTCTTCACTAAACTTCCTTGTTTATAATAGTTAATCTCGCTATTATACTAATCGGCACGATTTTCGTAAACTACAATTTTTGTATTTAATACACTGATATTATTATTAAATTTTTTATTTTTTTATTTTCCTTTTTATTTTCCTTTTGCTTTTATAGTTGTTTTACAGTTTTTTATAACGCTAGGAGCATCTTAGTATACCAAAAAATAAATTATATACAAAGCCATAGAGCGTAATATTTATATTTTAAATATTTAGTATCTTCACGTTTTAAGGTAGGTTTTAGACCTTAAAATTAGTATTACTCACCTCGACGAAGCTCAAAAGAAAATTGACTTTAAAATAATTTGCGTTAAAGCTCTGGCACCGATAAATTTCCTTTCTAAATTAAGCTACCCCCCACACTTAAAACGTGAAAGAACCACAAAAAACAACTCTCGTTAAGGCTTTAAACATCCAAGCGGGATCACATACACGCCGTCAGGTCTTTGATAGGCCATTTTGGTATTCGTTAATATCATAAGTAAAGACGGTTTAACAGTGGATATGTTTGCTAATTTTATTAAATTAGCACTTGCTTTATCAACTTCATTTTCTCCTAACTTTACTTCTATTCCCGCCCAGCTTCCGTCTTTTAACTCAACAATCAAATCTATTTCAAGTCCTGTTGTATCGTTATAGTAATAAACAGTTCCTCCAATTTCTTCCGCATAAACCCTAATATCTCTAGTCGCAATAGATTCAAATAAGAAGCCGAGTGTTTCAAAATCTTTTTTTAATTTATCAGGGGATAGTCCTAAAGCAGCAACGGCAATACTAGGATCGACAAATTGTCTTTTGCTTCCTTTTCTAAGCCTAGCCGAACTTCTAATGTTTGGAGACCAAGGCAAAACATCCTCTATAATAAATAATCTTTTTAAAGAATTAATATATGCATCAAAGGTTTTAGGATTTACACTAACATCATAAGCTTGATCCTTATAAATAGTTGAGTTTGTAGCTAAAGTAGAAGTGTTTCTAGCATAGCTTTTTACTATCTTCATTAATTTTTCTTTATCTTTTACTATTCCATCAACTTCATCTATATCTCTTCTAATAATGCTTTCAAGCAAATCTTTAGGAACTTCTAATTGCATATCTTTACTTAAGTCTAAACTTCCCGGCCAACCTCCCCTGCAGATATAATGTAATATATCGTCGATTGTAATATTAGACATAACGGGAATAAGCTTCGGCTTTGAAAATAATTCCTTTAAAGAAATTAACCCATTAGATTCTCCACTCTCATATAAACTCATAGGACGCATGTAAATCGAGTTAATTCTTCCTGTTCCTGTATGTGAAGTTTTAATGTTTTGCTTTTTTGTTGATCCAGTTAGAAGGTACGCTCCTTTATGGTTATTTTCGTCGATATCAAGACGAATAAAATCCCAAATCTCTGGCACTTCTTGCCATTCATCAAATAATATGGGTTTTTTGCCTTGCAAAACCTCTTCTTTCGATATTGTGGCTAAAATTTGATATTGTTTTTTTATGAGTGGGTCTTGTAGTTTTATAAATGTATTAGAAAAAATGCTAGCCGTCGTAGATTTCCCAACCCATTTTGCCCCTTCGATAATTACTCCGCCACTATAGGACATCTTTTTTTTGATTTGAGATTCAATTAATCTTTTTCTATAGTTTAAAATTTTCATCACGCCGCCTTATTGCTATACATAATATTGCTACATAATATTGTTATATAATGCTATATAAATCTTATAAGCGTATTATAGCACCGACTACCAAAAAATCAATAGATTTAATGCCAAAAAATAATGCAAATCACTACCAAAAAATACAATAATTTACTATCAAACAATTCAAAGCTTGGCTTTTATGCTTTTTTGAAAGCTCTAAACCCCTTGCTTTAACCTGTCATCATCCATCGTGTGTTAATGTCAATATAAATTTACCCGAAAAACGCAAAATAAGACTACCCAAAAAACGTGAAGATAACTTTACCCACTTTGGGATAATTTTATATTGACATTAACTAACCCACCTAAAACGTCAAAGAACCTGATTTTTTTTAACACAAGCTTTAGGTAGCCTAAGAAGATATATCAATCTTACTATCGTTAGTTATCTTTAAACTTTTCAGTCCAAAATATGGCATAAAAAGTATTCCGATAATTACTACTGGAATAAGTTGGCAGGCATGAACGACGCTCCCGTAAGCAAGAGCAAGTGGCATAGCGACTTTAAAAATTTTAAGCGTTGCCAAAGCCGTAGCCTCGAATACTCCAACTCCTCCTGGGCTACTAGGCACTAGAACCGCTAAGTTTGTAATCCCTAATATTAGACATGCTAAGTGAAATGACCTTGGTATATTAAAAATACCAAGTCCATAATAAAACATGATGCTTTCAAAAGCCCAAATAAAAATCGATATAAGTAATACTAGAATAAACATTTTCGGACTCTTCATAGAAATCCTAAAACCCTCTAGTATATTCTTTATAAAGTTTCCTAAAAAATTATCCTTAAAAGTAAATTTATATTTTATATTTAAAAAATTTATAAAAATTAGCCCTGCAATAGATACGCTAAAAATAATAAGCCCTAAATTTTTTAAGTTATCTATCCACTTAGGAAGCTCTAGCGAAGAGGCTCCCCAAAATAATAACAAAACGATAGCTACGCCGTCTAAAATTCTCTCTACTAATATATTTGAAAAAATGATGCTTCTTGAAATGTTTGAATGCTTCCCGATAACTTGTGCTCGTAGCAACTCCCCAAGCCTTGCAGGTAAGATATTATTTGCAGCGTAGCCTACAAAGATACCACCTAACGCCTGTTTAAAGTTGAGCGTAGGGAGCATTATTTTCGTTCTAGCTCCCCTTATAACAAAGCCTATAAGGTATATCGCTATTAAAATAAATAGATCAAAATAGGAAACTTTTTTTAAATGTTCAATAAACTCTTTAAAGTTTAAATGGCGCGCGATAATTGCAAATACTAGTATAGTAATAATCCAGCCTAAAATAACTATGAAATCTTTTTTCTTTAAAAACATAAGGATAAGAATAACTTTAAAAATACTTATTTCGCAAGAGAAAGAGTTATATTTTTAACAAAGCGAATTATTTTATCTATATTGCGTTTTAAAATCGCAAAGGTTGCCAAATTAAACTAGACACTTTTTTGTTTTAAAAAAGAGCCGCTGTGATATACTCTAAGGATAAATTTATAAGAGTAAATTTATACAGATAATGTTATAAGGAGAAAAATGTCAATAAGTAAAAATGATGTAATAGAAGCTTTAAAAACTGTAGATGACCCAGACCTTGGACTCGATATATATTTTTTAGGACTAATATACGACATCGACATAAAAGAAGACGTGGTAATAGTAACGATGACTTTTACTACTCCCCTATGCCCGATGGCACCATATATTATACAAAACGTAAAAGATGCAGTAGGAAAGGTAGATGGAGTTAAGGAAACTGAGGTTAAGATAGTATTCGAGCCAGCTTGGGAGCCACGAGAGGAAATTAAAGAGTATTTTGGATTTTAATTTTGATATAAACGAAATTTTCTTAGCCTATTTATCGATTATTTCCTTGTAAAAAATTTTTCGCTAAATAGCTTATTCTTTTTGACTTTTTATAAGGAGCTATTTAT
Organism: Bdellovibrionota bacterium; assembly: GCA_050952645.1. Taxonomy (GTDB): domain Bacteria; phylum Bdellovibrionota_C; class UBA2361; order UBA2361; family CAKMMH01; genus CAKMMH01. The sequence continues at coordinate 3,881 of JBMNLI010000008.1, read as the reverse complement.
AATCAAACAATATTTTTATGTAATATTTTTTTATATAGTTTTTTTTTACGTATTACATATATTTTAAAGGGGAAAATATGGGAGTAAATAAAGTTATACTATTAGGGCGTCTTGGAAAAGACCCAGAGTTAAGATATTCAGCTACACAATACCCAATGGCAAGATTTTCTTTAGCAACGGGAGAAAGAAGAAAGGATACTGCAAGCGGTGCTTGGACCGATCATACTGAGTGGCATAATATAGTTACGTTTGGTAAAACTGCTGAAAATTGTAGTAAATATTTAAAGAAAGGAAGCGAGGTTTATATCGAAGGGAAACTTCAAACTCGCAAATGGCAAGATAGAGAAGGAAAAGATAGAAATACTACTGAAATTTTAGCTAATACCGTTCAGTTTATAGGCGGAAAAGCTTCTTCTTCTAGTGCATCTTATGAGGCTACGCAAGACGTAGCAACGGATAATTATTTAGACTCTCTAGCTAGTGCAGATAGCCTAGAAGAGCCTATCGATGCGGCGTTTGATGAAGACGATATTCCATTTTAATTAAAAATTTAAATTTTAGAAAGGGCAAGTTAGGGTTCTTGCAAGATAATTTTACCTTGCAAGAAGATTTATATAGCTTTTGCTAGCTCTTTTATGCGATATTCTAAAGGATCATTTAAAGTAAATACTTTTAAGTAAATGCTTTTAAGTAAATAATAGATAAATTATTTTGCTTTCTACTTGAGAAATAACCAGATTTTATGATAATATGTTTAGATGTTGTAGGTGTATTGTAGTTATACACGAAATGTAGTTATACACGAAAAAGAGAAAAGTTTATATTTTGAGTTCTTTTTTTTATGCGTAATTTATGCGTAATTTACGTTTAATTTATGCATGATTTATGCATGATTTATGCATGATTTAAACGTATTCTATATGTAATTTTAATTAGAGATATTTATATATTAAATTTGAGGTGTTATTATGCCAGTTCCTAAGAAGAAAACTTCTAGTTCAAAAAGAGATATGCGTCGCTCACACGATGCTTTAACTGCTATAAATACTATTACGTGCCAGAATTGCGATTCTGCAATGCGTCCTCATAGAGTGTGCCCAAATTGTGGACAATATAGAGGAAAACAAGTAGTAGATGTCAATACTGAAACTGAATAAACTGAAACTGAATAAAAAGAATATTCAATTTAAAAATTTAGTTATCTAGTTTTTTGTTCTTTAGTATTTTTATATAATGTAAAAATTATATTCAAATTGTATGTGAATTATTATAAGTAGATTTTTTATAATTTACCTTAAGGTTTATTAGTTTTAAAGTTTGGAGCATTTTTAGTGGAACGAAAAAGAATTGCAGTAGATGTAATGGGCGGAGATTTAGGAAGCAGTGTTGTTATAAAAGGCACTGTGCGAGCTGCTAAAGATTTTAATATTCCTATTATTCTTGTAGGTATTGAAGAAGAAATTTTTAATACGCTAAAAGAAATGGGAGAAACTGAAAGCGAGCTTATAAAGGTGCAACATTCCCCAGATGTTATAGCTATGGAAGAAAGCCCATCTCTTGCGATAAGAGGAAAAAGAAAGGCTTCAATAAGAGTGGTGTTTGAAACAGTAAAAGAGGGGAGAGCCTTTGGAGTGATGAGCCCAGGGAACACTGGGGCTATGATGGCAGCAGGCCTAGCCGTTTGTGGAACGCTCCCAGGGATTCAACGACCTGCAATAGCTACGAGAATTCCAAGAATAGATAAAGCTCCTTTAATTTTATTAGATAGTGGTGCAAATATAGATTGTAATAGAAATCAGTTAATAGCTTTTGCTCTTATGGGAAGTGTTTTTGCTAGCGTTGCCTATAAGATCGATTTTCCTAGGGTAGCCTTGCTTTCTAACGGTGAAGAGCTTTGTAAGGGCACGGATATTATTCGTTCAACTGCATTATATTTAAGTAAAAAGAAAGATATTAATTTTATCGGCTATGTTGAGGGACGTGGAATTATAAAAGATATGGCTGATGTGGTGGTATGCGATGGCTTTGTTGGAAATATCGTCTTAAAGACCATGGAGGGAATGGTATCGTTTATTTTCGATTTACTAAAAGTGTCGGCAAAAAAAAGGATATTAGGCTCAATCGGATTATTTCTTGCTAAGCCCGTTATTAAATCGATATTAAAAGAAAAATTAAAATTATCTGAAAACTCTACTGCTCCACTTCTTGGATTGAATATTCCTGCGATGGTTCTTCATGGAGCATCAAAAGAAGAGGCTTTTTATTACGGACTAAAATCTACTAGTGATTTTGTGGAAGCAAATATTTCAGAAATAATAAAGGAGGCTTTGCTAGATATCGACTTCGACTCGAACTCTTATTTAGAAGCCGATGTGTGGAAAGAAATTGAAAGTGATATAAAAAGAAAAAGGGAAAGGGGGAAAGAAAATGAGTAAAAAATTAGATTCGCAAGTAGTTTTAGTAACTGGTGCATCTCGTGGGATAGGTAAAGAGATATCATTAGCACTAGCAAAAGAGGGTGCTTTCGTTTATATAAATTATTCTTCAAATAAGGAGTTAGCTGAAAAAGTAGTAGATGAAATAAAAGCTAATGGGGGAGATGCAAAGGCTATCGGTTTTAAAGTGCAAGAAAAGCAAGCCGTTGAAGATGCGATAAATCAAATAAAAGAAGAAAAGGGTAAAATCGATATATTAGTTAATAATGCTGGTATTTCTAGAGATGATCTAATAGTGCGAGCTAAAGATGAAGATTGGCTAGCTACCCTTGAGGTTAATTTAACTGGTGCTTTTTACGTTTCAAGAGCAGTTTCAAAATTAATGATAAAGGCTAAGTATGGTCGCATCGTAAATATAAGCTCGATAGTTGGACAAATGGGAAATGCTGGTCAAAGTGCCTATTCTGCTTCAAAGGCTGGACTTATAGGCTTATCTAAAACGTTAGCTAAGGAGCTTGCTAGTAAAAATATTACTGTAAATGTGGTAACTCCTGGGTTTATTGAAACCGATATGACTAATGAATTAAATGAGAAAGTAAAAGAAGCTTGTCTTGCTAGTATCCCTTTAAAAAGATTTGCAAAACCATCTGAGGTGGCAAATGCAGTAGCTTTTTTCGCTATGCCAGAGGCTTCCTATATAACTGGTCAAGTTCTTAGCGTTAGTGGTGGACTTTATATTTAAACACTAAACTTCTTTATTTTACGCTTAACTATTTTAACGATTAAGATGAGCTTTTTTTTAATTTATTTTTAATAAAAATAGGGCATAAGAAAAGTTTCTAAATGCCCTTTTAATAGATTTGTTCTCATTTTATTTTAGCTTAGAGGCTAAGGTAGTGTTAATGAAACTAGTTTTCACTTTTTAAAAGTGGCTAAAATCGTATTTGCAGCGCTCTCTAATCCTATTTTGTATTTTTCATTAAATAGGGCGAGTTTTTCCTCTTTACTAGTAGAAACGTCTTTGCCCCATTCAATAACTGTTTTAGCAGTCATTTTTTCAAGATCAAAACTCCAACCTTTAATAGGAGATTGTTCTTCAAGGATCTTTAGAACTTCATCTTTTTTATTCCCTTTTATTTTTAAAAGGGGTTTAAATACAATTTCTATCTCTCCATTTTTAAAAACGTAAATAGCAAATCCTACATTTTGATAATTAGCTAACATTTCATTTTTTTTTAATAAACCTTTCTGTTTTTCATGTTTTTTTATGTTTAGTGAAGAATTAAAAATTCTCACCGTTAAATAAAATTAACTAACTTTACATGATATATCAGTTTTTTTGCTTAGTAAAATTTATTAGCACGATGTTTTATGGTTTTTTAGAAATCATTTAGTAACCATTTTTACTAAATCACATCTTAGTTACATCTTAATTTAAAGAGAGGC
>JBMNLI010000007.1:0-166432 GCA_050952645.1 Bdellovibrionota bacterium | reverse complement strand
TTCCTAAATTTAACATCTCCTTTGATTTATCGTATAAGGTAATGCGTAAATTTATATTTAATTTTTCACAAAACTCGCTTACTGCGATTGCCCCAGTTGCAGGGCCACTACCATAGTCTAAAAAATTTACACTTTGTTTATCTTTAAAAATAATGCTAGGAATTTTTGATAGTAAAAATGATATTTTATAAAAATTTATTGGCAAATAATATAAAGCGTACGCTTCTATAAAATCTCTTTCTTTCATTTTTAAAGCGATACCATCTTTTTTATTTTCAACATAGCTATCCGATAAGTCTCTTATAATTTTAGCATACTTTGATAGGTACGCACTTTTTATATTTCCTTTTAAGAATTGCGTCTTTGGTTCTTTTTCTTTAAATACATTTTCTACTATAATCTTTTCTAATTTTTGCATAAGGAATTTATAAATAATTTATAAATAATTATAATTTATAGCTTTAAATATTTTTAATAACTTTTGCATAATCAAAAAGAGACGTCACTAAAAAGGCTTGTAAAAATATGACTATTAAAAGCGCTATTATAAAAGCAAAATCAACACCCGATTTTGACGGCACAAATTTTCTTATAGGTTTTTAATATTATATTTGTTATCATATTTAGAAATATTACGGTTTGATTATATCTAGCTTGAGGGAACCAAGAAAAAATTGCAGTTAAAACTAAGACTATCTCTATAAGTCCTAAAATAACTTGCAGTACTAATGCGATACCGTTAATAAAATTACCTAATAAAATCATACTTTATCCTCTTTTATTTGTTTATTAAAAATTTAATTTTTAGCTAAATTTTCATCTAAATAAGTATGGTTAAGAGTTCTAACATTTAAAATAATATTATAACAATCTCCCTCATCGATATTAGCTACTATAGCCTTATTATTTACGTATCTTTTTAATTTAATTGGCCAATCGATATTATTTCTTCTTACCCATACGTAATTAGTAAAATCGCTTATTCGCCTTTTTCCGCTTTCATACTGCATATCGTATAAGAACTTTAAACCACCTATAATATTTTCATCATTTCTAATATGAAAAACTTTTTTCTTTCTCTACTGGTATATAATTTAAATCTGCATTAGGGTCTTTACTTAAGCTTCCATCATACGTTATCTCAGGCTTAGCTACTACATCGGACACAATAAGATTTAGATCTATCTTCCCTTTGTACTTAGCGCCAGTAGTAAACGACACTCTCGTATTTCCACTAAATTCCATTTTTACTTTATTTATTTCATATTTAGTATCTATTAACTCTATTTCAGTTTTTAGCTTTCTTTCATTATGCGCCCTTGTGCATATCATAAACCCTAAACTACCAAAATCAGCTCTTTGCTTAGGGACTAAAAGAACTATATCCTGTTTTTTATTAGTTCTTAACCAATTTATCGTATTTCTTTCAAGATAAGGCACTTTTTGAGGTCTTAAACTACTATGATGAACGAAAAACTCATTGCCTATTAATGAAAAATTTATATTAAAATCTTCTAAATAAATATCTCCTACTTTCCTTAATTCCTTAGGAGTAAAAAACAAAGTAAGGCTATTTGCAAGTGAGTTTTTATCCCTTATCGATGCCCCCAAGCCAAAGTGCTTTTAATTCTTCCCTTTCTTTTATTATCTCTCTTGTAGAATAGATGCCATCTCTATCTTGATGTATAAAAAACGGCGTCCCTTCATAAATACTTTTAAGCAAAGAAGCATTTAATTTATCTGGCATTTTGACAAACTCTTTATGGCTTTTAATCGCATCTTCTACTACATTTTTTTTAGTATCTTTTGTAGTATCTTTTACAGTATCTTTATTTATCTTATTATTTATTTTATTTTTCACTATCTGCATAAGCACTCAAACTAAAATTTAATAATAAAGAAATTAAAAATATTATAGAAAAAAACGTATCTCTTCATAATTATATATTAACCCTAAAAAATAACTTTCAATTTATTATTCTACTCTACATAATATCTTCTTGGAATTCTAGAATTTAACGAAACTAGAATATCCCTAGGGTCTGTCCCTATTAAATTAGCTAAATCACTAACGGTTATTTCTTCGCGTCCTTGCTTTCCGATAAAAACCACCTCATCTCCATTATACGCTTCGCCGTTAGGTCCTATATTTGCCATGCATTGATCCATGCAGATATTACCTACTAGTGGATATTTCTTTCCTCTAATTATAACGCTAGCCCTATTAGATAGTAATCTTGAAAAACCGTCCCCATATCCAATAGGAATAGTAACTACTCTCGTTTGTTCTTTCGTAACGAATGTATGACCGTAGCTAATTCCAGCGTTTTCTTTTACTACTTTAAAATATACTATCTCTGATTTTAGCGATAATGCAGGAAAAATTTTTAAGTCTTTCGTCTTTTCTTCATTAGGGTCGATGCCGTATAGTATCGCTCCAGGGCGAACCATATCTAAATAGGAGTCTTTAAAGTTTAAAATCCCCCCAGAGTTTGCGATATGTCTAATAGGACAAGTAAGAGAGTGCTTTTCATAAAATGATACCACTTCTAAAAATCTTTCTAATTGTAGCTTAGTAAATACGACATCAGTTTCCGATTTTGCAAAGTGAGAAAAAATCCCCACCACTTCGCAGTTTTTAGTTTCTAGAGATTTATTTAAAATTTTTTCTGCCGAGTAATAGTGTGGTCCTATTCTTTCCATACCTGTATCTATCTTTATATGAACTCTAGCTTTTTTACCTAGTGATTTTGCGCACTCATCTATTTTTTCAAGCTTTTCAACCGATGAAGCAGTAATATCTATATCGTATTCTATAAATTTGCTAATTTGTGATAGTGCAAAGCCACCTAACATTAAAATCGGCTTAGTTATTCCGTTATGTCTTAACGCTATCGCCTCTTCTAAAAATGCAGTTCCAAAAAAATCTACCCCTAATGCTTGCAAAAAAAGCGAAGTGTATAAAAAGCCCGTGTCCATAGGCATTAGCCTTTGTAATAGCCATAATTTTTCTGTTTCCTACTTTTTGTTTTACAAAAAGGTAGTTTCTAGCGATATTTGCTAGATTAACATCTATGAAGCTTAGTCTATATTTGTATTCTTCTATTTCTTGCCCTAGTTTTATATCTTTTTTTTCTATATCAGCTAATATTTTTTTGTAATCACATTCCATCTTATCTACACTCGCTTTAATATCCGTATTAAAATATTCACATATAGCACACATTATTCTTATATTATATAATAAAATAGTTTAATTTTCGACATTTAATTTTACGATAAAGTAAGTCCCCATCTATAAAATGGGTATTATTAAAACAAAATATAATTAAAAAGAATATAATTAAAGCATATAAATTATGAATAAAGTTTATTTATTACTACTTTCATTAATTTTTTATCCTCTTGATAACGTATTTCAGTTAAATGAGCAGTTTCATAAATTTTTATTTTTGCTGTTATTTATAATTTTAGTACACTTTCTTAAAATTTTTATATTTAAAATAGATATCTCAAAAAAATCTTACACTTCCATCAAAGATTTCGACTAAAGACTTATTTCCTATTTTTTCAGTGCTAGTTCTTTTAAGCATCTTATTTTTTGAACTTTCTTTTATAAAAGAAAATTTTGGGACAACATCTCTAATAATATCAATATGTTATATTATAGTGTCGTTTTTTTCATCACTAGCTTTAGAAAAACAAAGAATAGTTTTTTTTATCATCTTGCTAAACTTAGAATATTTTTTAGTTGCCTTGATACCTTTTATACCTTTAAAACCTAGCAAGACAGCTCTTATGGTAATTTATTTTACTTTTGCTAGTTTTTTAGTTTCTTTAAAGTTATTAAGCTTATGTATATCAAATAAGCTTTCAAGAAATATCACAAAAAGCCTAAGCCCTAAATTAAGCTGTAAATCAAATAGCAAATTTAAGAAAAGCCAAACTAAGTCTATAAAAGATAAGTCTACAAACGATAATCCTATAAATAGTTCTAGCACTATTTCTATTTTTACTATAATTTTCTTACTTTCTTCGCTTTACCCCACCACGTTAGGAGTATTAGCTATCACTTTTTTTAAAAGCAGAAATTTAATTTTATTTCCTTTAATAGTTATTTTTTATTTAGCCATATTAAAAAAACTATCAAACGTATCGTGCATTAAATATAGAAAAACTTTTAATATTTTACTTATTATTTTTCCAGCACTTATTCTATATTTAACGCTTATGCTACTGTAATATTATAGCCCTACTCTCTCATAATAAGATGTCGCTGAAAAGTATAAAAATAAATGAAACTAAAAACTCCGAAGTTGATAACAATTGAGAGTGTAAAAACTTTATAGTGACTAAAGATTTTTAGTCTTGTAAGTTTTAGGTTAGTGATTATATAATACTTTTACTTAAGTTTTTTTATTATGTTAAAATTCCTTTTAACCTCAAACAGTCGATTAAAAAATTTCTTTAAAAATTTCTTTCAAAATAAAAATTTGATGAAAAATAAATATAAAAAGTCCCATTCGAGTCGTGGTAGCGTTTTAACAGAAACAGGCTATAGTTTGTTTTTATTATTTTGCACTTACATGGGTAGTGACGCATGTTTTCGTATTTGTTTTTCATATGGTATGTTTAAATGAGAGAAATTTAGACTTGTTAATAGCTGTAGAAAATAGGCCAGTGCAATTTGTAGTCGATGTTTCACCTTATTTTATGGTAGCTTTAAGAGAGTATCGCCTAGACGGTTTAAGAAAGGAAGATGTTCCTAATTGTGAGTCTATAAGGGGGAAGACTTGAAGTGAAATAGATGAAGTGTGCGAAGTGCATGAGGTGCAAGCTCTATCTAAAGATTGTCCTACTATATGTAAATTTTGGATTACGGCTTATAATTTAGCATTATCGAAAAAGGTAGCGACGCCTAAGCAACTAGGCTTTAAATATTTTGAGTTAAGAGAGGAGCCGTGTATAGCTAAGTATGGTATTTTAATTGCTTCTTCACGTTTTAGGTGGGTTAGAAAAATTGTTTTTGGGGGTTAGCTTAAAAGAAAATTGGCTTTTATAGAAAACTATCTATAGTTTAAAGAAAAATTACAACTATATTTAAAGTAATTTATTTTATGCAAATTTCTTTAAAGTCAATTTTCTTTTGGTAGTTTAAGTAGTGTTATATCATCTGTATCTAGTATTTCTAGCGGTTCTTTATTTAGTGGCTCTTCATTGTCTAGTAAGTCTAGCAATTATTCTTCGGCACCTAGAAGCTAGATGAAATTTTAGCTATTGGCATTGTGTCCTGCCTTAGACGGAAATGGATAAAATTATTTTTAATTGATTCACAAAGTTATGTTATATTATAAAAAAATTATCAAGCTTATTTTTACAAGTTTTAATCGAATTTAAATATAATCCTCTTTCATACTTTTCCATAGACACCATCTATATAATAAAAACATTGCTTATATATTTTAAGTGACATCTATTATGAGCCAAATCATAACGAAAGTTTCTTACCTACTACTCTTTTCAGAATTAAGAGAAATTGATATAATTTTAAGTTATGAAAAGATTACTAAACAAAATTACACTTAATTTATCACATACATTATTTATTACATTATTTATTTCGCTGTTTATTATATTTTTAACTAATGTATCTTTTGCAGATGAAAGTAGAAAAAATAATAATGCCTACAAGCCAGATGCCAAGTCTATTGAATATAATGAAAAAGGCGTCGCTCTAGTAAATAAAGACCCTAAGGCAGCCGAGGAGCTTTTTAGAAAAGCACTAAATATCGATAATAAAAATATTTCAGCACTATTAAATTATGCTACTCTTAAAATTGGGCAAAAAAAAGGAAGCGAGGTTTTAAGTATTCTTCAAGCATATTCTAAAACTTATCCAAAAATTGCAGATATCCATTATTTGCTAGGCGATATTTACTTTGCTGAAAAACAAATCGATAAGGCACTAGAAAGTTATAAGAAAGTTTTAGTTTTAAATCCTAATGAAAAAGATTTATTTGTAAAACTTGGAAACATTTATCTTTTACAAAAAAATTTAAATAATGCAGAGTTTATGTATGAGCAAGCGTATAAAAACACGCCTAAAAATGTAGCACTACTAAATAATTATGCTAACGTGCTTTTAGCAAATCACAATATAAAAGACGCTATAAAGATTGCTAAAGAATCGCTATCGATAAAAGAAACAAAAGAAGGATTCATAACCTTAGCTACGGCTTATGAGCTTCAATCCGACATCCCGGCTGCATTAGAAAATTATAAAAAAGCAAAAAAATTAAAAAGCTCACAAGAAGGTTTAGATGAGAAGATAAAAGACTTGCAAAACTCACTAGTTTCTTTTTAAATTTCTACTAGTTAAATCTCTATTAGTTAAATTTCTATAAGCGTTTTTTTACTCCATTTACTATAACGAGTTTTCTTATTCTTTGTAATTACTACACGATATCTAATAGAGTAAATCCCCTTATCCATTCTTTTGCTTCTATATCTAATACTAGTGTGATAAGTTAAAATCTTTTTTCCTAGTTTATAAAAATTATCTTTAACGCCAAGTCTTTTTAATTTTCTAATATGTATCTGATATTTATATTTTGCATTATTTCTTTTTTTATTTTTATTAATGGTAGCCTTTAATACCTTTGGAAGTTTTATAAGCACTCCATCTACATTTTTTAACTTAGAAACTTTAGGCTTCGGGACTTCCATTCTTGGGTATGCTAAGGCTATTGAGTAAGAATTACCAAGCGTTGGAGTAGGAGTAGCAGTTTTTGTAGGCGTAAAAGTCGGTGTAAAAGTAGGCGTATTAGTCGGCACGCTAGTTATAGTCGGTGTTATAATAGGAGTTATAGTCGGTGTAAAAGTTGTTGTTATGGTAGGAGTGTTAGTCGGTGTAAAGGTTAGCGTAAAGGTTGGCGTGTAAACTCTTCCGCTTTCTGTGGCAGTAGGAGTTAGCGTAGGAGTTTGCGTTGGCGTTGGTGTTGGCGTCCACGAATAGCCCCTAGGTGTTTCATCACAGCCGTTTTCTAATGCTCCTAAATCCAAGCTAAAATCTGAGAAAGGATCGTCGATAGGCTCATCGTCTACGCACTCATCTAAACAATTTATTATGCCGTCTCCGTCCATATCATCAGTATTTTTATAAGTTCTTCCATAATACTGTGCTTGCACGCCATAATAAGTAAACGTAGCATTATCATCTAAATTAGGGCATAAATCCTCATCATCTATAACGCCATCTCCATCCGTATCGTATATATCACAATAGTTTTGAGTAGTATCTTTGCATCTATAAACGCCTTTTCCTATCACATCGTGCGAGGTGCCATCTACTACAATCTCTCCCGTTTTTTCGGTGCACTCCTCCCCGATAAAAAAATCCTCATCTATCTCGCCGTCGCAATCATTATCTAGCCCATCGCAAATTTCTTCGGTTTGCGCTCCAGTATTCGCCGTAGCGCTACAAGAAACGGTGCTATTAGATAGCAAGCCTTGGCAATAATAATTTCCATTTTCTAAACATACACCATAGCCTGCCGTGCAACTTAAACTTATAGAAGAATATAAACTATCTTCACAGCAAGCAGGCGTAGTAGCATTACAAACTATAGTAGGATTAGCATCATCTCCCTCAAAACAAACGAATGTCCCCTCTCCTAAACAATTATTAGTTAAGCCATTATTACACGCTTCTCCTAAATTTGCATAATTCCAATGATCACAACAATCAGAGCAATATATAGGAGACGTGCCACCAGAAAAAATTTGAGTCGGGCTTTCTTTTCTTATTTCTACACCATCTCCTACTTGTCCATAATGATCTAATCCCCAGCACAAAAGATTATCACTGCCATCTATAGCGCAAACTGCATTATTCCCTACATTAAAATCTTTTATTCCACTTAACACTAATTGAGGAGTAGTTTTATTCCCATTATCTGCTAGCCCTAATTGGTAATAATCATTTCTACCCCAACAATAAAGCTTATTTCCATCGAGTGCGCCAGTTTGAGCGCAAGCATAATCTGGAGCTAGGCGAACTTTGCTAACATCCGTTAAAGTCGATACTTTTTGAGGAGTAGTTTCGGTAGATATTCTTCCAATACCAAGTTTGCCGTAGCTCCCACCTCCCCAACAATAAAGCTCATTAGATAAATCTATAGCGCAAGTATAAACGCCTCCTACTACGACACTCTTTATATTGCTCTTTACAAATGCTGGGCTATAACTATCCACATTAGTTCCTATTCCTAACTCTCCCGAACTATTTTGCCCCCAACAATATAGCTTATTATCTTCCGTTATAGCGCAAACATGAGTTTCGCCTGCTACTACTTTTAAAACATTCGATATTCCTTGAACTTGAACTGGGGATAATTTATTTTCCGTGTCTCCAATTCCTAGTCTTCCATATCCATTATTTCCCCAACACCAAAGCGTTTTATCTTCTTTTTTTATAGCACAAGTCATATTACTCCCAAGGCTATAATCGCTTACCAAGCCTAGAGTTGATATCAACTGAGGTATAGTATAAGCAGCGCTCGAGCCACCTACTCCAACTCGGCCATCATATCCACGACCCCAACAATAAAGCCGCTCATCTTTTAAGGCACAATTATGTTCAACCCCACCTTTAACGCTAGCTACCCCTTGCATTACAGGTTGCGCTCCATCTCCTCTAGTTCCATAATAATCAGATCCCCAACAAAAAAGATCGTTATTTTCTTTTATAGCACAATAAGTAGCACTGTTTTCAGAAAAAGAGCGAACGTTTACGACTCCTCCTTTGCTACTGTAAACATCTACTAAAACGGGCGCTGAACTTGCAACGTTGCTTACCGCTTCGTTGCTTCTTCCTAGCTGTGCCTCATCGTTTATTCCCCAACAATAAACGCTCCCATCTAGTTTGCTAGCACATGCGCTCGTTCCTATTTGAGAAATATTTTTTGCCCCAGTTAAAATTTGTGTTTTAGTTGCTTGCACTATAGGTCTATCATCTCCTATTTGCCCATAGTAATTACTACCCCAAGCATAAAGTTTCCCTGAAGAATTTATCGCATATACATTATCCGAAGTATTTATAATGCGTTTTATATTACTACTAATAAGGGCAGGCGTTCTTTGATTAACAGTCGAGTTATTTCCGATTTGTCCAAAATAATTTTGACCAAAACAGTAAAGATCGTTATTGCTAGCAATAGCACAAGTAGAATAATTAGAAAGCGACATTTGAGAAATATTATCTAGAACTTTATAAAAGTAATGGCTAGAATTGTCTGCACCTTTTCCTATTTGTCCTCTATTATTTGCGCCTCTACAATATAGTTTATTATCGTGTGTTATAGCGCATATATGAAATCTTCCTAAAGCTACTTTACTTACATCATCTAAAATTTTAAGAGGTGTAAGGACTCTAGTATCGCTTATATTTGAAATTTTTTTATACGATACGTGATTTTCTCCCCAGCAATAAAGCTCACCATTTATCTTTATAGCACACGTATTATAATTATCTAAACTAACGCTAGCTACAGTTTCAAGCACTTTTCTAGGAGCTCTAATTATCGAAGGAGTTAAACTTCCAATCCCTACTTGTCCATAAGCATTTCCACCCCAACACCAAAGCTCGCCACTCGTTTTTATAGCGCACGTAGCCCCTTGACTCACTATCGATACATAACTTACATCGGTTAAAATTTGAGTTGGAACGAGTATTGAACTAGCAAGGCTATTAGCACCAACATTTCCAAAATCATTATAACCCCAGCAATAAAGCCTGCCAGTAGTCGTTATAGCGCAAGTATTAAGCCCGCTAGTTGCTACTTGGCTTATATTAAACTCGGACAATACCATTTGGGGCGAGTTTATAGTATCACTACCTCCATTTCCTACTTGTCCATACCAGTTTCCACCCCAACAATAAAGCTTACTGTTAGCAATAGCACAAGCGTGATTAGTTCCCACGCTAACATCGCTTACATTTGTAAGCCCAAGAATTTTTTTAGGAGTTTTTACGTAGTAATCTCCCGAAGGAATTTGAGTAGTATCATTTAGTCCCCAGCAGTATAGCTCACCGTTTGCAGAAATCGCACAAACCGTGCTTCCATTAATTGAAGAAACGGATTTTACACTATCTAATATCGGGTCGAATGCGAAACAAGGCTTGCTAAAAAAACTAAAAGATAAACTTAAGAATATTGTAAAAAAGAAAAATAAGAAGAAATTAAGAAAAAGATTAGAAAAAAACTTTTGAAATTTTTTTATAATTTTAAAGGGTTTTTTAAATATATATATACATTTATAGCGTATTTCTCGTTTTTGATATTTCTTTTTAAGAAAATTCATAAATTAAAAAATATATAAAAAAATTGTACATATTCTCTTAAAGCTAAAATTTTTTTAAATTAAAAAAACTTAAAACTTAAGGAAAAAACATAAAACAATACTACTAATATTTTGATGCTAGTATATTACGTTTGTTTCACTTTATTTATTTTTTATTATAGAAAATTTTATAGGAATTATTAAACAAATTGTTTCATTTAAAAGATACCAACTAAAAATAACTAAACTTTAAGCATTCAGACCTTGCTCTAATTTTTTAAGCTTTTCATCGTATTGGTAAATGATTGCGCAAAGCTCGCTTATCTTTGTTTCATACCATTCTTTATTTTTTCTAACTAGTAAAGGATTGTTAAGGTATCCTCTTATATCTTGAAGAAAACCCATGGTGTCTGTTTGAAGCTGGCTTTCAAGCATATAAACTAGCGATACATCACTTTCATTAATATTAAATCCAAGCATAGTTATAATATTCCAAATAATTTCTCCAATCGACTTATCTATAATTTCCTTAGAAAAAGCTACCGAGGTAATACTTGTGAAAACGTTTTGAAACCCTCTAAAAATAACCCATAAAAGAGGAATATATTCATTTTGGCATTGCCACTCAAAATCAAAAGGATAAATCTTATTATCTTTTCTAATAATTAAATTTGTAGGAGTGCAATCTAAAAATTTTTGTGACACTAGAAGTTCTCCCGTATCGCTGTTTTTTACTACCTCATTAGATAAATAACTTATCCAAGGCATAGCCCAAGTGGCGATATCGTCTAATGTAAAATTTGGGGTATTTAAAATAGGGAGTATAGTTTCAAAATAACTTTTTCCCTCTATATAATCTTCAGTTTGCAAAGTTTGAGTTACTATTAAATTCTGATTTTTGCTATCTTTAGGATAAAGATTTCTTCTCTTAACTATAAGTTTTCCTTTGTTAGCAACAATCTTAACCTCACTTGCAAATTCTTTATCTCGCCCTGCAGAATATGAAAAAGCTAAATCATCATCTACATATTTTTGAAAATTTTTAGCTTCCTTAGTTGCTACGATTAAGAAAGAATTAGCAAAATCACCTACATTTTTATTTTCTGAAAGCACACGCCATACCGCTTCTTCAGAAAAATTTCTTATATTTGAAAAATCTTGCGGAAAACTTTCTTTGATGCCCTGCATAATAAATTGCGAAACATTAAAATCATCTCTTACAAGTGCTCTTTCATGCACTACAACCTTAGGTTGTTTGTAATCTGGGAACGGATAATAAAACTCTAACCCCTCAAATCCTGCTTCTTTTAGCATCGCTATTAAAGCTTGCTTAGTAAAAGTTTTTGCAGTTCCTTCTTTGTAGCAATCTTCTATACCCGTATAAACGGTTCCTAGGTGATCTTCTTTTGCGCCTGCTATATATTTAAGTCCAAGTTTATTTTCAATAGCTATAATTAAAAAACCATCATCTTTTAATGAGGCTTTTAAAGTTTTAAGCATAGTTAAATACGGATTAGCATTTTTAGCAAAACACCCAGCATACTCTAGCACTCCGATAAGAGTTATAAAATCTAAATCTCTTAACGCTACATTCATTATATCATCGACTAGCACTTTTACATTTTGCAAACCTTTTGCACGCTCTGCCGTAACTTTTGCACGAGCTTTGCTCCCTTCTAGTGCATATAGCATTTTAGCATTACTCGCTAAAAAATTAGTCAATGCTCCCATGCCACAGCCAGCTTCAAGCCCGATGCCTTTTAAATATTTAGTTATAGGTCTAAAAATATTATTTCTTATCGGAGAAAAATAGTAAAACGATGCCCAATCTTTTATTGCGCTTCTTAGTTCTTTTGAAAACTCAAATTTATCATTAGCATTTTTAACGATCTCATAAACGTATTTTTCAGTCTCATCTCCATCACTATACGGCAATGAAAAATTTTTACTATTTACATAATAATTATAATTTTCATCGTATTTATAATTTTCCAACCCAGAATTTTTTAACTCGCAAGTTTTTAACTCGTAAGCTTTTAACTCGTAAGAGAGTGTCTCGTTTGCCATCGATTATCTTCCTTTTAAACTTCCTTTTTAAACTTCCTTTTTAATTTTGCTATTTGCAATTTGCTGTAATTTATTAAAGTTTTTTTATAAAAAACTATTAAAACTATACTATAAATATTTGATGCAATATTACTTAAAAAGTTTTTTAAAATAAAAAAATAAAAAGTATAAAAAAAGTATTTAAAAAAAAGAAATAAAGCAACGAACCTAGCCTATGTACCATCAAAAACTATGTAAATTTAAAATATTTGGTTCTTCATGCGTTTAAGAATTGAGCTTTAATCTCTTAAATTTAGAATCACCACCACAAGAGCCATCTTAAAACGCGTGAAGAATTAAATATTTATAATATTAGGAATAAAATTAGGAATAAAAGATTATGAGTAAAAACATCTTAGCTTCAATTGTAATACCAGTATACAACAAAGTAGAATACACTAAAGAATGTATAGAAACGCTAGTAAGAAACGTTAGTCCAATTTACTTTAATAACAAGAACGCAGATTATGAACTTATCGTAGTAGACAATGCTTCTACAGATGGAACAGAGGATTTTTTGCGATCTATCGGGGGCTCATTTAAATATATAAGAAACAAGGAGAACCTTGGATTTTCAAAAGCTTGTAATATAGGAGCTAAAGCAGCAATAGGAAAATACGTCGTTCTTTTAAACAATGATACGCACGTGCCTCCTTTATGGCTTGAAAATTTAATCGATTTCATGGAAGCCACCCCAGATGCTGGAGCGTGTGGCTCTAAGCTAGTGCATGGCGATGGAGGAACGCAAGAGGCAGGTGGCATTATGTTTAGAGATGGAACGGCTTTAAACTTTGGAGAATATGAAGACCCGAATAGTTATAAAATAAATCAAGTTTGCGAAGTCGATTACTGTTCTGGCGCAAGTTTATGCGTTAGAAAAGATCTCTGGGATAAAATGGGAGGGCTTGACGAAGAGACTTTCTCCCCTGCTTATTACGAAGATTCGGATTTATGCTTCCAAGTAAGAAAACAAGGCTATAAAGTCTATTACGTTCCTACCTCTATTTTAAAACACTTTGGAAATGTTACCTCAGCTTCAATGCCTAATAACTTTCTTGCGGAAAATATGAAACGCAATAAGGAAAGGTTTGTTAATAAATGGAAAGATGAGCTAAGCAAACATTTAGAATATAAGGAGCAAGCTCTTCCTACGCAAGATAGAAATGTATTGCTAGACCCTATATTTCAAAAAAACTTTAATGCCAATAAAAAATTACTAATGTATTTTAGCTTTTCATTGCTTCCCATAAGTTCTGGAGTCCAAGCAAGAGTTTTCGATATAATACAGGCGTTTCAAAAAATTGGATTTGAAGTAAACTACGTAAGCTCGAACTTATATGATGAGAGAAATAATGATGAGACTTTACCTAATAAACTTTTAGTAAATTATGGAATAAAAAGTTTTATACATAAAGCAGATAAAAGCGATGATTGCTACAAGCGTGGCATCGGCTGGAAACGAACTTACGCTCCAAGTTTAAAAGCGTATTTTAAGGATGTTTACAATGAGATAAAGCCCGATGTGGTAGTCGTTAATTATGCTTATGATGCCGATGTTATAGATTTAAATCTATGTAAAAACTCGGTAAATATCATAGATATGAATGATGCATTAACTATAAGCAACTCTATAATGGATTACACTAATGTGGCGGTGGAAGCTTTAAAAAATAGCTTTGGGAAACCTAATATACTAAACATTATTAAAGAATCTAAATTTAATGATTTTCTTGATATAGATTTTATACACCATCAAAAAAAGACCATGGATCAAGAAGAACTCGATGTTTACGATACTTTCGATATCACTCTTGCTATTTCTAAAAAGGAAGAAGATATGGTAACCGAGGGGAGTAAAAATAAAAATGCTTTCTTCTTGCCTCAAATTTTTAAACCTAAAGATATTACCTCATCTTATGCAGACTATCCTATTTTTATAGTAGGACCATCTGCATTAAATACGCAAGCTTACTTATTTTTTGCTTTAAAAGTGCTACCTTTAATTTTAAAAGAAGAGCCTAATTTTAAATTAAAAGTTTTCGGTAAAGCTTCACTCAACTATCAAAAGTTTGATGGCATTGAGCTTATGGGCTTTGTCGAAAATTTAGATGATATTTATAAAAATGCACCATTTGCAATAAGCCCTCTTTTGTCGGGGACTGGGCAACAAATAAAAGTAGTAGAAAGCATGGCGTATGGAGTTCCGGTGGTGATGTTTGATTGCTTACAGGAAAGTGCGCCAATTACTAGTGGAAAGGAAGGTTTTATAGCAAAAGATGAGTATGATTTTGCTAAATATTGTTTAAAACTTTTTAACGATAGAAAACTAGCATTTGAGCTTGGGCAAAATGCAAAAGAGAAAACAGGATTGCTATATAATGAAAAGAAAAAATATTATAGCGACCTATATTATTTAATCGAAGAAAAGAAAGCAGAGAAATTAAATAGTATTAGCTCGAACTCTAAATTTACTACTGAAATAAAAGTGATAGACGCTCCATTAGTTTCAGTTATTATGCCAGCTTACAATAAGGCAAAATACTTAAAAGAATCTATAGAAAGTGTAATGCTGCAAGATTACCCGAACGTTGAGCTAATCATAGTAAATGATGGTAGCACAGATAATTCTTTAAGTGTTTTAGAAAGTGAGATAAAAAAATATCCGCATAAAAATATAAGGCTATATTCTAAAGATAATCTTGGAGTTGCACACACTAGAAATTACGGATTTTTTAGAGCTAAAGGCGATTATTTTATGAACTTTGATGCCGATGATATTTTACAAGCTTCGTATATAAGCAAATGTATTAGACAACTTGAAAAAGATAATGCAGACGTTTGTTTTAGCGATCTTGAACTTTTTGGAAATAAAACATCAGAGTGGATTCCTAGCGATTATTCTCCTCAAGGAATAAGGTATGAAAACTCCATTCCATCTAGCGCTATATTTAAGAGTATTTTTTATACGCTTACAAAGGGGCAAAAAGTTGCCTTAGGATTTTCGGAAGATTGGGAATTTTGGGTTAATATGTCACGCTATGGCATAAAAGTTACGAGAGTAAGAGAGAAGCTTTTTAGATATCGTGTGATAGATGATGGCATAGCGGAAACTTATATCAATAATGCTTACAACGATACTCTTTTACAAGTCGTGTTGAATAATGCGGACTTATATTTAGTTTCAGATGTAATAAAATGTCAAGGACTAATTCCTTATATGAAACCTAAGGCGATAGAGTCTATATATAGACTTAATAAAAAGCATCCAAGCGAGTGGTATCCATATTTTGTTATAGGAGTTCTTGAAGAGAGTAAAAATAATATGGATAAGGCTTTAAAGTGTTATAGCTTAGCATCTAAATTAAGCTATAACTCAAATATAGTTCCTTTAATGAGATGGGCATATTTAAAAAGAACTTTTGAACTATGTGAAAGCGATATAGAGATTAGCGATATTAAGATTGATGGTATAACTAATACTTATAATAATATTTCAGAAAATATTGCGCATAAGCTTTTATAAGTTATCATTGCGCGCTTGGATTTTATATTCTTAAATTAGTTTTAAAGATTTTTTTTAGTTCTTTACTCGTTTAAAGTCGGTTAGGAAAATTATTTTTTTTAAGAGAAGTTTTTAAAAAAAGTTTTTTTGCTTTTCGCATTTAAAGGTAAGTTTAATGTAAAAAAGGAAATTAAAAAACTACCCTAAAAACTACCATATAAACTACCGCTCAAACTAGCTAACATATTGAAATTTTTACACAAAAAACAATCGAGAATTATATTAAAGAAAATTTCTTATATAAATAAAATTTGTAGTAAAAAAAATGCTCTAGACAATATGACTAGACAATATAACTAGACAATATAACTAGACAATATAAAATGTGCAATAAGAGTAAAAAAAAATGGAGATAAATTATGCAACTTTTAGAAATAAAGAAAATTGCTAATTTTTCTTTTAGTTCTAGCATCAATAATACTGCTACAATAGATGATTTAAGCTATGAATATATGAAAGAATATTTAGTTAAAACTGGTGCTAAAAAAGACATTAGAGAAATGTCGAAGCTTGATATGGCAAAGGCTATGGGACTTATAAGCGAAAGTGCGTATGGAAGCTATAGAGCTAAAAATTTTGCAGTGCTTATGTTTGCCGAAACCCCTAATAAATTTATTCCCAATGCACACGTTGAAGTTATTAGAGAAATTGATGGGACTAACAAAATGGAAGCGAAGCGATTTGATGGCCCTATATGGATACAAGCAAAAAAAAGTTAGTAAATATTTTGAAGATACCATCATGATTTCTTATACAATAAGAGTGGCAGATAAAATTAGATATTACAATTGATGGAACTCGCTACCATTTAAGAAAAATGAAAAAAGCAGGATTAATTCAATACGTAGGTTCAAAAATATTAGGACGCTGGCTTACTTATTAAACCTTAAAAACCGAACTTTCCCTTGTTTTACGTATAAAATTTAATTTTAACTTTATAGCCTACTCAAAATAATTTTTTAAAAAAGTTAATAAACACTTACATAAATTATTAAAATAGCGGACGTAAAGCAAGGGAAAGTCGCGTGTTTTAAGTAGTTACGGTAGGCTCTGTTAAATTAAATCTTTCTTTTATATTTAAAAATTTTTAGCACTTCTTGTCCTAAAGATTTTAATTTCTTATTAGGGTCTGATAAAAACATCTTTTGCATCATATTTTTCTAAATATACTCTTAGCGTAGCTCCTGATGAACCAGTGCACAGATAATCTAAGATACCACTCTACTATCATCTGCTAAACTTATCCTAATTCCTTGATTAGAAGTTATACTACCATCGATAGGATCTTTATAACAAAAATCGTCGATATCCGTTATAGTGCTTTCTGCGAAATTTTGTCCTATATAACTTTTCATATTTTCTCTAACACTTTCAAACATTCTATTAGCCACATCTTTATCTAGATTTTCGAAATCCTGTCTTTGGTAATAATATCTACCGTATCGCTTCCAAAGTGAAGTCATTAGCTCTTCTACCGATAGCCCCGTTTTTGCCATAATATTTATCCAGCAAAGGATTGCCCAGAGACCATCTTTTTCACGAATATGGTCTGAGCTAGTCCCGAAGCTTTCTTCTCCGCAAATTGAGCATTTATTTGCGTCCATTAAGTTCGCAAAGAACTTCCAACCAGTTGGAACCTCGTAAGTTTTTATTCCTAGTGCATCGGCAACCTTATTTACTTGTCTAGAGGTCGGCATCGACCGAGCAACACCTAAAAGACCGCTTGAAAAGCCTTCGATACATTCTTTGGCTCTTTCTACGATAAGCGCTAAACTATCTCCAGGGCTAACGAAAAAGTTTCTACCTACTATCATATTTCTATCGCCATCACCATCGCAGGCAGCTCCTAAATCCGTAGCTTCGCTCGAATACATAAAGTCTACCAACTCTTTATTATACGATAAATTAGGGTCTGGGTGAACTCCCCCGAAATCCTCCATCGGAACGCCTCTAACGACAGACCCCTTTTTAGCTCCTAAAACTTCTTCAAAAAGGTATTTAGCCTCAGGGCCCGTAACTGCATTCATTGCATCAAAGCGAAGAGTAAATCCATCTTTAAAGAATTGTCTTATCGCTTCAAAATCGAAGATAGTTTCTAAAAGCTTCACGTGATCTATGTAGCCATCTATAATTTCTATTTCAGTATTAGATATTTTTTGACTATGAAGTTTACTAATATCTATATTATCGCAAACTATAGTTTTATATTCTTTTATAATTTTCGTATTTTCATATATTGCATCAGTAATTTCAGATGGCGCCCCACCTCCCCGTTTTCCACTTCGTATTTAACACCGAAATCATCATCTATGCCCCCAGGGTTATGGCTTGCTGTAAGGATAAAACCACCAGATAATTTATATTTTCTTATAATCGTAGATATTGCGGGGCTAGAGCAAAGCCCGTCTTTAGCGATAAATAATTTTTTAGCTCCATTTGCTACTATGATTTTTGCAATAATTTCTAGGGCTTGTTTATAGTAGAAGCGCCCGTCTCCACCTATAACAAAGCTAGCATTATTTAAATTTAGACCTCTATTTTTTAATACATCTAAAACCGACTGCGTAAAATTTTCAATATAATTTTCCTGCATAAAAACTTTTGTTTTTTTTCTTAAACCTGCGGTTCCAGGTTTTTGTTCTGAATATGGCTTAGTAGACACTATTTTTATACTCATATACGCTCCTTAAAAATCTTTAAACTCGTCTTTGAATTTATCCTCGAATAAACCTTTAAACATTGAAAATGTTAAAATACTTTACAAATCATCGCAAGATACTAATCAAAAATACTAATAAAATTAGGTTCTTCACGTTTTAGGTGGGTTAGAAAAATTGTTTTTAGGGGTTAGCTTAAAAGAAAATTGGCTTTTATAGAAAACTATCTATAGTTTAAAGAAAAATTACAACTATATTTAAAGTAATTTATTTTATGCAAATTTCTTTAAAGTCAATTTTCTTTTGGGCGTGTGCCGGGCACGACATAGTTCTAGCGGGTGAAAGTCCCGTCACGGGTAGTTGTCACCAAGTGTAGTGATGCCACAAGCTCGAAGCAGTAATGTTTAGAGTGAAGGAAGTGGCGGATCAAAACCAAGGAGCCTACGAACAGAAACCAGATACAAGGCTAAATGGTGGGTGAGGTTGCGCTACAAACCGAAGCCCTAAAGACAAACGTAAAACCAAACGAGTAAATCTGGAGGTTGTCTGGTGAAAGAACTATGCCTTACCCCGGGAGGTCCAGATAGCGTGCTATGCACGTGCGATATAAAGCTTATATCTGGAAGTCAGTTGATACCATAGTACTTGAGACACCACTCAAGGAAGGGTTGAACGTTAATATATTGTGAATCACTGTAAGCAAGGCTAGAAGAGTCCGAAATTGAAGATATGCCTAACAAACAGGAACGTAACCTGTGGGGGCAGAAGATAGAGGGGGTGTTTTCTAGTAGCTTTACAAACAGAGGGAGGAGCAACAGGTGGAATTGATTGAACTAATTATATCAGACAAAAATATAGATGAGGCTATAAAGGCTGTTAAGCGAAATAAAGGTGCATCTGGTGTAGATGATATGCCAGTAGATGAGCTTGAAGACTATTTTGCCGTTCACAGAGAAGAGATAAAATCTCAGATACGTGAAGGGAATTATAAGCCGAGTCCAGTTAAGAGAGTGTATATACCTAAAGCTAATGGTAAGATGAGACCTTTAGGAATACCTACAGTAGTAGATAGGGTAATTCAACAAGCGGTAGCGCAAATACTAGCACGCGGATACGAAAAGTATTTTTAGTAATAGTAGCTATGGCTTTAGACCTAGAAGGAATTGCCATCTAGCAGTATATAGAACTCTTGAGTACTTGAAAAGAGGCTATGATTGGGTTATAGACCTAGACATAGAGAAATATTTTGATACTGTTAATCACGACAAATTAATTTCGATAATCAGGGAACGCATCAAAGATGCGAAGACACTACGATTGATAAGACAGTTCTTAAGAGCTGGTATAATGGAAGATGGATTGTTTACTGTAAGTGAGAAAGGAGTTCCGCAAGGAGGTCCATTATCCCCAGTATTATCTAACATATACCTTGATAAGCTCGACAAGGAACTGGAAGCAAGAGGACTTAAGTTTGTTAGATATGCCGATGACTGTAATATATTTGTTAGAAGTGAAAAGGCTGCTAATAGAGTAATGAAGTCCGTTGCGAGTTGGTTGGAGCGTAAGCTACGACTTAAAATTAATTCAAGTAAGAGTAAAATCTCTAGGCCGACGGAAAGCACTTTCTTAGGCTTTACCTACTGGAAGAGTGGGTATAAAACTTGGAAATGTAAACCTGCTGAAGATCGCAAACGAAAACTCTATGATAAAACTAGAGAAATTCTTTGTAGACGGAAGGCAATGGCACGAACGTTAGGTTCGACAATTTCAACAGCTAAGCTGGTTAATTAAAGGTTGGATAAACTATTATAAGATAGGAACTCTTAAGACTTTTATAGATAAATATGGTCAATGGCTTAGACACAAAGTGAGGGTTATAATACTTAAACAGTGGAAATTGCCGAGACGAATCTATCTAAATCTTAAGAAATTGAACCGAATGCTTGGTTGCAATTTTAGAAATTGAAGAAATCTATAAGGTTGCTAACAGCAGACTCGGCTGGTATAGACGCAGTTCGTGGGTACGTAGTGAATTATGCATTAAGCCCTAAAATATTGGGGCGTAAAACAAAGGAACGAATTGGTTTAATCGACCCTTTGACGTATTACCTGAGTATTACTTGATATTATATTAATGGAGCGCCGTATACGAGACCCGTACGTACGGTGCGACGGGAGGGAGAGGGTATAGCCCTCGCTCTACCCTATTTCGTGAGGTTGATGATACTAATTCTTAAGGTCTAAAACCTACCTTAAAACGTGAAAGAATAATTTAGAGGACGATGATAATAAGAAAAAGAAAGAGCGAGCATAAAGTTTTTTAATTCTTTCACGTTTTAGGTGGATTAGAAAAATTGTTTTTAGGGCGTTAGCTTAAAAGAAAATTGGCTTTTATAGAAAACTATCTATAGTTTAAAGAAAAATTACAACTATATTTAAAGTAATTATTTTATGCAAATTTCTTTAAAGTCAATTTTCTTTTGGGCTTCGTGAGGTTGATGATACTAATTCTTAAGGTCTAAAACCCATCTTAAAAACGTGAAAGAATAATTTAGAGGGACGATGATAATAAGAAAAAGAAAGAGCGAGCATAAAGTTTTTTAATTCTTTCACGTTTTAGGTGGATTAGAAAAAATTGTTTTTAGGGGTTAGCTTAAAAGAAAATTGGCTTTTATAGAAAACTATCTATAGTTTAAAGAAAAATTACAACTATATTTAAAGTAATTTATTTTATGCAAATTTCTTTAAAGTCAATTTTCTTTTGGGCTTCGTGAGGTTGATGATACTAATTCTTAAGGTCTAAAACCCATCTTAAAACATGAAGAGCCTAAAATTAAAGCATATATTTAAGGCAAAAAAAATTTAAAATTTTGATAAAAAGCATTTAACGAGTATAATATTACGTTTAAATGTAATTAAAACTAACGTTTGATTTAAAAGATAAATAAATGCAAGTAGTAGAACAACCGAGAGGACGACAAGCAGAACAGAAAAACATTAAGCAAGGGGGAAATGTAGCGACTTATGATGATCTTAGCAAGCATTTATTCCCTACCTTTCATGCAACTTTAAGACACGGTTCTCTTTCTGAAAATCCGCTAGTTCTTTCTGATACTGAATTTCCTACTACTCCTAAGAGAAATTACGCTAGCGAATTTCCACCAGACGAAGAAGCTTTAAAAATTGTGGAGACTTATCAGAAACATGCACTAAAGTTTAAAGAAAAATATATTATGCAAATTTCGTGCGGATTTTACGCAAAAAACGAATATAAATATTATATGTCGCTTGGTATTATGTCGAATCAACGTGCACACCAAATATATCAAATAACCATCGAAAAATTAAAATTTATATCAGAAGCCATAAACCATTCTCCTACGCAAGATGAAATCAATGATATAAAAAATGAAATCAAAGAAAAACTACCAACGATACCAAAGAATTATCGCAAAATCATATCGAAACACCTTGATTTAGATGGAAATGAAGAATATTCAAGAGCTGAGTTATATGAAGATTTTGGTCTTAAAATTGAAACGATAGATACTTATATTTTTAATGCACTTAAAGGAACTTTTTCTAAAGACCCTAAAATGTTTTATAAAGCGTTAAAATTTTCACTAACTATTGAAGATGAATTTAGAAAAGAAAATAGCTACCCTTTGCCACATAATTTATACTCTATTTTAACAGAAGAAGAATCTAGGTTTTTAAAATGTAGATACGATTGGAAAAATAGAATCTTTAAAGACTTAAACCAAGTCGCAAATGATTTAAAAACAGATATAACAGAACTTATTGAAATTGAAAGAGGAGTTATAGAAAAATTAAAACAATATAAACTAGAAACATTCCCTAAGATTTGCGCAATATTTAAGGCTAATGTTGAAAGCCAAAATATTAAAAGATCTTTTGTAAAAAATGCTCTTTTTATGTTATCTTCGCTACAATTTGAAATTATAAATTTAAGACGTGGGATTACTACTTCAGAAAAATTATCAAAAGAAGATATTATTAAAAAGCTATCTATCGACGCTCAAACGTACTACAAAGAATATAAAAATGCGGTTTCTATCTTAAGAGAATTTAGACTAAATACAAATGAGAGTTAGCAAATTAACTTAACCACTTTCATAAAAAAAAATGATTAAACTAAAAAAATAAAAAAAATGATACATAATAGAGAAAATACAATAAGACAACACGATGATTTTAGGAAGCATTCCCTCCCCCCCTCTCCTACATCTTCTAGAGGCGCATCTTTTAGTGGCGATAATCTAATCCCTGATAATAAGGGAACTATAAAAGCTATAAGTTCCTATAAGCAAGAAATGGAAAACTTTAAAAAACAGTTTTTTAATAGTAAAGAAGCTACCCCTTATATCATCTCTCTAATTAGGGAGTATACATCTTTTAAAAATCACGATATTTCAGATAATTTTACTAATCTTAGCGGACAAGATCTTAAAGAACTACAAGAAGCACTAGAAAGAATTTCTGATCCATCTTTTAAGACGCCACCTCTCTTAGAAAGTAGTGATATAAAAATACTAAGGCATCACGCAAATGAATTTTTTTATTCAAATATTATGGGTAGAATAAAAAAAACTTTTGAAAATTTAAATAAAACTAATACGGAAAAAGAAAAATTAGAAGCACTATCTAACATTCTTAATAGCTACAATTTTGTAGCACAAAAAAGAAACGATATAATAAAACCATACGAACGGATTATTAAAAATATAATCTTAAGACATATCAAAAAACATAATTTAAACAAAAGCCTCGAAGACCTTTACCCTAGTGTTTTTTTAGAAGTTGTAGAATTAATTAATAGTTATGACCATGAAAAAAACTCATCTTTTTCAACTTATCTTTATAATAGAATACCTTTCGTCATTATAGATATATATAGGAATAAAAATCAAGGAATACGAAATTTAGATAATGATAAAGGAAGCGTACTTTCTCCTACTCCTTTTTCGCAACTAGGCAATCCTAATATAAATTATTATAATAGAATTAATGATGAACATGACCCTACAGCCGATAATACGGCAAAGCTTGCCTATAAATTTTTAAATTATACTTACGGAAAAGAAAGATATATTATAGAAAGTTCTTGCGAAATTTATAGAGAAGATAAATATCAATATCTTGTAGCAGATTTTGAACCTAGTGCACATTTTCATAGACGAAAAGTTTTAGGGAAATTACAACTTATATCTGTAGCTATAGACTATTTTATTACGCAAGATGAAATCAAGGATATAAAAAATGAAATTAAAAATGGGTTATTACGCGTAGAAAAACGTGTCGCTAAAATTGAATCAAAACTTATCCCTGAACTTATCTCAAAACATTTTGGATTAGATGGAGATTTAGATGGAAATAAAGATGGAGATTTAGATGGAGATAAAGAGCAATCTAGATTTGAACTATGCGATACTTACGGCCTAAAAATTGAGTCTATAGATAGTTGTATTTTAAAATCACTCGAAATAATCTTTAAAAAAGACCCTAAAATGTTTAATAAAGCATTAAAACTTTCATTAACTATTGAAGATAATTATAGAGAAAAAAATAGATACCCTACACTACATAATTTATACTCTATTTTAACAAAGGAAGAAATATCATTTGCAAAATGTAGATATGATTTTAAAAATCGCATCGTTAGAAATTTACACGATATCGCAAACAACCTGCAAATAGATATAAAAAAACTTATCGAGATTGAAAGACGAGTTATCGAAAAATTAGAAAAATACGAGCCAGAAATATTCCTTAAACTTTGCGAAATATTTAAGGCAAACATTAAAGACAGAACTATAAGAAAAGCCCTTTTAACAAATGCTCTTTTTATGTTATCTTCGCTACAATTTGAAATTATAAATTTAAGACACGGAATTACTACTTCAGAAAAATTATCGAAAGAAGATATTATTAAAAAGCTATCTATCGACGCTCAAACGTACGACAAAGAATACAAAAAAGCGGTTTCTACCTTAAGAGAACTTAAGGTTGCTCTAACACACCTAGATTTAAAATTCTTAAAGGCTCTAGAAGCAAAAATAAAAAAACCTAGGGACAAAAAAATATTTAAATTAAAATTTATTAAACATTTAACTCCAAAGCAAATAGCTAAAAAATTAAATATGCCATTAGAAAAATACTTATTAGTCGAACGAAAGCTTTTTGCAAACAATGTTTTTACTAAAAAAGAGAAAAGTAAATTATTTTATTTATATAGAAAAGATTTTTTAGAAAAAGAAAATTTAACATATAAAGAAGTGTTAGAAAATTCCGTTTTCGTGCTACCTAGTAAGGAACATCTAATTATTACTATTTACGCTTTCGGACTTTTTAACAAAAAAATCAGAAGCTCAACTAAGCTAGCCTATATGTTATCTTTACCTAATAAATCTACAGTTGGTAAGATAAGAAGATATTCCGTTAAAAAACTAGAAAACTTATTAAATATAAACTATTTAAATGAACTTTGTTATAGAGAGATAAAAGAACGTAAGATAGCACTCTCTTTAGATGCATACTATGAGCTAAAGCAAGAGTTATTAAAAGCCATAGAGGACTTTTCTCCTGCTCAAAAAGAAAATTTTTATAGAAGCTTTAGATTAGGAAAAATTAGAAATGAAAAAAATGAAAACTATGATGAAAATAATAAAAATTCCTTACAAAATAAAAAACTAATTTACGATACGCTAGAGTTAGTTTTTAAATTATACGAAACATTTCCACGAAATCCTTTAAATAAGTTTTTAATTATGTGTTCAAATGATTTTATATCTAATGATACTTTAAAGACTAAGAGCAAAGAGGTATTCCCCATTTTAAATAATACTAAACAAAAATTAATTATTTATTACCTAGGATTATTTGGTAATAAAATTAAATCAGACAGAGAAATTAGAAAAGAAACTAAAATTTCAAGATATGTTTTAAATAGATATAAAAAAGAGATTTTTCACATTCTTAATAAAATGTTTAAAAGAATTATACCTAAAGGAAATATCGAAATGCTAATATGGGAACAAAAACCACAAAGACAAGAATAAATACAAGGACAAAGACAAGGACAAATACAAATACAAAAAAAACAAACTTTTAAAAATACTTATTTCAAATTTCTATACTTTAAAGCGTATAAATTTTAATTCTTAATACAAAAAAATTTTTGCTTAAACTTTTAAAAAACTCTATACTAAGGGTGTATTGCAAATATACAGTGTTAAATAATTTACATAAGCACTAAATATAACACATTGAAAATTCTAGCTTTTTTGCAAAAATCAATATTTTAAAATAAAAAAAATAGTTTATTTCTGAAGCATAAATTGCAAAGGTTATGACTATAATATACTTTTAGGGGGAAAAAAGATTATGTCAAATAGCATTAGCAACGTATCAAACGAGCAACTAACTATATCAAGAGCGTGTAGCTTACCTTCAAAAGAAGTTATAACACTTGGAGTTATCCTTATAACTTTACAAATAGCTGATGCAATCTTAACAAATATCGGAATGAATGTTTTCGGAACTAGCATGGAAGGCAACGCTCTTTTAAGAAACGTTATGGAAAATTATGGAACCGTTGCGGCTCTAGTAGCTTCAAAAAGTTTAGCTGTAGCTACTATAATCGGATTAGTTTACTTATCAAACCACGTTAACTGGATAAAAGCTGCTCTTAAATGCGTAATAGCAATATATATGACTTTCGCAATAGCTCCTTGGACGATACTTTTAACTCAAAACTTATTATAAAAACTAATAATGAGAATTTTACACTATTTAAAAAATAAATTCTTCACGCTTTAAGGTGGTTTAAGAACCAAAAAATAAAAAACTCTAGACTTAAAGAGCTAAAAAAGTTTCTATTCTCTTAGCTACCTTACTAGGCGCAAATCCATACTTGTCTAAAAGCTTTGATGCAGGTGCAGATTCTCCAAAAACATCGATACCGATACCTAAACCCTTTCTTCCAACGAACTGCCCCCAGATGGCAGTGCTTCCCATCTCAAGAGAAATAACTTTTGCCTCGCTTGGGATAATGCTTTCCTTATACGCATCGCTTTGCTCTAAAAAAGTTTCCATACAAACCATTGAAACTACTCTGCAAAATATATTTTTTTCTTCTAATAATTTGCAAGCTTCTAAAGCTAATGATACCTCAGAACCCGTTGCCACTATAACGATTTCTTTAACATTAGAATTTTTAACTACGTATGCACCTTTTAAAATATCATCTACATTAAAATCATTTTCTCTTTTTATTATTGGAAGTTTTTGTCTAGTTAGGATAAAAGCACTAGGACTATCTTTTAAATTTAGAGCGTTAAAATAACTTATTGCCACTTCTAAACCATCCGCTGGTCTAAAAACATACAAGTTAGGGATTAACCTTAGAGATGATATCGTTTCTACTGGTTGATGCGTAGGTCCATCTTCCCCTACTGCTACGCTATCGTGAGTAAAAATAAATAAAGTCTGAAGCTTTGAAAGAGCTGCAATTCTAATCGTTGGTCTTAAATAATCCGAAAACACTAAAAAAGTAGCACAAAAAGGAAACCACATCTTTTCATAAGAAAAAGCGTTCATTATCGCTCCCATAGCATTTTCTCTAACACCAAAACGAATGTTTTTACCTTCAAAATCATTTTTTGTAATATCCTTAGAATCTACTAAATAAGTATTATTTGATGATGCTAAATCCGCCGAACCTCCTATTAAATTTGGCAAATTCTTTGATAATACTTGCAAAGCTTTTCCCGAAAGTTCTCTAGTAGCGGCATTTTCAATATTAGAAATTTCATTTATTAGTTCTTGCTTTAAATTTTTAGGAAGATTTTTTTCTTTTTGAAAAACGTACTCATCGTATTTTTTAGTTTTCTTAAACTCGTTAAACTCTTTTTGCCAATCATCGTAATATTTAATTTTATTAACTAATAATTTTTGACAAAACTCTTTTACGCTATTAGAAACTGAAAAACTTTCATCACTCATTTTAAAATTTTCACGCATTAGCTTTATTTCATCTTCTCCTAAAGGGCTTCCGTGAACTTTACTAGTATTAGACTTATTTATGCTTCCAAAACCTATAATAGTTTTTGCTATAATAAGCGTAGGCTTAGATTTTTCTTCTAAAGCTGCATTTAAACTATTAAAAACCGCTTCTACGTTTTGCCCGTCGCATTCTAAAACTTGCCAATTATAACTTTCAAATCTTTGTCTTACGTTTTCCGTAAAAGAAAGCTCCGTGCTCCCTTCGATAGTAATGCCGTTGCTATCATAAATATAAATTAGATTGCCAAGCTCGTAATGACCTGCAAGAGATGCAGCCTCGCTAGATATCCCCTCCATTAAATCGCCATCACCAACAATGCCATAAACATTATAATCGAAAAGCTTTTCACTAAACCTTGCTTTTTTTATCTTACTTGAAAGTGCTAAACCTACACCGTTAGCAAATCCCATGCCGAGAGGCCCCGTGCTGACCTCTACACCATCTGTAATACCAAACTCTGGATGTCCTGGCGTTTTTGAGCCTAATTGTCTAAAATTTTTCAAGTCTTCCTTAGTTAAACCACAAGAAAATAAGTAAAGAAAAGAATATAGCATCGCCGAGGCGTGTCCTGAGGAAAGCACAAACCTATCACGCCCTTCAAAGTTAAGGTCATTTGGATTAAAATTTAAAAAATACGCCCAAAGAACCGATGCTAAATCTGCAGCTCCTAGTGGCATTCCTGGGTGTCCCGATTTTGCTTTTTCTATCATTTCTGCTGAAAGCACACGCACAGTGTTTGCTAGTAGTTTTATATTTTCTTTATCCATAAAAAATTTTCCTTTAGCTTATGCTTTTTATATTTAGCATAATTAGTATAAATTTACACTAATATAATTAAAACGCATTAAAATTTTTTTAACTTAAAGCTACACACGTGTAGCATAAAAAAATTGATATTAAAAATATGAAAAAACTTGAGGAAAAGCTTCCTTTAACCTTATATTTTTTTTTAAGAAACAAAATTTCTTATTTCTTCTGCGAACCATTTAGGGCGTTCTATCATTGGTGCATGACCACAGTTTTTTATAGTTTTTAATTGTGAGTTTTTTATTAGTTTATTAAAAGTATTTGCAACGCAAAGAGGAGTTATCTCATCGTCTTCTCCCCAAAGGAGCAAAGTTTCCTTATTTATATTTTCTAAAACTTTTTCTAAGTTATCGTGCTTAGCACTTTTAGCAGCTATTATATAATTTAGGAACGTTCTTTTATCGGCTAAGCATTCGACTATACTATCTACACCCTCTTTAGTAATATGTTTTTTATCATAAAATACTTTTTCCATTTGTTCTTCTACGAATTTTGCTTTAGGTCTTAAGGGAAGTTTTTCTGTGGTATGTTCGTAAAGCCCTGAAGAGCCGCTTAAGATTAGTTTATCGACACGTTCTTTTGAGCCTACTAGCAATAGTTTTAGAGCGATATGACCACCGAGGCTATTACCGCATAAAATTAAATTTTTTAAATTATGTTTTCTTATAAAGAACTCTGTAAGCAATGTTAAAGATGAGACTGTAATATCCGCAGTGCTTCCAGTGGAAATGGGAAAAGAAAGTGCGATAGGGTTTGAAAATTCTTTTAATAAGTCGAAAACACTATCCCAATTAGAAACGGCACCAAAAAGACCGTGTAGAAGTAAAATGTTTTTTCCTTTAGTATTTGCACTCGTAAATTTTATTTCAGGTTCTTTATTTTTATCTAGCCAAGTTGGCAATTTATGATTGTTTTTTTTGGCTATTTCTTTTAACTCGTCAAATATCATATAGAATATAAACTCACTACTATAAAACTACTAAAATTTTCACTTTATGAAACATACTTACAAAACATACTTATAAAATGTACTTATAAAATGTACTTATATAATATACTTATATAATATAATAGAGTTCTTGAATAATAAATACCATTTGTATTTAAAAAATAATAAGATTATTTTAACGTATTGACTATTTAATGCAAAGCAAAGTCGAGCCTTTTAGGAGTTTTTATAGTATATTTCCAAGACTTTACATATATTTATTTATTATGCAAAAACTTTATTTTAAGATAAATTAAAAAACAATTAAAAAATGGCTCTTCACGTTTTAAGTGAGTTAGAAAAATTGTTTTTTAGGTTAGCTTGAAAAAAGTTGACTCTTGAAACTAGCTATATTTTTTTAAATCATAGCCATATTTTAAGCAATTTATTTTATGTAAACTTCTTAAAGTCAATTTTCTTTTAGGCTTTATGGTAGGCAATGCTAATCTTTAAAGAGCTTCCTCCCTACCTTTAAAAGTGAAGAACTAAAAAAATGACTATTAAAAAGCTTTAGACTTCCTAATAGTCATTTTTAAAACCTATGTAAAACTTAAATATTATATTAGTAATAAATTGTTGTTTTGGGAAGATGTTTTTTTAAAATATGTTTTACTTTAGTTTAAAGTTAGAAAATATTACCCAAACAAAAACTTCCACCACGATTGGTTTTCAAACTCTTTCTTTACTTCGTCTTTTTTAGCAATTTTTTCACACTTCCCGATAACACATCTTTCAATAGTATCTTGTACGGCATAATATCCATCTTTGCAAACACATTCTCCAGATTCATCATCTTGACGCGAATTTCTTATAATCTTATTACAATTTACACATTCCCCCTTGCTTGCACTGTAAACGCCAGTTGCACATTTACATATTTTACCATCTTCTAGTTGATATCTATTTAAATTAGCATTTTCTCCGTCACATTCACTACAATGTTTACTACCAAAAGCATCTGTAAGAATATATTTATTCTCAGGGCACTCGCAACTCTCAGTCTCTATATTATATATAGACCCTTTCATAATATCTGGGCAAGGAAGACAAATATTTTTTACTACATCAAAAACTTTATCGTCTGGGCATACACATTCTCCACCTTTGAGTTGCATATCATCTGGGCAAGGTGCACAAACTTGAATATTATCATTTGCTCCACTTTTTGATTTTTTAACTCCAGTAATCTTGCTTGCACCGATAGGGCATTGGCAATATCCATTATTACATATACCGCCCGTTATACAATCATCATCGGTAGTGCAGCTTCCATCATTACCTACACTACTATTTACACTCATACTCGAATAACTATAATATTCTGAATAAGCTAAAGAATAAGCACTCGCTCGGCTTTCTTGACTATATCCTGCTTGGGAGCCTGCTTGGGTAGGAATGCTATAATACCCTGTTTCCATACCACCAGTTCCCATACTATAAGTAGGATTATCATATCTAGCAGTATTTTTATTATTACCGCTACTATAATTCCCCCCATAATTCCCCCCATAATTCCACTGACTAATAGCAGGATTTACACAAAATATAAAACTAAATACGAAACTAAAAACTAGGAAGAAACTTAAGATATATTTCTTATTAGTTAATTGGTTGGTTAATTGGTTGGTTGGTTGGTTGATTGGTTAGTGCAAGAACGGTGCCAACATTTATTTATTTTCATATTTCTCTCCTTTATCTATAAAAAAACATTTTTATTTAAACTAATAACAAAAACTTATCACTACTTTGTAGTTAATCACTTTGTAGTTTATCGGGTAAAATGCTAATAAAACTTTAACCTAAAAAACTACTTACTAACTCTTAACCGTTTATACATTAAATGCAAAATAAATTTTTTAGTTTCATTTTTTATTAAATTTAAAAAACAAAACTAGCAACGTATTGATTTTATTATATTAAAAAAAATACATTTTTGCGTTTCTTTATATTAATATTTTTCTTTACTCTCTGCATTTAAACCTAAAAATTAAGCCTTTAAAAAAATTAAGCCTTTTAAAAAAGCCTTAAAAGAAAACACGAAAACTTAAATTAAATAATACCTAGGGGGTTATTTACTTTAGGGTTATTTACTCGATAATTTAATTTAAACGTGAAGTGCCGTTTCTTTTTCCTTAATAGTCCCTACGTAATCACTAAAACACCCATTTAATCTTTTTTGAAGCATCACTCTTGCTCTATGTAGTCTCGATTTTACTGCTGGCATCGAAAGCTCTAAAAGAGAACTCACCTCTTGATTAGATAAACCATCTATATCTTTTAAAACGAAAACCGAGCGATACCTATCTGGTAATTTTAAAATCGCAGCTTTTAAAATATCTACAAGCTCTAAATTCGCTAGTTTAAATTCTGAACAAGCATGAAACGATGTGTCTCTTTCTATCCAATCTCGCTGGTTTTGAGTGCTAAGATCATTTATAGAAATAGATAAATCTCTCCTTCTCTTTCTTAATTTCATAAATGCAGCATTGACGGTTATCCTATAAAGCCAACTTGAAAATGCAGAGTTTCCCTTAAAACTAGCTGCTTTTTGATACAATGTTAAAAACACATCTTGAGATACCTCTTCGGCATCCTCCTCGGAATTCATAAACTTAAACGCCAAATTAAAAATTCTCGTTTCATACTTTTCTACTAGCTCTTCTAAAGCTTTTAAATCACCCTTAGCTACAAGTTTAACTAGTTGCAAATCACTTAATGCAGTTTCTTTATTCATCTTTTATAACCTAATTTTTAAAGATAATTTAGCAGAGCCTCCCTTTCTCTTTCCTTAATATAATATATAATAAAAGAAATAAAAAAAAAAAGACGACTCGTAAATTTTTTAAATAAAACCTCCCTTTAAAATATTTATCCGCACAAAAATTTAGAAGCAAATAAAGATAAAATTTGTATCAGATTTGTAATATATTAGTAATTTATTTGTAAAATAATTAACCCTTAAGTTATTCTAAAACTTTACACGCTTTTAAAAATTCTTTAAAAAAATTCCTAAATACGATATTTATGCTAAGAATATAAAAATATAAAAATATAAGGATAAATAAATAAAATAATTCTTTGATGTTTTAAGATGGTTTAACGCCTTAAAATTAGCGTTTCCCCTCCTCCCTAACGAAGCCCTAAAAGAAAAATTTAAGCTAAAGACTATAAATCTAACCTAAGTCCTACATCGCTTTCTTTGCTACCTCCATCTTCTTTTAACTTAATCTTTAATCTTAAATTATTTTCACTATCTGCATTTTCTAAAGCGGTCTCGAGCGTAATAATCTTTTCATTATATAAATCGTATAGCGAATCATCGAAAGTTTTCATGCCAATAGTAGCACCTTTTTCTATAGCCTCTTTTAATAGCTCTATCTCACCTTTAAATATTAAATCTTTAGCCCTTGGGCTATCTAGCAGAATTTCTAACGCAACACGCCTTTTCCCATCGACCGTAGGGACTAACCTTTGACTTATAACTGCACGCAAATTTAAACTTAAATCCATATAAACTTGTTTTTGCTTTTCAGGTGGAAAAAAGTTTACTATCCTTTCAATAGTTTGGTTAGCATTATTACTATGAAGCGTAGCTAAACATAGATGCCCAGTTTCAGAAAAATGGATAGCAGCACTCATAGTTTCTTCATCACGTATCTCCCCTATAAATACGGCATCTGGAGCTTGTCTTAAAGCATTTTTAAGTGCTACTTTATAATCGATAGTATCCATACCTACCTCACGCTGAGTAATTATAGATTTTTTATGCGTATGCACAAACTCGATAGGATCTTCAATAGATAAAATATGCCCAGTTTTATTAGAGTTTCTATAGTCTATCATACTAGCAAGAGTAGTCGACTTTCCAGAACCAGTAGCTCCTACTATAAGGACTAGCCCCCTTTCAAGCATCACGACATCTTTTAATAGATTAGGAAGTTTTAACTCTTCAATACTCGGAATAATAGTTTTTATATGCTTTATAACCATACCGACAGCATTTTTTTGCTTAAAAATATTTACTCTAAAACGCCCTAGAGTATCATAAGCTAAAGCTAAATTCTGCTCGCAAGTTTCATCGAAAACTTTTTGTTCTTTATCATTCATAACGCTTTTAGCTAGAGTCTCAGTATCTTTTTTCGATAATTTTTGCTCTAATGCAGGCATTAAAACTCCATTTACTCTAAGCGTCGGCTCTGCTCCCTGTGTAATATATAAATCAGAAGCTTCATTTTGAACCATTAAATTTAATAAGCTTTCTATATTTACCATTTTTTACCTACACTCCAAATAAAGTTTGAGGATTTTCAGCTTTTTCTAAAGCCGTCTCTCTTTCTATAAGCCCTCTTTCGCAAAGTTGCCTTAAATGCATATCTAAAGTTTGCATGCCAATATTTTGAGAGGTTTGCATAGTGCTTGGTATTTGATGAATTTTACCTTCTCTTATTAAGTTTCTAACGGCAGTAGTTCCTAACAAAACTTCAAAAGCAGCAACTCTTCCTCCACCAATTTTTTTACAAAGAGTTTGCGTAATCACCGCTTGAATACTCTCTGAAAACATTGAGCGAACCTGCCCTTGCTGAGAAGCTGGGAACACGTCTATTATACGGTCTATAGTTTTAGGGGCACTCGATGTGTGAAGAGTTCCAAAAACTAAGTGTCCAGTTTCGGCTGCAGTTAAAGCGAGCTGAATAGTTTCTAAATCTCGAAGCTCACCTATTAGAATATAATCTGGGTCTTCTCTTAAGGCTGCTCTTAGTGCATTTGAAAAACTTTTAGTATGCGCTCCTACCTCTCTTTGGTTTACTAAACATTTTTTTGATTGATGCACAAACTCTATCGGGTCTTCAATAGTTAAAATATGTCCCGCTCGTTCTTCGTTTACTTGATTAAGCATCGCAGCTAGCGTAGTCGATTTTCCCGACCCCGTTGGACCAGTAACTAAAATTAAGCCTCTTTCTTTTCTTATTATGCTTGAAAAAGCTCTAGGAAGTCCTAACTCTTCCATCGTTAAAATCTTTGTTGGAATCTGCCTAAAAACTGCCCCGATTCCTCTTTGTTGACAATAGACATTTACTCTAAATCTTGCCATCTCGCCGAATTCTATTGAAAAATCGACATCATTATATTCTTCAAAAATCTTCCTTTGGTAATCATTCATTATATCGTAAACCATTTTACGAGTTAATTGAGCATCTAAAACATCAGCGCTTACATGTTTTATATCTCCATTTATTCTTAAAATCGGCTTTTCTCCTGCACTTATATGTAAGTCTGAGGCGTTTTGCTCGCAAGCAAACCTTAGTAGTGTTGATATATCCATAAATTAAAATAACCTTTAAAAATTTTTATATTTAAAATCTTTAATAAATATCGGATATTTTAGAAAAAAAATTTAATTTACATCGTTTGCTTTATAGTAATATTTATAGCAATATTTAGAGCAACATTTAATAACATTTTAAATATAATAAAATAGCAAACTTAGATAAGTCTCCCTCTCTCTTCATTTACGCTCTACGCTTTCTACGCTTAAGGCCAAACTTCACACTTTAGACATTTTTAGGCATCCTTAGGCATCTTTCTTGGTAGCAGGGAAAAATACTAAACTTAAAATTAAGAAAATAAAAAATACATAAAAAAAAATAAAGAGAAAAGAGAGAGAGAAGAGAAAAAATAAAAAGGGAAAAATTAAAAGAAAGAGAAAATGAAAAGAAACAAGATAAAAATAGAGATAAAGATAGAGATAAAGATAGAGATAAAAAAATAAAATAGAAATAAATAAGAAAATAATTAAAAAAAGACCAGCACGCCCAGGAGGAATCGAACCCCCAACCTACGGATTTGGAATCCGTTGCTCTACCTAATTGAGCTATGGGCGTATTTATAAAATATTTTATAAGACTACCACAAAAAAAAATAAAAAAACAGAGAGACTTTAAAGAAAATCAAATAAAGAAAATCAAATAGAGCAAGGATATAAGCGGGATTCTGTAAATAAGTAAACTTTATTTAGTAAACTTATTGTGATAGTCATTCATCTAGACTTATCGTTGCCGATAAGCTCAAGCGACACTACCTAAAAAGTCTAGAGTTCTTTTTAAATAAATTTGTATTTTAAACTAAAATCTAAAACACGCCACAATAAATCTATTAAAAAAAGAACTCTAAAAATGCGGACAACATTTTAAAATTAAAATAAGCTATAAAGCTTACAATAATTTTAAACTTTCTATTTTGGTCTTGCTTTAGCTAGGGTTTACTAAGCCAAAAAGTCTCCTTTTTGCTGGTAAGCTTTTACCTTACCTTTTCATCCGTTCCAAAAAAATAATTTTTGGTGGTTTCCTTTTCTGTAGCACTTTCCTTTGATCGCTCAAAGCTGCCGTTAGCAGCTAGCCTTGTCCTATAAAGTCCCGACTTTCCTCTTAAGAGTAAAAAACACTTAAGCGACTATCCTCCTTACTCTATTTCATTTTCCTTTAAATAGAAAATCTTGGCTCTTCACGTTTTAAGGTAGGTTTTAGACCTTAAAATTAGTATCACTCACCCCACGGAATAGGGTAGAGCGAGGGCTATACCCTCTCCCTCCCGTCGCACCGTACGTACGGGTCTCGTATACGGCGCTCCATTAATATAATATCAAGTAATACTCAGGTAATACGTCAAAGGGTCGATTAAACCAATTCGTTCCTTTGTTTTACGCCCCAATATTTTAGGGCTTAATGCATAATTCACTACGTACCACGAACTGCGTCTATACCAGCCGAGTCTGCTGTTAGCAACCTTATAGATTTCTTCATTTCTAAAATTGCAACCAAGCATTCGGTTCAATTTCTTAAGATTTAGATAGATTCGTCTCGGCAATTTCCACTGTTTAAGTATTATAACCCTCACTTTGTGTCTAAGCCATTGACCATATTTATCTATAAAAGTCTTAAGAGTTCCTATCTTATAATAGTTTATCCAACCTTTAATTAACCAGCTTAGCTGTTGAAATGTCGAACCTAACGTTCGTGCCATTGCCTTCCGTCTACAAAGAATTTCTCTAGTTTTATCATAGAGTTTTCGTTTGCGATCTTCAGCAGGTTTACATTTCCAAGTTTTATACCCACTCTTCCAGTAGGTAAAGCCTAAGAAAGTGCTTTCCGTCGGCCTAGAGATTTTACTCTTACTTGAATTAATTTTAAGTCGTAGCTTACGCTCCAACCAACTCGCAACGGACTTCATTACTCTATTAGCAGCCTTTTCACTTCTAACAAATATATTACAGTCATCGGCATATCTAACAAACTTAAGTCCTCTTGCTTCCAGTTCCTTGTCGAGCTTATCAAGGTATATGTTAGATAATACTGGGGATAATGGACCTCCTTGCGGAACTCCTTTCTCACTTACAGTAAACAATCCATCTTCCATTATACCAGCTCTTAAGAACTGTCTTATCAATCGTAGTGTCTTCGCATCTTTGATGCGTTCCCTGATTATCGAAATTAATTTGTCGTGATTAACAGTATCAAAATATTTCTCTATGTCTAGGTCTATAACCCAATCATAGCCTCTTTTCAAGTACTCAAGAGTTCTATATACTGCTAGATGGCAATTCCTTCTAGGTCTAAAGCCATAGCTACTATTACTAAAATACTTTTCGTATCCGCGTGCTAGTATTTGCGCTACCGCTTGTTGAATTACCCTATCTACTACTGTAGGTATTCCTAAAGGTCTCATCTTACCATTAGCTTTAGGTATATACACTCTCTTAACTGGACTCGGCTTATAATTCCCTTCACGTATCTGAGA
This sequence comes from Bdellovibrionota bacterium, assembly GCA_050952645.1. Classification (GTDB taxonomy): domain Bacteria; phylum Bdellovibrionota_C; class UBA2361; order UBA2361; family CAKMMH01; genus CAKMMH01. The sequence continues at coordinate 129,092 of JBMNLI010000007.1, read as the reverse complement.
TTTTATCTCTTCTCTGTGAACGGCAAAATAGTCTTCAAGCTCATCTACTGGCATATCATCTACACCAGATGCACCTTTATTTCGCTTAACAGCCTTTATAGCCTCATCTATATTTTTGTCTGATATAATTAGTTCAATCAATTCCACCTGTTGCTCCTCCCTCTGTTTGTAAAGCTACTAGAAAACACCCCCTCTATCTTCTGCCCCCACAGGTTACGTTCCTGTTTGTTAGGCATATCTTCAATTTCGGACTCTTCTAGCCTTGCTTACAGTGATTCACAATATATTAACGTTCAACCCTTCCTTGAGTGGTGTCTCAAGTACTATGGTATCAACTGACTTCCAGATATAAGCTTTATATCGCACGTGCATAGCACGCTATCTGGACCTCCCGGGGTAAGGCATAGTTCTTTCACCAGACAACCTCCAGATTTACTCGTTTGGTTTTACGTTTGTCTTTAGGGCTTCGGTTTGTAGCGCAACCTCACCCACCATTTAGCCTTGTATCTGGTTTCTGTTCGTAGGCTCCTTGGTTTTGATCCGCCACTTCCTTCACTCTAACATTACTGCTTCGAGCTTGTGGCATCACTACACTTGGTGACAACTACCCGTGACGGGACTTTCACCCGCTAGAACTATGTCGTGCCCGGCACACGCCCAAAAGAAAATTGACTTTAAAGAAATTGGCATGAAATAAATTACTTTAAGTATAGTTGTAATTTTTCTTTAAACTATAGATAGTTTTCTATAAAAGCCAATTTTCTTTTAAGCTAACCCACCTAAAACGTGAAGAACAAAAATTTTTTATTATATTTTTTTTACATCATCTACCAAAATTAAATTAAAAAAAATAATTTCAAAAATATGAAAAAGCAAAAACAAACTTAATTTTTACTTAGATTCTTTTTCTTCTTGTGAGTTATCGCTGCCATCACTTTTCTTTATATACAAAATCCTATTACAACCAGGACAGTGAATCGCACTTTTTTCTCTTGAAACTTGCAACAAAGTTTGAGCCCCTAGCTTCATTGCGCATCCGCCACATAAATTATCTTGTCTAACGTTCACCACTGGATCCATCGGATGCCTACTTCTAGCTTTGTTATATTCAGTTAGGGCATCTTTTGAAATATTTTTTAATATCTCATCTCTTTTTTGTAGCCCCTCTTCTTGCCTTTTCTTATATGTGGCTTCAACTTCATCCTTATTTTTTTGCAACTTATCTAACGCTTGCTTTAAAATTTTACAATCATTTAAAACATTATCGTAATCTTTTTTTAATATTTCTATTTCTTCTAATACAGGAAGCAAGCGTTCTTCTCTAGTATCTAGTTGTTTTGATGCAAGCTCAACCTCTTTTTGTGCCGATTGCTGCACTCTGTGATCGTTAAATGAATATATCGCCTTTCTTCTCTCTACTAATTTCTGCCTTTCTTCTTTTATATCTTTCTGCTCTTTTTTATATTTTTCTTCTCTCGATTTTAAAAGACTTGATTTATCACTTAACACGACAGCCCGTTCATTAAGCTTATTGTCTATCTCTACATATTTTTTTGTTGCTTGTTTTTTCTCTGCTGATATTCTTGTAAGTAGCGCATCAATCTTTCCTAACTTAATTAAATTTTCTATGAAATTCGATTGCATTATTAACTATTCCCCATATATACATTTAACACCAAGAATAGTTTAACACGATTTTTATTTTAAGTGTAGCAAAATATAAAAAAATTTTGCATTTTTCAAGCTAAATTTAAATAATTTAAGGGGGAAAAAGTTCTTTATGCGTTTAAAGATAGGGAAAATTCTTAAAAGTCAGGGCCACTTACCTTGCAAAGCCAAAAAAGAAACTAAAAAAATTAGGCTCTTCACGTTTTAGGTGGGTTAGAAAAATTGTTTTTTTGCTTCGTGCGTGAGTGATACTAATTTTAAGGTCTAAAACCCACCTTAAAACGTGAAGAACTATTTTTCCAAATACAAAATAATCAATGTAAAAAAAAAAGAGCTCCTAAAAATACAGATGTATAAAAAGGAGCTCAAATATTGACCAATCATTTCTAAATATATTTATTTTCATCAATTTTTTATTTTGAAAGAAATTTTTTAATCGACTGTTTAAGGTTAAAAGGAATTTTAACATAATAAAAATCTAATTTTTAATTTTACTTACACACTCTTAAAAAATTTAGGTTTAAATGAAAATTTTCTAATAAAGACAATGCACTCAAAAAAAATATATCGTGATAAAAAAACTTAAGTAAAAATATTATATAATCACAGACCTAAAACTTACAAGATTAAAATTTAGCTTTTATAGGGACTAAAATAAAAACGGACGTTGCTCTAAGACATACCTAGAAATTTAATATTAACCTTATCTTACTTACATATTTTATAAGTTTTTTGATTCTTCACGTTTTGAGTGGATTAGAGTCTATCTTCTAATGTAAATTGACAAAATTATATTCCAAAACCGTTACTGTTTTATTAAAAGAACAACAGTTAAATTCATTAGGAAAAATAAACATTAAGGTGTGTTAGGAAAAGCTATCCATAACTAATAGCAAGACCTAGCAATTAAAAGCTAAATGTCAAGCTGTGGATAACTTTCACAAAGACTTCATTAAATAGAATAACATTTTCTTGGCTCAACCCACCTAAAACGTGAAGAACCAAGTTAGAAAAATGTTGGTGGCCCCACAAGGACTTGAACCTTGGACCCACCGGTTATGAGCCGGTTGCTCTAACCAACTGAGCTATGGGGCCACATTCAACAAGAAGATATTGTTAAATAATTCTTCCAAAAAGTCAACACTTCAAAGAAAAATTAGCTAAATGGAAACTAAAAAAAATAAAATTCGACTAATTTTAATGGAAGTAAAAAATTAGAAATTTCTTTTAAAATATCTTTAAAGTTTTAATTTTTTAAAGTTTTAAAAAGGTATTTTTTATCATTAAAAAAGTTTTATATAAAATTCTATAAAGCATTTATTTTTAAAAGAAACTCTAATTTTAATTTTTAATTTAAAACTTTTTTAGGAGAATATTAATATGAATTCAATTTCAAATATATTAAATACTCAAAATGGAGCTACCTACAATCCTATAAGTAGTTATTCAAGCCAACTAGGACAAACAGTTTATCATAAACCTTATTATACTAGCCTTGCAAATATAGGATATGGGCCAGCTACGATAACCCCAATGCCAACGCTAACGGATAATTCATCAACAAATTTTATTCAAAATTTTGTTAATCAAATGTTGAATATCGCTACAAACTTTGTTCAAAATATGTTTTCAATAGTTGGCTTACAATTGCAAAACATATACCAACCTGGTGGTAGCGAGATAACACTACCTACAGGGCAAGATGTTGATATTTCTGGTATAGCAAATAGCGGCGAAAACTTAGGGTTCTTAGGGGGCTTAAAAAATATGATAAGTAGCATCTTTAGCGGTAGCAATTCTTCATCTTGGCTAACGGGACTTTTATCATCTGCTCAAAATCTTATAGGAAATATTTTTGGCTCTTCAAGCTCATTATTGCCTACTAATAATGATGGCAGCAAATGTGGAAGCCTTTTTTCAAACATTTGGGATGGAATAAAAAATATTGCTGGAAATTTATTTGGCGGTTCTAAATCTGCAGGCACTGAAGGCACTGGAAGTATATTTTCAAATATCTGGAGTGGGATAAAGAATATTTTTAGTTCAAACTCTGACTCAGGCTTTTCATTTTCAAATATTTTAGGCACTGTTTGTAGCCTTTTTAAATAAGAAAAAACGAAACTATTATTTGAGAAATTTTTAGAATTTAAATATTAAAAAAATTACTTTTTAAGAATTTCTCAAATATTTTTTCTTTCTTAAGTTTTTTAAAACGTTAAAAGAAAAAACTTTTTTCTAAAATTCTCTAACTCTTCTCTTGACTTTAAATCTCTAAAAGCGTAAAACTATCAAAGTTATTTCAAAAGACGTAAAATTATTGTAAACTATTATATTGATAATTTTATTTAATTTTGATTTAATATTGTTTTAAGTAAATAAAAACAAATAACAAATAAAAAGTGGGCCGTTAGCTCAGTCGGTAGAGCAACTGGCTTTTAACCAGTGGGTCATAAGTTCGAATCTTATACGGCTCACCACTCTTTAATTATTTATTGATTATTTATTGTTATTATTATTTATTTATTGTATCTATAGCTAAATATTATCTTATTCTCTCTCTTTTTCTTTATCCTCTTTCTCTTTATTCCTCTTTAATTCTCTTTCTTAAATTCTCTTTCTCTTTCTTAGCACATCTTTATTATATATCTTTAATTATATATCTTTAATTATATATCTTCTAAATATCTTCTATATTTTCTATCTCGTATTCTAAATTTCCAAGTCCTAAGGCGTTGGCATGTTCTAGTTTTCTTGTGCAATTTGTTTGAGACCAAAGGTCTTTAAAAATATCTTTTCCAAAAGTTTCTTTAGTTAAATCGAAGCTCGCTTTATCTATAGCCACAGGATCATCACTAGCTAAAATCGCAATATCTGGATATATGACAGGATTCTCGCCTAATTCGCAATCACACTGAGCGGTTATATGATTTATGTAATTTATAAAAATAGCCTTTCCATTTTTGCGATGATCCTTAATAGCACCAAAAGCGTATTCTGCTAGCTTTTCTTGAAATATATCGTCAGTTCCCCCCCAATTAAAAGATATCGCTTCTTTAGGGCACGATGTGTAGCAGCAAGCACAGCCAACGCATTTTTCTTTATCAAAACACCAAACGCCATCTTTTATTTTAATAGCATCGTAAGCACACGCGCTTTCACATAAACCACAAGCGATGCATTTTTTCTTTCTTACGCTTGGTTTAAAATCTGCATGCTGAAGCAATTTGCCAGAGCGACTAGCAAACCCCATCGCCATATTTTTTATAGCCCCTCCAAATCCAGCTAAGGCGTGTCCTTTAACATGAGATAAAACTATAATAGAATCGAAAAAAGGAAGGTCTGATGCAACGTAAACCTCCTTAAAATGCTTTCCACCTATCTTAACACTTCGTTGCACTTGCCCATTTAAGCCGTCCATTATAACTATAGAGGCACCAACGTTTTCATAATTAAATCCATGCTCATAAGCTATTTTTAAATGGTCGAACGTATTTGAGCGTTCACCCTCTCTATATAAAGTGTTAGTTTCTATCAAGAGAGGTTTCCCAAGCCTTTCCTTTACCTTATTTAACACGACTTTAGTAATTTCAGGCTTTATATAGCCCTTATTTCCTTTTTCTCCGAAATGTTGCTTTACTCCTACTAGCTTATTTTTAGAAATTATTTTTAATAAATTAGAAGCTTGTAAAAGCTTAGAAGTTTTTTCTTTTAGTTCATCTACACTAGCATCTTTAGTAAGATTTATTTTCCATACTTTTGATTTATCCATATTTTCATTTCCCTCCTATTTATATTTTTAGTAATAATTTAATTTTTTTACTTTTTTTTTTGCAATTTATTTTATTACAATTTGATTAAACCGCATTTTCAAAAAACTCTTTATGAAGAAGCCTAACTGCGTCTTCTATCTCGCTATCTTCTAAAATAAAACTAATATTTACTTTAGAAGCACCGTGAGAAATCATTTGCACATTATAAGACTTACTAGCTAGTAAAGAAAACGCTTTACCTAATATTAAAGAGGTATCTTTTGCATCTGAAATTAAAGTTATAATCGATTTGTTATAGCTAACATTTATGTTAGCATATTCAGAAAGAAGCTCAGAAAGTTTTTGCACATCATACCTATTATCTATCGTTAGTGAAATAGATATCTCACTGCTTGATATCATATCAACTGAAATGTTTTCTTGTTCAAATATATTAAAAACTTTTGATAGAAAGCCAGATTGTCCTAGCATTCTAGTAGAGACTATATCTATTAAAATTATTTTTCTTTTAGCTGTAATAGCCTTAATAGTCCCTTTAGAGCTATCAGATTTTTTTACCAACTCTTCACTAAGAACGACGCTCCCTTTAGCATCAATATTATAAGAATTTTTTACTCTTACTGGAATATTACGCTGCATAGCTGGAACTATGGAGGCAGGGTGTAGCACTTTAGCTCCAAAGTAGGCAAGCTCCGAGGCTTCATTAAACGAAAGAGAAGATATAACTTTTGGCTCTTTAACTATTCTTGGGTCAGCAGTTAAAATTCCATCGACATCTTTCCAAACTTGAATCTCATCGACTAAAAGTGCTGCTCCTAAGATAGATGCTGAAAAATCGCTTCCGCTTCTTCCTAGCGTAGTTATAGTGCCGGTTTTATCTTTAGCTATAAACCCTGTAATTATTGGGGTGTATTCATAATTTTCTTTTAAGTATCCTAGCTTCTTATTTATATTATCGTAAGTCGCTACGTCTATTTGCGCATTCCCATAATTAGCATCGGTTAAAAAGCCGATATCCCAAGCATCAAACGCCTTAGCTTTTATCCCTTTAGCGTTAAAATAATCTGAAATTATCCTTACGGATAATCGTTCCCCATAAGACATAAGTTTATCTTTTATCCTACTTGTAAATTCTTTAAATAGAGAAATGCTCTTTAACAAATCTTCAATTTCATCAAGGAGTGGCTTTATTTTCGCACCATCTAGTTTTAAATCTTTTAATAGATTATTATGAAAATCTACTATTTTACTAGCATCGACATTGCCATTTAACGCATTATTCCCAGCTTCTATAAGCCAATCTGTCGTTTGAAAACAAGCTGAAAATACCAACACTGGTTTTTTATCTAAATATTTTTCTACTATTTTTTTTACTTCTAAAATTCTTTCAGCATTTGCAACGGAAGAACCCCCAAACTTCATTATTATCATAAAAAACTTTTTACCTTTAAAATGAAAAAAATAAATTATTTAAAAATAAAACGATATAAGAAATGATATAAAAAAAACATAAAAGATGCTATAAAAGCCACGATAAAATAATAATAAAGTTTTACTTGAAACTCAACCCACGTATCTTAAGATAATTAATTTTTATGATTTAGAAATCATACTCGTTATAATAGTACTTTTCTTCTTGATAATTGCCACGTTGATAATTGCCATGCTTATAATTACCTTAACTTTGCAAAAAAGTTCACCTAAAATTTTTTTTGTAATTTTTTATTTATTTGAGCAGCTTTTAATCTTACCTTATCAGCATCTATATCAAACGCATTTAATATAGTTTTTTGTCTTTTGCTTACTGCATAGCTCAGCTGATATAAATCCTTACTCCCTCTTACCATTTCAATTTTTTCAAGTTCTTTTAATGCGGCAGGAACATTCATATAGTTTGGCTTTTTTGTTAGCTTAGAAAGTTCTTCATTAAGTAGAATATAAATGCGATTGCGAATTATAAGTGCTATAAACTCTATAAAAATTTTAGCAGATACTGCCTGAGATGAATGAACTCTCATACTTTTTGAGCCTAAAAAAGTCTTATCAATAGCAAAAAGTTTCTCAGTTGCGTCTCTACCCTTGTAAAGTATTATAGCTTCTTTAGCACTCATTTCTTCCGAACTAACAAGACAAAAATACCCACATAAATTAAGAGCCTTTTGAATTTCATCTGCTCTCTCTTCTACTTTTCTTAACTTTCCTTGATTGTCATAACTTAAATCAAAAAATTGCTTATACGTTTGTCCAAACTTTGTATCTTTGCCAATATGGTTTTTTAAAAATTGTTCAAACTCCTCTAATTTAATTTCTAGTTGCTCCCTCTCAAATGCTTGCTTTTCCGCACTAAAATAAACATGAAAATAACGCTCCTTACTATCATCATCATATAATTTTGATTTCACTGTAGTGCCATATACCTTGTATAAGCGAATACTACAGTCTCTTTTAGACTCAAATGTATTCCTGTTTTCTTCTACTAATTTAGAAACTAAAGCCTTACACCCTTTTACCATCAATAAAAAAGAAAAACCACTATTATCCATATATTGAATATTATATTTACTAAAATAACCACGGTCTAAAATAAATCCTATCTTTTTATATCCATACTCTATAACCTTATCTGCCATATGAGTAAATTGAGAAACGTCTGTAATAGAACCAGGATACTCTTCGTAAAATAACGGAACTCTATTCGTTTGATCAAAGGCAATGGATAAATTAAATACTGGGAATCCTTTTTCGTCTTTCGCTTTACCAAACTCTACTAATTCAACATCACCTGCTTGACAGTTCTTATTAGTCGAATCATATGAAACGTAAACCATTTGATTGCGATCTTTTCCCTTGTTCCAATCGTCAAGAAAGTTAATTATCTGCTCTTTGCTAACAGAAGAAAGAAAACGACTTATGGTAGAATCACTATAGATGCGCATACCTTTTGTAAAGAGTGGATGAGAAAAGGCGTAGTCTGGATAATACTGACTGACATTCTCTTCATTTACAATAAAATAACTCGCTAAATCAAGTATAAGTTCACTACGTTCACCAAAATGTTTTTTTAGTAAAAAAGGCAAATTAAATTCATTTGCTACTTTTTCAATCACCAAGTGGGGACCTATACGAAGACAACAACTGCGTGAAGCGTCTGAAAATTTCTCGGGCATAGGGGCATCTGGAAAATAATTACTATAATTGTCATTAGGGTACATAATATCATCTCTACCATCAACTAATTTTCCAATAACGCTACGCTTTGGATTAGTATACTGTTTCTCTTTATTATAAGTGCGATCGTATTCAAAAAGCACATATTTTGCTTCCCCTTTTTCTCTTATAATTATTTTATTTCTTTGCTCTGGTAATGGAACTGTTCGATTGTAATTCATAAAACCTCCTTTAGGTTAACGGTTGCACTAAAAGTATAGCATAGTAAATACACAGATGCAAGTAAAAAAATGCATAATTTAACGATTATTTCTTATTTATTTTAATTGATTATTTGTTTAGGTGAACTTTTTTGAAAAGTTAAGGAATTACTATGCTTAGTCGTTTTAGCGCCAACTATTAAAGTTCCAAAAATGCAAAGTCCTGCTATTATTATTAAAATTTTAACTTTTAAATGTGTATAAGAGTTGCTACTAAATAAGGGGGCTAATAGTGAAGAATTTTGTTTTCTTCTTTTAATTAGAAAATCATCTAACTCTTCCTTAGTGATATTCATGCGCCCTAAGTCATCGCTTCCTAAAATTCTTTTGTCTATATCGAACTCTTGTCCCCCATAAACATTTTCCCCGAATACGCTTTTGCTATCTATATTGCTATTAGTGTATGAGGTTAAGCTATCGATATTATTTCTTATCGTTTCTTCGTATTGATTAGTAAAGGAGCGACTAGGATCCCAAGCAGATTTTTTATGCTGGTATGATTCTCGCTCTTTAGAATGGACGTAATAAGAATAATTATCGGACGATGTATTAGGCCTATTTGAAGTATCTAAAACTCCATCTTTTGAAACTTTTATCTCTCTTTTAAATCTCCTAGTCATAAACTAATCTTTTTTATTAAATGCTCGTTTTTTCACACTTATTTTTTATGCTTGAAATTTTTATATTTAAAACTTTGATGCTTAAAATAATACATTTGTTTCTTATATTAGTAAATTATTAGTATTATTGCACATCAATATAAAACTCGCATTATTTAATTTATATTATTTAAATTACACTATTTAAATTACATTGCCTTTTACTTGACTAAATATTTTCTAAAAGATAAACTAACGGAAAATTATGGTTTTGTTAAGGAATTTTTTCTTAACAAAGGGTTTTTATTTTCATTGCATTTGTCATAGAAAGCAAATAAAAAGTGAAAAAAGTAAAAATAGTGAATAGAGGTGCTCAGGCAAAATCCCTTAAGCGTGTTAAAAATAATATAAAAGAATTTATCGAAAAACATAGGAAATCTTACGGATTAGATGCATATGAGTTTTTGTTTTACCTAATTTTGGAACGTTATTTGTCCCACAAAACAAAGCTAAATGAAGAGGGACTAAAAAGTTGTATACGCATATACCAAAACAAGGAGAGGTTCGTTTTGTCTGCTTGTGGATCCTTAGGGTATGACAAAAACAACCCTATTACTAAGCTTTGCTTGGAAAATGTCGCTAGGAGGGAGTTAAAACTAGATAAAAAAGCGATAGAAACATTTATTAACAGACAAAGTCAAGAACAAAGTAGTAAAAATTAACTTTCACATAAGGGAGTTTCTATGGGGCTTCTTATAGTTTAAATTACAAGCAAACTCTTAAGAAGCTCCTTTATAATACTTTTATTTTCCACCATTATTTTTGGCTCTTCACGTTTTAAGTGAGCCGAAAAAAAATTGTTTTTTTGTTAGCTTAAAAGAAAATTGGCTTTAGTGTTCGGCTAAATAAAGATTTTTTTAAAATTATAGCTATATATAAAGCAATTTGTTTTATGTAAATTCCTTAAAACGTAAAGAACATCTTTTTTAGTAGAAAGAAAATAAGAAATGAAAGAAAATCTAGGAAGCGAACAAGAAGCTTTAAGGCTTATAGAAGCACTAGGGATGGAAAAAGGTTTAGACCTACAAAAAACGTTTCCGTATTTATGCAACTTATTTATCACTCTTTATAATAAAGGAAAAGTACTGCTTGATGAAAATGGATTAGACAAATGCTTACATATATATAAAAGCATGCCGCAATTAATCAAATCGACGCTAAAAAGCAAAATTTGTCAAAGCGTCCCTCTTATAGCTAATAGCATATCGCCTAGCGATGTTATGAAAAAAGTTTCTAATGGAGAGATAGAAGCGACAAGGGCGGCAGTTAAAGAATATATCTTAGGAATTATAATAGCCTACTCATAATCGACTTAAGGAAATACGTTTAACTAAACACATTTAACAAAGCTTCTCATATTTATATTTTATTTTATATTTTATATGAGGAGCTTTTTTCTTTATTCTTTCTTTATTTTTTATTTATTCTTTATTTTTTTATTTATTTTTTTTATTTATTTTCGTCATTATTTTAGCCTTATTTTTTATTTTATTTTCTTCCTTTATTTTTTAATAGAATACTCCGATAATATCTATATCTTTTAGATTGAAAAAGAACTCTAATCGGATTAGCATAATACTAGTATGGTTTTTTTAGGAAATTTACTTTATGGATATGGATATTTTACTTAACAGGTATGCAGATTTAATTTTAACTCATGGCGTTAATATACAAAAAGGCGGGATTTTAAATATTCAAGTTGAATGTTATGGCAGAGATTTTGCCGTGCTTATAGCAGAAAAAGCCTACGATATGGGGGCAAAAGCGGTATATTTAGATTTAATCGATAGTAGAATAGAAAAGCTTCGCATAAGCAAAACAAATATTGAAGATTTAAGTTTAATGCTCGATTATCAAGTTAAAAAATTTGATGAATTTGTAGAAAAAAGAATTTCAACCTTAAGACTTCATTGCCAAGAAGACCCAGATATTTTAAGCAATGAAGACCCTAAAAAAATTACTGCTCGGGATCTTGCTGTAAAACGAGCCGCTAAAAAATTTTATGAAGAGGGCATCGGGCAGAAAAAATTTACTTGGTGCATTGCCGCTATGGCAACTCCTAAATGGGCAAAAAAAATCTTTCCTTCTTTAACGGAAAAAGAAGCTGAAAGTGCTTTATGGGAGCAAATTTTTAAGATATGCCTAGTTGACAAAGAGGATTGTTTAGAACTTTGGCTAAAAAGAGATAAAGAAATAAAATCACGCATAGAAAAATTATCTTCTTTAAATATAAAAGAATTCCATTTTAAAGGACCAGATACAGATTTATACATTGGGCTTTCTCCTAAAGCTACGTTTGCTGGTGGTTCCACGATAACAGACGATGGAATATCATTTGAGCCAAATATTCCCTCTGAGGAAATTTATACCACTCCAGATTGGAGAACGGTAAGGGGAACCGTGCAAGCTACTCGCCCAGTTCTTATTAGTGAAAAGCAAGTAAGAGATTTAAGGATGACTTTTACTAATGGCGTAGTTACGGATTTTGATGCTACCGATGGAAAAGAAAATTTTGCTAGTTTTATTGAAGCCGAAGACGGGGCTTCAAGACTTGGTGAAGTCGCTTTAGTTGGCACCGACTCCCCTATTTTTCAAAGTGGACATATTTTTGAAGAGATTCTTTTTGATGAAAATGCGGCTTGTCATATCGCTTTAGGTCATGGGTTCGAGCATATTATTAAAGGAAGCGAAAAGATGACTAGGGAAGAACTCAAAAACGAAGGATTTAATTTTAGTAATTTTCATAAAGATATCATGATTTCATCTCCTGAGGTCGATGTAACAGCCGAAACTAGGAATGGAGAGAAGATAGATATTATCAAGAAAGGAAAATTTGTGATTTAACAATAAAGCTTATTTCATGGCTATTTCTAAAATGAAAATAAACCTGCTAATTTTGACTAAAAAATAAAAATGCTATACTATCGTTTTTAGAGGAACACTGATAATTTTTTTATCAGTCGAACCCTTTTAGGTTTCGGAGTTCTTAAAAAAAAAGAACTTCTAACAAGTTTTTACTCTTGCTAGAAAGAGAGAAATGCAATGGATAGATTGCAGCAAGATAAGTTGTGTTTATTATTGCGTCAATTATTGGCTAGCAACCCTTTAGCACCATTTATCGAAATTAAAGAAAAAAATGATGGCATCGTTGTTATTAAACCTAACGACATCTTAATTAAGTTAATTAAGGAATGTCTTATTGGGAAAGAGCCGAACAACCTTAAAGAAATGACTCTTAAAGAAATCTTTACACTTCTTGAAGATTTTATGAAGCTAAACGCTAATAACGAAGAGTTTGCTAAGCTTTTAAATGCTCCCATTGATTTAACGTCGTTTAGTGAAGGAGAAAGGAACGACATTGAAGCATTATTATATAATGCCTATCGCTTTAATAAGGATGCGTTTGCTGATAAGCAATCTTCTGACGTTATTGCTATGGTGTTTGGCTCATCACTCCCAAACGTTTGCAAACGTTTTTACTATTTTTTGATACAGCTTGCTGTGCTAAAAAAATCAGGCATAGAACCAAACATTCAAGTAGTAGGGCTTCTAGGAAGTGACCGCAAACTCACAAAAGAAGAAAATGAGTTATTAGCGAAAATTTCGCCTGATTTGCAGATTTACGACAATGAGTTCGACGCTATGAAAGCAATTTTTATGCACCGAGAATTAGTAGAACTGACGCTCGGTCAAGATTGCATAGATCCACGTGAAAAGAAAACAGGAAATAGCGATCTTACTTTGCAATATTTAATGCGTGAGGCTAACGTAACGATTAAAGATTGTCTTGAAATTTACGATAGCCTCAGTAAGAAACTATGCGCAGTTAAAACTTGCCGTGAGAGTCAAAAAGATAACGCTCCGACAACTAAGGATACCGTTATCGAGTTCTTTAAAGAACTTAAAAGACTTGATGAAGAATCTAAAGCAACTCCTAAAGACTTCATCGCCCTTATTGCTACTTCGCAACCATTTGCGCTAGACCAAACATTAAAAACGTTGCTTGCGCTTTCGAGCTGTGGAACATTGCCGAAGGACATCATTGCCATTGCGCCGGAAATAAAAAATATTCCTAAGGCTCTGCTTCTTTCTAACTTAGCAAAGATTGTAGGGAATATGCTTACACTGTTAGGCACTGCTGGCATGCAGTGTGCTTAAAACAGTTTTAAGAAATCGACTATACAGCTACAAGTTAAAATTTTTTTTTAGCTTGTAGCATTTTTTTTATCACATTATATTTATCATAAATATTTATCATAAATATTTATCACGGATATTTATCGTGCGAGAGATTGTTAAATTAAACTAAATGCTTTTTGTTAAAAAAAATATTTTAAGAAAATAAGTTAAAAGAAAAAACAAAGAAGAAGATAAGCTAAGAAATGGAGATTCTAAAATTTATAACTTTTTTAAAGGTAGCGCCTATGAAAAAATTTGGTTTTATTAGAGTTAGTGGTGCTAATACTTCATTAAAAGTTGGAGATACCGATTACAACACTGATGAAATAATAAAAATGGTCGATAAAGCTGTAAAGCAAAAAGTCGATATCTTATCTTTTGGTGAGCTCTCCATTACTAGCTACTCGTGTGCCGACCTATTTTTACAAGAAACCTTAATTAATGCTAGTAAGAAATCGCTAATAAATTTAAAAAAATATTCTACTAAGAAAAATATTACCTTTATAGTAGGTGCTCCTATTTTAATAGACGGCGGATTGCATAACTGCGCCGTTGTAATAAATAAAGGCAAGATTCTAGGAGTGATACCTAAAACTAATTTAGTCAATTATAATGAATTCTCTGAAAAAAGATGGTTTAAAAACGAACTTCAAGTTAAAACTTTTATCTTTGATGATGAAGAAGTTAGCTGTGGCACAGATTTAATATTTAAGAATGATAAATACGCTTTCGGTGTAGAAATTGGTGAGGATTTATGGAGCATCTATCCTAATAGTAGCAAACTTGCATTAGGTGGTGCTAACTTAATATTCAACTTAGCTGCTAGTAATGAACTAGTTTCTAAACATCAAAAAAGACACGATTTAATCAAAGTTCAATCTAGCAAAACGCTTACAGGCTACGTTTACGTTTCTAATAATATAAATGAAAGCACTACAGATTTAGTTTTTAGTGGTGCTAATATTATTTATGAAGCTGGAAAACTAATAAACGAAGGAGAAAGATTTAATTTTGATGGTGAACTTATAACTGGAGATATCGATGTTTCTAAGTTGATTAACGATAGAATAAATTTTATAAACGATGCTAAAAAAGATAATTTTAGATACGTTCCTTTCGTGCTTAGCAATGCTAAACAAACATTAAATAGACGATACGAAAAAACTCCATTCATTCAAGTTGAGGAAAAAAATAGAAAAGAAAGATGCGAAGAAATATTAAACATTCAAAGCAGTGGTCTAGCTAAAAGAATGAAACATACGGAAATTAACAAAACGGTGATAGGATTATCTGGAGGGTTAGATTCTACCTTAGCATTATTAGTGATCGATAGAGCAAATAAAAAATTAAATATAGATAACTCAAATATTATAACTATAACTATGAGAGGCTTTGGAACTACCGACAGGACTTATCAAAATGCTCTTAAACTAGCTAAAGTTTATGGCACTACTTTAAAAGAAATCGATATAAAAGAGGCTTCACTACTACATTTTAAAGATATAGACCATGATGCAAACATTTACGATACGACTTATGAAAATGTTCAAGCTAGAGAAAGGACTCAAATATTAATGGACATAGCTAATAAAGAGGGAGGATTAGTTATTGGAACGGGCGATTTGAGCGAAATTGCTCTTGGCTGGTCTACTTATAATGGCGACCATATGAGCATGTATGCCGCGAACTCCTCAATCCCTAAAACTCTTGTAAAATACTTAATTGCGCACATTAGGGATAATACAAGAGATGATATAAATGCAGATGCAGATATAGATAAAAAAATTTTTAATGTGTTAAACGATATTCTTGATACACCAATATCTCCCGAGTTATTACCACTAGATAGCAAAGGAGATATTATTCAAAAGACGGAAGATAAGATAGGGCCTTACGTTTTGCATGATTTTTTCTTATACCATTTTATAAGAAATAAGGCGACGCCTTCAAAAATTTTCGAGCTAGCTAAAAATACGTTTAAAGATGATTATAGTAATAAAGAAATATTAAAATGGTTAAACGTATTTTTTAAAAGATTTTTCTCTCAGCAATTTAAGCGTAGCTGTATGCCTGATGGAGTTAAAGTTGGAAGCGTTTCCCTATCTCCTAGAGGTGATTTTAAAATGCCTAGCGATGCTTCTTGTAGCGTATGGCTTAAAGATTTAGAAAGTGTAAAGGACTATGAAGATAGCTATTTTCGGTGGTTGTTTTAACCCTTGTCATATAATGCATAAGCAAATCGCTTTAGATTTACTAGAAAAAAACTACTGCGATAAAGTAATCTACGTTCCGGCTAGTAATAAATACGACAAGAAAGGTCTAGCAGATGATATTCATAGGTTAAATATGTTAAAGATAATGTGTAAGGGAAATGAGAGGCTAGAAGTAGATGATTTTGAACTTTACGGAGATTTAAAATATACTTATCAAACATTAGATCATTTCTCAGAAGTGTATAAAGGCAGTGAGCTTTATTTTATCTTAGGCTATGATAATTTATTTGAATTTAAAACTTGGAAAAGGTATACATACGTCTTATCTAATTACAAACTTTTAGTTATTGCTAGAAACGATATAAATAGAGAATTTTTAGAAAGTGAGTTTAATGAGTATTTAAATAATATTATTTTTACTTTAGTAAAACCTAAAAAAATATCTTCTACTAATATCCGTGAAGAATTAAAAAAGCATAGGCATTCAGATTTAATCGAAAAAGAAGTGTTAGATTATGTTATAAAAAATAAGCTATATATTTAATTATTTGTTAATTCTTCTTTCTTTTGTTTTTTTCTTTTGTCTCTTTCTTTTGTTTCTTTCTTTTGTTTAACTTTGTCAACTTTAAAGCACGCAAATGAGCACTGCTAGCTAAAACGACGTATACTACATTATCACGATGCCCATGTTTTAAAACACAAATAGGCTTTTCATTTTTGCTAATATACTTATCTAACGATACGCTATCTTCGCTTTCTATGGTATTATCTTTTGTATTTATACTATATTTTTTAAGATTATTTTCTTCATCAATAATAAAAAACTTAGCTCTATCTGGGCGATCTTTATTATACATAATATCGCTTACGTAGCTTACACTACATTTTGCATCTAATAGCATCTTATCTTCTGTTAATATCTTTCCTTCTCTTTCGTCTTCTATGATAGTAAATTTGTAAATTTTTCCAGCTGTAGATATAGCGATAAAATTTCCATCTTTAGCTGCGACTAATCTAGAATGGATAACTTTTTCTTCGTATTTCTTCTTTATTATATACGAAAACTTCTCCATCTATAACAGCCGCTAAATGTTTACCATTAAATATTAAATTTTTTATTTCTCCTTGTTTTTCATGTGCTTTTACAGATATGATTAGGTTAAATTTAGGTGTATACGAACTGCGTTTTTTCTTATCTTGAGAATTATTCTTAGAATCTTTACATAATTTAAATATATTAATTTTGCTTGAACTAGTTCCTACTGCGATTTTTCTTGGAGAAATGGGTATAAAAACCGATGAGCCATTTAAAAATAGAGAAAGGTCTTTTATCTCTTCTACTTTATACATTCCATCTTTAACTTTTTTAGCCAAACTATTATCATCAGACTCAAAAGGCTCAGAAAATGCCTTGCCCCAGCCAGCAAATTTATTTCCAGCTTCTTTAGCAAGCGTTGCTAACCATAGTTAGACATATCTCTTTTACTATTTTTTATATAGTCTACAAAAAAAAAAGCTAAATTTAACTTTTAAATAATAAATATTTTAGTTCCAATTCAAGAAAAAATTTAGTTTAAAAAAAAATATCATCAATTTAACGCTTGAAGCACCCCTACAACCTCTATGTGGCTCAATACGACAGGCTGAATGTCTTGGCTATTTTTACGAGCAAGGGAATATATCCACAGCCTTTTTCGTATTTGAGCCGTTTGCGGGAATATATCCAAGAAATTATAATTCTCATCTATTAGACAAATTGGAATTTGACTCTCCATGAAACTGAAAGTTTACTTTCTCTCTATTTATCAAATATCTTATCTAATTCAGAAATCATAATGTCTGGATTAAACAATGCGTTTTCACAATGGAATTTACCTTTGAAACATTTGACTATCCCTTCTCTTAGTCCATACCTCCACTGCCTCTATTACCACCAAATTGGCAACCGTGAACATGGTCATGCCCATAATTCCAACGTCCGTAGCAATATCGATACCTGCAATCACGCCAAATAATGTAGCAAAAAAACCGGGACGTTTCGGTGGTGGATAGTAATCATCTACATACATATTTCTAAATATAAAAAGGCAAAGATTCCGATTTCCAACCAGAATCTTTGCCTTTCATTTAAAACATCAGTACGAATTATTCGCCCATGAATAACTTGATATCATCTTCAACTTGTCCGATACCTGCAATGCCAAACTTTTCAACAAGGACCTTTGCAACGTTAGGAGATAAAAATCCTGGCAAGGTAGGACCAAGGTGAATATTCTTAACACCTAAATAAAGTAATGCAAGTAAGACAATTACCGCTTTTTGCTCATACCATGCGATGTTAAATGCAATCGGCAGATCGTTAACGTCCTCAAGTTCAAATATTTCTTTCAGCTTCAATGCGATTACTGCAAGAGAGTAGGAATCATTACATTGGCCAGCATCAAGAACTCTTGGAATACCACCAATATCTCCTAACTCAAGTTTATTATAACGGTACTTGGCACATCCTGCAGTAAGAATAACCGTATCCTTCGGTAGTTTTTCTGCAAACTCAGTGTAATACTCACGAGATTTCATTCTGCCATCACAGCCTGCCATGACGAAAAACTTCTTAATTGCACCTGATTTTACTGCATCAACTACTTTGTCTGCAAGAGCAAAAACTTGGTTGTGAGCAAAACCGCCAACAATATTGCCTGATTCAATTTCTACAGGAGGCTTACACTGCTTTGCCATCGCAATAATTTCAGAAAAATCTTTTTTGCCATTTTCATCAGCTGTGATGTGAGGACATCCAGGATAGCCCGATGCACCGGAAGTAAAGATTCTTTTTCTGATTTCTTCGCTTCTTGGAGGTACGATGCAGTTTGTAGTAAACAAGATTGGTCCATTAAAGGTTTCGAATTCGGTAACTTGCTGCCACCATGAACCGCCGTAATTTCCCGCAAAATTATCATACTTCTTAAAAAATGGATAATAATGTGCCGGAAGCATTTCGCTATGGGTATAAACATCAATACCAGTACCCTTGGTTTGTTCCAGTAGTTGCTCTAAATCAGTAAGGTCATGGCCTGAAATCAGTATTCCAGGATTGTTTCTTACCCCAATATTAACGCTGGTTATTTCAGGATTTCCATATTTAGAGGTATTGGCTTCATCTAACAGTGCCATGGCCTTCACGCCAAACTCGCCTGTCTTTAATGTTAATGCCACAAGATCATCTGCAGACAACGAATCATCAAGGGTTGACGCAAGTGCTTCATAAATAAATGCACTGATAGCAATATCTTCTTTTCCGATATTAAGAGCGTGATGGGTATATGCCGCCATACCTTTCAAACCATAGATAATCATTTCTCTAAGAGAACGAACATCTTCATTTTCGGTTGAAAGAACACCTACTTTAGATGCTTTGTCTAACATAGACGCTCTATCGCTTACTTCAAACTCCGCCGCATCACCAAGGTTAACACCAGAAATCTGTTTTTTTAGCTCGTTTCTAAATCCAATCATTTTATGGATTTGATTTTCGATTGCACCGTCATCAAAATTAGCATTTGTAATAGTGATAAAAAGGCTTTTTAAAACTTCATGATTTACTTCACTTATGGATTTAACATCCACTTTTCCTTTTACCACGATTTCAGAAATCCCTTTTGTAACATAAATCAGCAAGTCTTGCAATTTTGCAACTTCCTCATTTTTGCCACACACACCTCTTACCTCACAACCGGTACCTTTTGCGGTTTCTTGGCATTGGTAACAAAACATACTCATAATCGTTCCTCCTTCGTATTATTCCTTTACTGGTTCAAACTCATCTTTACCCACAAAGCAAATTGGGCAAACCCAATTATCAGGGATATCTTCAAACGCAGTGCCAGGGGCTATTCCACTATCTGGATCACCTATTTGTGGGTCATAGATATATCCACATGGGATACATACATATTTTATCATTATTTGCTCCTCCTTTCAATGATTATAAATTTTGTTTCACTATTTCAAAGGTGCCGGTGCTTTTACAACAATTAACTCAAGCACACTTTTGGATAAATTTTTTACATTCATCTTTGTATTTACAGGAATCTTCAAAAGAGTTCCTTTATCATATTGGTGAACTTCTTGATCATTTAGCCCGATAGATAAAGTCCCTCTTACCACTGTCATATAAACGTTGGAATTAGAGAAATGTTCTGGGAGGCCTTCATCCTTATTAAAGACCATATGAATATAATGAATATTTTCATCCTGAATTACTCTTTCAACCGCTTTTTCATCTCCAGTTGACATTTCATAAATTTGCTCAATCATTTTATACACCTCCATAAATTTGTGCCTAGATATTAGATAGCATAACCAGATAATTCCATCAAGTTTGTTATTTCGATTATATCTTTATAAAATTGATTTGTATGTTGCATTTACAACAAAATCAAACTATTTAAATTTTATTCAATATAATCAATGGCTCTGACAGGGCAAGCCAATATTGTTTGACTTACCGTCCACACGATGCCGTTGATGGCAAGACCGTAGATCAGGCAGAAAAGCACAATCACATCGACCTGTTTCATAAATTCGTATAATTCGTTCATAGTGTCGGCAGATTTTTTTCTTATAGTACTTAAGATTTTATTACATTCTTCAATAAATGCTCCCTTTTTAAAATCCTTAATCTTTATATCAATAAGCATATAATGTCTTGAAGAAACCTTTATATTATTTTCCCAATCATATTTAATATTTTCTTTGAAATCAAACTTGATACACACTCTATCATCAGTGCTATCAACCGCTCGAAGCCCTACCCAGCTATTTAAATTATTAAACGAAATATCTATATTCCCCCTTGGACTAAGTTTCATTGCCTCTATCGTTTCTAAGTCATTTTCAAAATCTCCATTCTTATAAACTTTTATATCTTTAAAATCCTTTCCCACACCATCAAAACATACTACACAAACTGGAACCTCAGTATCTGTAAAAGGATTTTCTTCTAATATCGTTATAGATGATAATAAATGTTTTTTTCTATAAGAAGAGTTGATAAAAGACTCTGGGATAATGGCAACTACATATTTTTGTGCTTCTAGCATTCTGTCTAAAGCGATTAAATATAAATCATCATATACACTCGAATTAAAATATTCTGATAAATCCATTTTTTTTCTAGTTGCAGATTGCTTTGCTAAATATGGAGGATTAGTAATAATAATCGCATTATCAATACTTGGAATTTTTTTTAACGAATCGTTTAATTCCCAGTCTAAACTCCGATCAATATCTAAACCAACTACATGTTTAATTCCATAGAAAGAAGCGACCTCTAATAAATGTCCTGCTCCAGCGGTCGTATGCTACAGTGCAATTAGATTTAACGATAAACTCTTTAACATGAGGCTTTAGCCATTCATAACCCGTCGTAAAAAATTGCCCTAGTTTTATTTTCTTATTACTTGACATACAAAATTATCCCTTAGATTTTACTGTAAGCTCAAAATCAAACATCGCCTTTTGATTCCTTGTAGTATAAATCATATTTTCTATAGCTTCCTAACTAATTATAACTATTTCTTTGCTAGTTTCCGCCACAAAAACACCTCCTAACCAATAATATTACTTGATTATATCAACTATTACAGTATTTTTCTATTCATAAGAATGTTTATTTTGAATATCATTACCACAGCTTCATATACCTAGCGTTGCTAACCATAGTTAGACATATCTCTTTTACTATTTTTTATATAGTCTACAAAAAAAAAGCTAAATTTAACTTTTAAATAATAAATATTTTAGTTCCAATTCAAGAAAAAATTTAGTTTAAAAAAAAATATCATCAATTTAACGCTTGAAGCACCCCTACAACCTCTATGTGTGGAGTTAGTTATATGGGAAGGAAATTTTTCTTCCTTGTTTTCAATAAGAGAAGACAATTTATCGAAGTCTTTTTTATCTCCCTTATTCTTCTTAGCATTCTTTCTAGGAGGCTTAAAATCTTCTCCATTTAAATCATACTTAAAGCCTGTCTTATAGATAAAAGTAAGCTTATATGAATCTGCATTACCCTTTTCATCTATTTCTCCCACTATTACCTTCTCTACTATGCTTTCAAATACATACCTGTCAAATTCCTTTAGAACTTTCTTTTTTTCTAAGATGGATTTGAAGGTTTTCATCCTGCTTTTTATTTCATTGTTGTTTATCAGATTAAATTCTAAGGATTCTTTTTCCTTAGTTTTTTCTAAGAAGTCCTTCTGTAGGGACAAATATTTTTCTTCATATAGGTGGCTATCAATCTTTTCCTCTAGTCTTAAGTCAATTAAGGAATTTTGTTTATTGGATATATTAAAGATTTCTCTTTCTAACTTCTTTATATTTTTCTCTAGGCTCTTATCATTTAAGGTGCTTTCTATTATTTCTAAAAACTTACTTACTGTATCTTTATTATTTGATGTAAGCTGTCTATAGTTTTCTAGAAAAGCTTTTTCTATGGCTATTTCTTCTATCCCTTTACAATTAGGACAAAATCTTATTCCCTTCTTAGTTCCTGTTACACATTGCCAGATGACCTTATTATATTGGGAGTTACTATGCCAGGTCCTTCTGGATAAATTTGAACCACAGAAACCACACTCTAGTAAACAAGAAAAGGCATATTCTCGGCTAAATTTTTCTCTTTTTCCATCCTTTGATTTTACTGTATTCCTAGACCAAGCTCTTTTTTCTCTAATGGCCTGAGCCTTTTCAAAATCTTCTTGACTAATTATTGGCTCATGGTGGTTTTTTATATAAAACTTATCTTCCTCCCCAAAGTTTTCTAACCTTCTTTTACTTATAGGGTCTACCGTAAAGGTCTTTCCCATTAAAAGATCTCCCTTGTATTTTTCATTTTTTATAATTCCTAAGACAGTAGTTGCTGACCATTTGCTAGAACCTCTAAGAGATCTGTAGCCAAGGTTTTCTAACTCCCTGCATACTACACTTCCCCCTGCCCCTTCTAAGTATCTCCTGAAGATATATTTTACTATTTCAGCCTCATCTTCATTTATGGATATGGTTTTACTATTCCTATCATAATCATAACCTAGGCAGCCATGAAATCCTACTAATTCCCCCCTTTGCATTTTCATCTTCAAGCCTTTTTTTACATTAGCAGAAATATTTTCTACCTCCTGCTGGGCAACTGAACTAAGGATAACTAAAAGCAATTCTCCATCCATAGTTAAGGTATTAATATTTTCCTCTTCAAAAAATACTGCTACATTTATTTCTTTTAATTGCCTTACATATTTGAGAGTATCTAAAGTATTCCTAGCAAATCTGGATATAGACTTGATGATAATCATGTCTATATCACCATTCATACAATCATTTATTAGCCTTTAAAAATCTAGTCTTTTATCTATCTGTGTCCCTGTGATAGCTTCATCTGCATATATTCCTGCCATAGTCCAATCAGGATTTTCATTGATTAAATCTGTATAATATTTGACCTGGGGTTGATAACTTTGAAGTTGATCTTCACTGTCAGTACTTACCCTACAATAGGCTGCTACCCTTTTCAAATTAATCTCTAGTCCATTTCTTACACCTGCTAAAAGCCCTTCACCTTTTATTACTTCTACCTTCTTCATTTGACCACCTCTCTTTTGTGTTTTTCTATACAATCCCATTTTACCGCGACTAGTTTCATTTAGCAGGTCAAATCTGAAGAAATATTATATTCTTTCATAAGTACTTCTTTTATCTTAAAATATTCTCTTTTATCTATTAGCTTTTCAAGTAATAATTGCCTAAGCATGGCTAGCTGGATACTATATTCTAAAACTTCATTTCTCATCTTTTTCTTCTCCTTTACTTTTTTTCACTCTTTTTATTTAGGGAGAAATATTTTCCCCCCTTATATATAAGAGTGAAAATATAAGCCTTTTGATTCGCTATTTTGAAAAAGTAAATCCAGAAAAGAAAAAATAGACACAGAAAAAAAGATAAGATTAATTGTAACTTTGTAACCTTGTAACTTGTAACCAAACTTTTAAAACCCTTAGAAATAGACCAGGAAAAAAATGAAAGCTTCTTATATCAAGGGTTATGGAATATGAAATTATGATACTTGCCTTATTTAAGGACTTTGGAAATCCTAGGTTACAGTTACAAATCTTTCTATGATAATATTATGGAAAAATAATATAAAGAAAATTTAGGATGAAATTCATAAAACCTTAATAGCAAGCACAGTAAGTGTAGACACACTTACAAAAAAATAGAAGAAGCCAGCCTTTTTTAGACTTGCTTCTTCTAGCCAATTTTCTACTTGTTCTTATCAGAAAGATTTAGGGGTTCCCCCTAAGCCCCTAGTTAAAATAAAAGTCTCCCAGTTAGATTTTTAAAATTCAACTGGGAGATTTACATTCAATATCTTCACTCTTCTAAAAAATAATCACTATCTATTCTTTTAATTTCATAAACTATATCTGTTGATACACCCAAATTAAATTCAATCATATAATTTGCCAATTGGATGCCATCAATTAAAATTATCTTTTTATTTACCAAGTCTTTAGCATATTGAATTGCAGAATCTGAAAAAGTTGAGGTTGTTATAAAAACTCCCTTCATTGCTCCTGGAGTATCTAGAGCACCGGAAAATTTTTGAATTTCAGGTCTGCCTACAACAGTATCTTTCCATCTTTTTGCCTGTATGTAGATCCTATCTAAGCCCAATCTATCTTCATTAATTATTCCATCTATTCCTCCATCTTGAGTTTTACTGGTAGATTGTTTAGCCTCTTCTTTAGATCCTCCATAACCCATTTTAATTAAAAGATCCAATACAATATCTTCAAATTTATAAAAGTCAATGGCTATAAGCTTTTCTAATACATCCTCTATTAAAGAAGAATTTAATTTTTTCATAGATTTTTCTATAGTCTCCAAGGGAGTATCTTCACTATCTACTTCTTCTAGAATATCTTCCACTGAATTCTCATTTTTTCCTCTGTTTATAAAATCCCTGAATTCTTGAAATTTCATTAAATAATTCCTATCAACTAGATCAATATCATCTTCTAAAACTTGTAGTCCTCTAGCACTAATATTAAAAATTCCTCTCTTAGGCACCTCTATTAATCTAGCTTGCTTCATATATGATTTAGTCCAACTGATTCTGTCATATACTATCCTTACTCCTGATTTATGTTTCATTTTTCTATCTTCATCGGTGAAATTAAAAACCTTGCTCAGCTCATCTTCTATCCTACTATTATTATATTCTTGTCCATCTGAAATAATTTTTAAAATAGGTAAAATCATTTCATCATATTTTGGAATCATTTAATAACCTCCTTTATCCCTAATTCTCTAATAAAAATATTCTCTACTCTCTGTCCAATGCTCACACTGCTTTAATACTATTTCTAGAGCCTCTCTTACTCCTTCTGGAGGATACTTGTACTTTCTTAGGAGTCTTCTTACGATGGATCTCATCTTAGCCCTACCAGACTCTTTATATTGCCAGTCAATAGATTCATTCTCTTGTAGCTCTTTAGTTAATTCCTTAGCCATTTCTATTAAAATATCATCTTCATAAAAATCTTTTACTGCCTCTGGAGATGTAATTGCGTGGTAGAAGGAGGTTTCTTCCTTGGTTAATCCTATTTCTTCTCCAATTTTATCTGCCTTGACTATATCCCTAGCTAGATCTAGAAGCTCATCTATTACCTTATTTACTTCATTATCATGGTGTTGTCGAATAAATTCATCTAGACTCTCCGCATTATCTATTTGTATTTGTCTATAGTGGTCCATTATTCTTTTCATCTTTTTAGAAAATTCTTCTGATTTAACTATATTTGTCCTTGAATATAGCTTGATTTGTTCCCTTAGAAGTTTATTCATCAATTCTACTGCTAGGTTTCTCTGCTTCATCATAGCTACACTCATAAGGAATTCTTCATCAAATAAGGAACACTCCCTATCTATATCTGAAAAGAGATTTATTACCCCCTCAGACCTTATAGAGTTTTCTAAAAGCTCTTCTATCTGCCTATTAATTTCTTTTAGGGATATCTGTCCATCCTTTTCAATCCTACTTACTCCTATTCTGATAGCTTCAATAAAGGCTGCTTCTCTTTGTTCTTCTCTAGTGCTTATGGATGAACAAAGGCTATGGGCTTGTCTTAATATATAGGATTCTTCTTTGAAGGATTTTTGCTTGTCCTCATTGAATTTATATATATGATTTATACCTTCTGTTATAAGGTCAGATCTATCTTTAGGACTTAAGTCTTCATCGAATATAGGTCTATATTTAAGACCAAAAAGAAATTCATTCCTACATACTTCCAGTTTCTCCTGAAATTTAGGATAGGCCTTTTCTCTAATATCTGGGTTGGAATAATTCTCCTTATCTCTTCTTGTATAGTCAGACATGGCATCCTTGAGAGCCTTGGCTATACCTATATAGTCTACTACTAGGCCACCTTCCTTGTCTTGGAAAACTCTATTTACCCTAGCTATAGCCTGCATTAAGTTGTGGTCCCTCATAGGTTTAAATACATACATAGTAGCTAAACTTGGCACATCAAAACCTGTTAGCCACATATCTACTACTATAGCAATCTTCATTGGGTCATCATCATCTTTAAATTTTCCTGCAAGTTCCCTCTTATGGTGGTTGTTGCCTATGATATCCTTCCAATCTTCTGGATCATTATTATTACCTGTCATAACCACCTTAACCTTTTCTTCCCATTCTGGTCTCAGGTCTAAGAGTTTTTTATATATCTTCATAGCAATAGGTCTAGAGTAGGCTACTATCATAGCTTTACCTGTTAATAAATGGGCCCTATCTTCTTCATAGTGCTTAAGTATATCAGTTACCAAGCCATCTATTACAGTTTCTGAACCTAAGATGGATTCTAGTTTGCTTAGTTGTCTCTTGCTTTGGTCTATGTCTTCTTCCCTAGCATGAAGGGCTAATTCCTTATATTTTTCATCTATCTCTTCTAGGATTGATTCATTTAAGCCTAGATTAATTACCCTATTTTCATAGTAAATAGGTTTCGTTGCTCCATCTTCTACAGATTGAGTCATATCATATATATCTATGTAATTTCCAAAGACTTCTTGAGTATCTTTGTCTTCAGATTCTATAGGTGTTCCTGTAAAACCAATATAGGTGGCATTTGGTAAAGAATCTCTAATAATTCTAGCCATGCCTACCCTTATATTTCCATCCTTGTCCATTCTCTCTTTTAGACCATACTGGCTTCTGTGGGCCTCATCAGCTATTACAATAATATCTTTTCTGTCACTTAAAGGAGAATCTGACTCGGAAAACTTCTGCATGGTTGTAAAAAATATTCCATTAGCCAGTCTTCCATCTAGTATTTCCTTAAGATTGTCTCTAGACTTAGCCTGGATAGGTGTTTGCCTTATAAATTCTTTGACTCTAGAAAATTGACCAAAAAGCTGTTCATCTAGGTCATTTCTATCTGTTATAATCACATATGTAGGATTGCTTAAGTAGGAGTTTAAAAGCTTTATATAAAAAACCATAGATAAAGATTTTCCCGAACCTTGGGTATGCCAAAAAACCCCACCTCTACCGTCTGTTTCAGTAGCTTTTAGGGTTGAATCAACAGCCTTTCTCACTGCATAGTATTGGTGGTACTGGGCCATTATCTTTATATCTTGGGGAGTTTTATTTTCAAACATTAAGAAGTTTTTAATAATATCTAGGAACCTTGACTTTTCTAAAATACCCTTAAAAAGAACATCATAGGCTGCATACCTAGTATCTTCATAGGACCCATCTTCAGTCTTCCACTCCTTGTACCATTCTTCACTGGAGGAAATAGTTCCTGCCTTGGAATAGGTATGGTCTGATATAATATTAAAGGCATTATAGACAAATAGTTCTTCTATATCTTTTTGGTAGTTTTTTATCTGCCTATAGGCTGAAGATATGTCTGCGCTTTCTGATGAGCCTGATTTTAGTTCCATAACTACTAGGGGAAGGCCATTTACAAATAGGACTAGGTCAGGCCTCCTGTTTTGATAGTTTCCGGCTACAGTCCATTGATTGGTTATAACAAAAGAGTTCTTATCAAGATCCTCTTCCTTAAAATCTACAAGATAGACTAGAGCGGTCTTTTCTTGACCATTTTCCATATAGCTTACTTCCATTCCATTTTGAAGCCAACCCATAAAGATTTTATTCCTTTGAACCAGGCTACCTACATTTATATTTTGCAAGTTGAAGATAGCTGAGCCTATTACATCCAAAGATAGGCTAGGGTTAATCCTAACCAAAGACTCATAGAGGTCTCCCATGTAAAGTGGATCTTTATATGAGTCTCTTTCTATGTCCCCAGCAGGTATATAGGTATATCCTAGATCTTGGATTATTTCTAAGATTGCTCCTTCATATATATCTTCTGTAAATTTCATAGGCCTGTCCCTCCTTTTTAACCCTCCAAATCTATTTCAACTACATTTTCGATTTTAAAGAAATCTTCATACACTTTAATGTTAAATGCAAATCTTTCTATTGCCTCAAACTTTTCTCCTGTAATTTTCTTGTTTTCTAGCTCAATATTACAATCCATAACCAAAATCATTTTATCCTCATTAATAAATTCTATCTCCTTTATTTCTTTATCCAACAACTCATTGTATCTAATAAATTTTTCCCTTCTATTTATATATTTATTTATAGCATTTTCTAACTCTTCTTCAAATACTTCACTATCATACCACTCATAAAAAGCCCCCTTTAGCTTTTCATCATAAGAGACAGTATCAGGCTTAGTTATCAGGACCTCACCAATCACAGCATATATTTCTTCTGTAATTGTCTTTAATACTGTGAATTCTTCTTCTTTTTTTATAATGTGTATTTTATCACCAAAGCGATTCTCAAACTCTTGAGACAAAGTTTCGTTAAACTCTTTATCTTCTGAAAGGAAAACAATATTCACATGTGGATTGTTTTCCTTGTATTTAAGTATACTTTCCCAAATTAAGGCATCTTTATTCCTGCCCGGTGCACAACCTGTCTTTTTATACTGGTCCTAGCAGAAATTCTTCTCTTTAAGCTAGGTTTTCTAAAGCCAAACTTCACGATGCATCACCGTCCTCATCCAGGGGAACTCTTATTTCTCCAGACATTAGTTTGGGTAGAAGTGAGTCGCGAAGTCTTGTTAAAAGCTCATTTTCAAAACATATAGAAGATATCAAGTCATATTGAGGTCTTACCAATATAGTATAAGTGTTCAGGACTTTCTTATTTGGAATTAATAATTTTGTATCCTCAACATTTCTTTTATTAATATGTTGTTGTGCTCCACCAGTTTGATTCCCAATTATTTTTTCGATAACACTTTTTACATACGGATATATATATACGTGTGAAATCTTATCATTTTCGCTTATACCGACTACAGATTGATTAGTACAAGTGTCAATCTCTAACAAACTGACTTGTCCTAATGTTGCTCCTGTAATTGCTAAAACAGTGGTTTTCTTCTTAAGCAATTTAGTTGCCGATTTTTCCAAACCCAACTTCGTAATATATTCCGAAGGTTTATAAATTCTAAAATTATTTACTTCACCTGAATTGACCCAAGGAATATCTCCATTCCAGTAATCTGATTTTTGTCTACTAGGAGTGCCTCCTAAGGAACAGATGCACTCATCCCCAATTCTCTTTACTTCCCACCCCTTAGGAATCATCCCAAGCTCACTTTCAATCATCTCTCCACCACTGGACTTATATGGTTCTCCATCTTCATTGGGAAACTCGAAATCTACAAACCATTGTTTGAAAATTGCCTGTGCCATATTCTCAAGGGTTTTGTTAATCTGGTTGTTTACTTCGATTTTTTCGTCTAAAGTTGAGAGGATGTGCGCAATGGCTTTTTGTTCTTCTATTGATGGCACTATTATAGAAAAATTTGAAAATGTGGTCTTATTTATTATCGGTACAGCTGTAGATGTTTTACTTAAATAATTTAAGTGTTTTCCCAAAATCGTCATTCTATAATATATGAAATCAGGATCAAAATTCTCATCTGGAACAATTGAATTAATCTGTTGGTTTGTTACTGTAGGCTCACTAGTTAAAACCACCTTGCCTAAATCTGATCCAATGCAACTAACACAAATAGATTTAGCTGGTAACAAACAGTTTTTAACTGAATTAAGTCCCATTTCAGAAAGAGTTCTTGCTGTACTTTTTACTTTTTTTATATTCATGTCATCGGAGGGCGTCAAAAACGGAATATTTCCCCCGTAATTCTCGCTAATAGCTGTTTTTGGGGTTTTACCAGTTACAACTTTACCGATTTCAGAAACTTTAACTTCTCTCCACTCACTAAACCTCATACCCAATCCCCCCTAGATTCTTTTTGATCTCATCCTCTAGCTTTCGGGATTTGGCAAAGAGTTCGGCTAACTCAGTTGTCATATTCTCCATTTTCTCATCGAATGGGATACCATCATCTTCTATATCTTCAATACCCACATATCTTCCTGGAGTTAGAACAAAGTCATGTTTTTCTATATCTTCTAGACTTGCTATGGCTGAATAGCCTTGAACTTCTTCTAAGTTTCCTTCTATAAAGCCCTTATAGGTGTCAGCAATTTTATGTATCTCTTCTTCTTTTAGATCCCTATGGGCTTTAGTAACCATTTCTCCCATGTTCCTTGCATCAATAAAGAGGGTCTTGCCTTTTTGTTTTTTATCCTTATTTAAGATCCAAAGGGACACTGGTATTCCTGTTGAGTAGAATAGTTGTGTAGGCATAGCTACTATACATTCTACAAGGTCATCTTTTATTATATTTTCTCTAATTTTACCTTCTCCACCAGTTTGGCTAGATAGGGATCCATTGGCTAGAACCATTCCTATTTTCCCCTTGGGTGAAAGATGGTAGATCATATGTTGTAGCCAGGCAAAGTTTGCATTTCCTTGTGGGGGTGCCCCGTACTTCCATCTTTTATCATCCATAAGACTGTTACCTCCCCAGTTTGACATGTTGAAGGGTGGATTAGCTAGGACAAAATCTGCTCTTAGGGTTGGGTGTTGGTCATTAAAAAATGTATCTGCAAATTCTTTACCTAAATTAGCTTCTATTCCTCTAATAGCTAAATTCATGTGCGCAAGCTTCCAGGTTGTTGGATTTGCTTCTTGTCCAAAAACTGATATATCTCTTATGGAACCATGATGATTTTCAACAAACTTTGCTGACTGCACAAACATACCTCCAGCTCCGCAGGCAGGATCATAAACTTGCCCATTATAGGGTTCTAAAATTTCAACCAGAGTCTTTACTATGGACGAAGGAGTGTAAAACTCACCAGCTCTTCTTCCTTCCTGTTCTGCAAACATAGCTAAGCAAAATTCATAGGTTCTGCCTAAAATATCCTTTTTATCACCATAATCAACTAAAGCAATATTTGTAAATAAATCTACTACCTCTCCTAGTTTCCTTTTGTCTAATTCAGGCCTGGCAAAATTTTTAGGTAAAATCCCTTTTAGTCTAATATTCTCATTTTCGATGGCAACCATAGCTTGGTCTATTACTTGGCCTATTTCAGCTTGATTGGCATGCCTTGATATATAGGACCATCTAGCTTTTTCAGGTACATAGAAGATGTTTTCTCCTATGTATTCATCTTTTTCCTCTTCAAAGCCTGCACCTTCTTCTAAAAGTTCTTGATATCTATTTTCATAGCTATCTGATATATATTTTAAAAATATTAGCCCTAATACTACATGCTTGTATTCTGAAGCATCCATATTTCCTCTTAGTCTATTTGCTGCACTCCAAATTTCGTTCTCAAATCCTAAGTCTGCTGAATTTATTGGCATTGTATTCCTCCTCTTATTTTTTTAATATAAACATTGATTAATAAGCTTTTGTTACCACATATTTTATATAAATTAATTTATTATAATTATTGTATATAATTGTATCATATAGTTAGTATTTTTTAATAGTTATTTCTACTTAATAGCTCTTACTATTATCTAATACGGTAAACCACCGTTTCAGCCCTAATATATATCTAACTCTATCAATCTAACTAATCTCTATATAGTTAGGTTGTCTTTTTGACAAGTCTAGACTTTTCATTTTTGCCATTCTAGAATTATCAAAACCATCATTCTTGACTTGTCCTTTTAACAAGTCTGAAAGTATAAATGCAAAAACCAGCAAGATTTTATCCTTGCTGATTCTTAACTATCCTTATTTTCTTATGTCTCCACTAACTAGGTCAATCACCACTGAAACATTGAAATACTTTTTTAGCACTTTTTTCTTAAAATTAGCCTCATCTTCTTCGAAGGCAAAATAGTTGTGAAAGAGCTTGAATCTCAGGATTTCTACATAATTTCCCTTTGTAGTAATGCTACGCACTCCACGTGATGCGTATTAGGAAACATATCTAACAGAGCAAGGGCAGTCATCTTATAACCCTTACTTAAAAGAGCCTTTAAATCTCTTTGAAATGTTGGAAGATAACAACTAATATAAACTATGCTTTTCGTATCCTTTAAATTGATATATTTTACAACCTCCTTTGCTCCACCCCTTGGAGGGTCTAAAAGAACAAGGGCACCTAATTTATTTTTTTTTACGTACTTTTCACACGAACTTTGAATAAAATTTACCTTACCTTCTAATCCCTTACTTAAAGAAAGACTAATGCCCTTTTTTACTAACTCTCCATCTAGTTCAACAGCATCAACTCTATTTGCATAATCGGAAAGTAAAAAAGTAAAATTTCCAGCACCAGCATAAAGCTCCGTTATACTATTTAAAATCCCTTGCTTACTAGAAATCTCTGAAACCTCTTTGATTACAAAATCTACTAAAAACTTATTAGCCTCAATATTTACTTGAGAAAAACTACCTGCTGAATCTTCATGGGAAAATGTTTTAAAAACATCCTGGCCCCTATACTTAAAAATAAACTTATACGGCAAATCTTCATAAATTTTAAAATAATTATTAAACCTTAACTCCTTTAATAGGCTTTCATCTCTAATACTTAAAATTACATAAATATCACTACCTTCTATATCTAAAGTTAGCGAATAAAAATATTTACCATACTTACTAATTATAGGCTTTAAAATCTTATAACACTCTAAAAGCTCCCTAGATAACAATGCACATTCATCAAAATCTACCACGCTGTGAGTTCCGTTCTCAAAAAAACCCATCTTACCATTTTCTAAAATATGAATAACCGCTCTCTTTCTATAATAAAAAGAAGATAAATTACTATCACCTAAAACTTTTATACCACCATCTTTTATATTGTCATCTACACTATCACTAGATAAAATCTTAGATTGAAACAAAAGAAAATCACTAACTACTTTCTTTTTATACTCTAACTGCTGACTATACTCTATATGCTGATAATGACACCCACCACATCTATAAAACGATGGACACTTAGGCTCTACTCTAAAAGGGGAAGCTTCCACAATCTCTAAAACTTCACCACGCAGGAAATTCTTACTGTCTTTTAATACTTTTACCCTTACTAGCTCACCGACTAAAACGTAAGGAATAAAAACTTTTTTATTTATTACGTTCTTATCTTTAGCATCAACGACTACACCAATAAAATCTTTTCCAAAACTTGGTGCTATAATCCTTGCTATAAGTTCGTTAGAATTAAAACATGACATTTAAAAGAATAATAAAATTAGCAACACTTCCCCCAAAGAAGCCTAAAAGAAACATTGATTTTAAAATTTAAATTAAGTAAGTAGTGAAAAACATAACAGGGCTTTTATGCCTCCGTAGCATCGTCCTCTTTTGATGCCATCATATCCTCAGTATTTGCCCTAAGCTCTGCTATGGCATTCTTTAAATAAGAGTTTGGAATCCTATCTCCACCTACAGGCATAGACGGCAAATCAACCTTTAAAGGATCTACATACTTATTGTTTACATAAAAACTATAATGCAAATGAGGCCCCGTTGAAAGCCCAGTGCTACCAACATTCCCTATGTAATCCCCCCTTGAAACGTACGCTCCAACTTTAACATTAGGAGCAATCTTTGAAAGATGCAAATAAGCCGTTTTATATTTTGGTCCATGCTGAATTTTTATCATCTTTCCTGCACTCTTATTCCAACCTGCGGAAATAATACGACCATCTGCAACGGTTCTTACAGGAGTTCCCGTTGGTGCTGCGAAATCTACCCCATTGTGCGGTCTATTTCTCTTTAAAATTGGATGCAACCTATTATCTGAGAAAACCGAAGAGATTCTTGTAAAATTAAGTGGATACCTTAACATGTAGTTTCCAGCAGGCTCGCCCTTTTCATTATAATAACTTAACTTTCCACTCTTTCCTTTATATCCAACTAGCGATAGAAATCGTCCCTTATTTATAATCGATGCCGATTTAATATTTCCCGCTGAAATAAAAAGTCCATCTGTAGTTTTCTTTTCAGAATATTTAATAGAAAAAACATCTCCCCTTTTTAACGAAGAACGAAATGAAACTTTACTACTAAACAGATCGACGAATTGGTCTATAACATCATTAGGAATACCAAGCCTTTTTGCTTCAACTGAAAAACAACTACTTATTTTTCCAGTAATAACTTTATCCTCTTCAATTATTTTAGGTTCATAAACTGAAACTTTATAAGAACCGTTATCACTTAATATAAGCGTTACGGATCTCCCTAAAGAAAGCTTTTTCTCTATCTTATCAATCTTTCCATCTTTCTTGTAAATTTTAAGAATCTCACCTAGCCTTAAAGAAGCATAAGACCTATTAGCTTTTTTAAGTGTATCATAAGCTTTTAAACTAGCTTGAACGGTATCTCCATTTTTTAAAAATACTTTCGTTAAAGTATCTCCTTTTACTACTTTATAATCTACGTAATCTTTCGGTAAAAGATTTGCCTGCTCATACTCTTTAGAAACTATACCTATATTGTCTATTTCATCTTCATTATATTGAAGTCTTGCCTTTAATATCGCACTAGATTCTTTTATCAACTTTTGAGACTCGGATTGTAATAATCCTTCTACTTCCATCTCATTATTTACGAAATGAAGCCCCACGCCAACACCACTTTCAAGCACACTACTTCTTGATGCGTAATTGTTTAAAGTAGCTTTAGAGCTTGCGCTCCCCTTTGCCACATTTCTTGCGATTAAATCTCTTAAGATAAAATCTTTATCTAGAAAATTTTGAGCAAAAACTTTCAGTTGTTTATTTACATTATTATTATAACCACCATTATTATAAACACCGCTATAAATACTACTTGCGATACTTGTATTATCATTAGAAACTTTTTTTACATCGCTACCATTATCACTACTATTAGTAGCTATCGATATAAACCCCATAAGCAAGCACGACACACCGAGTGTGCAAGCAAGCTTATTATTTTTTATAAAATCCATAGTTTAAAAACATTCCAATAAAAAATTAGCTAGCAACTTTTTAAAATATTTTTTAAATATAAAAATTCTAAAAACAAAACTCCCTCTACGGCGATCTTTAAAAAAACTTTTCAAATAAATTTCAAATAAAAATTTATATAAAAAATTTACACACTAATCACCTAAAGTTGCCTTCAATTAGAATAACTTTTCTAAGTATAGCCATCTATTATATTTTTAAAAAGAGAAAAAAAATTTCATAAAAATTTAAGACTAGCATTTTTAAGGAAAATAATTTATATTTTTACTATAATATATTGTTTTTATTATATTTTATTGTATAATCTTTTAATGTAGTATAGCTAAAACAGCGTTTAATATCTTTTAAAAATTATACCCCTTTTTTTTGCTAATATGACTAACAGGCACGACTAACAAGCACGACTAACAAATTATGATAAGAAGTATGACTAACAAACTTAACGACAACCAAGATAATAATAACAATAAAAATAATAAAAGCCTTACTAACGAGCAGAGTAGTAGCCCTAGCAATATCTTAAGTCTAGATGTAGGAGAAGCTCGCATAGGACTAGCTATAGGCTACAGCGAAACTAAAAATGTTTTTCCACTAAAAACTATAAACAAAAAAGAAGCTACATTAAAAATAAAAAATCTTATTAAAGAAAAAAATATATCTTTTATAGTTTCAGGGCTTCCTTTAAATGAAGATAATAAAGAAACGACTACATCACAAAAAGTTCGCACTTTTGTAAAAAAACTTAGCGAAGATAATAATAATATCCCATACGTATTTATCGATGAGTTCTTTAGTTCCTACGAGGCTAAAGAAAGACTTAATATAAAAACGAGCGATAAAAAAACTAGAGATTCTGGAGTTATAGACGCTATGTCGGCTGCTATTATACTTGAAAGGTATTTTGCAAATGAAAATATTATAGTATAAATATATATTGTGTGCGTGTTATATATTATCCTTAACTTTTCAAAAAAGTTCACCTAAACAAATAATCAATTAAAATAAATAAGAAATAATCGTTAAATTATGCATTTTTTTACTTGCATCTGTGTATTTACTATGCTATACTTTTAGTGCAACCGTTAACCTAAAGGAGGTTTTATGAATTACAATCGAACAGTTCCATTACCAGAGCAAAGAAATAAAATAATTATAAGAGAAAAAGGGGAAGCAAAATATGTGCTTTTTGAATACGATCGCACTTATAATAAAGAGAAACAGTATACTAATCCAAAGCGTAGCGTTATTGGAAAATTAGTTGATGGTAGAGATGATATTATGTACCCTAATGACAATTATAGTAATTATTTTCCAGATGCCCCTATGCCCGAGAAATTTTCAGACGCTTCACGCAGTTGTTGTCTTCGTATAGGTCCCCACTTGGTGATTGAAAAAGTAGCAAATGAATTTAATTTGCCTTTTTTACTAAAAAAACATTTTGGTGAACGTAGTGAACTTATACTTGATTTAGCGAGTTATTTTATTGTAAATGAAGAGAATGTCAGTCAGTATTATCCAGACTACGCCTTTTCTCATCCACTCTTTACAAAAGGTATGCGCATCTATAGTGATTCTACCATAAGTCGTTTTCTTTCTTCTGTTAGCAAAGAGCAGATAATTAACTTTCTTGACGATTGGAACAAGGGAAAAGATCGCAATCAAATGGTTTACGTTTCATATGATTCGACTAATAAGAACTGTCAAGCAGGTGATGTTGAATTAGTAGAGTTTGGTAAAGCGAAAGACGAAAAAGGATTCCCAGTATTTAATTTATCCATTGCCTTTGATCAAACGAATAGAGTTCCGTTATTTTACGAAGAGTATCCTGGTTCTATTACAGACGTTTCTCAATTTACTCATATGGCAGATAAGGTTATAGAGTATGGATATAAAAAGATAGGATTTATTTTAGACCGTGGTTATTTTAGTAAATATAATATTCAATATATGGATAATAGTGGTTTTTCTTTTTTATTGATGGTAAAAGGGTGTAAGGCTTTAGTTTCTAAATTAGTAGAAGAAAACAGGAATACATTTGAGTCTAAAAGAGACTGTAGTATTCGCTTATACAAGGTATATGGCACTACAGTGAAATCAAAATTATATGATGATGATAGTAAGGAGCGTTATTTTCATGTTTATTTTAGTGCGGAAAAGCAAGCATTTGAGAGGGAGCAACTAGAAATTAAATTAGAGGAGTTTGAACAATTTTTAAAAAACCATATTGGCAAAGATACAAAGTTTGGACAAACGTATAAGCAATTTTTTGATTTAAGTTATGACAATCAAGGAAAGTTAAGAAAAGTAGAAGAGAGAGCAGATGAAATTCAAAAGGCTCTTAATTTATGTGGGTATTTTTGTCTTGTTAGTTCGGAAGAAATGAGTGCTAAAGAAGCTATAATACTTTACAAGGGTAGAGACGCAACTGAGAAACTTTTTGCTATTGATAAGACTTTTTTAGGCTCAAAAAGTATGAGAGTTCATTCATCTCAGGCAGTATCTGCTAAAATTTTTATAGAGTTTATAGCACTTATAATTCGCAATCGCATTTATATTCTACTTAATGAAGAACTTTCTAAGCTAACAAAAAAGCCAAACTATATGAATGTTCCTGCCGCATTAAAAGAACTTGAAAAAATTGAAATGGTAAGAGGGAGTAAGGATTTATATCAGCTGAGCTATGCAGTAAGCAAAAGACAAAAAACTATATTAAATGCGTTTGATATAGATGCTGATAAGGTAAGATTAAAAGCTGCTCAAATAAATAAAAAATTACAAAAAAAATTTTAGGTGAACTTTTTTGCAAAGTTAAGGATTATGTGTTATATATTATGTGTTATATGTTATGTATTATAAGTTACGTGCTCACATTGTATGCACAATTATATGCACATCGTATATGCACATCGTATTTAGTATTTAAAAACAAAATAAACTATGAAGCAAATAATAAAACTTTCCATTCTTTTTTTCTTTCCTCTAATAACGGCTTTATGCACTTATCTTATTTTGCACTATTTGTTTCTATCTGCTTATATGCCTAAGTCTACCGAAACGAAACTTATCATAGTTAAAGGAGATACGAAAGAAATAGGAAAATTATTAGAAGACGAAAAAATTATAAAGCATTGGTGGAGCTTCCACACTATTGCTAAATTGCGTTCATTCAACAATAAAATTAACATCGGTGAATACGAACTCTCCGCGGCCATGACGCCGCTAAGCATAGTAAAAAAAATAAACAAGGCTGATGTTAAAGTTAGAGAATTAAAGATAGCCCCAGCAGATACTATTACTAAAATTATAGAAAAATTTAGGGTTGCCGGCATAGGAACTAAAGAAGAGTTAGAACAGAAATTTTACGATAAAGAATACATAGTAAGTTTAGGTATAAAAAATGGAACACTTGAAGGAAGGCTTTTCCCTTCAACGTATAAATTTAGTCTCCCTATAACGATAGAAGAAATGATATCGAAAATTTTAGAGCAAGAAAAAAAACACTGGCTTCCGATATATGATCAGCAGGCCAAATTTTTAGGAATGGATAAAGAAGAAATTTTAATCTTAGCATCTATTATCGAAGGCGAGTGCACGGAGTTAAATATTGTAAAAGATCAGCTAACTTTAAGAAATGTATCTGCTACTTACCACAATAGATTAAAAAAGGAACTCCCTTTAAATGCAACATCTACAGTATACTACGGAAAACCCTACGAGGCTCGTCCCTTAACCGAAGAAGCTAAAAAGCAATACTCTCCATTTAACACTTTTTTAAATATTGGGCTTCCTCCTACGCCTATTTGCTCGCCAAGTTCTAAGGCTATAAAGGCTGCTCTATACCCGACGAGCGGAAATTTTATATCTTTCTCTCTTAACCCAAATAATAAAAGCTTATACTTTATAGATGCGGTGGATATAAAGAACTGAAATGAAGATTAGAAGAAAAACGGGCTTCATGCTTTAAGTTAGGGCTTGTGCTAATGATATGAATAAAAATATAAAAAAATTTATAAAAGATTTACATTTTAAGAGCTTTCTAAAAGTTTTTTATGACTTACTCCTCGTCTTTATATTTATAAATAGTCTAATCGTTATCTTTTACTTTCTTTTATTAAACTCAAAATTATATTACAAAGATTTTTTTATAATTTTAATTTCTTCTATAATTATCTCTTTTATATTATCGTTAGTAATAATTTTTCTTAATAAGAAAAAAATAAATTTAAGAATAGATGCCCACTTTAATTTAAAAAATAGATATGAAAGCTACCTAGAAGCCATCAAAAATATAAAGATAAAAAATAATACTATAAATAACGTCGTGAATGATTCTACAAACGATAACACAAACAATAACGAAAAAATTACTTTTCTAGAAAATCAATTAACTTATTTATTAAACTCTAAAAAAGCTTCGAGCTTTGAAGAAATTAAAATAAAAAAAACTCATATTTTATTATTCTTAAATTACTTACTTTTGTTTTGTTTTCTAGTGCAATTTACATTTATTCCTATAATAAACGAAAGCTCTTTAGAAAAATTAAATAAAATAAACCGTGAGATTAAAGCCGATAGCTCAATTTCTCAAAAATTTAAAAATGAACTTCAAGGCCTTATAGAAAAATTAAATACTAAAACTACTAAAACCAAAGCTTTAGATGATATTAAAAACTTTAAAGAAAATACCCTAAATAAAAACGCTCCAAATGATAATTTAGAAGATAACGAAAAGCCTCTTACACCTACTCCTACATTTACTCCTACAAACACTCTGCCACCTACTCAAACTCAGACTCAAACACAAGGGGAATCTAAAGGAGCAGATTCTAAAGAGCAAGACGGAGACACTTCTAATAATCAAGATTCCAATAATCAAAATAAAGAAGAAAACAAAACTCAAAATCAAGATAGCACAAAAAATGATAAACAAAATGCAAGAGACGAAGATTACAACAACCCAAGTATTAACGACTTACAAAAAGAATTAGATAAAATAAAAAAAGACCTTGAAGAACAAATTAAAAAAGAAAAAGAAAATAAAAATAAAGAAAATCAAAAACACGATAATAGTAAAATCGAAAAAAATAATAATGATAAAACCCAAAACGAAACCCAAGATGAAAACAAAAGCGATAACAAAGAAAGAAGTGATGCCTCATCGATAGAACCTTTAAAAGACGAAAAAGAAGGAAATAAAGAAGGAAATAAAGAAAAGAATAAAGCAAAAGAAGAGAAAAAAGATAAAGAAAAAAATCAAGATCAAGGAGAGAATGAAGAGAATAAAGAAGAGAAAGAAAATAAAAAAGAGAAGAAAAAGCATAAAGAAGATAAAGAAAACGAATACCACGGCGGTGCTAGCATAGATGGAAAAGAGCTAGAACGGGCGAGAAAGGATAAAAAAGTATCACCTAAATTAAAGGAGGCTTTCATTAAAAACGATTTAAAAGATCTTAATAAAAACGAGGGGAGCGTGCAGGGGGAGCTTACTAAAGGCGATGCAATTAAGCTAACTACTAAAATTGAAGCATCGAAATTAAATGATAAAAACAAAAAGCCTCAGAAAAAAATTAAAATTCCTCTTGAATATCAAAATATTTTAAAAGATAATTAAAACATTATGGAAACAACTAAAGACTTAGAAAACAAAGTAAAAGAGTTTAGCTTAAATTTTTATAAGATAAAATCTGAGGTTCAAAAACGCATCGTAGATATGGACGATATTATAGAGTTTACCTTAGCTTCAATCTTTGCTAATGGACACGTTCTCCTTGAAGGTGTCCCTGGACTTGGCAAAACTTTACTCGTTAAAACTATTTCTCAAGTTTTAAATTTAGATTTCAAAAGAATTCAATTTACTCCAGACTTAATGCCTACCGATTTAACGGGAACTTTAATCTTATCTCAAGACGATAGCGGAAAAAGAGATTTTACCTTTAAGCGTGGCCCAATTTTTTCAAATATAGTGCTAGCAGACGAAATTAACAGGGCTACCCCTAAGACGCAATCTGCCTTACTTGAAGCGATGGAAGAAAGACAAGTATCGAGTTTTGATACAACTTATAAACTTAAAGAACCCTTTTTCGTTCTCGCTACTCAAAACCCGATAGAACTCGAAGGAACGTATCCGTTACCCGAAGCACAACTAGATAGATTTTTAACGAAACTTATTTTAACCTTACCTAACGCTACTCAATTAAAAGAAATTATTTTAAGGACTACTAGAAGCGATAACGCAAAAATAGATGTCGTGTTTGAAAACCCTAAAGAAACTATAACGAATATGAAAGCACTCGTAAAGGAAGTGATAATCTCAGAAACTCTTTTAGATGTAGTCGTTAGAATGCTTGAAGCTTTAAACCCTAAAAATAAATTTTCAACGATGAAAGTAAAAAAATACGTATCTTTTCCTCCTGGCCCTAGAGGAGCTCAAGGACTTATTATGCTCTCTAAGGTTTTGGCTCTTTTAGATGGAAGAATAAATACTTCTTTTGATGATATTAAAAAAGCCTTTATCCCAACGCTAAGACATAGGGTTATCTTAAATTTTACAGCAGATGTCGATAATATAACGGCCGATGATATCCTTTTAGAAATAGTAAATGCAAAATAAGAAGAACTAAAATTTTAGTTTATACTCTACCCCCTCTAAAAACTTGCGTATTCTTAAAACCTACAAAATCATTTTCTTTTATGTTTTCAGGCTTTTTAATAAACTCAAAACCTACATCTTTTTTAATACTTTCTAAAATTTCTAAACATATTTGCAAGTTGCAATTTGGAACTATAATACAGATAAGCGAATTTCTTATATCGAGCGTTCTAACCGTTGCTATTCCATCATAAATTTCAAAATAAGACTGCATCATAACTACTTTCTTTTCAGGCACTTTTAAATATATGCCAGAGGTTTTATCATCTAATGCGTCTATATTTATTTTATTAATATCTATTTTTTTAGTATCTTTATTCATATAATCTTTTTATAAATCTTTTATTTTTTCTTATAAATATAATAAACTAAATTTAGTTATGGAAAACTCTAGAAAACTACTATCATATCTTTTGCAAGCGATTACTCATAAAATTAGAACTCCACTTGCTACTATTCAAAATGACGTGGAATACTGCTCACACATTATAAAAAACGATGAGCTGACGCAAATTAATAACTCAGTTAAAAATTCCATAAATAAAATAAACTTAATTGTAGATAATGCTATTTTTATGATAAACAATCAAGAAAATAAAGAAATTAACAAAAAAGAAAACTTTCTAATATCTGAATTAAAAACACTCTCGTTTATAGAGCTTGAAAACGGACAAGAATTTAATAAGTTAGTTTTTTTAAACAAAAACGATTTTTTTAATTATTTTACTTTACTTTATAGCGTTTTTAAATCTTTAAATCTTTTTTTAGATGAAAAGTGTAATTTAAAAATAAGACTAGAAAAAAAAGAAGATAAATTTACTTTAAATTCCTCTTTTAAGGCGATTGAAAGAGTGTCTGAAAAAAATAATCTTAAAGACCAAGCAGAGTTTAACTCGCTTTTTGAATATATAAATGTTAAAAATAACATCGACTCTATCGATGCTATATTATCAGATATCTTACTTAATGATTTAGGATTAACTATAAAACTTACTTCTAAAAAAAATTTAATACATTTTACTATTAAGGGCTTCTAAAATATGACAAACTCAATATTGCTAGTCGATGATGATAAAGATTACTTAATAAGTTTAAAAAGAGCTTTAATCGCAAATGGGATAAAAAAAGATATCTACACATCATCATCCGAGGTAGAAAGTTTTAAAATTTTAAAATTAAAAAAACCCTTAGTCGCAGTATTAGACTTAGAGCTAAACGAGACTAAAGGCGTTGAAAGTGGGTATGAGCTTCTTCAAAAATTTTTAAAAGAAGATAAAACTTGTAAAATTATAATCTTAACTGGGCACACTTCTTCAGAGTGTGGTATAAAAGCTATAAGATTAGGAGCTTCAAACTTTTTAAAAAAGCCTGCCGATGCTACGCACCTTGCTGTGCTTATAAAAGATGCTGCTAGCCAAGCTTTGCTACTTAGGGAATATGAAAATTTAAAAAATAAAACTACGCAAGATAATTTAGAAAATTTTATTATCGGGGAAAGTGATGCTATAAAAAAAGTTAGAGATGAAATTTTATTCTTGAGTGAAAACAACTCATCAGTTCTTATCAAGGGAGAAACTGGCACGGGAAAAGGACTCGTTGCAAAAGCTATTCACCTTTTTGGAAAATATAGCGACACTCAATTTATAAGATACCAACCAAATTATTTATCTAACGACCTTACAAACTCAGATCTTTTCGGGCATAAAAAAGGTGCTTTTACAGGTGCTACGGAAGATAAAAAAGGACTTTTAGAACTTTCTAACAATGGGACATTTTTCCTAGATGAAGTGGCACTGCTTCCGATAGAGATTCAAATAGCACTTCTAACGGTGCTTCAAGAACAAAAAATTCGCAAAATTGGATATACTAAAGAGATAAACGTAAACTTTAGGCTTATTTGCGCTACTAATGAAAATATTGAAGAGGCGATAGAAAATAAAAAATTAAGGTTCGACTTTTACCAAAGAATTGCACACTCCATTATCGAGCTTCCTCCTCTAAGAGAAAGACTAGAAGATATAAAACCTTTAAGCTTATTTTTTCTAAAAGAACTTTCAAAAAAAGAAGATATCATAATTAAAGATATCGACGATAAAGCTTTAGAAAAATTAAAATCATACCCCTTTCAAGGAAACATTAGAGAACTTGAAGCTATAATTAAAGTAAGCGCTTATAAGGCTAATTTTCATAATAGACAATTTATAGAAAAGGATGATATTTCTTTTGTAGGTAAAGATATCACAAATAAAAACATTGAAAATAAAAATGCCGTAGATAAAAAAGATGGCTTAAATAACGAGACAAGGCGCTATATAGAAAATAATTTAATGCTTGATACTTCTTTATCATTCAAAGAGAAAGTCGATAGTTTTAGAAAACTTATAGTTAGTAATGAATTAAAAAAGAACAACAACAATCAAACACTAACTGCTAAGAAATTAAAAATCGATAGAACTACACTTATAAGAATTTTAGAAAAATAAATTTTAAATTTTAACTTAAAATTCCATCTACAGTTTTATAAAATTTCTTTATAATCGCATCCCAATTATATTTTTCTTTTACGTATTCATAACCTTTATTAGCACGTATGCTATTATTATCTAACTTTTCTTGTAAAATATTGTTTACAGATGATGCGAACTCTCTTTTATTTGAAAAAGTAAAACCTCCTTCGGAATTTTTAACATGGTATGCAGTAACTTGGCAAAAACCATTTACTAAAACTGGCACTCTTAAACCCCAAGCTTCCATTATAACGATTGAAAAAGATTCATTTACGGACGGCTGGCAAAGTAGAAGCGAATGTTTAATTAACCTTTGTTTATCTTCCTCGCTAACGTATCCGATATCTATTATATCTTCTCTATTTTTAGCCTCTTTTCTTTGAAGGTCTTCAAAAGACCCC
Source organism: Bdellovibrionota bacterium (assembly GCA_050952645.1). Taxonomy (GTDB): domain Bacteria; phylum Bdellovibrionota_C; class UBA2361; order UBA2361; family CAKMMH01; genus CAKMMH01. Next base: position 84,135 of record JBMNLI010000007.1, on the reverse strand, counting down.
CCACCTGCTATAACTAATTTTAAATCTTTCGGAAGCTTAGCACCGTCTTTTAACGATGTAAAATAATCTATTAGCAGATGAACATTTTTACCAGTTTCTTTTCTTCCAACGTATAAAATATAATTAAACTCATCATCGAAATAAGGCTTTAATGCTTCTTGCTCTTCGTTTTTCGGCAAAATAAATCCCATACCAACGCTATCCCCTTTTATATCTTCACCATATAAGGATTGTGCAAGCGTTTTTTCTGGCAATGCATTGAACACGCAGCCTCTTACTTGCCTAAACATGCTAGCTACTATATCTGTGTAAGCGTAAATTTCATCGTGAAGACATGGAATTAAAATACTTTTTTTAGGGGCTACTAAACTTCCCCAAAATGTAGTCCCGAAAAGATATGGTGCAAAAAATATTGCTCTATATTTTGTCTCATTGTTTTTTATGTATTCGTAAAGTCTTGTAGAGTTAACTCCATTTTTCATCCATGTAAGTTGCTCATCGACCGAGATCATTTTATTTGCACTTAACTCTATTTGGTATGGAATCCATTTTTCTAGATCTCTATCATCTACTAAAAATCTTTTTACATTTACACCATCTTCAACTTTTTCTTCTTCTTTTAAAGCATTTTCCCAAGTTCTGTTATCGATTGCACAAGTAGAAAGAACGTCTACATTATCACCGTTTTTAGCGAGCCTTTCTGCAAACTCTCTAACTAAAGTTTCACAACCACCAGCAATTTTTTTACCATACCTTGGAACTACGAATGCAAAACTATTATTACTCATACTTTAACACCTTATTTAATCATACTAGTTTTAATCACACTAGCCCGAGTTCTTCTCGTGCATCTTTTAGATATTCATCATCTTTTAAGAAAGCTTTTTTAAGGACTTTATTTCTAGCCTCAAGTTCAAGCTTTTCAAATGCTTTATAAAATTCTTTTATATCATCTGAAATTGAAAGTAGCAAATTATATAAATCTTTAGCTACATACTTTGAAGAAAAATTTATTAAATATTCTTCATATAGTTTTTTATAATCTAGCATTACTTTACCATCTTTGTAAGCATTTATAAAAAACTCTATCTCTTTTTCTTCCGTTTTGCCTATACTAACTTTAGCGATATAATTTTTAGGAAAAATCTCTAAATCATCGATAAAAGTATATGAATTTTGTAGCTTATTTGCTATCACAAAGACGCCATTTTTAAGAGCGTTAAGGATTAAAAATATATTATGGTGATTTAAAAACTTTACTAAACATATAGCAACATCTACTTTTAAAATCGCCTCTTTCATATTTTTAAAATTATTTTCTAAAACCTCAAATTGTTTTATACCATTATCGATACAAAGTTTTTTTGCTACTTCTATTTCTTCTTTTGAAGTAAGCCAAGTAAGCTTGCTATCTTTTATATTTTTTACGCCTCGAAGCATTTTAAAGTATCTGCTATCTTTGCTAGTGCTACCCTCAAATAAAATTTTAATAGTTTTATTTTGTTCTTTAATTTTCTCATTAGTTTTCTCATTAGTTTTCTCAATAATTTTCTCATTTAAATTATCTTTAAAATTAAAATCTTCTAATGGGTACGGTAAATAAGTTATATTATTTTTATATATCGAAGAGATATTATTTCTCGTGTAGGCTTTCGCCTTATGAATAATAAACGGGCTTGGCGTTAATGAAAATAGTGCTTTTCCTAAATCTCTTTTTATATTATCGCATTGCTCTTTTACAAGGCTACTAATGATAGCTTGAGGTGGATAAGTAAATACGTAATAATCGTGAAAAAAAACGACCCCTTTGGTTAATGATAAATGAAGCCTACAAAAATTCGTATCTATACTATCTTCTACTTGATAAAAAAAGATATCATACTTTTTTTCTTTATTATGTAAAAACGATGCCTTATAGTGGTACACGTTTAAAGAGCAAAAAGTTTCAACAATAGTTTCATCTGAAAAAATATCTATATCACAATATTCTTTTAAAAAAGGTAAAATATTTTTAGAAAAATAGAACGATTTCGTTCCCTCTTTTAGAGGAGTAAAAAAGGCTATCTTTAAACGTTTATTATTTTCTTTCATTGCTTTCTTTTCATTGCTTTCTTTATGGCTTTTTAAATTTTATCTTTAATCGGGCTTAACAAAGATGTTATAACATTATCCCAGCTTTCACTCGTTAACCCTAACTCTTTTACTAATCTATTTGCATTTTCTCCCATTCTTTTTGCTTCATTTTTATTTGCCACAAGGTATTCTATACTTTCAGCTACTCCCTTAGGTGTAGGGTCTACGATTAATCCGTTTTCTTTATCTTTAACAAACTCTAAAGACCCTCCACTATCTGACGCCGTTATTACTGGTTTTGAAGAGGCGAAAGCTTCAAGCGTTACGTATCCATAATCTTCATCTAGTGGCGCATAGTATACGGCTAGTGCATTTGCTAATTCTTCTAGTAGTGCTTCGTCTGAAATTCGTCCTAAGAACTCAACTCGAGAACTTAAATTATGTTTTTCTATAATATTTTTTAGATAACTTTCCGTTGCTTGCTCATCGAAGCTTCCTGCTACTTTAATTTTAATATCAGATTTTATAAAGGGAAGTGCCTCTATAAGCATATCTACACGTTTTATAGAGCAAATTCTTCCTATGGATAAAATATAATTATCTTGATTTTTAGTATAATATCTGTTTCCTAGCGTTAAAGGTGGATAAAGCACATGTGCTTTTATTCCATTAAATTTTTCTAAGCGATTAGCAACATTTTTTGAAATAGCAGAAACGTAAGATGCTTCTTTTATAGCTTTAATATCTGTTTCATAAACTAGCCTTCTATAAGCCTCATCTTCGATATCATCTGATACATCTGAATATCTAGTATTGTAAAGGTCATAGCAGGAACGTTGCTGATGCACTAGCCATATGCTTTTTTTATCATGCTTTGCAAAATAAGTTGGAAATTTAGTAGCGATTACTAAATCGACATCGAACACGCAAAATGATGATAAGTCTAAACTTCTCCACATCGAGGCGAACTTAAAATACTCTTCTTTTTTAAATGGTGAAAAGGGCATATCTATCGCATCTACTCTATGTCCTCTTCTTTTAAGCTCCGCTACTAAGCTTCTTACTAGAGCCTCTTGTCCACCACCTACAAACGGTATTTTTACGCCTAATACTAAAATATTTGCCATATTAAAAAATATCTTAACTTTAATTTTTTATTTTATTTTTTACTTTATTTTTTTATTTAACTAAAACTTAACTTTTATATTTTCTCTTTCATTATCAGCGATATCGAAAAAGTCTCTTTTTTGAAAGTTAAATATACTTGCAATTATTACAGATGGAAAGCTTTCGCATAGGATATTGTAATCTTTAACGATAGCGTTGTAATATCTTCTAGCATTTTGGATAGCGTCTTCTATATCGCTTAATGAGTTTTGAAGTTCTAAAAAGTTTTGGTTCGCTTTTAATTCTGGATAATTTTCAGCTAGTGCAAATAAGGTTTTAAGCGTGCTTGTTAGCGTGTTTTCGGCTTCAGATGCAGCTTTTATATCTCCCTTATTTACACTCATTGCGATATTTCTAGCTTCCGTAACTTTTAGTAGCGTTCCTTCTTCATGTGAAGCATAACCTTTTACAACCTCGATTAAGTTAGGAATTAGGTCGTATCTTCTTTTTAACTGAACGTCTATTCCGCTATAAGATTCATTAGTGCCATTTTTTAATTTTATAAATCTATTATATATAGCGATTGCCCAAAGTAGTAATATTACTAAAACTATTATAAAAACTCCTAATATATTCATATATATATTCCTTTTAGAAAAATTTTTTATTTTAAAGTAGAAAATAAACGGTAAAAAAAAATCCCTTATCTAAATCCCTTATCTAAATCCCTTATCTAAATCCCTTATCTATTAGTGCATCTTATTTTTTATTTTTTTGTTTTTTATTTTTTGTCGCACTTCTTTTTATCTTTTTTTTTAATTTACTTTTTAATTTACTTTTTTAATTTACTTTTTTTTAATTTGTTTTTTACCGTTATTTTCTTTAAGCTTTAGAATTAGCTTAGAATTAAGTACACATACAACTTAAAACTAATCCCAACCAGCAGTTTCGTAGCCTTTTTTTGCTAAACACCTTTCAACAAAATTCTTATAATCTTGGCTATGACCTGAGCTATCGTTTAGTCCTGAAGCAACGCCTAGCATGCCGCCAATTGCCGCTCCAGCTCCCGTTCCACGACCAGTTTTACCAAATACTGCTCCACCGACAGCACCAGTAGCTGCTCCTAAACCAGCCCCTACGGCACCTTGTTTCGTAGCTTCTAGAGCCATATTTTTCTTTCCTACGTATTGATCTGCTAGAGACATACACTCATCGATAGCTCTTTGTTGCGAATAAGAGTCGGTTCTTTGATATCTTTCATTTGGATATAATCTTGGTCTCGATTCTGAGCAAGAAATAAGCGTCAAAGCTAATAATAAAATTAACCCTTTTTTCATCATTTAAATACCTCCCATAACATAATAATAAACTTAAAATAATATTAAATTTTGTTTTCACGTTCTTTAGTGAGTTTACAAAATTTTTACACTATGAAAATCTATCGTAAAATTTTCTATTTTCAGCTAAATATCTAAATATTATACTAAAAATCGCTTACCTTACTATTATAATATATATAATCACAAATTAACATTTTTATTTTAACTTTTTTATCCATTTTGTTTTTTGTTTTTTGTTTATTTTGTAAAGAAAAGCGAATTGCCAAATTAATATAGCTTAGCAACTTTTAATAACTAGTTGCAACAATTGTATATTGTAAGAAAAAAAGAGAAAGAGCAAAAATTAATAACGTAAATTTATTTTATTTATAGCTTAAAAAGAAAATAAGTGATAACATCTACTCCGTTTAGTGTTGATAAAAATTTTTTTAATATTTTTTATTAAACAGTAAACACCATGTTATATTCAAAATTTGGCATACCTCTAGTCTTAAAAGCTTGTATGTAAATTGTAAGAACGTATCATGAGTTTGTTTAATTGTGTTTAGGAGTTTTTTTGCAAAGCGAATAACTCCATTTTATGTGCAAAATAGTGTAAATTTATTGAAGGATTAGAAAATGAATATTTATGTTGGCAATCTTGTTTATGCCGTAACTGGCGATGAGCTTAAGGAACTTTTTAGTCAATACGGGCAGGTAGAATCTGCAAGCATTATAACTTTCCGTTCTGGAAAATCTAAGGGCTTTGGGTTCGTAACTATGCCTAATGATGATGAGGCTAAAACTGCGATTGAGGCTTTAAATGGCTCAGATTTACAAGGTCGCACAATGGTAGTAAATGAGGCTAGACCAAAAGAGGAAAGACAAGAAAGGCAAGAAAGAGGACCAAGAGGACATAGAGGTGGCGGATTTAGACAACATGATGGGCATCATGGGTCTGGTAGACCGAATGGTCATAGCGAGTACCGAAGAGAAGAAGAATAAAATTTAAGTAGTTCTTTCCCTCTCGCTTTTGCGTGTATTTAAAAGTGTGTGTTTAGAAACTCTTTTATTATCGGTTTTCTAACCATCTTAAAAGGCAAAAGCAAGAGGGAGAGAGCTAATTTAAATTTCTGAGTTATCGTTCCCTTTGTTGCTTGATATTCTTGGCGAGGCATCCACTTTTCTTCTCAAAGTTTTATTTTTTTAATATTTTCAAATAATTACAAAAAATCTTTCTTCGCTTTTAAAGGGTAATAAAGTTAGGAGTTTTCTGCAAAAATCCATCTCCTCCTCTTTCTTCTCCACTCCCTGTCTTCACTTTCTCGTTTAAACTTTAGTTTATCTGAAAAAGCGGAACTTAGAGATTTTAATGCTTTATTTGCAATTTCTTCTAATTCACTTCCTTTTATTAAACTAAAGAAAAATTCATTTAAATCTCCTTTTCTTAGCCTACCTTCTTTAACCATTGTCGTTAAGATTTTTTCAACATTTTCGTACAATATTTTATCTCCGACTTGAGCATTAGGATTACTCACTGTTGGCATATTAGCTGCCCTCAACCCTCCATTATCAACTTGTCCTTCTTGACTAGCTCTATCATCTTGACTAGCTCCATTCCTCTATGTCCTCGAGCCCCCCTTCTAGCTCCCATATTTACTTCCATAATCTTCTCCTTTATATAAGATAAGTATATAAAATCAACTCACAATCTTTTTATTATACAAAACGCTGTTTTGCTATGCAGGTTTATTTTAACTTAGAGGTATTTTTTGGGGATATATCAAACAAGTAGCCTTTTCTTTAGCTTTTAGCTAACTTAAAATTGTAAAATTAACCTAGCCACTTTCTTTAAAAAAAACGTATTAAGGCTTAATCGTAATGCTTTATATACACCTTTTGACCATTTGAAATATTAGAAAAAACAAGCCTATATGGAGAAACCTTATTGTCGCAAAACGTTTTCGATAAATCTACCTTATACTTAATCCACTTCCCATCTCCCTTAGAAGTAATGCTTCCTACATACGCATCATTATTATTGTTTTTTATCATTATAGCTTTATTAGCCATCTCTTTAGGGCTACCTTTGGTTTTTATATTTATATCAATTTTATCATAATACTTTGGAACCATTAAATAATAACCTTTTTCATTAACTACACTTCCTATATACTCTATCAAATAAGCATTGCCCTGCTTGGCTATAATCTTTAAATCATTTTTAAAATTGCTAACCTTTTCTTCAAAGGCTTTAGCATCGAAACCATCAACTTTATCCCCATCATAAAATACGTATTTTAAATTGTAATTATTAGTTAGTGTGGCTACGGAAAGTTTGTCTGGAAAATCTCTCATTATATCTCGATACTCCTTGCCAGAGCGTCCTCTCTGCCCAGAATAGCCATTTATTATAGGGTGCCTATGAGACAGCGCATCTATCATATAAGATACACTCATATTTGCATAATTAACTTCTGAGTTTTTATTTTTATCATTTACCATTGGCAAATATATCATAGCATACTTACTAGGCAACGCGTTTAGCTTAGCTATAATAGCTTCATACTTTACTTTAGGCTTATTTCCTATTTGAAACGCTACTACTTTTTGTTCTGCAAAATTTAATAAAAAACATAACACAAAAATAAGCGATACAAACTTACTCTTCCTAGATATTAAATAAAAATTTAACGAAAATAATATATACATTACTAAAATCACGACTAATCCAATTCGCCCAGTAGCACGCATCGCATTAACCCCAGGAAATATATGATACATTACACTATATAAACCAGTCGGGCGTGATACCGCTACTTCACTCCCAAGAGGACCTAGCGACAAGAAAACAAGAGATACAAGCAAAAATAAAAAACTTAAGATTAGCCCTCTATTGCTTAATATATAAAGGTTGTCGTTATACTCTAAATTCTTAAGTTTAATAAGCATAAAAATTAAAACTAGATACCCACTCCATAAAAAAAATGAAGCATAATAAGAAATATAATTTTCTTCGGTTATAAAGCTAGTTAAGTATAAGCCTATTAAAAATAGCACGGAAAAACTAAATAAATGTTTACTTAAAACTTTAGCGCCTTTTAAAATCGTGATAGTTAATAAAAGTAGTGAAATAATTGGAATAAAGCCTACGAATGAAACGCTTTCGTTATGTGAAAAATTAAAATTTTTATAAAATACGCTTAGAGGAGAACTCGTAAAATAAGAACTTAAATTTGATGAAAATGCGTAAGCCTCATATAGAGCCCTTTTAGAAAAAGTTTTTTTAACATTAAAATAAGGGACTAAAAATATAGTTATAGGGAGAAACCCTAAAATAAAACCTTTTAGCAAGTTTGTTATATGCTTATATTTTAAAACGTACTTAGGCTTTAATAAAAAGATTGCTATATACAAAAAGAAAATAACTAAACATAAAAACAAGGCATAATAAACGGTCGTTAAAAAAGATAAAAGGATTGTTAAACCTAAATAAAAAGAATCTCTTTTTCTTTCGTATGCAATAAATCTTAAAAAATAATAGATACCAAGTGGAATAAAAAAAATAAATTGAAGCTGCGGATGCCCCATAGAAAAACCTAGCGAAGAGTTTATACAAAAAAGCACACTCGGTAAAATTGAATAAATAAAAGAGCCAGTTAAAAAATATAAAAGCAAAAAACAGGAAAATCCATTAAGTAGCCAAGTAAAAATAAAACATAGATTATAAGAAACATCGAAAGAAAAAAATAAATTTAAAAAATTTATAAAAGCACTTGGCAATATAAAGTTATCACTCCAAGCAAGCGTATATCCATACGGATAATACATGGAGGTTTGAAAAAAAGAATTTTCAAAAATATTTCTTACAAAAGATTTTGCTAGCCAATAATAAAGTCCACTGTCCCCGACTACACCACCTATAATTTTAGTATCTAAAACGTAAAAAACTCTATTTCTTGCTATAAATAGGGAGATAAAGCAGACTAATATAGCTAATAGCTTAGCCGAAAACTTTGCATTATGCGTTTTTATAAAATCACTCTTCATTTTTTATCTTTTAAAACCTTTAAATGGTTAAAATAAATAAACTACAATATTTTTCTCTAGGGCAAAATATTTTTACAAGTATAAAAACAATCGCTTTTGGCATTATCACTGATTTAAAGCTTTTTTTATAGTGGTTATTTATAAAGTAATTTTATGGAAACACTGATTAATGTCTAAAATTTCTAAAAACAGATATAAAAAGTTAATTTTTTCAAGATGTTTAAAAAAAACTCTTAGAATTATGCTGTTAATCAGTGTTTCCTTATAAAACAAACTAGATAAGTAAAAAATATTTAAGCAAAACAGAAAAGAAAGCTTTGTTTTAAAGAAAACGTATTAAGAAAGATGCTAGAAAAGTATGCACCATGAAGGAGTCGAACCTACGACCTTCTGATTCGTAGTCAGACGCTCTATCCAACTGAGCTAATGGTGCAAATTTGGCAAAAAAGAATTCTTTTTTGAATAAAAAAACTTGAAGAAAAAATGGCTCCCCAGACTGGACTCGAACCAGTGACCCAATGATTAACAGTCATTTGCTCTACCAACTGAGCTACTGGGGAACAAACACAATACAGACTATAATCTTTGTTTTTTAAACAAAAGTCAATAGCGAAAAGTTTAAAAACAAAATTTTCTAACCACCTTAAAACGCATGAGCCCATCACAAAAAACTTAATAATAATTTCTACCACTAAAGGCTCTAGATAAAGTAATATCATCTGCATATTCAAGTTCAGTGCCCTTTGACATTCCTTGGGCAAGTCTAGAAACTTTTATATCCATATCTTTTAATCTATCTGCAATAAGAAGAGATGTAGCATCTCCCTCAACCGTCGATGAGGTAGCTAAAATAACTTCCTTTATTTCTCCTTTTTTAATTCTTTCAAAAAGCTCTTTTAATTTCATAGACTCAACACCTAACCCCTTTAATGGAGCAAAAAGCCCGTGAAGAACGTGATAAACTCCTTTAAACTCTCCCATTCTTTCAAAAGCGTATATATCCATCGGCTTTTCTACTACGCAAATCAAACTTTTATCTCTTAAAGGATCTTCGCAAATTTTACATTTTTTACCTTCAGTAAAACTAAAACAAGTCTCGCAAAAACAAGTGTTATTTACGGCTTGCAAAAGTGCTTCACTTAAACTTTGAGCAAGCTCCCTATCGTTATTAACGATATGATAAGAAAGTCTCATCGCAGTCTTTTCTCCTATCGATGGAAGCTTTGAAAGCTCACGCACTAATTTTCTCATTGACTCAGGAAATAAATACATGTGCAAAAAAAACTATATTTAAAAAAGACCTGGCATTGATAAGCCACCAGTTACGGTAGAATACTTCTTTTCACTTTCCGTTTTCATCTTTCTGATAGCCTCATTAGTTGCCGCAATTATTAAATCTTGAAGCATCTCCACATCATCGGCATTAACTACACTCTTGTCTATTTTTAATGATACTAACTCATACTTACCATTAATTTCCACATTTACCATTGAACCGCCTGCCGAGGCTTGAATTACCATATTTTCAGTCTCTTGTTGCACACGTTGCATATCTTGCTGCATTTTTTGTGCTTGCTTCATTAACTGTTGCATATTGCCCCCACCGCTTGGTATACCACTAAAGCCTTTTGCCATATTATATCCTCCTATATTATTTTAAATTCTATTTTTTTATAAACTTTTCAATCTCCGTTCCAGGAAATGTTTTTTTTATTTCTAAAAAAAGCGGATCCTTATAAACTTTTTCTTTTTTTTCCATCTCATCTTTTTTTACAAAGCTATCTTGCGGAATATCAGAGTTTATTACATCTTCTTCAAATTGTAATACCCAATTTTTAATTCCAGTATATTTATATAAGCTTTCTAATAATAGAGGCTTGTTCTCGCTTCCTTTTAAATAGCCTATATCAAATTTTGAGCCTTTAATAATTATTTTTTTATCTTTAAAAACTATACTTACCCTTTTAATACAAGACTCAAAAAAACCGCCATTTTTTACCTCTATACTCTTTATAAAATCGTCAGCATTAAAAGAACTAGGGGCTAATTTAGCTAAAATTTCTACATTATCAATTTTTCTTTCTATACTATTTTTACTATTTTTATCTTCGCTTTCTTTATCTTTTTTATTTTCATTACTTTTATTTTCTTTACTTTTGCTTTCTTTAATTTCATTTCCCTTGTTTTGATTTTTTTCTTTCTCTTCTTTAATTTTTTGGAAACTTTCGCTTAAAGATTTTTTTATTTCTTTTTCACTGTCATTTAAGTTTTTTTTTTAGCAGTAGCGTGTAGCGACTTATCATTTTCATCATTTACACTACTACCTACTTGCAAATCTAAAGAGTTTAGATTTTCTAATTTGTTTCTTAACGCTCCTACAAGGAATGCAACATCTTTTACAGGCTCTCTTGTAGCCATTTTTACTACTAGTGCCTCTAGCGAGTATTTAGGGTAAGAACTCCTTATTATGCTATCAGCACCTACTCTTAAAATTTCAAATAGATCTTGAATATCGGTTAAGCTTATATCTAGAGTTTCGTCTTTTAAAATCTCTATCTCTTCTTTATCTAGACCGTAGGAATTAAGAAGCTCAAAACCCTTTAACTTTGCTATTAAAAGCTCTCTAAAGTAAGATAAAAATTCTTCTACAAAAAGAGAGATATTGCTCCCAGAGTTAAAAACTTTCTGAAGCTCATCTAGTGCTTTTAATGAATCTCTTTTTAGTATAGCGTTAGAAATTTCAAACAAGACTGCACGCTCTACAACGCCTAAAATACTACTACACTCTTTAGAGGTTATTTTACCGTCTTCGCAAAAAGATGAAACTCTATCTAAAATCGATTGAGCATCTCTCATCGACCCACTAGAAAGCTTTGCGATAGTTCTTAAAGCCTGCGCTTCAATAGTTATATTTTCATTTTTTAGAATCTCTTTTAACCTATCTCTTATCTCATCAAATGAAAGCGAGCGAAAATCATGACGCTGACATCTTGAAACTACGGTTTCTGGAATTTTTTGAAGCTCAGTCGTTGCTAAAATAAAAACCGTATTACTTGGTGGTTCCTCTAAGCTTTTAAGCAGAGCATTAAAAGCCGATATGCTAAGCATATGAACTTCATCTATAATATAGACTTTATATTTTGAATTTGGCGGTGGAGGAAGTTTAAAAGACTCTACAAGCCCTCTTACATCATCTACACTATTGTTTGATGCTCCGTCCATTTCGATGACTGCAAGGCTATTTCCTGCAGCTATCTCTTTACAATTTGCACACTCTAAACATGGCGATGCGGTAGGACCTTTAACACAGTTTAAAGACTTTGCTAAAATTCTAGCGATAGATGTCTTCCCGACTCCTCTAGGGCCTGAAAAAAGAAAGGCGTGTGCTATTTTATCTCTATTTATTGCATTTACTAAACTTCTAGTAATGTGTTCTTGCCCAGTAACTTCAGCAAATGTTTTGGGGCGATATTTTCTAGCAAAGACAAGATATGACATTTAAATCTTTATAATAAAATCTTAAAAATAAAATCTCAAAAATAAATCTGTAAAATAAATCTTAGAATAATTTAATTTTTGAAAAAAACGGTAAAAAATAAATCACAGAAAAAATACACTTATGGCTGCTTTCTTCCGAACCTGACCAAGTTTCGCGAATCTTTTCTCGCATATCTTTTACCGTCTTTTTATTATATATAAGTAGGGAAAAAACTCAAGTAGAGTAAAAACTAAAGTTTTTCAGGTTTTAAAAGTATCACCAAAAAATCTTAAAGAAAAACACTTTTTAATAACTTTTTAACATCTCAAGTTCTATCTTCTAAAATGTACAATAAAACTATATATTAAATGCTATAAAATTTACTACTTAAAAACCTCTAGGGTTTTTAATTTTTTTTTATTTATCTATAGGAGTAGCTTATGAAAATTGCAGGTATATTAAAAGAATTTCAAGAGTTTGCATTAAGAGGGAACGTTGTAGATATGGCCATCGGCATTATTATTGGAGCTGCTTTTGGAAAAATCGTTACGTCTCTAGTAAACGATATTTTAACCCCACCTTTAGGATTGTTAATAGGGGGAGTAGATTTTAAAGACTTAAAATTAGTATTAAAGGAAGCTACAAACGGCACTCCTCAAGTTGCCTTAAATTATGGGAATTTTATCCAAACCACCTTAGATTTTATTATCGTTTCACTCGCAATATTTGCAATGATTAAAGCTATGAATGCACTTAGAAATATTGCTATAAAAGAACGAAAAAAAGAAGGAATAGAACTTAAAGAAGAGCCAACAAAAGAAGAAATTTTACTTACTGAAATTAGAGATATATTAAAAGGAAAAAACAATTAAAATTAGCTCTTCATGCGTTTAAAAATAAGCTTAACCGTCCTTCTTCAACTAAAAATGGATTTTATATAAAAAAAGAGGCTCTTCATGTTTTTAAGGATAGTTTAAGCTCTAAAAAATTAACATCCTCTTCCCCCCACGTAGTCCAAAAGAAAATTGACTTTTTAGAAATTTACATAAACAAAAATTACTTTAAATATAGCTGTAATTTTTTTTTACCATAGCTAGTTCTCCATAAAAGCCAATTTTCTTTTAAACTCTCCACTAACATCAACACTTATCTTTCATCTTTTGCTTGACGAAGCAAATCGCCAAAAGTAACTGCTATGCCAGCATTATCATCGGAAAAGTTAGATAAGTTATGTTCTTCTCTATTCTTTATAACATTAATACTTAAGCTGATTCTATGCTCATCTCTATCGATGTTAATAACCTCACTTTCAACTTCATCACCAACTTTAAAATGATCCTTTACCTCTTCATCTTTATTAAGTCCAAGCTGTGAGGTGTGGATAAGTCCCTCAACTCCCTCTTCAAGCTCAACGAATACTCCAAAATCAGCGATAGATGCGACGGTTCCTTTAACTTTAGCCCCAACTGGATAACGCATAGAGATCTTATCCCAAGGATCTTCGGTTAGTTGCTTAATACCAAGACTAAGCCTTTCGTTTTCACCGTCAATCTCTAGCACTTTAGCCGTAATTTCCATGCCTTTTTTATAAAGCTCTCCAATTTCTTTCGGATCTTTAATTCTCTTAGTCCAAGAAAAATCTGAAACGTGAACTAATCCATCGATGCCATCTTCAACACCAACAAATATTCCGAACTCTGTAATTGAGCGAACTTTTCCAGTAATAACTGAACCGACAGGATGCGTCTTTGCAAGCTCGTCCCAAGGATTTGCCGTAAGCTGTTTCATACCTAGTGAAATTCTTCTTTCTTGGTGATCTATTCCAAGAACTTGAACCTCTACCATTTGTTTTTCGGATACTATCTTTGATGGATGTTTAGCTTTCTTAGTCCAGCTCATATCTGATATATGAATTAACCCCTCAACGCCATCTTCAAGTTCAACGAATGCACCATAATCAACGATTGAAAATACCTTACCAACGACTCTAGAGCCGATAGAATATTTCTCATCAACTTTAAGCCAAGGATCTTCTTTTAGTTGCTTCATACCTAAGCTTACACGCTCATTTTCTTCATCATACTTAAGAACTACTACTGGCACTTTATCTCCTACATTTAATTTCTCAGCAGGATGGTTCACCCTTCCCCAAGAAATATCTGTAATATGTAAAAGTCCATCGATACCACCAAGGTCTATAAACACGCCGTAGTCTGTAATATTCTTAACGGCTCCTTCCATTACAACGCCTTCCGAGATAACTTTTAAAGTTTCTTCTCTTAATTGGCTTCTTTCTGAAAGAAGAACTGCTCTTCTTGAAACTACGATATTACCTTTATCCTTAGTAATTTTTAATACTTTAAAATCGTAAACTTCACCTAAAAATTTATCTAAATTCCTGTGAGGTCTAATATCGACTTGCGAACCAGGTAAAAATGCTGGAATTCCTATATCTACTTGAAGACCGCCTTTTACTTTTTGCATTACCTTACCAGTAACTAAGCCACCTTCTGCAAAAGTTCTCTCAACGTGTTCCCAAACTCTTTTTTGCATCGCTTTTTCTCTCGACAAAACTACTTGTCCGTGTTCATTTTCAAGTTGCAAAATAAAAACCTCGGTCTCATCTCCAACTTTTACATTGATTTTCCCATCGTGGTTATAAAATTGTTGTGTTGGGACTACACCTTCAGATTTAAAGCCGATATCTACCGTTACCATTTCCTTTCCAATATCAACTATCGTTCCCGAAACAATATTACCTAATTTAATCGAATCTACTTGTTTTTTTACAAGATTTTCAAACTCGCTAGCAAAAGAACTAGCATTACTGCTCGTATTATCAGTATTCATAATTATATAATCTCTCTTTTATTTTGAATTTTTTAAACATGAATGTATATTTTTATTTAAAATACACATTTACTTAGTGTATATTATTTTGCATCAAAAGAAAATAGTTAGAAAAAAGAAATCGTTTTTTTAAACATTATCATCCCCCACAAGCTTTAATAAATTCTTTAAATAGTGGGTGAGGGTTGCAAGGAAAAGACTTAAACTCGGGGTGGAATTGAACTGCTATAAAAAACGGATGCTGAGTTATTTCAATCGCTTCTACCGATTTTTTATCTTGCTTATTAAGCTTGCTAGATTGTTTATTAGCTTGCTTATTAGATTGCTTATTAGCGAAAGAAACTCCAGAAATAACCAAACCACTATCTTTTAACGCATCTACATAATCGGTGTTTACCTCATACTTATGGCGATGCCTTTCACTTATTAAATCTTTCTTGTAAATACTATAAATCTTACTAGCTTTAGCTAGTTGTATAGGATGCGCCCCTAGCTTCATTAAATTTTCTTTGTCTTTAGCTTTCTTTTTATTAGAAATAATATCGATCAAAGGATTTATAGCATCACTATCTAGTTCTACGCTCGTAGCGTTTTTTATATTAGCAACATTTCTAGCATACTCTATCACTGCCACTTGAAGACCTAAACAAATGCCTAGAAAAGGCAACCCTTTTTCTCTTGCATACTTAACTACCTTAAGCTCTCCGTCAATCCCCCTAACGGCAGAGACGCCAGCTACTAAAACTCCATCTACCTTATCAAATACTTTGCTTAGATTTTTATTTTTTATTTCCGTGCTATCTATATATTTTATATTTAATTTTACACTATTTGCTATAGCCCCATGAGATAAGCTCTCTAATATGCTTTTGTGATTTTCTATAAACTGTAAATCTTTCCCTACCATTGCAATGGTAAGTTCTTTTCTATCAGGATCATTTAGAATATTTACTATATCTTTCCACTTTTTAAGATTGCTTTTATTATTTGGCAAATTTAGTTTTCTAACGATTATCTCATCTAAATTTTGCTTATGAAGATTTAAGGGAACCTCATAAATACTCTTTGCATCGATAGCCTCTATTACACATTCTCTAGGAACATTACAAAAAAGACTAATCTTTTCTTTCATATCTTGAGTCAAAGGGATTTCAGTTCTACAAACTATTATATTAGGAATAATTCCAAAACTCGTAAGCTCTTTTACCGAATGTTGTGTAGGTTTCGTTTTAAGTTCTTTTGCTACTCTTATATATGGAACGAGCGAAACATGGATATAACAAGTGTTTTCCTCTCCCTCTTTTAACTTTATCTGCCTTATTGCTTCTAAAAACGGCAAGCTCTCTATATCACCTACCGTTCCTCCTATCTCTACTAAACAAACATCATAGCCTTTTGCACCTTCATAAATTCTTCTTTTAATTTCATCTGTAATGTGCGGTATTACTTGAACCGTCGTTCCTAAATATTTTCCTTGACGCTCATTTGCTATCACTCTTTCATAAACTTTCCCAGTCGTAAAATTATTAGAACCTGAAAGTGAAACCTCTAAAAATCTTTCATAATGTCCTAAGTCTAAATCCGTTTCCGCACCATCTTCAGTTACGAATACCTCGCCATGCTGAAAAGGACTCATAGCTCCAGCATCGATATTAATGTATGGGTCTAGTTTAAGAGCAGTCACTTTTAAATTTCTTGATTTTAAAAGTGCCCCAGTGCAAGCACTAATTAGCCCTTTACCTATCGATGAAACTACGCCACCAGTGATAAATATAAATTTAGTTTTGCTCATACACTTTCTCCCTTTTTTTCCTTATATTTCTCTTTTTTTTTCTATATTTCTCTTATATTTCTCTTATATTTCCCCTATATTTCTCTTAAGATTTCTCTTAAATTATAACATTTATTTGCTATAACATTTTAATGATTTTCGCGATTTTCGTGATTTTGCGTCGGTCAATAAAAATATAACACACTTACTAATTAAATAAAATTGACTTTAAAGAGATACTTTAAAAAATTTTAGCTCTTCACGTTTTAAGGTAGGTTTTAGACCTTAAAATTAGTATCACTCACCTCGACGAAGCACAAAAGAAAATTGACTTTAAAGAAATTTGCATAAAATAAATTACTTTAAATATAGTTGTAATTTTTCTTTAAACTATAGATAGTTTTCTATAAAAGCCAATTTTCTTTTAAGCTAACCCCTAAAAACAATTTTTCTAACCCACCTAAAACGTGAAGAACCAAAATTTTAGTTAAATTTCTTTTTTAGGGGGAGCTTATAGGCTACAAATTCCAAAAAGAGACGTAATACTTAATCCTTTTTAAAAAAGCTCTTATTATAATAATAAAAAAGATTAAAACTAAAATTATTGGCATGGTATCAAAAACGTAAGATATAAAATTAAACTCTGATATATAAAATACGAATTTTTTAAATAAATCTAAAATAAAAGATACGCATTTTTATACATATCCCAGGCTTATCGATAGTAAAATTTAAAAATATTCCTAAAAAACCTAGAAAACAACTTATCCAAGAGATTATCGGTGCAACAGATATATTTAATAAAAATGATATAAAAGAGATTTGTTTAAACCATATTAGCGTCACTGTGCTAGTAGCTATATAAACGTAAAAAGATATAAGAAGAAAGCTTTTAATTCTATTCTTACTAAAGCTTCCAAGCCAAATTCCTATAAGTGCCGCATAGCTAAGTGCCACACCTGGGTCTAAAATGCAAAGAGGAAAAAGAAGATGCATAATAAAAAATGATAAAATAATGCTATTTGCAAATGAGCTATTTCTTTCAAACATCGTAGCAATATTTAAGATAATAATCGCTATACCAGCTCTAATACTCGAAGAATCTGCCCCTGAAAGAAGCACAAAAAAGATACTCCCTGAAAGTGCTAAAATTTTATAAACATATTGGATAAAATAGTAATAATAAAGCTTTTTGAAAATTCTAGAAATCTGCTTTAGTATAAAAAGAATACTAAAATAAATTAAACATACTTGATAGCCAGATACAACGAGCAAATGCGTAAGACCTACTTTTTTAAACTTTTCTTCAGTTAAGGTTGCTAAAAGATTTCTAACTCCAATAGTCATCGATAAGAAAAGCCCAGAAGACTCCTTGTCGCCTAATACTTTTACAACATTATTTCTTATTTTTTTATTAAGCCTTAAAGATAAGCTATTATCATTTCGCTTTTTTATAATCTTTGCAAATTTTATATCACAAGTTTTGCTTATACTTTTTCTTAAAAGATACAATTCATAAGAAATAGGATTGAAAGTAGGCTCAACATTTTTTACCTTTGCTTTTATAATTAAAGCATCCCCCTTCTTAGCTTCTGAAATATTTTTCCACGGAAGATACACGGCTCCACAATACATTAAAAAATTTTCTTTCTTAAAAGATAATTCTTTAAAACCTCTTTGCCTTTTTTCCTGAACTCCTAACACCTCAACTGTAAAACTTATCCTATTTGAAACTCTGTTTTGAATATCAGATATAATTTTAACTAAGTAGCTAGCATCTTCAGTATAAGTTTTAAAATTTAAACTCTTTGCTTGTAAGAAAAATGATAATATACCTATTATAAAAAAATTTATAAAAATATATTTTTTTATAAGAACGAAAAAAATAAAAATTAAATTTATAAACAAAATAAGATAGATATTTTGATATCTAATTAAATAGAAAGCTACAAACTGTCCTAAAATTAAAAAGAAACAAAAAAACAGCGATGGATAATTCTTCTTTATTCGTGTTAAAAATCGTTTTGTAAAAATATCTTTAAATAAACTCATATAAAGTTTATCGAAAGATATTTTTTATTCTTCATGTAGCAATTTAAATTTATTTAGTTCTTTGACGTTTTAAGGTGGGTTTTAGACCTTTAAATTAGCATCACTCATCGACGAAGCCAAAAACAATTTTTCCAAAGCCTTTCTAAAACGTGAAAGAACCAATAAATTTAGTAAAGCACATCTAAGGCTTGCAAGCATTAAATTTACAATATTTTGCTACATTACATTTTGAACATTTTTGCACTGAAGGGCTTGCTAAGGCTTCTTTTTTATTATTTAAAATATCATTCATATCGGACAAGAACGTATTAAGGTTTTTTTGCCTTTCAGGTAAATTGTTAATTCTTACTCTTTTTGCTTTAGGCCCTAAAATAAGATATCCATAAGGAACATCTTTTTTCTTAAACTCACTTATAAGTCTCATATAAACTAAAAGCTGATATACGTAGCGATCTCTTAATTTTTTAGCTAGTGGTTTTATCTCTACTGGAATAAAATAAGCCCCTTCCTTTATTACGGCATCGGGTTTCCCAGAAATTCCTTGAGTGTAAGATATATAATCTTTCGATGGTAAAATTTTACTATGCTCTAATGCTAAAAGTTTACTTTTCTCATCTATTCCAGCTACTACTGCACGTTTTTTAACGTATACACTTACGATATACACGACAAATAACGATATGCTAGTTAACACGACAAACATTAAAACATCGAGATCGAGTTCGCCGAGTTCTGCAAAGACTATTTTTATTTCATTTATTAAATACGATAAAATGGAGGTAGATTTAAGTTTAAGAGTTTTTATACTTTCTATATTATAAGATTTTAAAATTTTATCTTTCAGAAAAAAAATAGAAGATAATATAACGACAGAAAGTAAACCTAAAACTAAACTTTTTTTAGTTCTTAAGATATGAATATCTTCCGTTTCTTTACTCCATTCTTTATGGAGTTTCTTTCCTTCCGTAGATTCTTTTTGCACATCAGCATTTTCTAGTTTTTTATGAGAAACGCTTTTTAACTTCCAAGCGTAAGGACAAACGACGTATATGCCTAGCTCTCCAGCTGAAATGATATACTTTCCGTTAACTTTTTTAATCATATTAAAATTAAAAAAATACTTTTAACTTTATATTTTTTACTAATGAAACATATTCTTTTTATTTGAATATTGTGAGAACAATCTATCATCATCTTCTTCGGCAGGATGGTGTTTGTGTATAAGGATTTGTCCATCGATTTGTCCTAAAATTGATAGGATATTATTTCTCGTAGTGTAAATCCTTTTAATAACTTTAAGCGATAATATTCCTGAAAAAATTAGGAAACAAGCTAAAAAGAATTTTAGCATAGTAGGGCTAAAGATAACGAAACTTCCAGCTAAAATTAAACTTATAGATGGCGCATATAATAACACCTTAGTTTTACTTATCTTTACATTTTTTACATTTTTTATTTTTTTTATATCTTTTAAAATTTCCGTATATTTTTTTAATTCCATAATCGCTTTGCCTAAAACTTTTGTGCCTAAAACTTCTGTGCCTAAAATATCTTTATACTTATATATATAACCACTACCGCTAAATATTACAATAAAAATTTTAAAAAATCATCTAAAATCTTTATTCTCTTTATAATCTTTACTCTTTAATAATCTTTATTCTTTAATAATCTTTATTCTTTGATAATCTTTATTAAATATAATCTTTATATTTAATATACTTAATAAAGATAACACTATACGCCTTTGCTATTTCCAAATAAAAACAAAATGGTTATAATTGACTTTATGAGCTCAAAAACAAATGCAGTGCTTATTATGCTCAAAAAAAAACTTAATGCAAACGATTTAAAAATTATTTTTTATAAGGTATCGGAGTTCTTACATAATAAATAGAACTTCCCATACAAAAATTTAATATGAAAATTCCTACATTCAATTTAAACTACTGGATTTTACAAACTTGCGCAATGCTCTTAACGTGCTGGCTAATTCCTAAATTAAAGATTACGAGCATCTTTGGAGCGATATTTATGGTCGCCGCACTTGCTTTTATAAATGCTAATGTTTGGGATTTAGCACTTTTTATGAAAGTTCCCGATGAGCCTACATACCAAATGATCATTCTATTTTTAACTAATGGTTTGCTATTTTGGGTTTTAGTAAAAATACTCCCTGGCATTGAGGTTCAAGGTTTTAGGCCAGCGCTAATTGCACCAATAATTTTTACAGTCGCTAGCGTTATCGTATCATTCCTTGCTAAAGAAATAGATTGGGGAGAAATTTTAACGTGGGTTATAAATTTTTTACAAGAACTTAAAGTGTATATAGAAAATCATTTCTCAGATACTGAAACTACTAAAGATTTTCTAGGGGCTCTTTCTAATGTTAAAGATATTAAGAATTAAATAATTTTATGACTTTAGAAACTTTTCAATCTAGGCTAGTTAGTTTATCGAGACGTTATGCATACGTTTGGCATAACGAAAAAATTATGATGGGAAAATTCGCCTCTAATCAAAGCGATTATATTATAGGAGATATAGTAAATTGTTATATTGAAAAAGGAGAGCTTTACGTTTCTAATTTTTTAGAAAGAAAAAATATTTTTAAAAGATACTATTTTGATTCAGAAAAAAACATAGCTTGTAATATCGATAGAATTTTTTTAATGGTATCCCCTAGGCCGATGATAAATACTTATTTTGTAGATAACGTGCTATGCGTTGCAAATAAAGAGCATATACCAGTTAGTATAATTTTAAATAAGTGCGATTTAGATACTAAAAAAATTATGCCTATTTTAACGCTCTATAAGAATTTGAGGATCGATATATTAAAAACTAGTGCTAAAACTTTAGTAGGTATAGATGATTTAAAAGCGTATTTTGATAACACTAATGAAGAACAAGTGCTTTTTTGTGGACTTTCAGGCGTTGGGAAAAGTAGTATTTTAAATAAGCTAATTAAAACCGCTGAAAACAAAGTAGGGGAACTAGGAAAAAGAGGACACGGCAAACAGACTACTACTCAAGCTTTCGGTTTTCATTATAGTAGCGATAAAAGAGATAAAGAAAAGCAAGATTTATTTATAATAGACTTACCTGGGATTTCAAATTTTAATGTGTCTTTTTTAGATAAGTATGAGGTAGGCCTTTTATTTACAGATATAAATAAATTAAGTGCAAAATGCGAGTATGGCGATTGTCTTCACGGAGCCGAGCCAAATTGTTATGTAAAAAAATGCGTAGAAGATAAAACGCTCGCAGAAAGTAGGTATTTATCATACTTAAGCATTTTGCAATCTATAGATGATATAAAAAAATATTAGCATTAAAAAAAATTATTTATGAAACAAATTTCTTGGAAAGATATTTTAGGTAAAGAAAAGGAAAAAGAATATTTTAAAAATATTATCTCTTTTATTGAAAGTGAAAGAAAAAAAGGAAAAATCATATATCCCTCAAATAAGGATATTTTTAATGCTTTTTCTTATACTCCTTTTAGTGATATAAAAGTCGTTATTATAGGGCAAGACCCTTATCACGGCGAGGGGCAAGCTCACGGCTTAAGTTTTTCCGTAAAAGATGGAGTTCCATTTCCTCCATCACTTCAAAATATATTTAAAGAACTTTATGATGATGTCGGCATAAGCACTCCTAAAAGTGGCTCTCTAGTTAAATGGGCAAAAGAGGGCGTGCTTTTATTAAATGCCGTGCTAAGTGTAGAGGCTAGTAAGCCTGCATCGCATCAAAATATAGGCTGGGAAACTTTTACAGATTTTGTAATTTCTAAAATTAATGAAGAAAAAGAGGGTGTTGTTTTTATTTTATGGGGAGGCTTTGCAAAAAAGAAGTGTGCAAAAATAGACGAAACGAAACATTTTATTTTAGAAGCTCCACACCCATCTCCCCTTTCTTGTTATAGAGGTTTCTTTGGCTCAAAGCCGTTTTCTAAAACTAATGAGATTTTAAGAAAACTAGGTAAAAAAGAGATAGATTGGAGCTTAGGGTAAATATTAAATATCCCAAACATTTAAATTTACATTCTCATCTTTTTTTCTATCTACTACCACATCAAAAACATCTATGTAAGCTTCGAGCGTTGCAGAGATTCTTGCTTCATTTAAATGCCCTCCGATGCCTTCATAGTTAGTATTATTTAAACTAATATGAATGTGAGAATAAGGTTCTCCATTTAAACTAGAAATATTTCCGTAAAGACATGAAATTTCAAAAGGCTCATTAAACTCCCTTGTATCGTAATCTTTTGTAGCAGGTCTATAGAGAGATAAACTTACGTAATCGATAGCCCCTAAAGCACGCACCTCAGCAGATTTAACATTATACTTTTTTGCGAACTTTTTTATGCTCTCCATTACCATTTCATCTTTTTCTAAACGCATCATATATTTACTATCATTAATTTTTTTTATAAACATTATCTCTATCTCCTTTAAAAATTATTAAAATTTATTTTGCGATTTGCTACTATTTAAAATCAAAAAAATATCTTTAGCAATTTAATTTTTAATTCCTACTAGTAATATCTAAAGCTAATTTTTTAACGCCTCTTAAGTCTAGTTTTCCCGTGCTAAGAACTGGGAAAGCATCAACCTTATAATACTCCTCAGGTTTTGGTATCCATAAATTTGCCAATCCCCTTGCTTGCAACTCTTTCGATATTTCTTTAGGGTCGATATCTTCCATAACGTGAAGCACTACTAACTTTTCACCCTTCTTTCCATCTGGCACGCCAGTTACGACGCAACATCTTTCTGTAGAGCCGTATATTTCTTGAATAAGTTCCTCTGACTTTATATGTGGCACCATCTCTCCTGCAACCTTACTAAATCTAGATACTCTATCTACTATTTTTATAAACCCATCCCTATCGCAAATAGCAATATCACCAGTCGAATACCAACCATCTTTTAACACCTCTTTAGTAAGCTCAGGCTTTCCATAATATCCCATCATCACATTTGGGCCCTTTATCCATAGCATACCCTCTTCATTTGGGCCTAACTCTTCACCAGTTTCTAAAGATGTAATCTTAGCACATATTTGCGGCATAGGACGCCCCACAGTGCCAGATTTCTCTCCGATTTGTTCTTTCCAGTACCCATCAGCGTTAAATAAATTTACGGCAGCTACGGGCGATAACTCTGTGCAACCATACCCTTCGTAAATTTTAAGACCAAACTTTTCTTCAAAATCTTTAGCTATCTGCCTTTGAAGTTTTTCTGCTCCCGCTATAACGAATCTTAAACTCTTAAATTGTTCAACATCGCACTTTTTAATATACGTAGCCATAAAAATTCCCGTAGCTACTAACACTGTAAGCTTATGTTCCTTTACCATATTGCCAACGGTCGTAGCATCGAGAGGGTTATTGTGATAACAAATTTTAAACCCTCTAAGAAGTGGAAGCCAAAGTGCAACTGTATATCCAAATGAATGGAAAAATGGCAATATCCCTACTAACCCATCACTAGAGTTGAACTCAACTGCGGAAAGTATGCTTTCTATATTCGATGTAATATTATCGTGAGAAAGCATTACGCCTTTAGGATCTCCAGTGCTTCCGCTAGAAAATATAATAGTTGCCATATCATGTCTAGACGGTCTTTTAACTAAGAATATTTTTTCTATTAAAATTCTTGGGATTAAAAGAGCATACAATACGTATTTAATTTTTTCTGATTTTTTAACTCCGCTTAATAACTCTTCTAAAAAAAACATAGAATCTAGTTTTTCTTTGTTAAGTTTTTCTAAAACTTTTTTAGCAGTAATTATTTTTTTCATTCCAGTCTGTTTTTCAACTGATAGTAAAAAATCATTTCCTGCTGTGTAATTTAAATTTATAGGAATCTTTCCTATAAAATATAGCGAAATATTTACTAAGGCCGCTTCTACAGATGGAGGGATCATTATTCCTACAAACTTATCGTTCTTAAGTTCATTTTTTAATTTTCTAGAAATTAAAAGAGACATTCCTAGAATCGTAATATAATTTAAAGAAAGCCCAGTAGCGTTGATAGCTACTTTTCTAAAAGGCTTTCTTTTTGCAGACCTAATAAACGAGGTGTGCAAAAGCTGAAAAACTTCCTTTTTATACTTTGATGCATCTGCCCCTAACTCTTGAACTGCACGCCTTATCCTATAAGTGTCCGTGCGCTCTTTTATCGGAGTTCCAACTACGATAGTTAGCGGATAAGGAAGCTCTTTAGGCATACTTTTAGCAAACTTTCCATCATTTAATATCCAGCTACTTCCCCAAATTCTATCTAGGTACATAGGGATAACTGGTGCTTTAGTCATTTTTGATATGCGAGTAAAGCCCGACGTAAAAGGAAGCATATTGCCGACTCTCGACACTTGCCCTTCCGCAAAGATAACTACTATCTCACCTTTTTTTACAGCATTCGCAGCCTCTCTAAATGCTAGAACCGTTTCTCTTGAACCTTTTTCTGGGAGAGGAATAGCACGAAGAATTTTTGCTATCGGCTTTACATACTTTAAATTATAGATGCTATCGTAAATTAAAAACCTAACCGAACGTGTCATCGAAGCCATTATTATAAAAGGGTCTAAATACGACATGTGATTACACACTATTATTGCACCGCCCTTTTTAGGCACATTTTCTATACCTATTATTTTTAATTTATATACTATATTTACTAAAGCCCAGACTAGACATCTTAAAAATAATTTAGGAAGTAAAAAAGCGGCATGCACCGTCAACCCAAGACTTAAAATTGAAACTACTCTTAAAATCGATTTATCTGTAAATCCTAAAGCGAAACCTGCAAATACGAATAATCCGACTACTATCGATGCAGAGAAAACTGTTATCATTAAAATAGCCGCATTGTATCTTCCAGATTGTCTATAAGGAATTTTGCTTTGAACGTATCCATAAGTTGGAAGTATAAAAAAACTTAAACTAAAGCCCATTAAAAATGTTAATAAATCGTAAAATATTCCATCAGGAGATAAAAAAGAAAAACAAAATAACGATACGGAAGAACAAAAAGCGCCTAGCGGAATTACGCCGAGTTCCACCTTGTCTTTAAATAAAAAGGAAGTAGCAATACCGCTTACTATGGCACCTAAAGATAATAGCGCTAATGTTTGCAACAAGGTATTTATATTAGACATACCTAGGCAAGTTCTATAAACTAAAACAAAGCAAAAGATAGATATTAAGGCCCAGAAAGAAGATAAAGCGTATATTGAAATATTTATTCCAAAATGTCTTTTCATCTTTTCAAAAGTTTTAAAAATACTTAATGGAAAATAATCTATTTTAATATGCTTAGTTTCTATTTGCTTAACATCTTTTTGCAAAAAACTTATTATTACCGTTAAAAAACTTACACTTATTAAAACGCTTCTTACAAAGAAAGGCTCTTTTTCCGCACCTAAAAACAAGATAGTTATTAGTGCTAAAAATGAAAGACCTTGATTTGCTATAAAGGCTTTACTTTTATCGTAATCTTTAAATCTTTCAGATAGATAAACAAAATTAGATGCCACGTATAGCGAACGGTTTGCTCCCACTAAAAATAGTAAAATAAAGAGTGCTGAAACGCTTTCTAATGAGAAAAAATAATTTACACTTAACGATAAAAAAAGCATTACGATGCTACTAGCTCTAAAAGCTTTAACGCTTGAATACTTATCTATAAAGCTTCCATTAAATGCGGCAAATATTAAGTAAGGCACGCAGAAAGAAACGAATGCAAGCATCGTAATCCAAAACTCGTCTTCCCCACTATATCTACCACTTATATAAAAAAATACCGTAATGAAAATAAGAAAATCGAATATCGAATGAAAAAATTTTAATAAGATAAAAGAAATTTTATTAAAATTTACGAAACTATTACTTTTTGAAAAATTCATTAAGCCTCTTTTTTAAAAATATTTTTTAAAATCAAGTAAAATTTACTCTAATAAAAAGGAATTTTTTAAAATACAAAACATAGTAAATTTTATTACGATTTTAAGATAATGACTAGATATATAGAATAGGTTTTTTATTAAACTAAAAAAACTATTGACCTTTTAAGGTTTTAGGAGTTTAAAGTCGCATTGAAAATGCGGAATATAAATAAATTAATATAAATAAACTAGTATAAATTAGTGTAATATAAAAGAACTAATATAAAAGAACTTCGATATAATCTTGTTTTTTTACTAAACTCGTTATACCCTTTTTAGTTATGCAAGAAAAATTAAATAAAGAAAATCAAAATGATCAAAGCGAGCCAAACGAACAAAGCGATAATGAAAATAAAAAACGTAATAACGAAATAGTTTCTTTTATCAAAACCGCTGCGATATTTCTAGTTTTATGGCTGTTTATTAGAGGAACGATTATCGAGGCGTTTAAAATCCCGTCAGGCTCTATGATACCTACCTTACAAATAGGCGACTATCTACTAGTAAATAAACTTGCTTACGGAATAAGGCTCCCCTTTGTCGATAATGCCGTCTATGAATACTCGAAACCTAAAAGAGGCGATATCGTAGTGTTTACTAAAGAAGATATAGATAGCGAAGAAGAAGAAAATATGAATTTTATAAAAAGAGTAATAGCTGTCGAAGGCGATAAGGTTTCGCTAAAAAATATGATAGTCTACATAAATGGAGAACCTACGCACGAAGACTACGCTCAATGGGTTTACGGCGGTCTACCAAGCGGAGAGTTCGATGAAATAACGGTTCCAAAAGGACATATATTTTTACTAGGAGATAATAGAGATAGGTCGAAAGATTCGAGATATTGGAACAGCCACTTTCTCCCTACTAAAAGAGTTAAAGGCAAAGCACTTTTTATCTATTGGTCGTTTAACGATTTAAAAAGAATTTTTAATGTGATTAAGTAAAGAACAAAAAAAATAAAAACAAAGAATAAAAACAAAGAATAAAAACAAAGAATAAAAACAAAGAATAAAAACAAAGAATAAAAAAGTTAAACTATCAATTCCCTATTAGAAATAAGATCTGCCTTAATAAGTTCATAAAACTCTTTAGAAATTTTATGATAATCACAAAAATTAGGAATGAAAGAAAGAGGCGATACATCAAACCCATTTTTTAAATTGTTTAGCACGTTTAAAGGCATCTCACTTCCCCCCTTAATTAAAATATCTAAATCCGACGTTGCTTGAAAATTACCTTTTATCCTAGAACCATAAAAATAAAAAGAATAATCTTCTTCATACTTGCTTAAAATACTATTTACAATCTCTAATTCTTTCTCGTTTATCCCGTATTTCATCTATTTCTCCCTTTCGTTATTTATCTAATGCAAAGTTAAGCTTCTCGTATAAAAATGTTACGTCTTCTAAAAAAGGCCCTATATAATTTAAAATCTCTTTAGTGTTTTTAGGGCTATACTCTTCATTTCTCCTTTCATAATAACTTTTCCAACTTTCCCATGATTTTATAAATCCATAACCTTGCATAAGTCTAAAAATATTATTTATCGTAAGTTCTCTATCTTGCACACCATAAACCTCTTTTAAATATTTTTTCATAATCTTCCATGAAGTTTCTATGGTAAACTCAAATCTTTTTACACAAGCATCCTCTATATACTCCTGCATTGTAGCATTAGTATTAGCCTTGTAATCATTAAAGCACCTTCTTAAAGACGCTAAGGCATTTCTAAGCCTTGATACATCTAACTTAAGTTTTTCCACAATTCTTCCCCCACTCCTCTCACGGAAACTAAAATAAAATAAACTAAAACAAAACTGCAAATAAGCAAAATATTTATTATCTTCTATACTTTAAAGCCCTGCTAGCTTCTATCTTTTGCTCTCTTTCTTTTATCGCTTCTCTTTTATCGAGAGATTTTTTTCCTCTAGCTAATGC
Organism: Bdellovibrionota bacterium; assembly: GCA_050952645.1. GTDB lineage: Bacteria > Bdellovibrionota_C > UBA2361 > UBA2361 > CAKMMH01 > CAKMMH01. The sequence goes on along the minus strand of JBMNLI010000007.1, from coordinate 55,541 downwards.
GATATCGAGCTTAGCAAATCCGTTTTTCAAATAAACTTTTACGGGAACTAGCGTCAAACCTTTCGTCTCAACTTTCGCTCCAAGTTTTAAAATCTCTTTCTTATGCATTAAAAGCTTTCGCTTTCTTACAGGATCGTAAGTTTTATCATTGCTATGAGAATACTCGCTTATGTGCGCTTGAAGTAAATAAAGCTCTCCATCTATAACTCGAATATACGACTCTTGTAAACTTATCTTCCCTTCCCTTAGAGCCTTAATTTCAGCCCCTCTAAGCACTAGCCCAGCTTCAAAGCGTTCTAAAAGCTCATAATTAAAAGAAGCCTTTCTATTTTCTGCTACTACTTTTATCGCTCCTTTTGTATTTCTTGTCATCTCTGCTACACCTTAAAATACTTACTCTTCACGTTTTAAGTGGGTTTTAGAACCAAAATACTTACTCTTTCCTAACATGAAACATCGCATGAAAATACCCTGGCCCACTCCAAGGAACGTGATTAAAAGAGTAATTTAAAAATGCCTTTAACGTCATCTTGTCGTAATCTGGAGCCCACCAATATCTAGTCTTTATCAAGCTAGAATTATACTTATCTTCATGCCCCTTAACGATGCTCTCTTGCTTTTTCTCTTTCCTAGTCGACTCCTGGTCTTCAATTAAATACTTAAAATCTTCTAACTTATGCCCTGCCATAGAATACTTTAATTGCCTATAGCCGATCATATAAGTTACGGTAGGCCACTCAGTTTCTCCCTTTACATACATCAAAGGCTCATAGCCTAACCTATAAGAATCTATCGTATCTTTTATGCCATTTAAAACATTATGTAGTTCTCTCGATGTATGAACTTGACTAAAAACCTCACGCTCACTTCCAGCATTTTGAAAATTAACTATCCTAGCTACTCGAATATCATAAATAAAAAAGACTATAAAAATAAATTTTATAAGATTAAACTTAGCTTCCTTAAAACTACTCGCTAATATACATAAAATAATACCAAATACTATAAAGTCAATATTGCCTAATACCTTATAATTTTCAGATTGAAGTATAAAAATTATACCGAGCAATATACTAATGCCACCAATAATATTCATCATAAGCGCTACACTAAACTCTTTAGCCTTATCGTAAAAAGGCGATTTAAGCACTTCGTTAAATAACAAAGCATAATAAATCATAAAAGCTAAAATAGGATATACACTAAGCCAAGGAACTTTTTCTCCTAGATAACAGTAAGTCGCCATATTTGCCGATGCAAAATAACCAAAAAAGGCTAAAGCCTTTTCATTTCTTAATAAATGATAAATAGTCACTACAACTGAATAAGTAGGCAAAATACATAAGCCAAAAAAATCATAAGTATTTTTTAATTTAAAAAAATTCCAAATCACTGTATCTGTAAGCCCGATATAACTATGCGTTAGAGCTAAAACTATCGATGTTAAGAAAGATAAAATAAATACGTATCTTGCCCAAATAGCTTTTTTCATAAGATAAACAATATGCCCTAAAAACACGAGCACTAAAAAAAACTCATGCCAAGCCATCATATAAAATTGATACAAGAAAGGTCCCTTTATTCTTTCCTCCCCGTGTAAGCCTAACCAATATGCAAAACTTTTTCTATAAATACCATCTAGCAATGTGCCAAAATATTTTTCAAAGAAAGAAGGAGAGTCTAAAAAATATTTAAATCCACTAGAGAAAAAATAATACATCACAAAAAGAGAAACACTTATCGATACAAGATACATAAATTTATAAGATAAAAAATTCTTATATATTTTATATAAACACGTCTCCTTATAACTATTATCTTTAAACTTACAAAAACAATACTCAAACAACAAATACCCTAACATTATCGCAAAGAAAACGTACGAATTTTCCTTAGTGCAAATCTGCAAACTTAAACCTAATATAACGAAAAACGATTTCCACTTAGGCGGAGCAAGCACGGCTCCTAATAAAATCATGCACCACCAAGAAAGCATCAAGTAGTCGCTTCTAACAAACCGAGACCAATAAATCATAGTAGGCGAAAGTCCTATAAGCATCGTTAAAAATAATGTAGTTTTAGGCTTTAAATACTTTCTAAAACAGAAAGGAAGAAGCACAAAGATAAAACCTAAAAATGCCATATATACTCTTCCTGAAAATACAGAGCTACCTAAAAGCCTGTAAACTACACCTAAAGAATGGTATAAAAAAGGACCATGCGTCATAGGGTCGTATTTATAGCAAGGCTCGCCTGGGCGCTCCATAGGCCAAGCGTAGCAATAATATCCTTGCATTAAATGGATAGCTTCATCGTGATGAATAGGTCTATCTTCCAGCCCAGAGCCTCTAAAAAGTAGTGCTAAAATTATTATAGTCCCATATAGCACCCACTGTCCTTTCGTAAAATATTTTTCTTTATTACTATTCATTTAATAAACTTTCCTTTTATCCTTTAAGTTAATTTTAGCTAAAACTATCCTAACATTTCCTTAGCTAACATTCTTCCATACTTAACCGCAAAATTAGTCCCCCTATCTTGAGGATAAATTTGCGCCATCGAGGTAAAAAACAAATTATCAACCTTAGTTTTCATGCTAAATAATAATTTAGAATACTCCTTTTCAATAATTGGTTGGCTACACTTAGACTTAAACAGATACGCTTCTTCTATGCTATCCTTTTTAAAATCTGGATTTATTTTTTGTAGAAACTTTAAACTATAGTCTACTAGCTCTTCTTTTGAATAAGAGTAAAGCACATCGTATTCTTTTAAATACTTTGATAAATATAATATATGCTTTCCACCGTAATGCTCACTACTATGAAAATTAGTATGCTCTATTATCCCTACGAAAGGAAAATTCTCATCTGCTACATTTAGCCAATAAATATCTGAAAATTTTTTATCTAAAACTAAAACTAAACAAATATTTGCTAAATGCCTAATACGCATTAAAGAGTTTTTATAATCGGTAGGCAAAAATTTTACTACATCTACAAAATCTTTAGGAGATGTAGTAAACGAAAGTTTTTTAAAATTATACACACTCCCATTAGAATAAACTAAAAACTCATCGCCCTCTTTTTCTACCTTATCTACGGGACTATCAAATAAAAACTTAACTCCGAGTGCTTCAAGCTTGCTACATATTTTACTAATTATTTCCTTAAATCCATTTTCAAAATACACTAAAACTTCGTGTCCTCCATTATTCCTACTACCGCCTCTTAACTTAAATTTATTCCATATCCAAACGGCAGAAATCTCCTCGTAGCAATCACCAAACTTGCCCTTTAATAGTGGAAGCCAAACTTTCTTATAAGCTTCTTTTCCACAATTATCTTTTAGCCAAGTAGTTGCAAACATATCTTCTAAACGAAGATAGCTTCTTATAGCCTTTGCTTTTAGCACTCCTAATCCCATTTTTATTCTTTCTAAAATTTTAACGGCTTAAACTTTAATAAATCTAAAGGCGATGAAAGTGAATAAATTTTATCATCGCAATATATTCCAGTTTTACTTTCATACGCTCTTAATTTCGACTTTAAACCTAACTCTTCTAGAAAATCATAAATATCTTTATCGGTAGTAAATAAATGGTGATAAAACTTTTCAACGGATGTGCCGTTTTTTAAAGTAAAACTTCCTGCTAGCCCTCCAGCTTCGCTTTCTTTTTCAAATACAGTAACATCAAACCCATTTTTTGCTAAATCGAATGCACAAGCAAGTCCTGCAAATCCAGCTCCTACGATAGCTACTCTTTCTTTGCTATTTTTCAAACGGTTCTCCTTTTATATCTTGAATTATATATAACGGTCTTTTTTGCCCCTGCTGAAAAATTCTTCCTACATACTCTCCTATAATTCCTAGCATTATAAGTTGAATGCCACCGAGCATTAAAATCGCTCCCATTAAAGAAGTGTATCCTGAAAAGTTTACCCCCTTAAATTTTAATACTATTACTACTATAAAATATATAAATGAAAAGAACGAGAAAAACATTCCTAAATAAGTAGTAAGCCTTAACGGCACGTATGAAAAAGATGTAATAGCATCGAAGGCTAAAAGCAAACTTTTCTTAAAAGGATACTTAGTGCTTCCTGCGAAGCGTTCCTGTCTATGGTATAAAATAGGCGTTTGCGGAAAACCTATCCAAGCTACCATGCCTCTAATAAATCTTTGCGGTTCACGCATCTTAAGCAAAACATCTAAAGCCTTTCTATCGACTAGCCTAAAATCTCCAGTATCTCTTGGAATTTCTATTTTTGAAATTTTTGAAATAATTCTATAAAAACTAAAAGCAAAAAATCTCTTCGAGCGACTCTCGCCATCTCTCGCTATCCTCTTGCCGTAAATTACGTAGTAGCCTTCCTTCCATTTTTCAAGCATTTCTTCTAAAAGCTCGGGAGGGTCTTGTAAATCGGCATCGATTATAAGCACCACCTCTCCTTTGCTCTGATCAAGCCCGCAAGTAAGTGCAAATTGATGTCCATGATTTCTAGCAAGTTTTATAGCTTTTACACATTTATCATTATCTGAAAGCTCTGATAATAACCCCCAAGTATTGTCCTTACTTCCATCATCTACAAAAATAATCTCATAAGGAATACCGACCTTATTTAATACTGCCTTTAACCGCTTATAAGTTTCTGTAATTACCTCTTCTTCATTATAACACGGAACTACTACTGAAATACTTTGCAGAGAAGCTTTGCGCTTTTCTAAATAAAGATTATCCATTAAATATTATTCCTTTATAAAATTATTGCTTTACAAAAACAAGCTTCTTTATGCTTAAAAAGTAAAGGACATAAAAATTACAGCCCTTTACTTTTAGTTCCCACACTTATCATCGATTACGCATAGGCCTTAAAAGAAAATCGCCCCTAGAGCTTCGCTCGTGTCGATTTTCTTTTAAGCCACCCCCCTCATAAAAGCAAAGGACGTAAAAGAAAATCTCCACTAAAAAGTAAAGGGCATAAAAATACTATACTTTCCGTATTGTATAATATTTTTCAAACAATAAAAATCATTATTTATTCTATCCTTATATTCTTCCTTTTCTAAAGGCCCAAGAACTACGTAAGATATATTATTATCTTTCATAAACCGTTTTCCTCTCAGAGCAACTCATTTTCGTATAAAAATCATCTATATTCTGCTTTCTAATATTTATATCATCATGATTTTTATATAATAACCCCACATGGTTTATCCAGCCTAAATATGACGTATTGCCTGAAAGCGTTCCTACGTGAGAAGCGTAATTATAAGCTCCATTAGTCGCTTCTAAAACCACACCCCTTTCTCTAGTCCTTAAATCTTCTATCGTGTTTTTAACTCCGCTAAACTTACCGCCATCTATCTTATTTAACTCTATAAGCCCAGCACTTCTTTCCTTAAAACTAGCCTTATAATCCGTTTTTCTTAAGTCGATTAATTTAAAAAAACAAAGCACAGATATAAGCGAAATAAAAGAAAATAATATATTAAAAGTTAAAACGACTTGCTTATTTTTACTATTATAATTTTCATTATCATTATAATTTTCTTTATTACTTTCTTTATATTTTTCTAAAACACGTCTTATTAAATAAAAAACAAATAAAAAACTAATAGCCCAATTAGCACTATAAATTTTAAAAATAGTATTCATTCTAGCATGTAAAACACCATAGCCATCTTGAAGATATACAATTTCAGGAATTGCCCATAGAAGCAAAGAAACTACGCCTAATGTTTCAAACACTAGCTTTTTATTATCTTTTAAATAATCATCACTGCTTTTTACATCTTCATGTATTCTATATATATTAAAACATAGCAAAATAACTATCGGGAAAAGCGCTACTTTACAAAACAGTATCGCTCCTACTAGTAATATAGAAAGCAAAACTTTTGCACACCTATTTTTTATAAGTAAAAATAGTCCTACAAAAATTAAGAAAAACTGCATTCCAAAAGCGTCTATAAATTCATAAAGCGTCGTTCTTTCAACCTCTCCTTTTACAAACTTTAAAGACGCACCAACGGAAGTAATATTTCTAGAAGATAAATATAATGAAACTATTAAAATAAAAATAATCAATGCTAAAAAACATTGATTTAAATTTATCTTATTTTTTTAATTTGCTATTAAAAGATGTAAAACTTTTTTTATAACAAGAAATTAAAATATATAAAAAGGTTAAAAGTCCAAAAAACAGTAATAAGTAAATTGGAACATCCCAAACATTAGCATTATATGAGAAAAGAGTTGGAATAAATAAAAAAAGATATAAATAATAAAATATTATTTATCTTGTTTTGATTTGAATCTTGCTCTAAATCCTGCCTTAAATCTTGTTTAGAAAATGTAAAAGAAAGTAAAAGTAAAACAATTAAAGGAAAAAATAATAAGTTTAAAAAATGAGGATGGATATCTCCTAATACGAATGACCAAGCTGGAAACTCCGTAATGGCACCTTTAATAACTCTAGATGGTCCCCACCAATTAGTATCGGCTGAAAAAAAGAATTTTATACCGTTAATATTACTCCCTGGGAATACTAAAAAAGTAAGAAGCACAGATCGAAAAAAAGAAAAACTTAAATACTTATTTAATATGACGAAAACTAGCATTACGAAAAAAGTCGTGTTAAGCGTAGATAAAATATGGTACGTCTCAAAAACTTCATAATTAAACACATAACTTACAAGAGCCCCTGCCCGATACCAGAAAGCGTAGTAATTTAAAGTTAATCCCGAAAACCAAGGCTCCTTTACATCGATAGGTGAATGTATTACGCTTGCTAAAATTGAATAATCCCTTAGCCTTTCTCCTATAGATATAAAATCTCCCCAAGATAAATTTAAAATATAAAAACAAGTATAAAGAAAAGCAAACGCTAAAATATAATTTAACTCTTTAATATTAAAATTTATATTAAATTTTTTTTTATCTAAATTTTCCTTAGTAATTTTATCAGATTGTAATTTTTTTAAAGATATCAATAAAAGCAATGTAAGAAGAAACGATATAATAATAGATGCACTGCTTGCTACTCCCATTTTCCCTAAAATAAAATAGAAAATAACCATCGCTATATAACATATACAAGACGCTTCTATAACTGGAATTGAAAAGAATAAAAACACGAACATTAAAAGACATATAAATAATAGTAATATCATTTAAGCTTCCTTTTGTTATAATAAATTTTTTATACTATTTTTGTTTTAAAATTTTAGCTTGTAAAAATTTTTAGCTTTTAAATTTTAGTATTAAAACTTTAATTTTTTTTTAAAACGATTTTAATATCCAACAAAAAAATCTACCGAATTTTTAAAATCTGCCCTGTTCTTATGAACTAAATACACCGCTTCACCATTAGAGGAATATAAACTAATAAAAATATCATTATATAGCTTAAATTTATTACTAGCATCATTAGAAAGAAGCGGATATTTTTCTCGTTCTTTTTCTCCTACTACTACTAAAGAGATATTATACTTATCTATTATTCTTTTAATCTCATTTTTATTTAAAGTTAAATAGAAGCTATCTATATCTCTTTTTTTCTCCGCTATGCTTTCTCTACTAGTGCCACGCTGAAAAGTGTGATGAGCCCATCCTTGAACGATAGGAAGCCCAGTGTATTTTTGGTACGGCAAAGTGGTGTTTGGCATATAAGGTTTCCCATAAGCCTCCATTAAAACTGGAGTTTTAAATATATGAGAATTTATATAAGAAACAACGTTTAGCCTGTCTTGGTAGCGTGATTTTAAAAACTCCGTCCCATTTAACGTTCCTATTACTTTTTCAGTTCCTACATGGGTATGTTTTGCCATTATATAATATATAACGCACGAGCTTGCTAAACTTATAAAAAATAATACTGAACACAAAAATATTGATATTTTATATTTTAAAATATCTTCTAACGATAAAAGACTAGCAACTCCTATTAAAAACCACATCCCTAAATAAAACTTAAATATCGTGTTAGGTCTATCTGCAATATAACAAAGCTCAGTAAAAGACAGTAAGATAGCAAAGGTAACGATAAAAACACTTCTTAAAAAATTATCATCACCTAGACTTATTAACCCAATAAAAATTAACGATGCACTTATCGCTTGAATACCTAAAGAAATGTTTTCAAAAGGCGAAAAGCTAGCGAAAATAAAAGGCACGCTCGATGCTACTAAATATAAGAAGATTTTTAGTAGGCTAGTTTTTTTAAGAAGGCTTTTAATATTTACTAAAAAGCTTAAAAATATTAGAAAAAGCCAAACGCCAAAATGTCTAAAGACGTGAAACGCTCTATGAAACTCGGAAGCTTGAACCCAATTTATACTATTATCCGAAGCCGATAAATGATAAAGATAAAATGGGCAAAAGAAGACTAATGAAATTATGCTTAAAATAAAAAAAGTTTTTATTACATAGAGAGATTTTCTACATTTAAAAAATATTAAAAGTAGCGTAAAAACGGTTGCAAGAAAAGAAATAGACACTACATCCCAAGTATTTGTCATACATAAAACTACTGCAGTTATAGGAAAAAGTATAAAAAATAATTTATTATATTTTTCTTCTTTGTAGATATAAGCAAAGCATATAAGCATACAAATAAAAATTGGCATCGCCATTACGTGTGGATGAAGGTCGGAAAAAATAAAAGACCAGAAAGGGAACTCACTTATAGCATGCGAATATTTTTCATGAACTCTAGCGGCTTTCCAATATAAATCAAAGTTTAATTGCCACACTTTAGTTTTATCAAAAAAGTATATATAAAACATTTCAAGATTTGAAAGAAGCAAAACGCTAGCTGATGCAAAGATTGAAAAATTAATCGATTTTTTAAAGTAGTAAAACAATGTAAGAAGCGATGTTGCAAGCATTGAAGCCGATAAGATAAGCGATAAATTAAAGCCGTATTCTGAAGGAATTAAGAATAATTTATGTATTAGACTAAACGTAAAATATCCAAAGAAATAATAAGATAACTTACTGCCGACAGACCAAGGGTCGCCGCAAGGAAGAGTTTCTAATCTTATAAAATAATTTAAGAAACCTAAGTCCATAGTTTTTTCGCCCCACACAATTTCAGGAGAAAGAAATTTAAAAATTGCAAAAATTAAAAATATAGATAAATAAAACACTTCTATTTTTAGTATATTTTTTAAGAACGCTTCTTTAATATCTAAAATTTTTATATTTTTTATTTTTGCAAACCAATATGAAACTACGTAAAGAGAAAGTAAAACGACGAATAGATTAAATCTCGTAATTTTAAAGCCAAATACGATAGCTAATATCCAAACTACGAATGCAAAAACTACCAAGCCTAAAACTCTAAATATTCCGTAGCCTTTATCTCGAAAATTTTTACAAACTATAAATAAGAATGGCAATATATACATCGACATCAAGTCGACGGCGATAAGCCAAAAAATTATGTAATAAATAGAAGTAAAAAATGTAGAAGATTTTCTAGGCGTAGATAAATCTACAACGAGAGAATTGATATCAAAGTTTTTCTCTTTTAAAACTTTATCTAATATCTTTTTATTATTCGGCGTTTTTATCGTATCTTTTAACTCATCTAAGTTTAATTGCTTTACTTTTTTAAAAATATACGTTTTAGGATTTGAATATCCAGTTAAACTCTCGTCAGCTAAATCATCGCTATAAACTCCAAGCGTCGATAACAAAGAGAGCGATTTATAAACGTAGACTTTTTCAAAACCTAGAGAACCATCAAATAGGCTACTTAATATTTTTATTGAATACTCTCTATTTTGTGAAAACTTATCTAAAATACCACGAAACATTCTATCAGCAGGAAACGTTATATAATCAGCATTTAATAGAGTGTTTGCAAATTTTTCTAAGTTGCTATCAGTGCTTTCTTCATAAAGAGCTAACTCTTGTTCTCTAGTGTGATAATTATATTTAAAATCGCTTGCTGAAATATTAGGAAGATGAAGCGGCAAAACATCATCCCAATGAGGATTTGCGATAGTAGAAAATTTTGGCACATTTTCATAAATCCATCTTGAAGCTACAACGTATGAATGCTCTTTAAAATATATTGAAATGCTATCTAGCGCAAGAATAATTGAAACAATTATAGCAAAAATTCCAACCACTTTTTCTTTATAATTTTTAAAGAAAACTACTCCTAACGCTACGAAAATCATAAGGTATGGATAAATGCTTAGTAAATATCTTGGAAACTTTACAAAATAAGTGCTAGTAATTAAAAATGCGGGAACTACAAGTAAGAATAAAAATATTTTTGCTAATTTAAAATTTTCTTTTTTAGTATATTTAGTGCATTTGCTACATTTACCATACAAAGAATAAAATCCTAAAATCATAAGTATAAAGCCTACTGGTCTAATAGTATAAAAAAGCATCTGCTCTAGATGGTATAAAACCCTGCTAGTTTCAAGATATTGTCTCGTGTAAGGAGGCATATATTTTCCCTTAATCATATCTAGTTGCAACTTGTTGTCTTTTATAAACGAACTAAAATCTAAAAATAAAAACGGCTCAAAAATAAAAATCGTTAAAAGACTTAGTGCTATTGGAACTAAAACGTATTGAAAATAGAATTTAAAAGATTTGTAGTTTTTGTTCTTAAGTAAAAACAAGATAAAAATATACGTTAAAGGGAAAACAAGCATAGCTATGCTTATTTTACTAGTAAAGCCTAAAGATGCTAAGAAAACGCTTAGTAAATAATTTTTGTATGAACTTAACTCGTATGCTTTTAAGGCGTAGTAAGCGCTCATTACCATAAAGCATACGACGAATATATCTGTCGTATAATATCTAGAAAGAGAAATAAAAAAGGGATTAGTCGCTAAAAAAAATGAAGAATATAGTGCTATTTTTTTATTAAACAATCTATAACTTAATAAGTATGTAAAAAAAATTGTAATTAAACTTAGCACTACGGCGTAGCTTCTACCTATATAAAATGCACCGTCGTAAGATGATAAAAATTTAAAAATTTCTATTTTAGGGAAAGTGCCGCTTAAGTATTTAAAAAATTGTGATGAGAAAAAAAGCAAGTAATAAACGAAATGTCCATAGTGAAAGTTTTGAGGATTATAATTATTTGTAGCCGTGTTTAGTGAAATCATCACTATCCCACGCTCATCGGGGTGGCTTCCTATTTGGAAGCCTAAATTTAAGAACCTTAGCGTTGCTGCAAATAATAATATAAAAATAAGTATCTTATTATTTTTAAAAAAATTTTTCATAAAATATTCTAAAATATAAAAAGCTATTTAGCATTTAAAAAAAAATATATATTGCACGATTTTTTTAAGTTAAAATTCGCAAATTTTTTTTCTTACTTTAATTTTTTCTCGCTTTAATTTTTTTTCTCGCTTTAAAACGTGCAAACCTAAACGTGCAAACCTCTTACTTAATCAACTTCTTAACCTTTTTTCCTTGCGATAAAAATGTCGTGTATTTTGTGCTTAATACTCTTACGTAGTTATCGTTTATGCTTATTTTTTCTAATCCATATAAAACCGGTCCTGCTTTTCCGACTTTTTTCATAGGGAGTATCCCAGCTTCTAATTCTTTTATATTATCTAGAGTTATCTTTACATTTAAATCAACCTTATTAAAAGAAGACATAAATGCTTGAACCTCATCTTTTGAAGGGGCGATATTTTCTAAATCTCCACTAAATGGCACGTACCAAGTGCCAACGCAAATAAAGCCATCACGAGGCACTATAAAGAATGCTCTATTATCTTCGCCGAACACTCCAACTGCTTCTTTAAAATTAGCTTTCTTGTTTAGTATAATATTAAAAGCTTTACACCATTTATAATTTTTATTATATATTTTTAAATTATCGCTAGTTTTTATCTCTTCTAGCCAAGGGCCGGTAGTATTAACTACGTATTTTGCACTAAATTCTTGGGTATCGCTAGTTTCATTATTTTTAGTTTTATTATTTCTAGCTTCGTTATTTCCTGTTTTATTATTTCTAGTTTTATTATTTATAGTTTCGTTATTTATAGTCTCTACTATAAAATCTTGTTTATCTTTTTTTATACTTAAAACTTTTTCATTTTCTAATATTTCTACATTATTTTTAATAAGTTCGTCTTTTATGGTTTCAGCAAATGAGAGTGGTGATTTTAGTAATGCATCGTGCCAAAAAAGTGCGTATGTATTTTTATTTTTTATAATATCTATATCATTTTTATAATTTTTAATTTTTCCGACGTATGCGCCGTTAGATTTTCCTGTAATTAAAAATGAAATTATATTATATAAAATGCTACCGCATATCATCGGGTATTTACTTTTAAGTCCGAATTTATTAAGAGGCATTACGCATAGTAATCTTTCTATATGATCATTATATTTTTTTAGGAGATTATCTTGTGCGTGAAGAGATTCGCATACTCTAATAATATCTAAATTTTGAAGGTATCTAAGCCCGCCGTGGATAATTCTTAAGCTTGCGTTCGATGTTTTTGATGATAATTTATCTTTATCTATAAGTAGGATTTTTTTATTATTTTCCGTGCTTGCAGCTTTTGCAACTCCTAGCCCAGCACTCCCACCACCTATAATTATTAAATCGTATTTTGGCATACTATAAACCTATTAAATGCTATTAAATTTCTTTTTAAACAGAAAAATAATAACATTTATAAAGATGCTTAACAATGTAGCTCTTTAATATTATTAGGCTAACTCTATGATTTAGCTTATAATAATTAGTTTGCCTAGCTATTACAACTCTAATTAAAGTTAGAGGTTTCCTTTAACTATTTCAAAACATAATTGACTAAAAATTGCTATTTTGAGAAAATATTAGTAGTCTGTGAGTTTATAAGTTTCTAACTTTATTAGATTTCATAAACTTTATCTTAAGGGATTTAGGGTATTTATTTTTGACATAAGACGTTTTATAAACGTTTTTGTATATAACAACGTATACTCTAAAAAGGGTTTTACATCAACAAGGTTGAATTTTTAAAGGAAACAAAAATGAAAAAGTTTAACACTAATTTGTTTGTATCGGTTATTTTGGTCATTTGCCTTGCTTTCTTTGTCGTTGGTTGCAAAGGAAACAATGAAAACGCCATGCCTACAGAAGCTCAGCAACCTGCAATACAGACACAAAATACTGACGGAGAACTCGACGCTACCCGAGAAAACGTTTCTCAAAATACAGACGAACCTATTAGTGGCAAGTTCGCTGAAATCATCAAAGCAGTTAAAAAAGATGGCTATTGGTTTAAAGATGGAACAAAGCCTGAAAGAATGGAAAATAACGCCGATCGGTTGAGAGTTTGGCTTGATTCTGAAGATGGAGTTTTTGGTCATTTTATTAATCGATTTTTACTTAATGATGAAAAAACTCCTTCAAATACTTATACTCTTATATGGATAAATAAGAACAAAAAGCCACTAACAGTTGGAATGGATACCTTTGAAGCATTAGCTTCTGCTAAAACGAAAAACGTGTTGTATAATATCGACGCTTGCACACTCTTTAAGAAAGGACCATTAGAAGAATACAAATTCGAAAATGGCGTAACGTTCATAAATGTAGAACTATACTGCTCAGACATGTCAAAGCAGGGGTTTTATGCACAAGAGGAAATTTGGGTGTTTTGGTGGGATTGGAAAAATAAAGAATATATCGCTGTACTTAAACTGAACTAGTTTTACCTTATTTTAGGCAAGGAAACGGCAAACTATCTGTTATCCTTGCCTAAAATTTTATTTAACATCAATACATATCTATATAAAAAATGTCTCCCCACAAAAAAAACTCTAACGTATATTCATAAAAATTGACTAAAAAGCTTATTTTTGAGAAAATAATTAAAGTGTTTAAGAACACTTTAAGGTTGTCATTATCAAAGTTTCTTTGATTTAAATTGATAAGAATTTTGATTTTATATGTATATTTGCGTAAGATTTGCAATATTCTTTACTATATCGCTAGGATCTAACGCAAAACTTTACATAATATGGGTTTATGTAAAGCGTTCCAAAGATATTTTCAAATATGTTTTACATGTTTGATAACTAGAAAAAAAAGGAGAAAGAAAATGAATAAATTTTCTATCCTGTCAGCCTTATTTGTCGTTTCCCTTTGCTTGCTTCTTGGAGGTTGCAAAGAAAAAAAACCAGAAACTCCCATCGTTCCACCCGACGCAACTAAGGTGGAAAAAAATGACAACGTAGCATCTTATCCAAACGATGCAGTCGATGAAAATCAAGAAGCTACAAAGGCAGTCGATGCAACTAATCTTCTCAATGAAGAGGTTTCACAAGTTAGCACTGAACCTATTAACAACGAGCTTTCTAAAATCGTTAGTGCTGTTGAAAAAGATGGCTATTGGTTCAGGGATGGAAGAGCTAAACCTAAAAAGATAGAGAATTATTCAAAGAAAATTACTGTCGTTGAAGACAGTGAAGAAGATTTTTACGGAAGACTCGATTACAATTGGGATTTTGATAAAGAGCCAATAGATGCTAGCCCTTATATTTGGGTTAATAAGAGTAAAAAGCCATTAATTGATGGAATCAATACGCTTAACCCTATTGTAAGGGAAAAAAGATATGTCGCTGATAGTAATGGTGAAGATGTAATCTTAGATCCTGGGGTGTTTTTGAAATCCATGCAAGATGAGTATACATTAGACTCTGGAATTCAATTTCAAAATCATTGGTGGATGTGTAAAGCCGCAACTTTTGGAATGTTTACTAAGGAAAATGTCTACATCATTGGTTTAAATCGTGAAAACAAGAATGAAGGTATTTTAGAAAGAATACTTTACGTTATTGAGATTTATAAATAATGAAAACCTTTGCATTTAGCTAGCTTTCCATTGAAGGGCAAGAAGAAATTTTCTTCTTGCCTATTTTTTTATTTAATAAGATTTTATAATCACGTATTACTACTATGACTAGTAGCCGAAGTGCTTGCATCTAAGCTATCTATAGATGTACTTTCAGATATTGAACTACTAGTAGAACCACTTCCACATTTATATAATTGAATAGGAACACAACCAGAACATGGAACAAATTGTCCATTTGGCTCCCAATTTTCATCTATACAGCACCCACTATAACTCTTATAAGTATTTGGGTCGGTACTATATGCATAAACAGTTCTAAGGGTTTTCCCTCCTACACATTGAACATTTCCAGAATCATCGCACGTAGCACCAATTGGGCAACACGTGATAACCTGCATACCATACATATTGCTATATACCTGATATTCATATTCAAGGTCGCAACAATCTGAACACTGTGCCTCACATTTTTTTGTAGTTTCATTTGGAGTAGTCCCTTCTGGGCAACATTCACGACGAGCTTTTAAACACTTTCCAATAGTACAACACACATCACCACATTCTGTTGTCCCATCTTCACAACAATTTCCTCTTGCATCACTTCCATTTACACAAATAGAAGCAGAGGAAATAGATTCTTTACTAGTATCGCTACTAGATGAGTAACTAGATAGCGAACTACTACTTGAAGAAGAACTTTTACTAGATGAGCTACTAGATAATGAACTACTGCTTGAAGATAAACTACTACTAGATAAGCTATCGCTATCTTGACTTTGCGAAGAAGAAACGCTACTGCTAGACTGGTTATCGCATATATAATAACCTGGATTATTTTCATCTGCTATGCATAGCTCTGGGCGACAACACACAAAAACAGGGTGAGGATGCGAAGAATAAATATAACCAACTTTGCACGGCTTTTCTGTCGCATTTACAGTTCCATCACCATTTCGACATGTGTTAGCATCACACCATAAATTACCTTGTGGTGTGCGATAAACAGTCCCTTGAGGACAACAACGAGTTATTTCAGTCCCATAAGAATTTGTATATACAAAAGTATCTTCTCTATCATCGCAACAATTATCACAAGGATCTACGCACTCATCATTTAGCGGAACTTGATCAGATGGGCAACAGAAATCATCAGAATTACATTGATTTCTATCACAACACGGCTCATCTCCACACGGCACAGGATCTTCGTTAGGGCAACAAGTATCAGAATTACATTTATTAGGGTCGCAACAAACGTCTCCGCACATTTCCGTACCTTCACTGCATGAAGAAGAACTGCTACTACTAAAACTAGATGATGAACTAGAACTTAAAGAACTAGAAGAACTGCTTGAACTACTTGAAGATGATGAACTAGAAGAAGAGCTACTTAAACTAGATGAACTAGGCGAGCTACTCTTACTAGAACTAGATGAACTCGAACTGCTTTTACTAGAACTACTAGAAGAACTAGGCGAACTGCTACTACTAGGTGAAGAGCTAGAAGAACTGCTTGAACTACTTGGAGATGATGAACTTGGTGAGCTACTCTTACTCGAACTAGAACTTAAAGAACTAGAAGAACTGCTTGAACTACTACTTTCTAAGCTTTCGCTCGAAGCTACACTTTTTAAAGAGCTTTCACTAGAACTTACACTCTCTTTTACACAATTATATACGATATAAATATCTTCTCCTTCTTCCTGCACCTCTATACTACACGTTTCGCCTTCCTCGCAACATAAATGCCCACACTGCCTATCAGAAGGACACGCTAAAGAAGCACTAGATAAACTTTCACTGCTAAACGTCTCAGAAGAAAAACTAGACGAGCTTTCACTCACTTTCTCACAACTAGGAATTGGAATAATCTCACCGTCTGCATTTTCTTGTAAATACGTTTTACACTCCTCCCCCTCTTCACAACAAAGATAATCACACTGCCTCTCAGGAGGACACGCTGAAGAAAAACTAGCCGAACTTTCACTTTCACTCGATAAAACACTTTCAGAAACACTTTCAAAAGAACTCTCAGACGAACTCTCACTAGATAAGCTACTTTCTGATGAGCTTTCACTCGAGAAAGAAGAAAAACTTTCACTTATAATTACTGGCGGTAAAGATGATGCTGAAGAACTTTGAGTATCACACCACCAAGCAATAACATTTCCAAGCCCATCGGTCATATAACGACACATTCCTTTCTTGCAACATAATCCAAAACAAAAATCTTCATCTGGTTTGCAGCCACCAACTGGCACACTCGAAGTGGAATCTTCACTTTCACTAGAAAAGCTACTACTAGATGGATTTACTGGCGGTAGTGGTGGCTTCTTACTACTACTAGACGAAGAACTACTAGAATAAGAACTAGTGCTAGGCGATGTAATAGGAGGCTCTGGTGGCAAGCTACTTAAACTACTAGAAGAAGAACTACTACTAGGTGATGAACTGCTTTTACTTGATGAACTTGGTGAGCTACTCTTACTACTTAAAGAACTAGAAGAACTGCTACTTGGCGAACTACTCTTGCTCGAACTGCTTTTGCTAAATGACGATGAACTCTTACTAGATGAAGAGCTAGAACTGCTAGATGAAGAACTCTTGCTTGAACTAGGACTTAAAGAGCTACTTGACGATGAACTCTTACTAGAACTAGAACTGCTTTTACTACTACTAGACGATAAACTAGAACTTAAAGAACTGCTACTAGACGAACTGCTCTTACTAGAAGAAGAACTTAAACTTAAAGAACTAGATGAACTACTACTACTAGGCGAAGAACTCTTACTAGAACTAGAACTGCTCTTACTTGAACTGCTAAACGACGGACTCTTACTACTAGAAGATGAACTAGGATTTAAAGAACTGCTAGAAGAACTAGATGAGCTACTTTTGCTACTAGAAGACGAACTCTTACTAGATGAACTACTACTACTAGATGATAAGCTTGAACTTAAAGAACTAGACGAACTACTACTTGGTGATGAGCTAGAACTACTTAAACTACTACTGCTAGAAGAACTTAGAGATGAGCTGCTACTACTAGATGCACTGCTACTAGATAAACTACTACTCCTACTAGACGATGAACTGCTAGATGATGAACTACTACTAGACGAACTCCCCTTAGGTGAACTAGATGTATCGAAAATTTGCGCAGTCCTAAAAAAACCTACATGAAACGAACCTGCTACAGGAAACTCCTCATCTAACAACTTAAATATATCTAATATTATACCAGACTTAATAAAAATCTTCCCTCCCTTCATTGTCCTAAGTTTTATCGTCTCACTTTCTTTATCAACGGGAACAAAATCTGCATATTCTTCCTTCTTCCACAAACTCCCAGGGAGTTTAGTAGTCTTTATACTATCATTATCTAATTTTATACCAGGAATTAAAATAGCATACTTAGCTATACACGGCTCCCCTTTTAACTCAAAATATTTAAAGCCTAGTTGCTTAGGGGTTGCCACCTTTTTCGATAATGCTAAATTATAAGCCGTAATCCAAAATTTACATATAGTAGGACAATCTTTAGATAGAGCTTGCACCTATTTTTGATAAAATTTTTTTGGTTGTTATTTAGGTTTAACATAATTAAAATCTTATATAATACTTTTACAACATTTTAAAAAAATTATATTTTTGAAAATAATATTTGGAAAATTTTAAAACTTAAAAAAGTATATACTGCTATAAATACATTACGATAAGTAATAAAAATAACTCGGTTAAAGAAGATTATATAATTACAAACCTTAATTCACAATATAAAAATAATAACTGTAATGAAATAAGTATTTAACAAACGTTTCAAATTTCTCTATAAACTTAAAATTCTTTTTGAATAATCGACTGCACTTATTACAGATAAAATTGTGGAAATTAAAAGCAAGAAATTGCCTATAGTGCAACAATCCCATAAAAGAAAAGGAAATGTATAATTACTTAAAAATAAAAATCCAATCGCTATCATTTGAAATGTAGTTTTATATTTTGCAACCTTTGAAGCAGGAACAACTACTCCTTTTGCAGATGCCACAGTTCTTAATCCCATAATCCAAATTTCTCTCGCAAAAATAATCGCCACTAATATAACAGATACCCAAGGTCTGCCACCATTCCCAGTTTTTATACCTAAAAACATAATAAGAGTAATCATTACTAGCAATTTATCTGCTATGGGGTCGAGAATTTTTCCCAAATCCGTCACCGCATCATACTTTCTAGCAAAATAACCATCAACAAAATCTGTAAGTCCAGCAATAATAAATAATGCCATAGCAATATAAATATATGGCGAATAAGGAAAAAGCATAAAAATAGCCATCAATGGAACTAAAAACAAACGAGTAAATGTAAGAATATTAGGTAGTCTTTTCATAATTTTTTACTAATAACAAAATTTAAAAAAATTCTAATTCTTCACGTTATAAATATTAGGAACTAAACAAAAATTTTTGCAAACTTGCAAACTAAAGTTAAATATAGCCAGATAATTAGCACATAACCATGCACACTCAAAGAGCCCAAGGAAAATTTACACTTAGCTTCGCTAAACGCAAATTTTCCTTAAGCTTCGCTAAACGCAATTTTTGCAAACTTGCAAACTTCTTAAAAGAGTTTACATCCTTTCATAGCGTGTTTGCAAGGCTAAAACTTTTCTTACATAATCTCTAGTTTCTTTATAAGGTGGGATACCATTGAATTTATCGACAGCCCCCTCACCTGCATTATAAGCCGCAAGCGCAAGAGCCCTATTGCCGTTATATTTTTTTAATAGTTTCGACAAGAGTCTAGTTCCTCCCTCAATATTTTGCTCTGGAACGAATGGGTTTGAAACTCCTAACTCTTTAGCTACAAAAGGCATTAGTTGCATAAGCCCTTGAGCGCCTTTTTTAGAAACTGCATATGGATTATAAAAAGACTCAACGTGGATAACACTTCTTATCAAACTTTCAGATACATTATAATAACGTGATACATCCTTTATAAGGTCGCAATATCTTAAAAATAATTTTCCCCCATAACCACTATTATTACTAGCATTGCTCCCTTGAACTCTGCTAAATGTTCCTTGAGTATTGCCATATGCACTTTTAGTGTTGTTGTATATTCTTTGTCCCGTATAAACTACGGCATTAGTTCCCTTAGGTGGCGTCCTATTAGTAATTAAAACTGAACCATCGTTTTTTCTAATTACATATATAGGCTTTGCAAAAGCACTCGGGACTAAAAATATTACGGTAAAAATAAATAATGCTATAATTAGTTTTATTATTTTCTTTTTCATCTAATAAATTAACCTTAAAAAAAGTCCTCCATATCTTTAATACATTTTAAAACTCTAACAAAGTTCTTTATAGAAAAAAACGTCAGAGATATGAAGAGCTATATATTTTAAGAACTCAATGTTTATAGATGAAAAATAAAAGAAAAAGGCTCTTGATGTATTTAAAGATTAAGCTAAATCTTTACAAAACGCCAAAAGCCATAGAAGTAGATTCTTTATAACTGCTTGTTATCCTTAAGTTTTCTACAAAACAGATTTTTTATAATCTTGTTTTAGAAATCAGCTTCTTTTGCGATAAATTTCTACTAAAATTTAAAAAATTAGGCTCTTCACGTTTTAAGGTAGGTTTAAGACCTTAAAATTAGTATCACTCACCCCACGAAGCCCAAAAATTATACCGTAAAAGAACTTTTACTTATAAAAGAGATACTAGGACAACTTTAGCATCTCTTTAAAAAAATTTTAGTTTTACGTCTTTAAGTTTTGCTAAAGTTTTGCTAAGGTTAGCACCATTCTACATGGCTTGCTAACCTCATTATTATGCAAAACTTAAAAGAAACAAAGCTTTTAAATCAGCTATATTAAGTTTTAAGCTAACAGGCTTAAAGCGATAGCTGGTTGCTGGTTTGCCTGAGCAAGAACTGAAGCACCTGCTTGTTGTAAGATATTTAATCTTGTAAGCTCGGCAGCTTCTGAAGCCACGTCTACGTCTCTAATTTGGCTTTCTGCTGATGCAAAGTTTTCCTTAGCAACTTCTAGGTTATTTATCGTAACTGATAACCTTGACTCTACAGCACCTAAATTACCTCTAGTAGATGCTAAGCTTCCGATTGCTAAGTTTACTTTATCTAGAGCGTCTCTCGATGCAGCTTGCCCCTCTTCAATGGTTTCACCACTAATAGAAATAGTCATATCTCCATCAGCATTACCTATGCCTAATCTTTGAAGAGTACCTGCTACGTTAGTAATCGATATTCTAGATGTTTCTTTAGAATCGAAGCCAACTTGCAGAGTAATACCCGAGCCAGCTCCATCAAGAAGTTTAACGCCGTTAAACTCCGTTGTTGTAGCGATACGTTGTATCTCAGAACCTAATGCGCTAAACTCATTTTGTAGAGCATTACGTTGCGATGTTGAATACACACCGTTTGCCGATTGCTCTGCTAACTCTGCTAAACGAGTTAACACGTCTGACACTTGAGAAAGAGCACCGTCAGCGATTGCTATAGTTGAAATACCATCATTAGCGTTTCTTATAGCTACTGCTGCTACTCTTTGGTCAGCTTTTAATGAGTCTGCGATTGCTAATCCTGCTGCGTCATCGCTTGCTTTGTTAATTCTTAAACCCGAACTTAGTCTTGAGTACGTTGCACTAAGACCTGCAGTCGATTTAGTCAACTGCCTTTGGGCTTTAAGAGAAGTAATATTACTACCAATTGTTATTGCCATTTTCATTTCCTCCTTGAAATAAATTAATTTACCTTCCTTGGAGGATTAAAATGTGTAACAAATTATTTTGTCTAATAGTGATTATTTTTAAAGTCGCTTTAAAAAAGATACCTTTAAATGAAAGATTATTTTCACACACATTCAAGAAAAACCTTTCTTTAATCACACACATTCAATCCTTTCAATTTAATATAACGGCAAGAATATTACGAAACTTAAATTATTTTTTTAGTTTAAAACGCCTTTAAAAGATAACTTATTGAAAATAACTAGGTTTATTTTAATAGCAAAATATAACCTAAATAAGCATTTAGGTCTCCACGTTTTTAGCAAAACATTAACTACTTTTACTTTAGACTTTATGCATTTGCTACTACTTAGCAAAGCTACTTATATTACAAGAAAATTTAATTATAAAATTTATAATTTGAAAACAAAAATTGGAATCTAAATTAAAAGAAACGAATAATTAAGAGATAATAAAGAAAATAATAAAAGAAATAATAAAAGAAATAATAAAAGAAATAATAAAAGATATAATAGGGTAGAGCGAGGGCTATACCCTCTCCCTCCCGTCGCACCGTACGTACGGGTCTCGTATACGGCGCTCCATTAATATAATATCAAGTAATACTCAGGTAATACGTCAAAGGGTCGATTAAACCAATTCGTTCCTTTGTTTTACGCCCCAATATTTTAGGGCTTAATGCATAATTCACTACGTACCACGAACTGCGTCTATACCAGCCGAGTCTGCTGTTAGCAACCTTATAGATTTCTTCATTTCTAAAATTGCAACCAAGCATTCGGTTCAATTTCTTAAGATTTAGATAGATTCGTCTCGGCAATTTCCACTGTTTAAGTATTATAACCCTCACTTTGTGTCTAAGCCATTGACCATATTTATCTATAAAAGTCTTAAGAGTTCCTATCTTATAATAGTTTATCCAACCTTTAATTAACCAGCTTAGCTGTTGAAATGTCGAACCTAACGTTCGTGCCATTGCCTTCCGTCTACAAAGAATTTCTCTAGTTTTATCATAGAGTTTTCGTTTGCGATCTTCAGCAGGTTTACATTTCCAAGTTTTATACCCACTCTTCCAGTAGGTAAAGCCTAAGAAAGTGCTTTCCGTCGGCCTAGAGATTTTACTCTTACTTGAATTAATTTTAAGTCGTAGCTTACGCTCCAACCAACTCGCAACGGACTTCATTACTCTATTAGCAGCCTTTTCACTTCTAACAAATATATTACAGTCATCGGCATATCTAACAAACTTAAGTCCTCTTGCTTCCAGTTCCTTGTCGAGCTTATCAAGGTATATGTTAGATAATACTGGGGATAATGGACCTCCTTGCGGAACTCCTTTCTCACTTACAGTAAACAATCCATCTTCCATTATACCAGCTCTTAAGAACTGTCTTATCAATCGTAGTGTCTTCGCATCTTTGATGCGTTCCCTGATTATCGAAATTAATTTGTCGTGATTAACAGTATCAAAATATTTCTCTATGTCTAGGTCTATAACCCAATCATAGCCTCTTTTCAAGTACTCAAGAGTTCTATATACTGCTAGATGGCAATTCCTTCTAGGTCTAAAGCCATAGCTACTATTACTAAAATACTTTTCGTATCCGCGTGCTAGTATTTGCGCTACCGCTTGTTGAATTACCCTATCTACTACTGTAGGTATTCCTAAAGGTCTCATCTTACCATTAGCTTTAGGTATATACACTCTCTTAACTGGACTCGGCTTATAATTCCCTTCACGTATCTGAGATTTTATCTCTTCTCTGTGAACGGCAAAATAGTCTTCAAGCTCATCTACTGGCATATCATCTACACCAGATGCACCTTTATTTCGCTTAACAGCCTTTATAGCCTCATCTATATTTTTGTCTGATATAATCAATTCAATCAATTCCACCTGTTGCTCCTCCCTCTGTTTGTAAAGCTACTAGAAAACACCCCCTCTATCTTCTGCCCCCACAGGTTACGTTCCTGTTTGTTAGGCATATCTTCAATTTCGGACTCTTCTAGCCTTGCTTACAGTGATTCACAATATATTAACGTTCAACCCTTCCTTGAGTGGTGTCTCAAGTACTATGGTATCAACTGACTTCCAGATATAAGCTTTATATCGCACGTGCATAGCACGCTATCTGGACCTCCCGGGGTAAGGCATAGTTCTTTCACCAGACAACCTCCAGATTTACTCGTTTGGTTTTACGTTTGTCTTTAGGGCTTCGGTTTGTAGCGCAACCTCACCCACCATTTAGCCTTGTATCTGGTTTCTGTTCGTAGGCTCCTTGGTTTTGATCCGCCACTTCCTTCACTCTAACATTACTGCTTCGAGCTTGTGGCATCACTACACTTGGTGACAACTACCCGTGACGGGACTTTCACCCGCTAGAACTATGTCGTGCCCGGCACACGCTTAAAAGAAAATTGGCTTTTATAGAAAACTATCTATAGTTTAAAGAAAAATTACAACTATATTTAAAGTAATTTATTTTATGCAAATTTCTTTAAAGTCAATTTTCTTTTGGGCTTCGTCGAGGTGAGTGATACTAACTTTAAGGTCTAAAACCTAACTTAAAACATGAAGAGCCACTTTTTTAATATGTGTTGCCATCATAATTTTAGGACTTTATTTTAATACTTATATCGATGAAGATAAAATTTTTTGGATTAGCATTCTTCCTATAACTGCTTCGGTATCGCTCGTTATTTTAACTTATTATATAAAGTCTACACAAAATATGAGAATCGTTTTATTATTTTGCACTATGCAGTGGGCGCTCTTTGATTTTCATTTCAAAGCCTACCCAATGTTTACCATGGACATAATAACTCTAACCACTACCACGCTAGAATATCTAAGAAGAAAAAATAAAAACATAGCCGATGTTAGCTAGTAATGCTAATTAGAAATAAAAACTTCTTATTCCACATTTTATAAAAATCGTTCATACTAAACTAACACATTATTTTTTATTAAAGGCTATTTGGGTTATGGACAAACTGTTTATATTGGGGCAAGTTTTATCTTTTACTGGTGCTACTTTTCTTCTTTTTTCTATATTTAGTAAAAACAAAAAAAATATGATCATGCTAATATCCTTAACTTGCACGTTCTGCGCTCTCTCTAACCTTGTTTTAGGTGGACATTCAGGATTTATAGCTAATACATCTATGGCAATTAGACATATTTTAGAAGTAAAAGGTAAATTAACTAAAACTATAACTTACACTATATGCATAATTATCATATTATTTGGACTCTATTTTAATAAAAATTCTTGGATCGGTATTCTTCCCATTATCGCCTCAGTATCACTCATTATTTTAACCTATTACATAAAATCCGTACAAAATATGAGAGCCGTTTTAATGCTAAGCGTCTTTCTATGGGGTATCTTCGATTTTCATATTAAAGCTTATCCAGCTTTCATAACGGACGTATCAACTTTTTTAACTTCCGCATTCGCATTCATTAAAAATATAAATAAAAACAAGGAAGTTCCTAACTAAATTCCCTCAAAATAAAATTAAAGGAGAAAAACTACACAACACCTTCTACTAAAAATTTTGAATAATAAATCTAAAAGTGATAACCTATTTTAGTTGCGTATTTGTTATTAAAAAAAATAAAAAAAAGTTATGAGACACTCATTTATATTAGGGTAAATTTTATCAGCAATCGGCGTGTTTTTCTCTATAGTTTCAATATTTGGTAAAAATAAAAAAAATATGGTAGCTTTTATACTACTAAATGATAGTTGCTACGCACTTTCTTATCTCGTTTTAGGCGGATATTCAGGTTTTACCTCTACTGCCGTGCTTATAATAAGACATATCTTAGACTTAAAAGGAAAACTAACTAAATTTAACACCTTTCTTATATGCACTGGAATAATATTCCTAGGAATTCTTTCTAACGAAAACTCTTCTCTTGGACTCCTTCCGATTACCGCTGAAGTATCATTCGCTATTTTAGCATATTTAGTAAAATCTTCACAAGGCTTGAGGATAGTCTACATATTCGCTACGGTGCAATGGGCAATCTTTGATTTTTATATTCAAGCATACCGAACATTTTTAATGGATATAATAATTATAATCACCTGTGCACTAGAATATCTAAGAAGAAAAAATAAAAACATAGCCGACGCTAGTTAGTAATGCTAATTAGAAATAAAAATTTTTTAGTTCTTCACACATTTAAAGAGGATTAAAAAAATCTTTTTTTTGCGAAGAGTTTAAAACTAACTTAGAATACGCGAAAAAATAAAAACTCATTCAGACCACATTTAATCCTATAATTTAAGGTTTTTTTTAAAACATTTTTATTAAGAAAAAACTTAGATTTTTTATATAGTTATAAAACCACAATAAAAATTATAAAATTTTTAAATTTTATATTACTAAAAAATCATTTACACTAGACAAATATTTTTTTACTTCTTCACGTTTTATGTGGGGCAGGAAAAATTGTTTTGTAATAGGTTAGCTTAAACTACCTTAAAACGTCAAAGAACTTTTTTTTAAGACTTATAAATTATGAATAATTTAACTTTAATAGGACAAGCTTTGTCCTTTATTGGTGCATCATTTACTCTTTCTTCTATATTTAGCAAACATAAAAAAAATATGATTTTGCTAATAATGATAACTAACCTTTTTTGCGCACTCTCCTGCCTTTGCCTTGGTGGATACTCTGGTATCGTTGCTCACTTGCTAATGGCTACTAGACACGCTTTAGAAATAAAAGGAAAACTTACTAAAAATATCACAATCTTTATATGCGTCGCTATGACTATTTTAGGACTAGCCTTCAATAAAAATTCTTGGATTGGAATTTTTCCAATTACCGCATCTATCTCATTTGCTATATTAGCATACCTAATAAAATCCGTTAAATATATGAGAATCGCCCTGATGCTCAAAGCTGCCCAATGGGCAATCTTTGATTTTTATATTAAAGCCTACCCAATGTTTGTAATGAATATAATTATTTTTTTAACCGCAGCATTTGAATATATTAGAAACAAAAATAAAGAAATCATCAATGAAGCATTTACAGAATAAAGCTTTCTTTTTTTAAAAAAGATTCTTTGACGTTTTAAAGGGGTTTTTAAAATTCTAAAAAAATTAACATCACCTATTTAAAACGTCAAAGAACAATATCTTATGCTCTTATTTTTTTCCGACTACAAAGCTAGCCTCTTTTCCTCTTCCAAAAATATCTGGGTTATACATTTCTTCTGCAAATGTACCACCAGCTTGGAAAGTTCCCCTTGCAACTACGACTGCTTTGTATCTTAAATGATGATACCCTTTAGGCAAATACTCAGAATAAAATCTAGCATTATCGTGTAAAAGTTCATTATAATAAAAATAATACGTATTCCATCTTAAACGAGTGTTCCTATACGAATCATCTTCATAATAATCATCTACATCTTCATCATCTAATCTGTCATTGCCTGCCAAATCGGTATTTATAGGCTCTAACGCCCCTGGGAGTGGGTCGGTTACTACGACAAAACTTCTTTGAGAAGGCGTCGAAAGATATAAATCGACTCTTACTATATCACCAACCTCTAACTTCTCGCCATCTCTTAGCAACTTAAAACGATTCCCTCTTTTTACACTATACTCTCTTTGAATCGCAATTCCCGCATTCTTATATTCGAGTGGATACTTTGAATAGTAAGAAATACTAGTATTATAATAAACATCCCCTTTACCCTTTGCATTAACGACTAACTCGCCTTGCTTATTACTATCAGCCTTAGAAAGTTTTACTACACTCTCTGCCTTAATATTTTTTTTAGGATTAAAGTTAGCAAATTCTTTATTAAATAGAGTTCCCTTAAAATTCAAATCAACTCCTCTCATTTCTGGTTTTTTGATATAATCACTTATCGCCTTTAAACAAAAAATATTTTCTTGAGTATTACCAAAAGAGCCATCTTGCCTCCTATTTTCTAGTATCGTTTTAAAAAGCTTAGAACTTTGCTCTTTAAGATATTCAGCCTCTTTTCCTTTCCTATCTACTACACCACTATAACTAGCAAAAGAACTTAAAATACTACAATTAGTTCTACCACTAGAATACAACTCCTGCCAACTTTCATCACTAGTACTTACGAAATTAAGTTTACTAGAAGTCTCATCACCATAATTTATAATATCTTTAAAAAGAACTTCAGCTTCTTTCTTAAAATCTTTCTCGCCGCTTTTTATACGATGCGATATCGTCTCTAGCAAAATCGACTTAGCAAATAAACTCATTCTTTCTCTATCATTAAAGACTCTTATTATCTCACTCTTATCGAGAGCGCCTTCTTTCGATAATGCATATACAGCCATTACTCGTGAAGTTAATTCAGAATCCTTATTTAACATTTTTAAAATATATTCTTTTAACTTACTACTTACATCACTCGGTATTTCATATCCTAAATCTTTTAAAATACTAAAACCAAACATTGTAAAAGAACTTAAATACTCACTTATATTACCATTTTCAGGAACGAAAAAAGTCATTCCGCCACGTGATGCTTGGTAATTTTTTGCTAATTGAAGCATTTTGTTTGTAAAAACTCTTCCACCATCTTTCCAAACGAAACTTTTAGGGACAAAATCTCTAAACACTTCATAATAAGCAGATACTAATGCTCTACTTAACTTTTGCTCCCAGCAAGTATAAGAATAATCTTTCATATATTCAAACACCCCCTCTAAAGCATTGATAGCTATAGCGCTTACATTTAATTTTAATTGCCCTTTTAAAATTCCATCAGGAAGCTTAACTTGAAGCGTTTTTTTATTTCCTTTTTTCGTCGCCTTAATTTCATTATACACGCCTAAAGTTTCCCTGTTTCTTACTGGCAGAACTTTTACTTTCGATACTACACCATCAAAATTATCTTTATCGTTTAGATCGCTAGCAAAAACTTCATAGTAATAATTTTTCCTTTTCTTTACATCTACAGGGAACGACAACTCGAACCTTTCTAAAGGATTTATCCAAACTAATTTTGAATACTCTTTCTTAACTCCATTTTTGCCTTGCTTTACACTATAATTTATCTTGTATCGTTTTTTAACGCCACGTTTGTTTAACACCGTAAATCTAGCATCAAACTTATCTCCAACTCGAACTTGGTTAGGCATTACAGGTCTTATCTCTGTATGCTTATTTACCTTAAATGTATTTAAGCCTACTCCCATTTTATCTTTTTTATCGACTGCAAAAGCGATAACTCGAAAAGTGGTAAGATTATCTGGAAGCTTAAATGAAATATTTGCATCGCCATTTTCATCAGTAATTGCGCTTGGCTCCCAATAAGCTAAATATTTAAAGTTGCTTCGTAACTCGCTACTTACACCGTCTCCCCCTGGATTCTCGCCTTTCTTTTCTCTTTTAATTTTTTCAAGTCTAGCTAACTCTTTATCTCCTTGATCAAAAGGTATAAAACCTACTAGCTTTTCTAAAATATTAAAATTAAAAATATTAAGACTCCCTAAAGTGCCACGAAATGCCTTATATGGATTAAAGTAATCTATGCTACCTTGTATTAGATCGTAAACAGATTGATCTAACACTATTATCGCAAGTTCGCTAGCAACACCTTTCCCGGATTTATTTTTTACACTTATATTTATATCAATATTTTCACTAGGTTTATATTCAGGCTTACTAGTGCTAACTTTTATCTTTAACTCTTTATCATCTCCTAACACCTTAACTTGGCTCCTATACCTAACATAACTAGGTTTTTGTGCATCACACTTATCGCTAAGTTCATTATAGAATTTATTTTTATACTTTAAATGTCCATATAGCTTTGTATATTCTTCTATGCACTTTTTATCGAACTCAACCCCCTCTCTTAGCTTCATCAAAACGACCGATACATGAACACCAGGGATATCATTTTCATCGATAGGAACTTCTATAATATTATTTTCTTGTTCTAAAAATTTTGTGTAATGAGACTTTATCCCATATCTTTCCTTAGTAATAAGCGCTAAAGAATTTTTATAATCGCTTCTTAATAGAAATTTAGCAGTCTCTCCTACTTTATACTCTTCTCTTTCAGGTCTAAAATAATCGGTCTCTTCGCTAAATTCTTGCGAGCTAGTACCATATTTTTCGTCCTTTACAAAATACGATTTAGTAACGCCATAAACTTCCCCATTACCATCTTTAATATAAGCGTATAAAATATAATTTCCTGCTCTATTAAATTTTAAATCGTATTTAAGTTTTTTTCCTTTAAAATCGATCGAATCTTTTTTGATAATATGCCAATTTTCATATTTAAAATCTTTAAAAACTCCACTAGCATTTTTTTCTTTAACAATTTTTATATCTTCATAATAAATTTTAATTTTTATTTTCGCATCATTTTTTGAAACTTCCCCATTATTATCTATTACTAAAAACTCAGGGCTATATACTTCTTTCGTATATAAAAAATAATCATTGTGCCTTATGCCCAAAAATTGGTTTCTATCAGAATATTTTGCCATAGAATTTGATGCTCTCGATACACCTCTTTCATCTATAACAGAACTTTCTACATTGATTATTCCGTATGGAATATTTAGATCTTTAATGCTAATTTCTTGTTTTTTAGTACCATCATTCTTAAGAGTTAAATTACTATTTCTATATAACACTTTATTATAAGAATATACATAATGTGAGCTACATAATCTTTCTTTCCCTTCATAGCGCTCACCACACGCAATATTTGATTCTCTAAAATCAAAATCTAAATACTCTTTATTTTTAGCTATTATAGTTTTAGGGAAAACTTTTGCTAATACGCTTAATTTTCCATTTGAAAGTGGACCTCCCGAATATAAATTAGAAGCTACATTTAAAATAGCGACATCTCCTAATACATAATCTTGCTTATCTAAAAAAGATTTTACGGTAAAACTTGGTGGCGTAAAATCACTTACTAAAAACTTTAACACAAAGCTAGAATTTCTTGGTTCCCCACGATAGGTAGGAAAATCTCTTTGACATTGAAAATCTTTATCTTGTAAATATATATTGTAATACCCTGTGTATACTCTCTTTGATAATTTAAATTCAAAATCATAAGTTCCAAACTCTGATAAAGCTATATTCTGCTTTTCATGTATTAGATTATTCATAGGATTATATACACACATATTATATTTTTTTACATCTGGGAGTTTTATCGACTCGTTATCTATCTCTCGCACAACGATTTTACCTTGCACTGTGCTTTCTCTTTTATAAACACCTTGAGAGGTCGTTCCCCAAACTTTTGAAAAATCTTTTTTAGAAGTTCTAGCATTTCGATAATCCCACCAATCTTCTTTGCTATGCTTATTTAAAAAATCGTAATTAACTGGCAAAAAAGCTACATCATCTCCCTTAGTCACCTTTACTAATAAATTTTGCTTGTTTTGGTAAACATCATTAGTATATAAGCGTTCGGGTTCTTCACTATCTATATGCTCGCTAAACTTTCTCATGCCATCTAAAATAGCTATCCCTTCACTATCGGTTTTTCCCGTAGCTAAAATTTTATATGAATTTAATAGCCCGATATAATATTTTTCATAACATTCATCACCACATCTTTTTTGGCTATCGTCTAAGATGATTTCAACTTTAGCATCTTTAACAGGCTTTCCATCGCTCAAATTAGTAACCCAAGTAAGACTATTAAACGTTCCAATTTTAAAATGAACATGAAATGGAGTTACTATAATTAGATTATCATTATACTCATTTTTATTATCAGATAATTTCCATTTTGCGATTCCTGAACCAGTTTTAAAAATCTCTTTAATTTTTAAAGGAACTTTAAACCACACGTTTCTTCTTCTATCTAGACTAAACTCTTTACTTCCTATACGTCTTTCGTTATTTGAAACCTTTTCATAATCTAGAGATATCGTATCAAGGTTAATAGCATAAAGTGGCAAATGAGAATCTATATCTTTTTCTAGAACTGATATATCGTCATTAGGCTGCCCGTGTGCTGGTGCATATGCTTCTACGCCATATCTTATATTTAATTTCTTTTTATACACTCTATTAAATATATCCTTAGCATAAATATTTAATATTCTATAATCGCTCTCAGGGTTCATTGGCAAATAATCTGAAAATGATTTTTTTATCTTGCCATTTTCTATATAGTTAACAGTATATATCTTTATTGGTGCATTAAAATTTAATTTAATATAATTTTCAGGTTTTAATAGTATTTTTTTTCTTAATTTTCGAGCAGCATTATAATTTTTATAAAGAGAAACATTTTTTACATCATTTAGTTTGTAGATAATTTTATTTAATTTTAGAGATTCTTTATACGTTTTATGCTTATCTAAAGTTTTAGCCTTTAGGCGTTCTCTATTTACCGCTTTGATATCGTCTATAACTAATTTATAATTAGCGTTAAAAGGAAGCGGTCTTAAAGGAACTATTTCAAAAATATCTTTGTTATATAAATAACTATCTTTGCCTTTAGGGTAATAAGTGTGCTGCTCTCTACCATAATTGGAATAATATATCTCCTTAAAAATTTTATATTTTTTATTTTTGTTATATTCTATTTTTCTTATTTTAGCAGGAATTTTAAACGCTACGCCTTTCTTATTTTTTTCTACAACGTAATAAAATTTAAATCTCTTTATATTTTTATAAAACCAATCCTCAAATTTTATTAAGTATGAAGGCATATTAGCTTCTAAAAACGTTAACTCACTTTTATCTACATACTGTTTATAATTATAATTGTCAGAAATCTTAAATTCTTTTACTAGCTTTCTTGTTTGTTTTAAATCTCCTTCAAAAGTTTTAAGACCATCTTTAAGCCATATCGATACTGTTTTATCATACGGAAGATCTTCTAATGGCAAAACTTCGCAAGAAATTTCTCTGGAGGATTTTTTAAAAAGGCAAGATGCTACTTCAATTTTATTTTTTGCATTACTAGAATCAAAACAAATATCAGCATCACGATACGACCATCTTCTTTTACACAAAATTTTATGATCATACTTTTTATCACCATCTGAAATCTCAAATTTTAATGTATAAGGATCGATTATAGTATTAAAATCAAAATTAATAGTTGGCTTAAAAATTTTTTCATCATTATTATCATAAGTGATATTTACATATTTAACTTTTGCAAGCTCAGTTTGAAAGCTTTCGACGTAATCTTCTTTAAGCTTGCTTCCATCTAGAGCCTTTAGACCTTTTAAAACCCTTATTTCATACTTAGTTGCATAATCAAATGTTTCTCTAACATGGCTTAATCTACATACAAGTTTTTTAGGAGAGAGCCAAGTAAAAGAACAATTTACATTAGGTGTAATCTTAATATATCATTGCGCGATGTTTTCATAATCTATCTTATTGCTTTTATCTTTATTTTTATCTTTATTTTTATCTTTGTTATTTTCTTTATTATTTGCTTTTTTATTATTTGTTTCTTTATTATTTTTTATATTTTCATTATCTTCTAAAACGTTTTTAAATACAGGGTTATTTTTATCGGCATCATTACTAGTATCACTACTAGTATCATCAACACTAGCTTTTTTACTCCCAATCCCAAATGGCACTACATCTTTATCAAATGAGATTACTATCTCTTTCCTATCGACAGCAATACCATCTCCTAGAGGCGTAGCCCAGATGACTTCTAAGGCGTATGCAAAATTTGAAAAAACAAAAAAGCTTGAAAGAAAGAGAACGGATAGTATAAAAGTAGATTTTTTCATAGCGCACAGCCTTTTAAAAAAAGTTATAAAAATTGTAAAATAAAAAATATGAAAATTTTAAGATTAAGTAAGAAAATAAAATTGCTTACAAACTAAAATAATTAAAACCAACATCTTAAATTTTATCTTAAATTTTAGATAGATCTCTCCTAGCCAAGTGTCCCTACAAAATTTTTAAAAATTAAAAACAAATTTAAAAAAATTTTATTTTCCCACTAGTAAAAATCTTTTTGAAATTTTTCTGAAAGCATTTTTAAATTAACCTAAAACTTTTTAAAAAAACCTAAAGTTTTTAAAACTAAAAAAAGTCAAACGCTATTTTCTAAAAAAGCTTGAAAAAGGCTAAAATACACTAGAAAATAGGCATTAAGCTAACAAAAAAAACTTCACATATTCACGATTTTGATTATTTTTAGTAAATTGATTTCTTTATTTGGTAAAATAGATACATTATAAAAAATAAAACGTCAATACATTTTTTAAATAAAAACGTTGACAAATTAAAAAATAGTTGATTGAAGATATTAAAATATCTTTAAGTCAAATAAAAAGCTAGGGTAAGGCATAAAAAAACATTCTCCCAAACAATACTTGCGTTCTCCCAAAATATAGCTATAATTGTGAGAATAAAACTTAAAGTAAAAAGGTTATATATGAGAAAATTTGATTATTCAAAGCTACAAGATAAAAAAATAATAGATAATGAAATAATATCAAACGTTATTAAAATTCATGAATATAAGACATGTCAAAAACTATACGAGACGCAAAAAATCCCTACATTAACATTAAATAGATTAATAAATATTTCTAAAACACAAAGCACTAAGGCTTCAAATAGCATAGAGGGAATTATGACTACTGAATCAAGATTACAAAAGATAGTAGATGATAAAATAAAACCTCAAAATAAAGAAGAATATGAAATCTTAGGATATAAAAACTTACTAGATTTAATACATCAAAATTACCAACATATCCAACTTAATAGCAACTACATATTGCAACTTCACAAAAATTTATACAAATATAGTAGTTTAGAATTTGCAGGAAAATTTAAATCGACTAATAATTTTTTAACTGAAACATCGAAAGATGGAGAAACAAAAGTTATATTTACACCACTAGACCCATTTGAAACGCCAAATGCAGTAAAAAGTATATGTGAAAATTATAAAAATGCCTTAGCATTAAATACTATTACACCACTAATTCTTATTCCAATCTTTATTTTAGATTTTCTTTGCATTCACCCATTTTTAGACGGAAATGGGAGAATGAGTAGACTTTTAACTCTCCTTTTACTTTACCAAAATAATTTTTTAGTAGGACGCTACATAAGCTTAGAAAAAGAAATTCTCGATACTTTAGACGATTACTATAACGCCATTAGGCTATCTAATAAAAATTGGCATAGTGGAAAAAACGATTACAAACCGTTTATAAAATATTTTTTAAGCATTACTTACAAATGCTATAAAGATTTAGAAGAAAGAATAACGACTACTAATAAACTTGGAAAAAAATTAAACTCTTACGATATCGTAAAAAATTACGTTTCAAATACTATTGGAAAATTTTCAAAACGAGACGTTTTACTCTCCTGCCCAACGATAGGAAGTTCATCCGTTGAAGCAGCGTTAAAAAAATTAGTTGAAAATAAATTGATATCTCGCTTAGGTTCTGGTAAAAACACCGCGTATGTAAAGAAAAAATCTTTTAAGGAAGAAAAAGTTTAAGAAAAAAACTTTCTCTTCCCTCTTTTTAAAATCTCTTACTGATTATTTATCAATTTTAAGATTTATTAACTTTAAGATTTATCACTTAGAGCATAAACCCCTGGGAGCTTCTTTCCTTCTAGAAACTCGAGACTAGCTCCACCGCCAGTTGAAATATGAGTCATCTTATCTGCGAGTCCCGACTTATTAACTGCCGAAACTGAGTCTCCACCACCTATAATGCTCGTGCAATCGGTCTCTGAAATAGCTTTAGCGATAGCAAAAGTCCCCACTGCAAACGCTTCCTTTTCAAATACGCCTAAAGGCCCGTTCCATACTACCGTTTTTGCACTCTTAATCGCATCGCTAAATAATGCTATGGTCTTAGGTCCAATATCTAAACCCATGTCGCCATCAGACAATTCTTCAACGTGCGCCCTTACGCTCTCTGCCTCAAAATTATCTGCTACACTATGGTCGATAGGTAAAAGAAAATTAACTCCTTTAGCTTTCGCTTTTTCTAGAATCTCTTTTGCAAGGTCTAGTTTATCATCTTCTACTAAACTTTTACCTACGTTTTGCCCTTTAGATTTTAAAAAAGTATAAGTCATCGCACCACCGATTATTAAAGTGTCTACTTTTTCAAGTAAATTTAAAATTACTTGAATCTTATCAGATACTTTTGAACCGCCTAAAATAGCAACGAACGGTCTTTCAGGATTTTCTAAAGCCTTAGTAAAATAGTTAATCTCTTTCTCCATTAAAAAACCTGATGCACTCTTAGACACATACTTGTTTATACCAGCAGTCGAAGCGTGTGCTCTGTGAGCAGTTCCAAAAGCATCGTTTACAAAAACTTCTCCTAGAGAAGCCATATCCTTTACGAATGCATCTATCTTAGCTTTAGTCTCGTCGTCTTGCTTATCGTACTTATCTAATAGCTCCTCTTCCTTATGAAAGCGGGTGTTTTCTAATAAAGCCACCTCGTCATTAGATAATTTATTTACAGCCTCACGAGCTTTTTCACCAACACAATCGCTAACAAAGTTTACTTTTTTTCCTAGAAGCTCTTCTAAATGTTTTGCCACTGGGGCTAAACTAAACTCATTGTTTACCTCTCCTTTAGGGCGTCCTAAATGGCTTAATAAGATAAGTTTTGCACCATTTTCTAAGGCATATTTTATCGTTGGCATTGCAGCCGTTATCCTAGTATCATCTGAAACTTTTCCATCTTTAAGAGGAACATTAAAATCTACTCTCATTAAAACTTTCTTACCATTTAAGTCTAAATCTTTTATCGATAATTTATTCATATACTACCCATCCTTTTTTTTAAAAAATAATTACTTATAAAACAAACTTTTTACAAATAAACTTATTATAAATAGAATTACTATAAACAAAACTATTATAAATAAAGTTATAAAAAATTGCTAGTTTTCTAGCGACGCCATTAATTTTTAATTTAAAATTTAAGGTTCTTTCACGTTTTAAAACCTCCTTTAAACGTGAAAGAAGAACTAAGAACTTTTAATAAAGATACATCACTTGAACACCTTGATGAGCTCTCGATAAAAAACTAACGCTAGAATTTAAAAGTTTCTTAAACTCGTTTAGTTTATCACTAGGATTATATAACTTTGGAAGTTCTCCTTCGTTAAGTTTTATATTTAACTCCTCAAACATTTTTCTTGAAGCATCGTTTATTCCACCTATCTCATCTATAAGCTTAACTTTCTTTGCTTGAGTCCCCGTTAGTACTCGCCCATCTGCGATTTGTCTTAAATTATTTATATCTATATTCCTTGCCTTAGCAATATCACTTATAAAATCTTCATGGATAATGTTAGATACGTTTTGAAAATATTCTCTTTCTTCATCCGTCATATCTCTAAAACTAGACCCCATATCTTTTAAATTTCCAGACTTTATAACCTCTACTTTTAATCCGAACCACTCTGCTAAACTTTTTACATTAACAAATTGCGATATAACACCGATAGAGCCAGTTAAAGTGCCTTTTTGTGCATAAATTTTCGTGCAAGGCGCTGCAACGTAATATCCACCCGACGTTGCCATAGAGTCCATCACGGCATAAATAGGCTTCTTTTTCTTTAGTTCTAAAATAGTATTGTAAATATCTTGCGACGGTGCTACTGCGCCTCCTGGGGAATTTACCTTTAGCACTATCCCTTTAAACTTATTATCTGAAGAAAACTTATGTAATTTTTCAACCACCTCCTTAGAGTCCATTATCATGCCGTTTACATTAACTACGGCTACCATATTTTTATCCATCGGTATTATGTTTTCTTTATTTAAACTTTTAGAAGTCGCTAATGCTAGAAACATCATCATAAAAGGAATTAAAATAAAAATAAAAAATAATACTGTAAAAAATTTTAACAACCACAATAAATATTCTTTCATATAAAAACATCCTTTTAATCTTATTTAATTTTATTTAGTTACAAACTTTTCATAAAGCTGCGCATACTCTATATCGAGTGCATCGAATCTTCTTTTTAAAACTGAATATTGATTTTTGCCGACATTGTGAGCTTCAGTTAATTTCTCAGTTTCCGCTTGGACTGCTAGCAATTTTTCTTGAACCGATTGCATCTCTTTTTTAATATTCTCTTCTAGTAGTGCTTCGCTAGTCATCTTTTCTATTTCTTGAGTGTTTTCTTGAATCTTTAAATTTAGCGATGCGTTTCTACTTTGCAATTCCTTTTGTCTTCCTTCGAGCAAATCGAGTTCTTTTTTTACCTCTATATTGCTAGCTTCTAACTCTCTTTCTATCTCTTCTAACTCTCTTAAACGTCTATCTATAGTTTCTCTTTCTACCGTTGCTACGGATAGTCTTCCTTTTTCGAGCTTTAACGTTTCTCTTTTTTGTGTAAGCTCTTTTACTTTTAACTTTAATTCTTCAAATGGCACTAATTGCTCTAATATTGAGCTAACCTTTTGTTTAGTTAAATCGACGTGTGATAAATTGTCTTTAAGACTATTATTTAAGCTCTGAACTGCCAATCTCTTTTTTAAAAGAACAGCAAAAACTATTAGTGCAACTATAAAAGATTCAACTATTCCTAAAACTATAATTAACGTCATAATTTTCTCGCTATAAAAACTAAATTATTTTTTATTTTCTTCTATATTTTCTTTCTTATTATCTTCTTTGTTTTCTTCTTCCTTATTATCTTTTTCTTCTTTTTGCTCTTCTCCTTGCCTCTCTTCTTTTATTTTCTCTTTTATTTCTTCTTTAAGTTTTTCTTTAAGTTTTTCTTCCGTTTTTTTATTTATTTCTTTATCGCTCTCTTTATTGCTCTCTTTATTATCCGAAGCATTATCTTTATCCGCATCTTTATCTTCATCTTTTTTATCTTCAGTAGCTCCATCTTTATCATCTATATTTTCAGTTATATTTTCAGTTATATTTTCAGTGTTTTTAGCGGATTTATCATTTTCATTATTCTCACTACCTGCATCACTTACCGAGGCTACTTTTGAAAAATTTATATCCTTAACTTCTTTATCATCCTTATCATCTTCTTTGTCTTCTTTTGGTTTCCGCTCCGCATCATCATCGTCTACAAAAAGAAAACTTGAAGTATCCACCTCTTGGATTTTTGATTTCTTTTCTAAATCTTTTATTCGTTTTAAAATATCGCCTGAAACGCTTATCGAGGACATATCGAAATCTTTTTTCCCACCAAACTTTTTCTTAAAATATATTAAAATGATAATTAGTAATATAAAATTAGCTACTAGCATAACTATATGCTCAGTTAAAAAGCTTTCTTCTTTATTTTCACTTTTATCTTTATTTTTATCTTTATTTTCTTTTGCTCGGGCATCTTCTAAAGAATCCTTATCTTCTCTTACTTCCTCTTTAACTTCCCCCTTTGTATAATCTATAGTTTGCGTCGTTGCTTCAACTGCCTTTCCTCTATTTGTTCCTGAAAGAGTAGCATAGATCGTATAACTTCCATCTTCCGTTAAATACTCTGATGAGCCTAGTAATAAATGTCTATCGTTAATATCTCTTTTTAATGGGATATGAACAGTCTTATTAAAACTTTTAGCTACTAAGCTGACGTTTAACTTTTTAAGTGAAAGTGCCTCTTCGCTTAATTGAACTTTAAATAAAGCATTATTATTTTCTTGCATAGTAGGTTTTAGCAAGGTTAGCATTTTAGGTTTTACTATAAATGGTATCTTTTGGTGTCTTTCAAATGTTGGAGTTTTTATAAGAAGCCAAAGCTCATATTCCCCTGGCGTTTCTAGCTTTAAATTTGTCGAAAAAATTCCATCTAAAGCTTTCTCGTCGGCATTAGCTCCATCGTCATTTAAAAAACCTTGCGCTACTGGGGCTGCCACCCTATCCGTAGGCGTCACTCTAAAAGCGACTTTCGCAAGTTTGCTAACTTCTGGCAATACTATCGGCTTCTTACCGTCGTAAACTCTAGCCCTTAAAACTCTATTCTCGTTAGAGTTGACGCTATAAGGCCAGTAAGTTACTAGCTTTAATTTAGTTAGCACCGACCGTTGCAAAATCATCTTTCGAGATAGACCCTAAGAAATTCCACAAACCAGCCTCAGGCTTTTCTACTGTTATCATTTCAAACTTATTGCCCGAAAACCATCTTACCCCCTCTTCGCTCCTACCTTTTACGATCTTTCTTCCAGATGGAGAAATTATAACTATATTTTTATTTTCTCTAACATTTAGATAAAATGTAGCCTCATCTATCTGCCCGTCTATCCTTAAACCTTTATCGCTAATAGGTAAAATTTGAGGTTTTTGAACTGCTAAAAATATTTTTGAAAACGATTCATGGATTTTTTCCGCACTCGGTGTATACCAAGATAGAGCACCAGTTTTTTCAGCTAGCGATTTTAACAACTCTCTATCTGATTTATCGCTAAAAGATAAAGTATAAAGTTTTATATTATTTTTTTCTAGCTCTAGAATAACCTCGTTTTCTAACTTTTCTAAAGCTTCTTCTTTACTAATAACTTTCTCATTAGGTTCCATTTTGCCATCTGAAAATAGAACTATTACATTTTGATATTCTTCTTTATTTTCTAAATTTTTACTTTCATCGTTTAACACTTTTTTAGCTTGTTTTATAGCATTATACAAGTCTGTGTAAAGCCCTAAGTTTTCTACCTTTGAAAGCCCTAAAGATAGTGCATCTAGCCCCTCTTTATTAAAAAATGTTGGCTCTAGCAATACTTTTGTTTTTTCTGAAAATTCGACTATCGAAACTTTATCACCCTCTTTTAGAAACTGCAAAAACAATCTTACTCCCTCATCTCTAAGTCTTTTAGGGTCTGTAACGTTCATACTTCCTGAAGTATCTAAAAGGAGCACGACATTTAAATTGCTATTTTCTAAAGGGAGCGCATCTTTTTCTTTATTTTTTCCTACTTTGTTTTCTTCTTTGCTTTCTTCTTTATTTTCTTCTTTATTTTCCTCTTCCTTGCCTACTTCTTCTTTCTGCTCTTCTGTCTTTTCTTCTTTCGGTTCTTCTTTCGGTTCTTCTTTATTTATACCCTCTACATTAAAAAAATTTTTATCTACTATATCTTCTAACTCTTTATCATGTTTTTTTACCTCGTTAATTTTAGAGTTTTGAGAACTTTCGATGGCTTCATTGCTAACTAATTCTTGACTGTTAGCTTCTACCATATTAGCTTCTACTGTATTAGCTTCTATGCTACTATCCGCATCTTTGCTAGGTACACTTAAAATATTTTCGGTAGTATTTTCGGTAGTATTTTTAGAACTATTCTCAATGGCATCTTCTGCATATAGAGCCTTTGCAAAGACGCTTCCTAAAATAAGAAAAGCAAAAAAGATAAATTGAATTATCGTGATATATATAGAATATATGTGGCTTAAAAATTTTAATTTACGCATAGAATATTTATAAAAATATCTAATTAAAACATAGGTATTCTATTATGATAATCTAGTTTATAAATAAGTAAAAGAGAGTTTTTTGTAAAAAATGCTTTAGTTTGTATAATTTAAAACATCCTCAATATATTTTTCAACGTTTTCTATTTGCTTCTGCGTCGGTTTTTTAGAAACGCCAAACACTAAAGGATTATTATATTTTGAAATCGTCAAAATATCGTTTTCTATATTTGAAAAAGTATCCTTAATAAAAGGAACATTCATATTTCCTAAATAGTAAGGAACATTTGCAAACCTTTTAAAGCAATCTAAATAGCAATAATAAGAAAGTTTATCGGGGTTTATATCGACAGTGGCAGCCGTTCTTTCTTTCATAAAAGTTCTACATCTTTTTAAAGCATTTATATCTCTTTGTGTGTAAAAAAGTATTTCTGGTTCATATCTATTATTGTGAGGGTATTTATCGATATAGTCAGCTATGTAATCTCTATCGTTTAATGAAAATTTATCTCCTAAAGTAGTTTCAAAGGTCATATTTTTTATATCTAAATAAGAAGTCCCTTTGCTAGACTTTTTATACAAGACTACGATAACTGGAAAACTAGTCGTTTTAGAAGTGTTAGCAAACTCTTGGCTGTTAAAAACGATATGTTTTTTAATCTCATATTTTTTTAAAAATTTTGAGATGGTTTTATAGTTTGCATATTTTATTAAATAAGATAGAGGATGGAGTATCGCAACATAATCGGCATTTTAATTTTGTATAAGATAAAATAGATGTTAAACCTAAATCTCTAGTTTTTATATCTGCAATCTATATTAAAAATATCTTTTTTTATAGCACGATTTACTTGAGGACGTAGTATCATTCCATGGAGGATTCCCAATTATTATCAACTTTTTATCACTAGGTAAATTAAACGTCTCACGAGAAACATTTTCAAAAGCGTTTCTGTTTGTTAAATGGACATTAGGAAAGTTTTGTGAAACGAAACTTAAACGCTTGTTTATCTATATCATTTCCGTAAAAGGAATTATTTTTAAACTCTTTTGAAATTTCAAAGAATGCTCCACCACCACAAGTAATATCTGCAAAAATATAATCTTTAGATACCCGCTCTTTTTTTAACCAAGCTTCAACTAAACTTTACGTATTTATATGGAGTGTAAAAAACTACCTAAATTAATTCTATTTTTATAAAATAAATGTTCCGATACATTCTGTTTCATATTTTAATCTATCTTTTAGCTATCCTTTTAGCTATCCTTTTAGCTATCCATCTTTTAGCTATCTCTCGCATCAAGCCTTAGCAAATATAATATACGCTACAATATAGCACATAACAACACCCCTCAAGAATAAACTACACTTTAAAACCTTTTTTAAAAAAAAATATCCACGATTT
The DNA here is from genome assembly GCA_050952645.1 of Bdellovibrionota bacterium. Classification (GTDB taxonomy): domain Bacteria; phylum Bdellovibrionota_C; class UBA2361; order UBA2361; family CAKMMH01; genus CAKMMH01. The sequence goes on along the minus strand of JBMNLI010000007.1, from coordinate 13,093 downwards.
AACTTAAGTTTAAAAATTCCCTACTAACTTATTTACATGGTTTCTTAAGTTATCTAGCTTTCCTAAACTCTAAGGCACTTGCTAAATGCGTTTTCTAATATTAAGGGCTCGTTTTCTAAATCTGCAATAGTTCTAGCTACTTTTAATATTTTAACGTAGCTTCTAGCACTAATTTTTAATTTTTGAGAAATATCTTCTAAAAAATGAGCCGTTTTTTCTGAGATATGCTTACTAGATAAAAGCTCCTCTCCCTGTAAGTGAAGAGTTAAGTTTTTTCTGTCTTTCAAGCTGAAGATTTTTAATTTCAGTAATTTTGCTTTTAATATCTCCATAAGATTTTTTCTGATTTTTTAAATTTTTTAATATTTGAAAGTTCTACCTCTTGCATCTCGACGTGAAGAATCTATCCTATCTATAATAGGACCAGAAAGTTTATTTAAATAATTTAATATTTGAGAGTTTGTGCAATTACATTTTTGTATTTTAGAAAGTAAAAAACCACAAGGACAAGGGTTCATCGCAGCTAAAAGTTGAAAGTTTTGCTGGGCATCCACACCTTAACCTTACTTCTAGAAATATTTACAAAATGGTTTTCCATCGGAGCTCTTAGAGCCTCTAGAGCGGCTCGTCTAAACTCGGGAAACTCATCTAAAAATAGCACTCCATTATGTGCTAAACTAATCTCCCCAGGGGTTGGATTAGAACCACCTCCTATAAGCCCAGCTTCGCTAATATTATATGGTGTGGACTTCTAAAGGGAGGCTCGCCTAAAATAATGTTTTTTATGCTTTGATTTGCGATGCTATGAATTTTAACGGTTTCTAAAATTTCTTTCTCTACTAAGCGTGGCAAAATTGAGGGCATTCTTTTAGCAAGCATACTTTTTCCACACCCAGGGCTACCTATCATTAAAAGATTATGTCCACCGACGGCGGAAATTATTAAAGCCTTTTTTGCTTGTTCTTGTCCCCCATACATCATCTATACTTAAAAAATCACTCTTTAAAGCCTCATTTTTTAACGTATCATCTATATTTATAACTTCGCCTTGACGAATTATATTTTATGACATCTTCTAAATTTCTAACGGGAACTATATTGATATTTTTTATAAGTTTTGCTTCATTATAATTTTTAACGGGAACTATTACAGTTTTTATATTATGTTTTTTTAGCTTCTATCACAAGAGCGACAGTGCCTCTTATCGGATTTATCTCTCCATCTAAAGAAAGCTCCCCGTGGAAACTTATATCGTAAAGTTTTTCTTGAGGGATAATTCCTTTTGATGCTATTAAAGACATCGCTATGGCTAAATCTAGACAGGAACCCTCTTTGGGGATATCGGCAGGAGCTAAGTTTATAATTATTTTTTTAGGAAGTATTATCCCATAACTTTTAAGTGCAGAGGTTACTCTTTCTTTAGATTCTTTTACGATATTATCGGCTAGACCGATTATTATAAATCTTTCCTTTTCATGATTTTCCGTAGTGGCTTCAACTTGAATCTTATTAGCATCAACGCCACAAATAGAACTAGAATATACTTTTGAAATCATAAAATTTACTCTTTTAAAAATTTAAATCTTGTTCACATTTTAAGGTACACAAAAAGCCTTTAAGAAAATCTTAGCTAGCTAAAGCTAGCTACCTTAAAACGTAAAAAAAAAACTAATGATACTTAGAGTTAATCGAAATTTTAATTTGATTGTTTGCAAGCAACTTAAAACCTTTCCGCCATTTTTTCCGCTTCCAGGCCCCATTTTGATTATATAATCTGAGTTTTTTGATAACATCCTCATCGTGTTCTATTAAAAGTATCGTATTGTCTTTTGCAACTAGCGTATTAAAGCAATCGTTTAATTTTTTCACATCGCTAGGATGGAGCCCAATACTAGGCTCATCTAATATAAAAAGGGTGTGCCCAATTTTTCTAAGCGCTAGTTCTTTTACTAATTTTAAACGCTGTGCCTCTCCCCCCGATAGAGTGCCTGAAACTTGCCCAAGTTTTTAAATATCCTATTCCTATTTTATTTGCAAAATAACACATCTCGTAAATTTTTTTATGATTTTTTAAAATATCTTTTACCTCATCGAAAGTTAAATTTAAAAAGTCGAACGCATTATATCCTAAATAACTAATGCTAAGAGTGTCTAAGTTAAATCTCTTTCCCTCACATATAGGACCAATCTATTACGGCAATCTGGCATAAAACTCATTTCTAGTTTCTCAACACGCTACCTTTACAATACGTGCATTTACCTTTTCCAGCGTTATAAGAAAAATGCGATGCGTTTAAAGCCCCGAATCTTTGCATCGTTAGTGCTTGCTAAAAGTTTTCTAATCTCATCATAAATTCCTAAAAACGATGCAGGCGTTAGAGCGAACATTTTTTGCAATAGGATTTTGATCTACGAAAAGCACTCTATCTATTTTCTTATCTAGCAATATAGTGTGATCTAAATATTTATAAACCATCTTACTTTTATCAAACTTTTTCATTAAACTTTCCATTTAAGAAAGTATTATAAATTATATCGTTTACTACCGTGCTTTTCCCAGCGCCACTTACACCAACTACCGTATTTATAGCGTTAAATAAAATTTTAACATTTTGATTAGATACATTATGTAGCGTGCCAGTTTTGAACGTGTATAAATTGTTTTATTTTTATCATCTAAAATTTTATATTCTTTTTTTAAATTTCTTGTATTTTTCTACTGCATTCTCTACTATATATTTATGTGTAATCGATTTAGAATTTTTAAGAAAATCTTTCAAACTCCTATTTTCAACGATTTTCTCCGCCGTATTTTCCCCCTTTAGGCCCTATTTCTATAATATGGTCTGCCTTTAAAATAGTGTCTCTGTCGTGTTCTATAACTAAAAGCGTATTTCCTAAAGATTTTAGCTTATCGAATATCTCTAACACTTTTAGATTATCTTCCCTGCAAAGCCCGATACTAGGCTCATCGAATATATATAAAGTGTCCGTTAGCTTTGCTCCTAAAACCGAAGAAAGTCTTAAGCGTTGGTATTCTCCTCTAGAAATATCTAAAGCGCTTCTATCTAGTGGAATATCTCCTAAACCTATTTTTACTAAAAGCTCTAGTTTGTCTAAAAGTTCTTCTAGCACTATCTTTGCTATATTTTTTTTAGTTTCATCAAACTCGAAACTTTTGAAAAATTCTAAAAGCTCTTTGCTAGTTAATGAAGAAAGTTTTGCAATATGCGCTCCATTTATAGTGACTAAAAAGTCTTTCTTTTAATAGTCTAGTGCCATTACATTTTGAGCAAACTTGCCCATCTTTATCTCCCCCCTTGCCTTTACAAGATTTACACGCACCTCTTTTTGAGTTAAAAAGAAAAATCCTCTGGGTCTAATTTCAGCGATGAATATCCACAAATAGGGCACGACATATTTTTATTAAATACTTTTTCATTTCCTTTAGCATCGACTACTATTAGTTGCCCATCGCGCCCCAAAGAAGCGATGTTTCTACTAAATCTTTTAGTGTAGTTTCATCTACATTTTCAGGCATAAACTCACCTATCACATAGTCAATGCTATGAGTTTTTATAACGCTCTAGCTCGTGTAAAAACTTTGAGGGGCATTCCAAAAGCGCCATCAACTCTAACGGCAAACTCTAAATTTATCGCATTTTCGAGAACTCCAAATATGCGTTCCTTTTTTTTGATTTATTACGGGAGATAAAATTTTAATTCTTTCATTTTTATATTTTTTTATATTCGATATAAAATCATTAACAGAGTATGCACCTATTTTTTGCTCGTTATGTTTCGGGCAATGCTCAACACCAGCTTTAGAAAAGAGTAATCTTAAAAAAGTTATAACTTTCTGAAACGGTTCCAAGCGTAGAAATATTTGAGGGTTTCGAGATTTGTTGCCCAAGAAATATAACTGGGGGGATATTGTCTATGCGTTCTTACATTAGATTTTTTTTAGCCCTTTAATAAAAAATCTTGCATAAGGCGATAGGCAATCTATAAAAATTCCTCTGTCCCTTCAGCGTATATAATATTTTTTGCAAGCGTGCTTTTGCCACTTCCTGAAACTCCTACTAGGGAGATCATTTTATTAAGTGGAATATTTAAACTAATATTTTTTAAATTATGCTCTGTAGCATTTTTTATAATTATCTCATTTTTAGAAAGTTTAGAAGCCCTTTTTAAGAAACTATTATTTAAAGATTTAAATTCAAATTTTTCTTTTCCATGTTTATCTTCATTAAGTCCGTTATAAATTAGCTTTCCACCGTTTGCGCCTCCGCTAGTTCCTAACTCTATAATATAATCTGCGGGCATTTAACATTTGCTCGTTATGCTCGATAAGTAAAATAGTATGCCCTTCTTTAATAAGAGTATCGAAAAGAATTATTAGATTATTTATATCTGTTGGGTAAAGCCCTGAGGTTGGCTCATCAAAAATAAAAAGAATATTTTTATTTTTTGACTCGCTATTTTTTGACTCGCTAGTTTTTGACGCACTCGTTTTTGCTTTCGTAATATAATGGCACTAATTTTAATCTTTGGGCTTCACCTCCTGAAAGTTCACTTAGAGACTCACCTAATGTTAAATAGGATAGACCTAATTTTTCTAAGAAAAACACTGCATTCGATATTTTTTCATTATCTTTAAAAAACTCTTTTGCATTCTCTAAAGACATATTAAGAATATCGTTAATATTTTTTCCTTTATAAGCTACCTTTAATATTTTATCTTTAAATCTTTTTCCAAGGCAAACTGGGCACGTAATATAAACATCTTCTAAAAATTGCATATCTTCTTTAAGGTATCCCATACCCTTACACTCTTTACATCTTCCACCGTCTACATTAAAACTAAAACTACTTTTTCCTATATTATTTTGTTTTGCATAATCGGTATTTGAAAAAATAGTTCTTATCTCGTCCCAAATTTTTGTGTAAGTAGCGATATTTGCACGAGGAGATTTTATAATAGGCGTTTGGTCTACGTATAAAACGTCTGAAAAATTTTCAAATCCCTCTATCTTTTTTGCATCCTTTTTCAAAAGTCTTTTGAGCGTTTTTTTTATAATCTTTTTTTATAATCTTTTTTATAATTTTCAAAAGATTCTAATAGCACTTTAGTTGCAAGTGTGCTTTTTCCCACTTCCAGAAACTCCAGAGAGTGCATTTAGTGCATTTAGCCCTATGCCTAACATCTCTATTTTTTAGGTTTCTTGGCGTTAGCATTTTTTATTTTTAAAAACTTAGTAGGTTTTATTTTTAATCTTGGTCTTTCGTTTATGGCACTTTCTAGTTCTTTGTAATCCCAATCAGAACTTTTTCCCATTAAAAATTACGCTTCCTCCCCTTTCCCCACCGCCGGGACCAAGTTCAGTTAAGTGTTCGGCTGCGGCTATAATTAAAGGGTCGTGTTCAAGAACGGTCACCGTGTTGTTTTTATTTTTTAAATCGTAAATAGCTTTTATTAAATTTTTTGTATCGCTAGAGTGAAGCCCACAAGACGGCTCGTCTAATATAAAATGAGTATTTGAAAGAGGGGAGCCGATGGCAGTAGTTAAATTTACTCTTTGTGTTTCTCCGCTAGAAAGCGTCCTTAGCTTGTCTGTCTAAAGTTAAATAAGAAAGGCTTAAAGTTATAAGAATTTCTAATCTCGAGACTATCTGTTTAATAATTTCCTTTTGTTCTAATTTTAAATTTTTTTGTGATTTAGAAAAGTTAGAAATAAAATCGTAAAGTTCTTTTATTTCGAGATTTTGCAAATCTGAGTAAGTCATATTATTTATTTTTATAACATGAACTTATTTTTTTTTAATTTCGTTCCTCCGCATTTTGGGCAAGTAGTTTCTTTTTGGTATCTACTTAAAAAAACTCTTACATGCATTTTGTATGTTCTTCTTTTTATATCATCGAAAAAAGGCATAACTCCACAAAATCCCTTTTCACGAACGTATATAATTTTGTCTCTTTCTTCTTTTTGTAAATCTTTAAATGGAGCATCGATATCAATGTTTTCTTTTTTACAAAACTTAATAAGCAAATCTTTTAGCACTAGAGTTGAGGGCATTTCAAATATGCTTATAGCACCATCTTTGATGCTTAAATTTTCATTTATGGCTAAACTTAAATCGATACTTAGCAAATTTCCAAAGCCTTTACACTCATCGCATGCCCCTAGCGGATGGTTTGAAGAAAAAAAGGCTGGCAAAGGAGCTTGGATTTTAAAATCTATACATTCGCAAGTTGGCTCTAGAGAGAATACTTTATTGTAAACTACTTTATCTTTTGAAATTTTTAAAACATTACAAAATCCTAGAGATAATTTGTAGCATTGGTTTATACTCTCTACTAATCTTTTTTCTTTTGTTGATGTAAAGTTTATAAATCTATCTACTATTAAATAGATTTTATTATTTTCATCTAATATTATTTTTTCATTATCACTATAAATGCCATTAGTTTTAGTATCAAAGAATTTAGTAAATCCTTGTGCTGTAAGTTCTTTTATAAACGAGTGTGTGTCTTTTTTTTTATTTATTTTTATAGGAGCAATAAGCAGAAAATACTCACTAGGCTTTTGAGTCGGGTTATTACTTTCTTTGCTGGCATCTTTGCTACTATCTTTGCTGGTATCTTTGTTAATTTCTTTATCGTTATCTTTGCTACCATCAGAGTTAAAATCGGCTATAAGTTTTTTAGCTAACATGCTAGCTAAAAAAAATTCTAATTTTCTACCACATACAGGGCAATGAGTATCGCAGAAGTTTGCAAAGAAAATCCTTAAGTAATCGTTTGCGTGGCTTAAGCTTCCGACTGTTGAGCGAGAGTTTTTAATTTTTGTTCTTTGTTTTATAGCTATTGCTGGGCGTATATTTTCGATATCTTCAACGCTACTTTTTTTTGCAGTGTTAAAAAACTGTCTAGTGTATGATGAAAATGTTTGTATATATTTACGTTCCGATTCGTTATATATCGTATCATAAGCAAGGGAAGATTTTCCCGCTCCAGATTTCCCTATAATTACATTGACGCTATTGTGGGGGAGTTCTAGGGAGATATGTTTTAGATTATTTGTGTAAGCATCTATAATTTTTAAATTTTTCGTCATAGGCGATTATTTTAGCTTTTAACTTATAGAAATTCTAGCAAATTAAAGAAAATACTTTTAAAAGTCGAAATATATTCAGTTAGTATTCTTTTAATTTAATATCATTTTGTTATATTAGAAATGCTTGAAATTTATTTTAATATTTTAAATTATTTTATTTATAATTTTATTTATGAAAGACACTACCTTATATCAAAAAATAAAAAAGCTTATCGAAGTTTCTCCCGAAGAAAAGTTTATATCTTATGATGAAAGATTGATAAGCGATAAAGCTTACCCAAAACCTAGAAAAACTTGGGAAGTTATGCATACCGTCAGAATAAACGATGGAGTTTTAGTTTTTAGAGAGTCTACCCCGCTAGCTTCGATTTACGTTGCTGGTGGTTATCAATTTAAGGAAGCGGATGCTCCACGATATACCATAGAGCTTCGCCCCGAGGGCTGGGATGCTATCGAGTTAGTAGATCCTTTTAGAATCGTTTCTGAGCATGCAGATAAAACGTATGAAATTTTAGCGGAAGGGCATTTAGCTAAAGAGTTAGTTGAGTTAGTGCAAAATAAGCTAGATATATATAACAGCCATGCAAAAGAAGAATTTAAAAATTTAGTTATAGAGAAGCTCGATTATTTAAAGAGGCATCTTCAAGAAACTGATGGAATGTGGAAAAAGCGTGAAGATAGCATGGCTATGGTTTATAGTGCTACTTTTGATGATATAATGTTAAATATTTGTAAAGAAAAAACTCATTATTCGGCAAAGTATTTTATTTTTGCTAAGAAAAAGAGCATCGCTATAAAAATTGATGACAATGCTTTTTGCCAAGAGCTTTACGAGCTTATCGATAAATTATCAGAAGTTACGGGACTTATCAATCTTGAAAAAGCTTTAGAAGATTTAAAGCCAAAAGATGATAATGATGACTGGGAATATTAAGCTTAAAAATTAGGTTCTTCGCGTTTTTTTAAAAGTTTTTACACTATTTCTCTTTTATTTTCTTTAATAATAATGTACTATTTTATAGTATTTTGATTTTTTTTAAGCTTTTCACGTTTTAAAATGGCTTAAAATAATTTTTTTTAGGAAATTTTTTTGAATGTGAAAAGTGAAAACTTAATGGGTTATATTTAGCTAACATTAAATAACGTTTAATAACGTTAAATAACATTGACACGCTAAAGGTATGAAGTGTTAAAATTTTGGAAGAATGGCCGAGTGGTTGATGGCGCTGGTCTTGAAAACCAGAGACGTGAAAGCGTTCGGGGGTTCGAATCCCTCTTCTTCCGTTTTTATTTTTAGTTTTTTTAGGAAATCTTTTCTTATTATTTATTTATATATTAATTATTTATTTATATATTAGTGTTATTTTATATAAGTATTATTTTATTTATATAAGCATTTTTATAGAGAGGTGGCCGAGAGGCTGAAGGCGCTCGCCTGCTAAGCGGGTATACCAGCGATGGTATCGAGGGTTCGAATCCCTTCCTCTCTGTTCTTTTTTTCTTATTTTTTTTCCCTATTCTTTATTTCTATTTCTTTATCTCTGTTTTTTTATTTCTGTTCTTTATTTATTCTATATTATTTATTCTATTATTTTGTTCTATATTTTTGTTCTATCGCAATGCTACTTTCTCAAACACGGACAAGGTTTAATATTAAGGAAAATTTTTTAAAGCGAATCGTAAAAATGTTAATTAGAATTTGTTTTGATTTGCGAGCTATAAAGCGTGCGAGCTGAAACGTAAATTGTGATACTTAATGCGACAAAAAAAACACTAGTCTAAAAGCAAAGCTCTCAAACCTTAAAAAACTCTTTCTCCCACTCACACTCGCAAGCTATCTTAATTAGCTTTTTAGTAAATGGATTTCTTAAAGTTAAATTTTCATTATGAAGCAAAAATTTAGGCGCTTTGCTAATCTTAAAATAATCTAGAACATTTCTTTTAGCACCATATAAAGCGTCTCCTAAAAGTGGCGTTCCTAAATACGACAAATGGGCTCTTATCTGATGTCTCCTAGCTTCAAAAACTTTTATACTCACTAACGATAAATCTTTCTCTTTATTAAATGAGACTAACTCTATATTAGATTTTCCTATTAGCGCTCTCTTAGGATTCTTACCTAGTGCATAAATTCTTACCTTTTTAGACCCCCTATACGCACCACCTACATAAGTTTCTAAAACTACCCCTTCTACCTTTCCCTCACAAATAGCAACGTAAGTTTTCTCTACTGAATTGTTATTATCACTATTTATATCACTATTTATATTAGTGCGAAAAGTTTTATAATACTCACTTTTCCAAGCACCAAATAAAATCCCTGAGGTTTCAAAATCAAGCCTGTTTAAAAGCCCTGCATCTTCCCTCTTAGAAACGACCGAAAGAGCAGGATAGGCCTCTAAAAGTTTTTCCGCAATAGAAACATTTTGACTATTTTTATTTATCACTGAATGAATGTTTGCAGGCTTTTTAATGGCAAATAAATATTCATCATTATATAAAAAATCTAAAAAACTATTTGCCATATAAACTTAAAGCCCCTTTTTAGATCTTACAAAAAAACATTTAATCAGTTTCATTTTTCTTTGGCTTTGTCTTTGCTTTTTTCTTTATTTTTATTTTTTTTCTTTATCTTTTTCTCTATCTTTCTCTTTTTCTTTCTCTTTACATAACTCCTTAACGCTTGCCGTATCTCCCATTAAAACACCTACCCAATAAAAATCTTTACTATTTTCAAATAAAATCTTTATCACCATCATTAAAGGAATAGATAAAAGCATTCCAGAAGAACCCCAAACCCAGCCCCAGAAAAACACTGATAAAATAATTATCAAAGGAGATAGCCCTAAATTTTTTCCCATCATTAAAGGCTCAATAAAATAACTTATAGTCCAATTTATCACTATATATATAAAAGATACTATTACCGCATCTACAAACCCAAATTGAATAAGTGCTAAAAGTATCGCAGGAATAGCAGCGACTATCGAGCCTATAATAGGAATGAAATTAAATAAAAATGCTATAATTCCCCAAAGCACTGGAAAATCTATACCGCAAAGTGCTACGGATATATAAACGAATAACCCCGTTAAAAAACTAGTTACGCTTTTTATTAAAATATATTTTTGTATCTCATCACTCGTTCTAGAAAAATGCCCAAGCTTTGCAGAATCCTTAAAAGCATACTTAAGTTTATCGCTAAAAGATGCAGCCTCAAATAATATAAAAAGCACTAAAACTAAAACTAAAACTACATTCGACACCGCTCCTACAACACTCTTTAAACTTCCTACTAAAAAATTCATCGACTTATCAAAAGTAAAAAGCTCTGCTATTTTCCCTTGTGGAACATTAACGCCCTTTTGTGATAAATAATTTAATATAGCTTGACTTGCAACATCATATTTTTCTCTATACATTGGAAGCGCATCGTTAAAATCCACGATCGAGTTCTTTAATAACTCGATAAATAAAATAACGGATAATATTAAAACAAACATTACTATCGTTATAGCTAAAAATTTAGGGACTTTTATTTTTGCGAAACCTTTAAGCAATGCTATGCCTAACAATCCTAAAAATATCGAGAATGTGATCGGAATAAGCACTGAGCTTGCTGCTTTTATGCCCGCTATAACTATTATTAGCGATGCAAACGAGATTAAAAGTTTGGTCATAAAAAACTCTTTCGATTTTACACCTGCCATATTATTTATCCTTTTTAATAATTATTTAACAACTACTCAAAAAATTTATTTTAAATATATTATTTTAACATATTATTTTAAATAAGCCGTTTCTAAAAAAAACTCTAATGTCTTTTGAAGCTCTTCGTCTAACTCTCTGTAAATATCTATACTATATTTACCTTGCTCCTTTAAATCGTTTATTAAAATATTTAGTATATCACGTTTTGTATTTTTGCCATCGAGTAAATTAAACACTTTTTTCTGAAAATCATTAAAAATTACATACTCATTTCTATAATTAGTAGCAAAATCTTGTGTCTCTAGTTGAATTTTCGCAAAGCTACTTACTCTTGGTGCTTCATCTAGCACGTTTTTAAAACATAAATCTGAAGTAAAAAAATTTACAAATTCCTTTGAAAAATAATCTAAAACCTTTCTTTTCCTTACGATACACTCCATATCTCTTAGCTTTATAGGCTTAGGCCAAGCGCTCTCAAGCTTTTTAAAAAAACCTATTTCTGCACTATTTTCAAACTCAAAAGTTTGAGAATTAGGAAGCCTGAACTCTGCAAAATTATTAGTTCCCCCATCGTAAACTAAAGGCGATGATACGTAAAAATCATCCATCGCATCAAGATTTATTTTTCTTTCAAAATTTCCTATTTTATTTTTCTCTTTATCTTTCTCTTTATCTTTCTCTTTATTTTCTTCTTTATTTCTTTCTTTATTTTCTTCTTTATTTTCTTCTTTATTTTTTCCTTTATTTAAATGCGTAGCTAATACTCCTCTAGTAATTTTAGGAAAAATAAAATCTATATAACTTTCATACGCTTCAAAATTTTGTTTTAAATTTTCCTCTTTTCTACTTTCTGAAAACCCTCTTATATAACTTGCATCGGATAAATAATACAAACCATACTTTTTAATTTCTTTAATAAAGCTTTCAAGCGTAAACGAGCGATACTCATCGTTTAATATTTCATTAACTATAAAACTATCTGAAAGATTTATTACATTCATAACCTCATTTTTAAGCCCGAGTGAATAAAAACTACTCCCATCTTGCAAGCATTCTTCTAAAAAACTTAATCTTTCTCTTATATTTTTCACTCTATCTTCTAAGCTTTTTTTACTATCATCATTTTTTCTTAATAACTTTATAAGTAAATCTCTAAACACACACCCTGGGTAGCTATTAAAACTAATATAAGAAACGCCATTTAAGCTTAAATATTTTTTTATTATCTTTAATGCACTTCTTCTCGCCTTATCGCTTACCCAAGAAAACACTCCATGCATTATTATATAATCAAACTCTTTAATCTTCTTTTTCTTATCTTCAAATTTTATATCTGATAATGCAAATTTTGAAAAATCTTTTTCAATAAGGATAATATTTTTAAGCCCAAGTTTTTTTATATTTTCATTTCCCTTTTTTACTTGAGAATGCGAAATATCCACACCTACAAAATAAGAATCTTGATAAGAGAGTGCCATAGGGATAAGATTATCCCCAGCCCCACAGCCTAGCTCTAAAACACAAGCTTCATTTAAAGCGCTTACATTAAGCCCCCAAAGCATCGAGACGCATGATATCTTTTCTAAATGTCTTTCAAGAGATGGTTTGCTTATAAAATGGTACTTATCATAATTCATAGTATTAGTTTTTTTTAAGAATTTAGAGTTTTATATAAAAAATTTTTAGGCTTTAAATTATATTATTTAAACTAGCTCTTTTAAAAAAGATTTTGCTTTGTTTTGAATATAATTTTTAACTTCTTGCCAAGAAACTTTTTTTAACATTTTAGGTTCTGCGTCTAAGTCTGCATCATCGAAATATGAAAAACTTTTTAGTATATGGAGTTTATTAAATTTAACTTTCTCGTATTTTTCATTTAATACTTGCACAGCATCAAACATCTCAAAACCATTATTTAATAGAAAATACATATCGATAAAATCTTTTTTAGTTCCTCTTTGAGATATAGCGATAAGTTTCATAGCAAAGATATCTTTTACACTTGCAAGTTTAATATTGTCTAATAATTTTATTTTGCTATCTAATAATTTGTGATTATAAAAAAAGAAAGAAATTTTTATAGAATTTATAAATATAATTAGCGTATCTGCGTCTTGCTCTTTAATTTCTATAGCTTCATCGTCTAAAAGCATACTTTTAAGTTCATCTAAAATTTTTGAAGCGTTATATCTTTTCTCGGAAAAAAAATCAAAATCTACAGATTCTCTATGCCCTAATAAGGCGCTGCTAGGGTCAAGTCTCT
>JBMNLI010000006.1:0-42872 GCA_050952645.1 Bdellovibrionota bacterium | reverse complement strand
CTAGCGGATATTCTGCACGAACGTAAAAATACCCCTCCTTTGCACCGATAGCACGAGCCGCTATCATCATGCCTTCTATAACTGAATGTGGGTTCCCCTCCATAACGCTTCTATCCATAAAAGCCCCAGGATCGCCCTCATCTGCGTTGCATACTACGTATTTCAAATCTGCTTCTACTACTCTCGTTAAATCCCATTTTTTACCCGTTGGGAACCCAGCGCCTCCTCTACCCCTAAGCCCTGAGTCTAAAATAAGCTTACACACTTGCTCAGGCTCGAGGTCTAAATAAGCTTTAGCAGCAGCTTCGTAGCCTCCATTAGCGATATACTCTTGTATACTTTCAGAATCTATACGTCCACACTCATCTAAAGAAACACGATGTTGCTTAGAATAAAAATCTATCTCTTTTTTACCTCGGCGATGCTCATTAGTTTTATGATCTACGTAAAGCAAACGCTCTACAGCCTCACCTTTTAAAATCGTCTTTTCTACTATCTCTTTAGCATCTTCAGGCTTTACTTTTACGTATAAAATGCCGTCTGGTTCTACCGATAACAGTGGTCCCATTTGACAAAATCCTTGGCAACCACTTTTAGACATCCATACGCCTTTATCATTAATCTCTTTTTCTTTTTGAAGTTCGACGATTACATTTAAACCATTAGCTTCAAGCTCTTTGCAGATGGCATCATAAACTTTCATAGAGCCACCTGCCATACAACCAGTCCCAGCGCAAAGGATAATTCTTCGTTTTACTTTCTTCTGCGCTTCAATAAAAGCGTCTTTAATTTCAGTTAATTTTTTTGCGTCGAAATACTCACTACTCATTTTGCATTCTCCTTTTTAAGAATTTCATCTAATAGCGCTTCTACCTGACTAGGTGTTACTTGACCGTGAACCTCTTCATCTATAACTACCACTGGAGCTAAACCACAAGCCCCTAAACAAGAAACTATTTCAAGAGAAAATAATAAATCTGGTGAAGTGTTTTTTCCCTCTGGCATATTTAATTTTTTTCTTATAGCGTTTATTATTGGGACAGATTGTTTTACGTGGCAAGCCGTTCCATTGCAACAACGAATCAAGTGTTTTCCCTTTGGCTCTAAAGTAAAGTGAGAATAGAAAGTTGCCACACCATATATATGAGCAGCAGACATATTTAGTGATTTTGCTACGAACTCGATTATCTCTTTAGGAAGATAACGATACACATCTTGAATCTTCTGTAAAATTGGGATCAATTTAGTCTGCTGATAATCATACTCGGCTAAAATTTCACAGACCTTATCGAATTGCTCAAAGCGAGATTGTTCGCAAGATTGTTCGCAAGATAAAGACTCTCCTCCTGCTTGGGTTCCATCTGTCATTATATTTTCTCCATTTATAATATATACATTATTTTTTTTTAAAACCTAGCACTATAACTAAAACGCTAATTACTAACTAATGCTCTTAAACTAATACAGCTAAACTAATATAGTTAAATTAATATAGTTAAACTAATATAGTTAGTATTAAAGCGCTTACATATTTTCTCTAAATTTAAACGGTGCTAGTAAAAAAGAGACTTGTAAAAAATCTGCTCATAAAAACCTATCTATAAAATCCAACTATAAAAATTTTTGATTAAGTTAAAATAATTTTTCTAACCCACCTAAAACGTCAAAGAACTAGATTTTTTAAACAAATTTTAGACATACTTATACTAGCAATCAGGCTCTATCCTGTCAAGATATAGACTTTTTCTTAAATCGTTTAAAGCTCACTTATTTTATAATATTCTTTTATAATATAATATTCATAGCCTTTAAAAGCGTAGCTTCTATCGCTTCCTTTAAAATATACCTCTCTCCCCTCTGCTATCTTATTCCTTAATATCATTTTGCATTCCTTTCACTAATAGTTTTTGCAGAAATTTTTTGAACGTAATTTGGCTTCAATTCACTCATATTTTTTATATTAGGAATATTAAATTTTGTGTAGTATTCTATTAAAATTTTTGACGAGATAAAATTTAACTGTATAAAATTTAAATGTATAAAACTTAAATTTTCACTATTAAAAGTTTTTTTGCCATCTTCTTTACCATCTTCTTCAATATCTTCTTCAATATCATTTATTACATACACTTTCGAGCTATATTTAGTTATGTAAGATATTAAAAAATCGCTATCTACATACTCTAGTTTATTGTCTTTAATAAGGTATGCAAAAAAGTTTTCTTTTCTTATATGCTGACAAACCACATCGCATTCTTTTATAATATCGCTATAAATATGCCTTACAGCCTCTAGTAAAACTATTTGAGATACATTTACATCTATGCTAGATAATATTCCTTCTAAAAAAGCATACCCTATACGAAGCCCTGTAAAAGACCCTGGCCCCCTATTTATAATAATAGTATCGATATCTTTTATTTCTAGTAAATTTTCTTTAAGTAGTTTGCTTAAAAGTTTTGCTAGTTCTTCATTATTACTAAAAGAATCTTTGCTAAAGATGCTTGTAATATCTTTGCTACTAACTCCATCTTTTAACAAAGAGATATTAAGCGTTTTTGAACCACTATCTATAGATAAAATATTTTGTTTTTTACTCATTACATCTAAAAAATTTATTTATTTAAATAATCTAAAAATATCATTTCCCGTAGCGAAAATCATAAGTGTAAAAAGGATAAGTATACCTAGCTGCCCTGCGGAGGCTTGAACTTTTAATGGCACTGGGCGTCTAATAAAAAACTCTATGGTAAAGAACATTAAGTGCCCTCCATCTAAAATAGGAATCGGCAAAAGATTCATAATGGCTAACGACATACTAATAAAAATCATCAGGTCTAGCAATTTATCGAAACCTCTTTTAGAAACTTTTGCAGTAGTATTTACTATCTCGATAGGTCCTCCTAAATGCTTCGCAGAAATAGAACCCGTTATCATTCCTTTAAAACCTCTATAAGTCATTACTGTAATACTAGCTAACTTAGAAAGAGAATATAAAGGCGTTAAGCTAAGAGGGACTTTCTTAGCCTCTAAGCTTGGCATAATTCCTATTTTTAATTTATTGCCTAAATTTTCTTCTCCTATAATAGCCTCTAATTCGGGAGAATCTTTTATAGCTACTAGCGATAAGGTCTTAACTTTTTTAATTCCATTTTCATTTCTTTCTAACACTATTTTAGCCTCTCCATCTTTTGAGCGACCTATGTATTTTGAAACATCTTCCCAAGTTTTAGGCTTTTTATTATTTATTAGTAATATCTTATCGTTAGGTTTTATTCCCGCTTTTTCTGCTGGGTAATCTGGCACCACTTCACCTATAATAGGTTTATTTACAGGAACATCTATTCCCCAAAAATAAACTACGAATATTCCAACTAAAAAAGCAAACAAAATATTAGCAAAAGGGCCTGCTAGAACTATTAGAAATTTTTTCCACACTGGCTTATTTAGAAACCATCTCGACTCATCTTTTAAAAGTTTTATTGAATCTTCATCGTAAAAGCTCGGGATAAGGCTTTGTTCTTCGTTTTCTTTATTTTCTTTGTTTTCATTTTCTTTATTTTTGTTTTCTTTGCTTTTGCTATCTTCTTTGTTATCTTCTTTATTATTTTCCTTATTATTTTCGCAATCTTTTTCAAATTCTTTTTCAAGTTCTTTCTTATGCTCTTTTCCATAAACCGTATACGGGTCTTCACCTGCCATACTTACGTAGCCGCCTAGTGGAATTAGCCTTAACGAATACCAAGTTTCTCCCTTTTTAACTTGAAAAATCTTCTTTCCAAACCCAACGGAATACTCTAGCACACCCACTTTAAATAGTTTAGCGATTAAAAAATGCCCGAACTCGTGAACGACTACTAAAATACCTAATACTATGATTGCAATTAAAAGCGACATTATTTTTTATTATCCTTTAAAATCCTCTAAATTTTTTCCTATTTTTTTTACTTTTTTTTCTAGAATTTATCTATTTAAATTTTTCCTTAAAATTTATCCTTAAATAGTCTTTAAAAACCAAAACTTAAAAAAACCAAAACTAGAAAAAATAAACTAGAAAAAACAAACTAAAAAAAACAAATAAGTGTAAGCGGAGCCGCACCTAAAATAGCATCCACTCTATCTAAAATTCCTCCATGCCCTGGGAGCATATTTGAGCTATCTTTAACACCTAATATTCTTTTTATAAGCGATTCGATTAAATCTCCTATTTGTGCGCACCATGCAATAAAAAGTGTAGGCCAAAACACTCCAGATTTTAAATTAGTTATATCTAAAAAATATACCATTAAATAAGATGCTAAAACTGCCCCAGCTATGCCACAAATAGCGCCACTTACAGTTTTGTTAGGAGAAATTACTCTATTAAACCTCGCCCCCCCGATAGCCTTTCCGCAAGCGTAAGCACAAATATCGTTTACAGATATTACCGCTAATAACCAAAATAAAACTTTTGAGCTATTCTCCTTGCACGCCATATTTGCTAGAGAATACCCACCAAGTCCTAACAAGATAAAACATAAAAGATACAGAAAAGTTCTTCTTTGGACTTGCTCTAAATCTTTAAAATTCGCAAAAAAACTAGTAGTAAGAATAAAAATTAAACTTACCACGACGAACAACCCCATGGAGCGCTCCGTTACAGCAAAGGCTATCGGAGCTACTACTAGCACAAAAAACATAAATACGCATTGCGTCTTATTAGTTAAATTAAGCATTTTTATAACTTCAAAAAAACCTAAAAATAACACTAGTGCTATTAAGCTAAGCGTTAATGGCACGTTTTCTTGTAATACGATAAGGATGACTGCTAAAAGTAAAACCGTTGCCGTAATTATTCTTTTTGTAAGATTGCCCATAATTTTTTCTCCTAAATAAAAACTTTTTTAATTTACAACCTAAAATACTATTTATTATTTATTATTTTCTTTTTTATTAGCCTTTTGTTTATTAGCCTTTTTTATTATTAGTCTTTTCATTACTAGTTTTTTTATTATTAGTTTTAGTTTTCTCAGCTTCTATTTGTTCATTAGTTTTCCCGAATCTTCTACTCCTTGAATTAAACTCATTTATACAGCTAATCAATTCATCTTTATCAAATTCTGGCCAAAACTTCTTGCTTATCACTATCTCAGAATAAGCTATTTGCCATAACAAAAAATTTGAGATTCTAATTTCATTTGAAGTGCGAATAAGAAAATCAGGGTCGGGAACGTCTTTAGCATACAAGTAATTTCTAAACGTTTGCTCTGAAATATCATCAATCTTTATTTTTTTATTTTCAAAATCTTTTAATATCTTCTTACAAGCATCGCAAATTTCGTATCTTCCACCGTAAGACACTGCGATTACTAAATCTAAAGCATCACAATCTTTTGTTGCTTCCACGGAAGCCATAAGCTTTTCATACACATTCTTTGGAAGCATACTAAGCGCCCCTATGGCTCGAAGCCTTACATTATTTTTTTTTAGCTCGGGAGTTTCATCGTTTAGCGCCAATATAAAAAGCTTCATAAGAGCCGACACTTCACTTTCAGGGCGTTTCCAGTTTTCCGTTGAAAAAGCATAAACCGTTAAATAGCGAATGCCAAGTTCTCTTGCCGCTTTAACTACTTTCTTTAAAGCCTTTGCACCTTGTCTATGTCCCTGAACTCTCGGTAAATGCCTAGCTTGAGCCCAGCGACCGTTGCCATCCATAATAATTGCGATATGCTTTGGTATATTATTTTCCATGATAAATATAACCGTGATAAATATAAAATGATAAATATAACACGATAAATATAAAAAGATATTATTAAACTTCTAAAACCTCTGCTTCTTTCTGCTTATACATTTCATCAACTATCTCAACGTATTTATCTGTAATGCTCTGGATCTCAGCCTGTCCTCTCTTTAACTCATCTTCAGAAATTTCTTTGTCCTTTTCCATTTTCTTAAGAGTGTCGATAGCATCTTTTCTATGGTTTCTAATTACTACTTTTTCATCCTCTCCTAACTTACTAAGTCTTTTAGTAAGTTCTTTTCTTCTTTCTTCCGTAAGAGCTGGAACGTTTAACCTTATTAAATTTCCCTCTCTTGCTGGATTTAAATTTAAATCGGATTGTCTTATCGCCTTTTCTACACTATCTGTAGCACCTGCATCGTATACCTGCACCGTGATAAGTCTAGGTTCTGGAGTGTTTATCAATCCTAATTGTATAAGAGGCACTTTCGAGCCGTAATAATCTACTTGAATATTTTCAAGCATTCCTCCGCTAGCCCTAGCCCCTCTAATTTTTCCTAGCTCCGTTTTAAAATGCGAAATCGTTTTTTCGCAATTATCTGTAAAATTATCTATATTGTCTTTCATAAATACACTTTCCCTTAAAATTAAATTTATTTTTTTCACGGCTCTACTAACGAGCCTATTTTCTCACCTTTTAAAATCTTTACTAGCCCCCCATCTTCTTTCATATTGTAAACGACTAGTGGCATATTATTATCTCTACACATTGAAACTGCAGTGGAATCTATAAATTTTAGATTCTTAGTTAGAATATCATTATAAGATATTTTTTCAATAAACTTTGCATCATCATATTTTTTAGGGTCTTTATCGTAAACGCCTTTAACACTAGTTGCCTTTATAAGTAAATCTGCTTTTATTTCTATCGCTTTTAAACTTGCCCCAGTATCTGTAGTAAAATAAGGGCTTCCCGTTCCACAAGCAAAAAGGACTACTTTTCCATTACTCAAACTATCTATAGCTTTTTGTTTTGAAAATTTTTCTATTAGATTATCTAAGTACAACATTGAAAAAGCCTTTGCTTCCACACCATTTTTATTTAAATAACTCTCGAATGCTATCGCATTTATAGCCGTTGCGAGCATTCCCATATAGTGTGCATCTATTTCTTCTATTTCTAGTTCTTTTGCTTGTTTCCCTCTTACGATATTTCCCCCACCTATTACTAAGGCGATTTCTGCCCCAAGGTCTCTAGCTTGATTTATTTGAGATAAGATAAATTTAAAAACTTTTGCATCATGTCCAAAATCTTTTCCTCCAGCTAACACCTCTCCGCTTAATTTTAAAAGCACTCTTTTATATTTTAACTTAGTATTTTTTAATTTAGTATTCTTTAACTTAGTATTTTTTAAATTAGATTTTTCTTTAGCCATAATGCATGCTACCTTTAATATTATATTAAAAATATTTTCTTTAAAATTCCTTATATTATTTAGCTACATATAAAAAAAGATTGCAATGATGTTTTTTTCACTACAATCTTTTTTATACTTTATGCTTTATAAATCTTATAAAAAGGCTTAATCATTTTTAAAAATCTTCAAGCTTTACTTATTTTATAGCTGCAGCTACTTCAGCTGCGAAGTCTTCTTGTTTCTTTTCGATGCCTTCACCTACTTGAAAGCGAGCGAATCTTCTAACTACAATTTTTTCACCAATTTTAGCACTTAAATCTGACACTAATTGCGAAATGGTTTTGCTATCATCTTTAATAAAAGCTTGATTAGCTAAAACATTTTCAGAATAAAATTTTTCTAGCTTCCCTGGGATAATTATATCGGCTTTTTCTTTTTGCTTATCGTTTAATTGTTCCATCAAAATTTCTTTTTCTTTTTCTAGCACTTCTTCAGGAATATCCTGAACGCTATTATACCTAGGAGCCATCGCCGCAACATGCATTGCGATATCATTTGCTAAAGCTTTAAAATCATCTCCTCTAGCAACAAAATCGGTTTCACAATTAAGCTCAACTATGGCTACTATTTGAGACCCAGCGTGAACGTAAGAGCCGATAACTCCTTCGGCAGCTACTTTTCCTGCTCTCTTATCAACGCTTTTTAAGCCTTTTTTCCTTAAAATTTCTATCGCCTTTGCCTCATCGCCATTAGCCTCAACTAATGCATTTTTACAGTCCATCATTCCTGCACCAGTTTTTTCTCTTAAATCTCTTACTGCACTTGCTGTAATTTCTGTCATATCTAAAAATCTCCTAAAATAAAATTTACTCTAAATAATTATTTATAAATTTACTATTTACCAACTTAAAAATTTATTAGCTTTAAACATTCTTTAGCTAATAAATTTCTCCTAATAAATCTCTCCCTATAAATTTCTCTAAGACTACTTGTGCTTTTTTAAAAGCTTTTAAAAGCTTTGCTTTAAGCCTTGTTAAATCTTGCTGCAAGATTTCTTTTTCCCTCATTTACGGCATCTGCTACTGCATTACAAAAAAGCGAAATAGTTCTTAAAGCATCATCATTTGATGGGATTGGATAAGTAATATCAGTCGGGTCGCAATTAGTATCTACTAAAGCTATTACAGGAATATTTAAATTCTTAGCTTCCTTAACTGCGATATCCTCTTTCATAACGTCTACTATGAAAATTAAATCTGGCGTTCTCTTCATATTATAAATACCAGCTAAGTTCATAGCTAACTTATCTAATGTTTTAGAAATATCTAGCTTCTCTTTTTTATTTAACTTAACACCCGTAGCTTCATTTTCAGCATCGGCTAATAATTTTTTAAGCTTATTCATTTTTTCAATAGAACGCTTAATGGTAGAAAAGTTTGTTAGCGTTCCTCCAAGCCATCTATTGTTGATATAATAAGAGTCGCATCTAGTAGCAGCCTCTTTTACCACGTCTTTTGCTTGTTGTTTAGTAGCAACAAAAAGCACTGTCGCACCTTGAGAAACTTTATCAACTATAAATTTTCTAGCTTCATTCCATTTTTTTAATGTAATATCAAGGTTAATAATATGAATATTATTTCTTTCACCATAAATATAAGGAAGCATTTTTGGGTTCCAACGAACGGTTTGGTGTCCATAATGAGCCCCGGATTTTAGTAGTGATTTAATATCGACTACGGTTTCTTCTACGGCTTCTATTTCTTCTAGCTCTTTAATCTTTTCATTAGCTTCATTTTCGTTAACTACATCATTAACTACCTCATCTTGCATAACCTCAGTTTGCACAGCTTCAGTTTGCACAGTTTCAGTTTGCACAGCTTCAGTTTGCATAGCTTCAGTTTGCATAGTTTCAGTTTCTTCTAGACTATTTAATTCTTCAGACATAATAAATTCTCCTTTAACTTAGTTATTCCTCCTTAGATATTTTTGAACTTAAAAAAAGCTATAAGCTTAACCTTTTTTCACTAAGTTTTATTTAGAGTTTTTTTTAAAACTCTAGTTTGACTATCTAAGTGCGTTTAAAAATAATTTTTTATGATATTTAAAGTATTTAATTAAATACACAAAAAATTTTACGAAAATCTTTTAAAAATTTATCATATTTAGTAAAAAAGTGCAAATATCCTAAAGGCAAACTGCAAGCTTATAATCTTCCTTAATTTCAAGAGTTTCAAAATCTTTCTCTAAATCGTATAGTGGAGTCGCATCATAACCTAACGCTTTTATAAAGCAATTAGAGCTTTCATCTATTTTTGAAAGCGTCCTTGTAGCCTCTTTAAATGCATGCTCCTTAGTGTTTGTGTTTTCACTAATATGCGCTAAAAATAGTGCTTTTAAATTTTCGTGATATACTTTCTTAAAAAACTCACTCGCTTCTAGATTTGATAAATGGCCATAACTTGAAGCTATTCTTTCCTTTAAATGCCATGGGTAATCACAAGTTTGAAGCATTATAGGGTCGTGATTAAACTCTAAAATAAGCAAACTTAAATTTTGCAAAAATTTTTCTAATTTTTTCGATACTTTTCCAGTATCGGTTAAATAGCCGATGGTATGTAGACTATCGGATACTTTAAAAGAAAGAGAGTTTTCTGCATCGTGGCTTGTAGAAGCCGTGCTTATTAAGAAAGATTTTAATTCGTAAGAGCGAGACTTTTCTATCACTATGGGTTCAAAAGGATCATCTAGAACGCAAAGCGTCTCTTTAGTTGCATATACGGGCACTTTATGCCTATTACTAAAAAGCTTTACTCCTTTTATATGATCGCTATGTGCATGTGTTATAAATATAGCATCGATGCTTGCAGGATTTACACTTATATTATTTAACGCCTTTTCGCATTGCCTACAAGAAAGCCCACAATCGATAAGTATGCTCGCATCATGCGTTTCTATATAAGTCGCATTAGCCTTACTACCACTAGATAAAACTGAACATTTCATTTTTTTAAACTTACCTCTTAAAATTTTTTACTTTTTAATTTTTGATTTTTAATTTTTAACAAATTACCACTTTAACTTTAAACCATCAAATGATACCATTAAGTTTTTAATATTTAAATAGAGGAATTTTTTTATGATTTACGTTCTTGATTTTGACGGCGTGCTTTTTGATACTGCTAGTGAGGTTATGGCTATTGGATATGCCACGGTGAAAAATATAGATTTAGACCCTACAAAAGTTCCAGAAAAATTTAAAGATTTTTTTAGGATAAATAGATCTAGGTCGAACGATAGTGCGGCGATGTTTATCCTATCTAAGTTCTGCGTAGAAGAATTAGAAAAGGGCAAAGAACCTTATATAATAGATAGAGAATCTTTTCAAAATATATATGAAGCACAAAAAGATAATTTAAAAACACTCGGAGATAAGATTTCTAAAAAGAGAGAATCGTTGGTAAAAAACTTTTTAGAAGATTGGTTAAAATTAAATAAGCCATACAAAGAAATATGGGAATTTGTAAGAGATAAAGATTTTTACATAGTAAGTCATAAAGACGCAGCATCGATAAAATTATTAACTAGCACTTTTAATAAAGATATTGATGATAGTAAAATATTTTCACGAGATCAAAAAGGGAGCAAAGCAGACAAAATTCTAAAAATTTATGAAAAAGAAAAGCAGGATATAATCTTTGTAGATGATGCTATAAATAATTTAATCGATATTAAACGAGAACTAAACTCTCCTTTATGGCTAACTCAATACCTTGCAGGCTGGGGATATATCGGCAAAGAGGATAATGAAATTTTAAAATCACATAGCGATATTAAATTCCTAAAAAATGAAAAAGAACTTATAGAGATTTGGAAAAGCAGATTGTCAAATTAAATTAAACACTTTTATTTAAAAAAATAACTCATTGTAAAATAACATACCTGTGGGATTAACGACATTCCTACCATTAACTTATAATTAAAGCTTTGAACTTTTTCTTTATTAAGAAATAAGCGCAAATTAACCCATTTACTAGCAACAAATAATACTAAAAAACAAATTAGCATAGCATACAATAATTTAAATTGCATAAAATAAGTACTTAAAATACCAGATAAGTTATAATTCTTATCGAAAGTAATATATCTACTTAAAAAACCGTGTTTCCAACACGATGCAGTATAAGCAGTATTCACGAAAGAAAACAATTTTATTATTTGTAAAATATTTATAAATAAATACCCTAAAATTCCTAAACATTCATTAAACCTAAATAGCAACATTATTAAGACTATAAAAGAGCAAACTTCGTAAATCTCCCATTGATGATGTATTAATTGTAAAGTGAATAAGGAAAATACTATTAATGGAAAGGTTAAAATTTTATTTATACTAAAACATATTTTTTTACTTTTATACAAAAAGAGTAAACACACTAACCCCATTATAAAAAAATAACTATTTTTAATAATTCTACTAGCAAAATCATAATACATATTTACTTCACTTGAGAAAGAATAGTAATCATCTATAAGTAAATAAGTACATAACATTTGTATCCAATATGGGAACAAAAAAATAAATCCATGTATAAAAAGATCTTTTCTTATCCTATAAAATAAAATACACATAATGGGAACTATGATAAATAATGAGAAAGGTTTAAAACAATATGATAAAGAAAAAAGCATGCTAGCTTTTATTAGTTTATTATCAAGAACGCATAATATTCCTAAAATTAAAAAATAATTTCCTATAAAATCTATTTGTCCCATTACAATGCTAATAGGAATAATAAACATTGAGTTTAAATAAAGTATTTCAGAAAACTTTGCCTGCTTTTCCGAAAAACGCAATTTAAGCATTACTTTCCTTACTAAAATTGCAGAATAAATAGTAAATATCGCTATAAAGAGTTTATAAAACATAATATAGCCAACAAGTGGCATATGAGTATTTTTGTGAAAAATAATATAAAAGGGTAATAAAATTAAAGAAACAAAAATATTACAAAGCATTGTGTAATTATTAGCAATACCCAATGTATTAGCTCTTATTGCATAATTAGAAATATCTCCTGAGAAAATTTCATCTAAAAAAAACTATGCCCCACCTAGTTATAACATAAGCATCACTATGCCCAGACATTATAGCGACTAAAACTACCCATATCCTAAGCAAAAATAACGTGCTATTTAAAAATTTCATTTAAAATGCCTTAATTTAAATAAAACCAATCTTATAAAAGTCGTAATATAGCTAATAGCGAATTTACAAACGCTTCTTTTAGATAAACCGATTTGTCTTCTTAAAAATTTGATAGGAATTTCCTCCACTTTAAATTGTGGATCAGACAATTTTAATTTAACTAATATTTCTATTAAAACATCATAATTTTGAGCATTTAATTTTAATTACTTTAATGGCTTTGTTTTATACATTCTAAAATTAGAAGATGCATCTTTTGCCTTTATACCTAGTGTGCGAGCATAAACAAAATTTAAAATTTTCGATAAAAAGATATTTTTCTTAGTATCTAATGTCTCCCCACCGTCTATATACCTAGAACCAATCACAACGGTTGCATTTTCTTTTTTAAATTTAGTAATTAATCTTTTATATAAACTGGGTCATGCGCCCCATCTGCATCTAAAAAAATCATTCTATCATATTCACAAAATTTTATTGCATCAACCATCGCCCCACCAAATCCGATATTAACTTGATTGATATATTGTAGGCCTTCTTTTTGTGCGAACTCTTTAGTTTTATCTAAGGAAGGGTTAGTATCAACTATTAAAATACTAAACACTTCATCTTCTATTGACTTGATAGTATTTTTTATTTTAGGAATTAATATTTTTAGGTTATCTTCTTCTTTTTTAGCTAATATTACAATCTGTATTCCACGAAGTAGCTCCATATTTTCTTCCTTTTATTTAATCTTGTTACTTAATCTTGCTACTTAGCCGTATTTTCTAGTATATATTGACTAGAAATATCGCCATATTTTTTTCCTAAAAGTGCTACAAGCTTACTAGTCTTTTTAATATTAGCTAACGCTTCTTTGCTTGGTATATAATCTTTCTTAAAGTCTTTTCTTATCGTTTCTTCGCAATGAATATATTTAGGCATATCGTAAGTTTGAAACATTTTATTTTTTTCCATTAAACCAAGCTTCATATCGAAATTTAATTGCTTATCGTAATTATTATCGAGCCATATCTTCCAAAACTGCTTTAATCCAGAACAAGAAACATCATTATTTTTAATTGAGCGTGCTAGCTCGAGTTCTAAAAGAGTATCTAGAATAAATTTGCAAGGGCCTTGAAGCTTTGAACAAAATAAATAAGTAGCGGCTAATTGTTCTAACGCCTCTTTTCCTAAATCTGGGATATAATTATCTATCTTTCCATTTTGCGCATCTTGAACAAAACCATCTAACACGAGCTTTATTTCGCTTTGTCCCTTTACCCAAGGCAATACGCCTTTTTTCTCTTCAGCTAAATCTATCTTACCTTGAAGACTAGGAGAGTCGCTTCTAGTTTTTTTATCATTTTTTATATTTTTAGCTATTTTTATATTCTTAGCTAATAGAGTTCCTTTCTTTAAGCTATTTTCTTTATGCGTAGCTTTAGAAGGTAATTCATCACTATAAGACTTATCTGCATAAAAAGATAAGCTAATAAAAAACGATAATGCTATAAAAATGATTTTTTTGTAATTTCTTTTCTTATTCATAATAAAATTTAAAATTATAATAATAACTTAAAAAATTAATTTAAATTTATATATCGTCCATACTTTATATCGGCCTTAGCTTCTAGCACATTTAAAATATTTTGAATACTTACTGTGCGTTGTTCTTCTTTAGCTTTATTAGTTCGCTCTAGAATTTCACTTTCCGATACTGGGTCTAAATTTTCTTTTACATTTGATATTTGTAAAATATAAAACTTATCTCCACTTTTAACGCTAGGCTTAGTATAATCGCCTTTTTTATTAAGTGCTAAAACGGCTTCTTTTATCTCATACTTTGCAAAAATTCCCTTATCTCGTTTTCCTTTAGAAGCTTCATTATCTGAATCATTTTTAGAAAAATCATTAAATGTTTCTAATTTTAATTTATTATCTTTAGCTACTACGCTTAAATCACGCTCATTTAAATCTAAAATTATCTTACTTAAAAAACCTTGCACTTCATCATTTGCTTTATTTTCTCGATACATTGCTTTAAGCCTTTCTTTTTTATCGCCTAACGAATCAAATGGCAAGATATT
Organism: Bdellovibrionota bacterium; assembly: GCA_050952645.1. Classification (GTDB taxonomy): domain Bacteria; phylum Bdellovibrionota_C; class UBA2361; order UBA2361; family CAKMMH01; genus CAKMMH01. The sequence continues at coordinate 28,454 of JBMNLI010000006.1, read as the reverse complement.
ACTTTCTTTATATTCAAGTATTTCGCACAAAACCACATTCTCCCCATACTCAAACACGCTAGCCTTATCCATAGAGTTTTGAAGCACTTTATCTGTAAGACCTGAAAACTCTTTAGGAGAGTTGCCAGCTTCTACTAGACCTACTTTTTTCCAAGCAAGCTTTTCAGATATTTCCTTTCCTTCATCTATTAAAACTTTTAAATTTTCAGCTTTATCTTTAGCAAATGCTGGTGCTAGACCTTCTACAATCTCTTTTGTTATTTCGTTTCTAACCTCATTTAAATCTTTTATCGTATGAGGTTTATAATCTAAAACATTTACTATCGTATAAAAATCTTTTCCTTCTATAATTTCAGAAATCCCAGCTTTATTTTTCTCAAAAATCTCACTTTCTACATCTACATCTAACTCCCCTCTTTTATACCATTTTTCTTTAGTATCTTTTTTCTCTGACACTTCTTTTATAAGTTTTTTAAAATCTTCTCCATTTTTCAATCTTTCTAAAACTTTATTTGCTTTATCTTTTCCATCACTTTTTTTAATATCTATCATTAAGCACAATATTTTTTCAGGCTCTGTAAATTGGACTTGATTTTCCGAATAATATAACTCTATCTCATTTTCATCAGGTTTTATTACATTTATAAAATCCTCGGGTTTAAATACTACGTATCTATACGATACTTTTTCTTTTTCTTCAAAGTCTGTTGCTACACGATTATAGTACTCATAAAGCTCTTCATCCGTTCCATCTTTTACATTTTTAAAATTTTTAGGATCTATCTCTACGTAGTTTATATCGTAAAGCTCTCTATCTTTTTTTACTTTTGATATAATTTCGGTGCGTGTAATAGGTATTAAATCGCTTACTATATTTTGATAACTTTCATTTATTAGAGAATTTCTTAAAACCTCTTCAAACTCTCTAGGAGAGCGTCCCGTTCTTTTTAGAAATAGGCTATAATTTAAACTAGTATTTTCAGGAAAAAGCTCTATTATTCTTAGCGAAACCGCTTTATCTCCGCTTGTAAAGCCTAAATTTTTTGCAAACTGTACTACTAAGGATTGGCTTATCAATCCTTCTCTTACTTGTTTATCTATATTTATAAGGGAGCTTACCTGCGTGTACATATCACCTAAACGTTCTCTTAAACTATTTACGTAGCTTTCCTTAGTTGAATTATATTCAAAATCACTAATAGTTTGGTCATTTATTTTGATAGCATAATTTTCATCATTTGAAGAAAAACCAAAAAAATCGACACCAAATCCTAACATCGTAAAAGATATAAGAAGAATAATTATTATACCAAATATTGAACCCTTGTTATTATAAAATGCCTTTAACATAAAAATTTTATCCCTTTTAATTTATACAAGATCACAACTATAAGTAGTATATTCTTTTTCAAAGACTAAAAAAAGCCATTATTTATCGTTTTATGAAAACGAGACTTTGCTTATAATTTTAGCGTTTTCTAATATCATTTTAGTTATAGTCAGTAGTTCTATTGAGCTATTACTTATCCATGAAATATAATTGACTAAAAATTGCTATTTTAAGAGAATAATAAGACTCGATGCTTTTTAAAAAGCACGACGAAAGGTTATTTTTGTGTATTAAATCTTTGCATAGATTGTCTTTATGTTAAAGAATAAGCTAAAAAGCTTTACACAAAAAACTCCAATTTTTGAAAGGGTACAGGTACAGAACAATGAACAGAAAATTGTATGCATTGTATGCGATTATTCTTTCGTTTGGGATTATCGGCTCTACTATCTTAACTACAGGATGCAACAACGGCGATAAGGGAGACACTATTTCCTCCACTCCAGCAGTTCGTGAGGATAATGGAGTAGTTGAAACTACACCTCCTCAAATTCCAAACTCGGAAGAAAAGGAAAGCGACTCTCTTCAACAAAAAGAGACTAATGAAGTTGCTACCACCGATGAGCAAAACGATGAAGCGACTCCTAACATTGCTAAAAGCGAGGAAACCGCTTCGGAAGCTAGTACTGAGGAGCCTATTAGCACAGAACTTGCAGAGATTGTAAAGGCCGTAGAAGAGCAAGGCTATTGGTTTAACACCAACGCTACTAAATTAGAAGGCTATTGGACCTACGATGGAACTAAGCCTAAAATAATAGAAAGCGATGACAGCGATTTAGCAGTCATACTCGACTCGGAAGATGGAATTTTTGGAAGGTTCGGCAACCGATTTAGGATTAACGAAGAAAAAACCTATGCTAATGTTTTCGTATGGATAAACACGAACGACAAACCATTAGCAAGGGGAGCTTCAATACTCGAGGAATTAGCGAATAGTCCTAGGAAAAAAGCATTATATTCCATTGACGCTTGCTCACTTTATAAAAAAGTGGCATACGAACAATATGAACTTAAAAGTGGAATAACGTTTTGGAATATAAATACGTATTGCTCAGACCCGACGAAAGTAAACTCATATCCAGAAGAAGAAATCATTGTATATTTACATGATTGGAAGAAAAAGCGAACAGGACAAACAGAACAAACAAACTGCTTTGGCATGTTTACCTTAGTTAGCTTAAAAGAATAAGCGCTTTATAGATAGAGACACAGGCACGAGACGCACCTCTGCCGTCTCTATCTTTTTTTATTTTATCAACTAAAACTACTAGTGCTATAATCTGATGTATTGGTGCTTTCATTACTTTCAAAACTTTGCGATGAAAATAAGGAAGTTGATGAAACGCTTTCTGTTAAAGATGAACTGCTACTACTACTAGACGAGGAACTCTCGCTAGATGAGCTACTACTTGGTGAAGAACTAGACAAACTGCTACTACTAGACGAACTCCCCTTAGGTGAACTAGATGTATCGAAAATTTGCGCAGTCCTAAAAAAACCTACATGAAACGAATCTGCTATGAGAGGCTCATCATCTAACAACTTAAATATATCTAATATTATACCAGACTTAATAAAAATCTTCCCTCCCTTCATTGTCCTAAGTTTTATCGTCTCACTTTCTTTATCAATGGGAGCAAAATCTACATATTCTTCCTTCTTCCACAAACTCTCGAGGGAGTTTAGTAGTCTTTATACTATCATTATCTAATTTTATACCAGGAATTAAAAGGCTCTTCACGTTTTAAGTGGGTTAAAGACCTTAAAATTAGTATCACTCGCCCCACGAAATAGGGTAGAGCGAGGGCTATACCCTCTCCCTCCCGTCGCACCGTACGTACGGGTCTCGTATACGGCGCTCCATTAATATAATATCAAGTAATACTCAGGTAATACGTCAAAGGGTCGATTAAACCAATTCGTTCCTTTGTTTTACGCCCCAATATTTTAGGGCTTAATGCATAATTCACTACGTACCACGAACTGCGTCTATACCAGCCGAGTCTGCTGTTAGCAACCTTATAGATTTCTTCATTTCTAAAATTGCAACCAAGCATTCGGTTCAATTTCTTAAGATTTAGATAGATTCGTCTCGGCAATTTCCACTGTTTAAGTATTATAACCCTCACTTTGTGTCTAAGCCATTGACCATATTTATCTATAAAAGTCTTAAGAGTTCCTATCTTATAATAGTTTATCCAACCTTTAATTAACCAGCTTAGCTGTTGAAATGTCGAACCTAACGTTCGTGCCATTGCCTTCCGTCTACAAAGAATTTCTCTAGTTTTATCATAGAGTTTTCGTTTGCGATCTTCAGCAGGTTTACATTTCCAAGTTTTATACCCACTCTTCCAGTAGGTAAAGCCTAAGAAAGTGCTTTCCGTCGGCCTAGAGATTTTACTCTTACTTGAATTAATTTTAAGTCGTAGCTTACGCTCCAACCAACTCGCAACGGACTTCATTACTCTATTAGCAGCCTTTTCACTTCTAACAAATATATTACAGTCATCGGCATATCTAACAAACTTAAGTCCTCTTGCTTCCAGTTCCTTGTCGAGCTTATCAAGGTATATGTTAGATAATACTGGGGATAATGGACCTCCTTGCGGAACTCCTTTCTCACTTACAGTAAACAATCCATCTTCCATTATACCAGCTCTTAAGAACTGTCTTATCAATCGTAGTGTCTTCGCATCTTTGATGCGTTCCCTGATTATCGAAATTAATTTGTCGTGATTAACAGTATCAAAATATTTCTCTATGTCTAGGTCTATAACCCAATCATAGCCTCTTTTCAAGTACTCAAGAGTTCTATATACTGCTAGATGGCAATTCCTTCTAGGTCTAAAGCCATAGCTACTATTACTAAAATACTTTTCGTATCCGCGTGCTAGTATTTGCGCTACCGCTTGTTGAATTACCCTATCTACTACTGTAGGTATTCCTAAAGGTCTCATCTTACCATTAGCTTTAGGTATATACACTCTCTTAACTGGACTCGGCTTATAATTCCCTTCACGTATCTGAGATTTTATCTCTTCTCTGTGAACGGCAAAATAGTCTTCAAGCTCATCTACTGGCATATCATCTACACCAGATGCACCTTTATTTCGCTTAACAGCCTTTATAGCCTCATCTATATTTTTGTCTGATATAATTAGTTCAATCAATTCCACCTGTTGCTCCTCCCTCTGTTTGTAAAGCTACTAGAAAACACCCCCTCTATCTTCTGCCCCCACAGGTTACGTTCCTGTTTGTTAGGCATATCTTCAATTTCGGACTCTTCTAGCCTTGCTTACAGTGATTCACAATATATTAACGTTCAACCCTTCCTTGAGTGGTGTCTCAAGTACTATGGTATCAACTGACTTCCAGATATAAGCTTTATATCGCACGTGCATAGCACGCTATCTGGACCTCCCGGGGTAAGGCATAGTTCTTTCACCAGACAACCTCCAGATTTACTCGTTTGGTTTTACGTTTGTCTTTAGGGCTTCGGTTTGTAGCGCAACCTCACCCACCATTTAGCCTTGTATCTGGTTTCTGTTCGTAGGCTCCTTGGTTTTGATCCGCCACTTCCTTCACTCTAACATTACTGCTTCGAGCTTGTGGCATCACTACACTTGGTGACAACTACCCGTGACGGGACTTTCACCCGCTAGAACTATGTCGTGCCCGGCACACGCCCAAAAGAAAATTGATTTTAAAGAAATTTGCATAAAATAAATTACTTTAAATATAGTTGTAATTTTTCTTTAAACTATAGATAGTTTTCTATAAAAGCCAATTTTCTTTTAAGCTAACCCCCAAAAACAATTTTTCTAACCCACCTAAAACGTGAAGAACCAATTAAAATACCATACTTAGCTATACACGGCTCCCCTCTTAACTCAAAATATTTAAAGCCTAGTTGCTTAGGGGTCGCTACCTTTTTCGATAATGCTAAATTATAAGCCGTAATCCAAAATTTACATATAGTAGGACAATCTTTAGATAGAGCTTGCACCTCAGGCACTTCGCATACTTCATCTATTTCACTTCGAGTTTTCCCCCTTACAGACTCACAATTAGGAACATCTTCCTTTCTTAAACCGTCTAGGCAATACTCTCTTAAAGCTACCATATGAAAAACAAATACGAAAACATTCGTCACTACCCATGTAAGTACAAAATAATAAAAACAAACTATAGCCTGTTTCTGTTAAAACGCTACCACGACTCGAATGGGACTTTTTATATTTATTTTTCATCAAATTTTTATTTTGAAAGAAATTTTTAAAGAAATTTTTTAATCGGTTGTTTAAGGTTAAAAGGAATTTTAACATAATAAAAATCTAGTTTTTAATTTTACTTACACACTCTTAAAAAATTTAGGTTTAAATTAAAATTTTCTAATAAAGACAATGCACTCAAAAAAAAAATATCGTGGTAAAAAAACTTAAGTAAAAATATTATATAATCACAGACCTAAAACTTACAAGATTAAAATTTAGCTTAAAAAAACTCTACTAATCCTTAACAAAAATCAGTCTTTTACAAAACATCAAACTCTTTGCCAGCTTCTAAAACGTGTGCTTGAATATCATTTTCTTTACACAATTTTTTAAAATCATCTACATCAACTTTAATCGCCTCGAAAGTATTATAATGCATAGGGATAACACAGCGAGCATTTAAAAGTTTCACGGCGTAAGGCACTTCCTTATAGCTCATCGTAAAGGTTCCACCTATAGGAAGCATAGCATGCGTTATATCAAACGTATCTCCTATTATCTTCATATCCATAAAAAGAGCAGTATCACCAGCAAAATAAAAAGTATTTTTATTATCACTTATAACAAATCCCATAGCACTTCCTAAGCCTACTATTTCATCATTTACCATAATAGAATTAGAGTGAGCGGCATTAACGGCTTTAATCTCTATTTCATCTATCTTAACGCTCCCCCCAACATTTACTCCTATCACTTTAGATAAAGGCAATTTATAAAGTTTTTGTAAAATAAGCGAAAGCTCAAACTGCGCTACGACCTTTGCTTCCTTATTTTTTTCTAAAATCACGCCCGTATCACCTAAGTGATCTTGATGCCCATGAGTTAAAAGAACGTAATCAATTTTAGGAAGCTTAAAATCTTTTGGAAATGATGGATTCCCCACAAACCAAGGGTCTAGAGCTACTACACTCTCTTTTAAATAAAATAAAAAGCTAGCATGACCTAACCATACTATTTTTTTTATTGCCATAAGAAAAGCCTTTTAAAAAAATATTTAAAATTATAGTTTTTTATTCAAACTTACTTAAAAGTTTTCTTATTAACTCCTTAATTCTCTCTTTAGCGTCGCCTACTTTAACCTCTTCTTTAAAGCTTTTATCTCTTAGCGAAATCTCTACAACATTATTTTTAATATTCCTTGGGCTTACTACTACCCTTATAGGAACTCCAAATAAATCTGCATCGCTAAACATAACCCCCGTGCTTACCTCTCTATCGTCGTAAAGCACCTCTATTTTATCTTTTTGTAAATCGGCGTATAACACATCTGCTAGACTCTTTACACTTTCATCATCTGCCCTAAGAACACAGATTTGAACCTGCCAAGGAGCAATTGAAATTGGCCAAATAGGACCGTGCTCATCGTGCTTAACTTCACATATTGAAGCCATAAGTCTTCCAACTCCTATACCATAACAACCCATAATTGGAAAATGCTCTTTCCCATCACTATCTAAATATTTCATATCCATGCTTTCAGTATATCTCGTTCCAAGCTGAAAAATATTTCCCACTTCAATGCCACGAGAAACCGTTATGGCTTTTTGCCCACACTTAGGACAAATAGAGCCTTGAAAAGATTTTGCAAAATCGTGAAACGTAGCATCCTTTATATCTCTTTTAAAGTTTAGCCCAGTGTAATGGTAATCTATCTCATTAGCACCACACGCTAAATTTTGCACACCTTCTAAAGACCTATCAAAAAGTATAGTTATATCTTTTGCATTTAAATTATATGGACCACAAAAACCTGCATTTAAAACTTTATTATCGACTAAAGTCGCAGGATGAATATTTTCACCTAAAAAATTAGTAAGCTTAGTTTCGTTTACATCTAGGTCGCCTCTTATAAATACTACTACTAATTTATCATCTTTATTTTTCTGATATATAACCGCTTTGCAAATATCTTTAGCCTCTCTTTTTAATGTTTTTACAACATCTTCAATAGTCTTATTATTAGGAGTGTACTCTTTTTTAAGCTGCGCTATGGGTAGCACGTTATCATTTTTATCGACTATGGTTTCAGAAGCTTCCATGTTCGCCTTATAATCGCACTTGCTACAAATAACTATGCTATCCTCCCCGATAGGCGATAAAAGCATAAACTCGTGAGCTACTTTTCCACCCATCATTCCAGAATCTGATTTAACTGCGATTACCTCAGGGATACCTACTCTTTTAAAAATTTTATTATACGCTTCAAAACATTTATCGTAATATTCTTCTAAATCTTTTTGAGACGTATGAAAAGAGTAAGCGTCTTTCATTGCAAACTCTCTTACCCTTATTAGCCCTGCTCTAGGTCTAGCTTCATCACGAAATTTAGTATTTATTTGATAAACCATAAATGGATAGCGAGTATAGCTTTTTGCGAAATCTCTTGCTAAATGCACTGCTGGTTCTTCATGCGTCATTCCTAGAACGCATGGGCTATTATTTCTATCTTTAAAACGAAGAAGCTCTAACCCGATGGCATCATATCTTCTAGACTCTTCTAACAGTGATGCAGGAAATACTACTGGGAAACTTACCTCTTGTCCATCTATGGCGTCCATTTCTTCCCTTATTATATTCTCAATTTTTTGGACGATCCTCTTTGCTGGTGTAAATAGTGAAAAAATACCATTTCCTACTTGTTTTATATACCCACCTCTTATCATCAACGCATGACTTTCGACTACACAATCTTGAGGTTTTTCTTTAAATCGCTCTCCTGCTAACATTTTAACTTTCATAATTATTGCCTTTAAAAAAAATTACGATACCTAAGAAGAAAGAATACCATTATTTAAAACTTATTATCAAGTATCGATTTAAGGAGAATCAGCAAAGGAGAATCAGCAAAGAGAATTAACAAAAAATTAAGGGAGAATTAGAATTCCATTTAAATTTTTTAAAACTAAAATTAAGGATTTATTCTAAAAGAAAACTAATTGACTTATAAGCTTTATTTTGTGAAAATAGTATAGATGTTTGTGAAAAATTAAAATTCTTATATATTTTAATTTGTATATTTTTTACTTTAGTTTTTTTTTATTTTTCATTTTAAAATATCGCTTGGTGTATGGTTTAAAATTTCTAATTTATAAATAAAAAAATACGTATCATTTATATATTATTTTGTTTATAATACATATTTATAACATATACATATTTATAATATATAAATGTTTATAATATATAAATGTAATACATGAACATAATTCATAGAAATTTTAAGGCATGCATTTTTATTTATATTTTATTTATTATTTAACTATGCCTGCTAAAAAGACTTAATATAAAAGAAGGAAAGAAAATATGAAAAAGTCTACTGCTATAATAACTATTATTGTAATTTTACTTTTAATTCTTGCTCTTTCTTGCAACAAAACTACTGAAACTACTCCTGCTACTACAGAAGAAGCACCAGTAGCTACTGAGCAAGTAGAAGAAACTACTGAAACTGCAGAAGCTCAACCTGAAACTGAGGAAGCTCAAGCAGAATAAAAAAATAAAAAATTAAGCTCCATTTTATATGGAGCGTTTTAATATAATATTTTAATACAATATAAGTTTAGCAAACTTAACGATTAAGGGGGTAAGAGTATTTTTTTAAATTTACCCCTTTTTGTTTTTAAATTAAATATCTTTTAAAAAAATATTTTCTAAAAAATACTCAAATTAAAACTCACCTTAAAATCCTTAAAAGCACCTTATTAGTAGCGTTAAAAAAATCATCGATAGAGTTTTTCTCTATACTTAATCCGTGAGTAATACTTAAATTTTGGCTTTGAGAAAATCTATATTTTTTAGAATCACTTTGAACTAGATGGACTATATTTTCTATATCGATATTCGCCTTTGGAGAAAAACTTAAAACTAGCGTTTCATTTTTTATATTTATGCTAACGACTCCTAACCTTTTTAATTTACTTCTAAACTCCATAGTTTTTAGTAGATTTACAGTCTCTTCTGGCACTGGACCAAACCTATCTTCAATCTCGCTATACATACTTTCTAATTCTTCTCTAGTTTTTATAGTAGCAATGCGCTGATAGAGTATAAGCCTTTGTGCAACATCTGGAAGATAATATTCGCTAATAAAAGCAGGAAAAGGCGTTTTTATTTCTGGTTCTACTATGTCCTCTACGCTTAACTCATCACCAGATATTTCAGAAACGACCTCTTGTAAAATTTTTGTGTATAACTCAAACCCTACTTTTACGACATTTCCAGATTGTTCCTTGCCGAGCAAATTACCTGCCCCTCTTATTTCTAAATCTCTTACCGCTAAATTAAACCCGACTCCTAAATCATCTAAAGATTGAATAACGTTTAATCTTTCTTTTGCAGTAGCTGTCATTTTCTTAATTTCTGGAATTATAAAATAAGCGTAAGCTTGCCTATCGCTTCTTCCTACACGTCCTCTTAATTGGTAAAGCTGCGAAAGCCCGAAAGTGTCTGCCCTATCTATGATTATCGTGTTAGCATTTGGCAAATCGACACCATTTTCTACTATGGTAGTGCTTACTAATACATCAAACTCATGGTCGAAAAATCTCTTTGTAATATCTTCTAAATTTTTCTCTAACATCTGCCCGTGAGCAAACTCAAATCTAGCCTCAGGGACTAAAAGCTTAAGTCTATCTGTTATAGCCTCTATCGATTGAATTTTGTTATGAATAAAAAAAACTTGCCCTCCCCTTTCAATCTCTCTTAAGATCGCATCACGAATAGTGCTTTCTTTAAATGTGCTAATATACGTTCTTATAACTTGCCTATTACAAGGAGGAGTGCTAATTAAGCTAATATCTCTAATGTTTAGCATCGCCATATTTAAAGTTCTAGGAATTGGCGTTGCCGTTAAAGTTAAAACATCTACATTTCTTTTCATCTGTTTAATTTTTTCTTTCTGCTTAACTCCAAACCTATGTTCCTCATCTATAACGAGAAGCCCTAGGTCTTTAAAGGCAACATCTTTTTGTAAAAGGCTATGCGTTCCTATAATGATATCTAGCTTACCTGTGGAAAGTTTTTCTAACGTTGCCTTGTTTTCTCTTGCTGAATAAAACCTACTTATAGCACCTACTTTTACGGGATAATTAGCAAAACGTTTTAGAAAAGTAGAGAAATGTTGCTCAACTAAAATCGTTGTAGGCACTAGCACTGCCACCTGTTTTTTATCTTGGATACATTTAAAAGCGCACCTTAGTGCAACTTCCGTTTTCCCAAAACCCACATCTCCACAAATAAGTCTATCCATCGGCTTTAAAGATGCCATATCTTTTAGCGAATCATTAATTGCATCTAATTGATCCTTAGTTTCTTTATAACCAAAACCATCTGCAAACGTATCATCTTCTAAATTATATTTACTAAAAGACCACCCTCTAGCTATTTCTCTATCTTTGTAAAGTCTTATTAAATCCCCAGCAAGTTCAAAGACTGCCGATCTAATCTTTGATTTAGTTTGAAGCCATTTACGAGAACTTAACTTATCTAAAGTTGGCTCTTGTCCTTCCCCTGCTACAAACTTTTCAATCTTTTTAATACTAGTAACTGGCAAAAAAAGCTTAGAATCAAGATAATCTATTTCTATAAAATCCGCTTCTTCTTCTTCTATCTTTATATGTTTTAAGCCTCTATAAATTCCTACGCCATAATCTTCATGCACTATATAATCATCTTCTTTAAGCGCTGAAAGTGAACTCATCAACTTTTTAGCACTAATAGTTTTTCTAGTCTGAGAGCTAAAAGTTTTATCCCCGAATATCTCACTTTCAGAAACGAAGACTACTTTTTCTTCTACTGAATGAAAGCCCTCAGTTAAGGAGGATTTTATAATTGCTAAACCAAACTTATTTTTTAATTTTATCCATTTATGAGGCGAAATATCGCATAGTTTTGCTTCGATATCAAAGTCTAATAAAATTTTTTGTAATCTTCTTATACGAGTATCAGATTGAATTACGAAACAAATCGAAGCCCCTCCGTTTCTTAGCTTATTTATATAGTCGACTAGCCCTTTGTATGTGCCTAATTCTAAAGATTTTCTAATTCTTATTTTTAATTCAGTATTTTTATATATTTTTAAATTATAAGATTTAACATTGTTATTAGTGTCGACAAACAAACTTTCGAGATACGTATTTTTATAATTTTTTAAATTTAATGCTATCTCTTTACTAGAAAGGTATAAATCTTTTTTTCTAGGAATAAGATTTTTTTCTTCTAAGAGTCTTTCCTCTCTTTCACTTATGATTTTCTCTAATGCATTTAAGTTATTTTCAAAATCGATACTATCTTTTATAAAAAAATTCTCATCGTTTTCTATATAAGAAAAATAATCGTCTAGCGGTTCATATAATGCTTGAAGCATTTCAAGCCCAGGGACTGAAATTCTATCACCTAGCACTTGCTCAAAATATCTAATATCATTTATCGGAATATTTAATTCGTGAGCTCTTTTAAAAATTCTTTCTTTCGCTTTATCTTTTTTATCTTCATCTGGAAAAAAAAATTCTCTCGTTGGAAGTATTTCAAACTCTTTTACTTGATTGATAGTAAGTTGCGTTTCAGGTGCAAAAATTTTTATTTTTTCTAAAGTATCCTCTAAAAATAGTAGCCTAACGCCATAATTTATATTAGCAGGAAAAAGGTCTATCACATTTCCTCTAACCGAAAACTCTGCATTATTTTCTACTAATGAAACTTTATTAAATCCATTTTTTACGAGTTTATGTATTATGGCTTGTCTATTATAAACACTTCCTACTTTAACACAAAAAGTGTTTTGCTTTATCTTTTCAAAGCTAACTATCTTTTGCATAATTGCGCGAGGTGTAGTGATTACTACGTGGCTTTTAAGAGTTTTTATATCATTGAGAATGCTAATCCTACTTGCTGAAATATATTTTTGAGGAGAGACTTGTTCAAAGTGGAGAGTGTCCCACTCAGGAAATAAATATATATCTCCTCTATCGCTAAAAAATTTTAAATCTATAAAAAACTTTTCAGCTTCATTTTTATCTTTGCATATAATAGTCGCATTATCGATATCTTCTAGTAATTTACTAGCTATATATGGACTAGCACTTCCTTGAAGTCCGTAGTAGCAAATTAAGTTTTTATTATTTTTATCATTATTTATCATTAATATATATTTATCATTAATATATTAGTTTAATATCGATTTAACATCTATTTAGCATTAAAATTCACACATTAAAATTTAAAGCTTCTTAATATGCATATTTTAAGGTGAGTTTAAGTTCTCTTATTAGAATGTTAATGTTAATATATTATTTATTTTCTAAAGTCTTTCTATTACGCACAACCCATCTTCTTTCCAATCTCTACATTTGCTTTTAGGTATCCCTTCAGTTCTGCAACTATATGGGCATGGTCTCTTAGTAATATTTCGGCGTTCCTTACGCTCTGGTGGCAAAGGTCTAGAGGGCGCAGGCTCTTTAGGGCGTCTAAAAGGCTCCCTATAAAGATCTCTAGGAGGTTTTACGGGGTGTTTATATGGTGCTCGGTAGTGAGGTCTTTCGTAGGGGCGTCTATAATTATCTCTATTATAATTATCATCGTAATATCCATGCGGTCTATTATAAGGCCTATTATAAGGTCTATCGTAAGGGCGCCCATATTGCTCCCTAGGCGGACGATTTGAAAAGCCTTCTTCGTAATCTCCTAAATGAATATTTGAGCGATATGGAGTATTTACTCTTAAATCGTGAACGAAACAAGTATTTCCCCGTCTCCAATCTCTACAAAATTTTTTATTTATCCCTTCAGTTTTACAAGTAAAGGGACATCTTGTTTTAACTATACTTCCTTTAAGATTGATAAAACAAGTATCTCCTCGTTTCCAATCGCTACAATATTGCCTAGGGATATTTTCAGTTAGACAACTAAAGGGACATCTTTTAGAAATTTGCTCTCCTAAAGCACTACTTGAAGCGAGAATTATGCTAAAAAAAGCTAAAATAAAAATATTTATATACTTATTTATCATATAATCTTTAATCTCCATTTAGAAAAGTTAACCACCCTCTTTAAGTATAGTTTTTTAAATAAAAGCTTTCAATAAGATTTTATAGTTAATAAAATAAAAATAAATTCCTTTGAAACACCTTGATTTAAATGCGTAAATAATATATAAATGTATTTTCAAGCGTTTATAGATGCGTTTACAGATTTGTAATTTAATATCAGTTTTTATATATTATTAGAATAATATTTAAATTTATATATTTTAGACAGTTTATTTTAGAGATTTTAGAAAATGAAAAGAACTTATCAACCAAGTAGAAAATCAAAACACTCAACACATGGATTTCGTGAAAGAATGTCTACAAAGGGAGGGCGTAAAGTTATAAATGCTAGGCGTGCAAAAGGAAGAAAGAAACTTGCAGTAGTTAGCTTTAGAAAAGGGCATTATAAAAACTAGGGGGATAAACAACTTATAGTTTAGGCTTAAACTTTAGCTTGTATTTATTTTAGCTTATATTTTAGCTTATAAAAAACCTTCCTTTCGCTTCGTGCCTTTTGTCTTTTACTTTTAATATTACTTTATAATATTACTTTATAGTGTTTATTTATAGCATTTAATTTATTTATATTATTTGATTTGCTACATTACAACGAGAATAAAGATAATCGATATTATATCGATATTATATCGATATTATAAGTAGAAGATTTTCACAACGATTTCTTTTGCCCCTTAAACTTTCACTCCGAGTTTTATATAACTAACTAAAAAAATATTTTAAACGTGAATAAACTTTGTTTCAAAAACAGAATAAAAAAAAGAAAAGTCTTTTTAGAGATTCAAGAAACTAGCGAGAAGCTATTTACTAAACACTTTTTGATTTTCACTCGCAAATCTAAAGATAAACACTCTAAAATAGGAATAACCGTTTCAAAAAAAGTAGACAAACGAGCCGTGTATAGAAATAAATTAAGGCGAAGAATCAAAGAGTTTTTTAGACTTACAAAAAAAAGGTTTAACTCTCCTTACGAAATTGTTATTATAGCAAAGAAGAATGCTATAAATATGAGTTTTCACGATATTCATAAAGAAGCTATTAGGATTTCTTTTTTCATAACAAGATTATTACTAATAATGTTTAGTGCAGATAATATTAGCACAGATAATATTAACGTAGATAACACTAGCTCTAATAAAAAGAAAACAAAGGATTAGCAATAGAGAAACAATAAAGAATTTAAAATGAGAAATTTAATAAAAAAGCTTATATAGTAACTTTATAAAATTCTTAGTCGTTATTTACAAAAAACTACTCTCTCCTTTACTAGGTGAGAAATTGTAGGTTTTTACCCACCCCCTGTTCAAACTATTATTTAGATAGTATTGAGAATAACGGAATTTTTAAAGGACATATTCTGTTTTTTAAGTCGCATCATAAGATGCAGCTCTCTTTACAAAGGTGGGATTGATTACCCCAAGGAAGAACGTTTCTTTAAAAAAATGGTTTTTTCACTTATTTTTTAAATATGAAACTAAACTCTTAAAAATGCTTATAAAAAGTTTTTAAATTATGAGATTATCTAGAAAACAAAGTATACGATTAACAATTTTAATTTTAGTAGTCTTTTTCGTTTTAAGTATTATTTCGATAAAACTTAATGAGAAAAAAAAACAATCTATCGCCAAACACTAGCTTTGCAAGATGATAACTTAAGCACGCTTTCCATATCCGAAAGATGCTGAGATTATTTTTAAACAACTTTGAAAGAAGTTCGATGGAAAAAATGGAAAAAAAAAGAATGGGAAGTTATGGCTAAAAAAGGAAAAAAATAGATCCCATCACTAAAAAAGCCACGTTAAAAGGAACTGAGCTTTCTTTATTTTCAAAAGATAGACTAATTAAATTAAAATCAGATTATGCAAAAATAAATTTTTAAAGGGAAACGAGTTAAGCGACGCAACACTTAAAAAAAAATATAGAACTAAATGTCAACAATGAATTATTACTAAGAACTGAAACTGCTCATTATGATAAAGAAAAAGATACGGTTTCGACTAAAACTCCCGTTAAAATAGATACTAACTTTGCTACTATTACGGGTGATTCAATGAATATAAAAATTCAAGATCGAGTAGTCACTATTAGTAATAATGTTGTAAGCGTTATTAAGGATAGAAGATAATAAAAAAATAAAATAAAAAAGGAAATAAAAAAGTGAAAACTAAACCACAACTTACATTATTTACCAGTGCATTTACCAGTGCATTTATTTGCACACTTATTTGCATAATATTATTTACTGCTACTAACTCTTTTGCAGAAAAAAAGGACACTTTTGAAACCTCCATGCCAAAATTTGAAAAGCTTGATTTTAAGAAAGATGCGACTTATATCACATCGGATAATTTAACGCTAAATGCAAAAGAAAGAATTTTTATTTACACTGGCAACGTCGATGTAAAACATAAAAATATGGTTTTAACATCAGATAAAGTTACGGGGTATTATTCTAAAGATAATAAAATAGAAAAATTAGTAGCCGTTGGAAAAGTCGACATATCTCAAGGCAATATGCGTGCTAGGAGCGAAGAAGCAATCTATGATGCAGTAAAAAAGATTATAGTTCTTACAAAAAATCCTGAATTAGAAAAAGACAAAAGCCTGCTTTCTGCCGATGAAATCACTATATTTATAGATGAAGAAAGAAGCACAGCAAAAGGACAAGTAAGAGTTAAATTATTACAATAAAAAACTTATGAAGCGAAAGCTTATAGACGATAACATTTTAAAAAGTTTAGAAAAACTACATTTCAAAGTTAAGAAAAAATCATTAGGTAAAAATCAAGGCCCTCACTCATCTTTAAAAAAAGGTAGCGGAATAGAATTTTCAGATTTTCGCATTTATTCCTTAGGAGACAATCCTAAAAATATAGATTGGAATGTTTACGCTAAAACTGAAAAACTTTACCTTAAAGAGTTTAAAGAATACCAAAACATAAATTTTTTTATATACTTAGATGTAAGCGCTTCTATGGACACGCCTAAAGAAAACTCAAAATTAGAAACTGCACTAAAACTAGCCTCTTCTCTTAGTTATATATCACTTATCAATAATGAAAACTTGACTATCGCAGCATCGAATAATTTTTTTCTAAATAAACTTTCTAATAAAAAACAATTTAATTTAATACTAGAAAAATTATCTGATATCACTCCTACAAGCGATGATTTTTTTAACGATAACCTCTCCCTTTATCTTAGCACTTTAAAATTCCCAGGGATCGCAGTGTGTATCTCCGATTTTTTAACGCCTTTTGAAAATATAAAATTAGGACTAGATAAAATAATAAGCAAAAACTTTGAAACTCACTTAATCAAAATTACTGACCCTAACTTTAAAGACTACTTTAATGGCAAAAACGCAAGATTTATAGACAGTGAAACTAAAGAAGAAAAAATGATAAGTTTCGATAATAATATTTTACAAGATTATTTCAAAAATTATAATAATCATATCGAGAAAATAAAAACTTATGCTAAAATACACGATGTAATGTTTTACACATTAAATATAGGCGATGATATTATAACTTTTTTAAATGAAAAAGGGCTATGCCGTTAGAACTTACGCTTAAAACACCATACGCACTACTTTTATTTCCAATACTAGTCAGCCTACTTGTATATATTTACATAAAATTTTATAGTAATAAAAAAATTTATTTTCCAAGTTTTTTTTTATTAGAAAATACTTTTGATAAAATGGTAAATGGTAAAAAAACAAAACTTCCCATTAGGTTTTTTTACGAACTTTTTCTGCTTCTCCTCTTTACCCTACTACTTGCAAATATTACTATTAAAGATACTCAAAAATACTACTTAGTTTTTTTAGATAATTCATTCAGCACTAAGGCAAAAATTTCTAAATATAAAACTTATTTTGATGATATAAAAGACAGTGCTATATCTCTAGTAGAAAGCTTCCCTAAAAAAGCTAAAATAAAAATCCTCTCCTCTGATACTATAATTAACTCTAATTTTGTAAATAAAAATGATGCGATAAACATTATAAATAAAGCCGAGAGTTCTTTTACCAAAGATAATTTAGAAAACTACAATTTTAGTATAGGAAAATTTGATAAAATATATATTTTTACAGATAAATACGCTACAAATATTAGTGATAATATTAGCAATAATATTAGCGAATATATAAATGACAATCCTAAAAATATTATAGAGATTTTTTCATCTAATAAAAATATCTCTCCTTGCAACATAGCTATTACAAACTTTAATCTTGTAGAGGATAGGGCTTTTGCTACGGTATCATCTTTTTGTAGCACTCCTAGCAAGATTAGTTTAAGTTTAAGTTGTCAAAATAAAAAATTAAGCACTAAAAAGCTACTAATTCAGCCACAAAAAAGCATTACTGAAAATATAAAATTAACTTCTTTTCCTTTTGATGAAAATAAATATGCCCTATGTAAGGCTACTATTAGTGCTAGAAATGATATTATAAAAGAGGACAATGAAGCATTTTTTATATACAATAAAAATGCTAGCAATGTATATTTAGTGAGCGACTCTCCTATTTTAAAAAGCGATTTAGAAACGCTTCCGTTTAATATTATCAGTATTTCAAAAGATGAAATAAATAATTTAAAACGAAATGATATAATAATTTTTGATAATTCTAAAGTTTTAGATTTACCAAACAGCAGCGCAATAATAATGTCCCTAAAAGAGGGGTCTCTATTTTTTGATAAGAAGATAAAAGACAAGCTTTCAATCACTAGTGCATTAAAAGGGCATCCCCTACTTTCATATATAAACCAAATAAATATAAATAAAGATGAGTATGTAAGTTTAAAAAGTAAAGACGATTATTATTTAGAAAATATTTTAAAATCGAATAAATCTTTAGTATTAGGAACGCTTAAAAGTAATAATTTAAAGTATATTATAAGTGGCTTTTCTTATCTTCCCTTTAAAAATGCACCTTTAGAAGAAAAAATATTATTTCTAAACTCTATAAAATACTTAAATGCTAATATACTAAACGATACATTTAAAACTCTTCCTTATAGCTACAAAGATAGCAAAACTAAAGAAACTATTTCTATAAAATCAACAGGGTTTTTTAAAATAAACAATATACACGAGGCGTTTAATTTTTTTGATTTAAGAGAGTCGAATGTTTTAAAAGATAATGAATTTAAACTAAATATCATTAACAAAAAATCAAAAGAAAGCTTTTTAAATGATTCAAAAATTTATGACAAACTACTTTTACTTTTAATTTTTTTAGTTTTTCTAGAGATCGCATATTTTATGTTTAAAAACAAGAAGCTATGAATATATTTTTTGAAAACCAACATTTGTTTTTTGCTTGTGGAGTATGCACGCTTATTTTAATAAGCCTAATTTACGTTTTAAAATTAACTCCTAAAAAAGCTTACTTTCTAAAAGTGATAGCTTTAAGTTTACTATGTTTTACGCTTGCTAAGCCTTATGTTTTAAAAACTTCCGAGCATTCATCTAGAGCATTCTTAATCGATATTTCTAATAGTATGCCAAGCGAGAATATTTATAACAGAATTAAAAAATTATACGATTTTGGAAATGAGATTTATTTATTTTCTGAAAAAATAACGCCTTACTCAATCTCGCTAGGAAACCTTAAAAACACACATGACTTAAAAGAAACTTGGGCTACATTAAACCTTAACAAAACTCTTATCAAAGATAATATTCAAAAATTACTAAGTGAAAAAAACTATAGCGATATTATTTTATATACTGATGGCTTTGAAAGCATCGACAGTTTAGAAAGCCTAGATAATTTAGAAAAGTTTGTAGAAAAAAATATTTTTAGTGCTAAGATTTTCCCTCTTCTTCCAGATTTTTCAAATCAAAAGAGTAATGCAAAAAATAATATCTCGTTAAATATAAATTATAGCCCTAAGGGAACGATACATCAAAAAAGCGAGTTTAAACTTTTTATTGCTAATAATGGTATAAAAAACAGGAATTTTAAAATAAAAGTTTTTCAAAATGATATCGAGTTTTTAAACGAAAATGTTTTTATTAAACGAGATGATATACTTGCTAAAGATATCTTAACTAATAATTTAAGTAAAACTTTAAATAAGATTGATGTAAAAGTGTTAGATGATGCAAATAATTTAATAGAAAAAAAGGAGTTCTATATTACGGCTACAAAGAAAGAAGAAATTTTACTTTTAAGCGCCTCTATGCTAGATGCAAACTTTATGCAAGAGATTATTAAAAATTTAGGCTTTAGTTTAACCTCTATTTATAGTGGTGCTAGCAATGAGATTTTTGATAATTTAGATAAATACTCTTTAATAATATTAAATAATTTTCCTTATAAAAGTTTAGGGGGAAACAATGATAAAAAGATTTCTGATTTCGTTCTAAATGGAGGAAAGCTCCTAATGATAGGAGGAGAGAACTCTTTTGGGTTAGGAGGCTACAGTGGCACTAAGATAGAGGATATTCTTCCAGTAGCTTTTAATGAACCTAAAAAAGAAATTTTAAGGGCTAATTTAGGTGTCGTTATTATTTTAGATAATTCTCAAAGCATGGAAGATGGCAAAAAGATTGAATATTTAAAAATAGCTAGCGAAAATTTAATAAAGAATTTAAATAATGAAGATTACTTAGGAATTATAGGGTTCAACACGAACTCATTTACCATATTTCCTATAAATAAAATGAAAGACACAAGGAAGCTTGCGATAGAAAGTCTAAAAAATATTAAAACTTTTGGTGGAACTAATTTAATGCCAGCCATAGATGATGCTATAAATATGTTAAGCAAGATAAAGACTGGCAAAAAACATATAATTATTTTAACCGATGGGCAAGTCCCTGGGCATGTAAAAAAATTTCGTGATGTCGCTACCGTCGTTCGTATGGTAGGAAGCACGCTTTCTACAATTTTACTTGGAAACACTACTTACGATAAACTTTTAAAAGAAATGGCTAAGGTTGGAAATGGAAATTACTACGAGGCTAATAATGAAGAAAGTTTACCAAATATTTTTATTAAAGATTTAAAATTTGTAAAAGATTCCAAGGATGTTTTAGAAAGTATTTTTAAAGTTGAAGCTAACAAGTTAATAAACGTTTCTTTTAGTGAATATCCAGATTTACAGGGGTTAGTAAACACAGATGCTAAAAAAGATGCGAGCGTTGAACTTTACGCTACAAACTTTATAGATAAAATTCCTCTTTTAGTAAGTAGAAATATTGGCAAAGGGAAAACGGTAGCTTTTACTACTGATATGAACGGCAGATGGTCGAAGCATTGGATACTTTGGGATAATATTTATATTTTTTGGGAACAGCTTATAAATAATATTTTGCAAGATGATTTTAAAAAAGAGCATAATATTTTAGATTACGATTGTTTTTATTATATAAAAAACGGCATACTTTTTTTCGATATAAATGTCTTTAAAAATATATCTTTTAATGAGTTATCATTTGAGCTAACGCTTCCTAGTGGTGATATTAAAAAATTAGATTTAGAAAAACTAGCGCTAGGTCATTTTAGAGCAAAGCATGAAGCGCTTAAAGCTGGGGAATATAAAGCCGCGTTAAAATATTTTGGTAAAAAATCCTCTCCTATCGTACTTAATGTAGCTTACGATGAGACGCTAGAAGAAAAACATTTTTCTGCGAATATGAGTATATTAAACACTCTAGCTACAAAACATCGAGGAAAGATAAATCCTACTAAAAATGATTTAGAAAAAAACTTTAAAAGCTCTGAGAAGAAAGACTTAAGCACCCTATTTTTAATATTAAGCCTTATCTCTTTTTTAGCTGGAATTTATTTTAGAGAGCGTTAAGGCTTAAAAGAAAATATAAATATAAATATAAATAAAAATAAAAAAAGACCTAAAAGCAAAAGTCTAACTAGGCTAAGTAAGTCTAGAAAGACTCGGGGCTTAAGGTCTTAAACGATTTCTAAGCGGTGCTTAAAGTTGGAATTTGATTCGCCTAAAATTAGTTTCAAACTCCTTTTTAGTATAAAAAGAAGTTTCAACTTCACCTATCGCAAGATAAGGACAATCAGAGTTAATTTCAGGGATATATTCAAAACTCTTCAAAACTAGTGTCCTCCATGAGCCAATTTCAAACCCATAAAATTTAAACACAATATCAGGCTTGAGTATTGTGGAGTTTAAATTCCAAATGTGATAAAGCTTTTCTTCATAATACCAAAAAATACCATCTTAATTAGTAGGAGTATTTTCACACACTGGCAATTTTTCATATTTGTCATAAAACTCTTTTTCTGTTGGACTACCATAATGATAAAATCCTCTGCCAGAAAGTGAGTAAGACCAAACTCTTAAGCGTCTCCTTTCAGCACCATGTTGAAAATCAACATGATCCCAATAAAAATTTCTTCCCAACTCCTCGACCCTAAACTTTTTAAGCATATAATACGTTCCCATCGGTTCGCCAAAATATTTGATAGCCTCTTCAAGGCTAGTAATTTTGATAGCCTCAGGGTCAGAGGATTTTTAAGAAAATTTTCTTTCTCATCAAAAAATCTAGGAGCACAAATCGCATACACAATTTCCTTTTCCATTTTTAAACCTTTGATAAACCTTTCCTAATACGATTCCCTTTGAAATTGGTTTCCTACTAATGTAGGACGCCAAACGCTGTTATAGAATGCACGTTTTAAACAAAATTACAATAGATATGACTTTTTTATTTTTTAAACTGCCGTATACTTTCTATCAAATATTTTAGCTGCGCCATCATCTTTAATTTTATTATTCGCTTCTAAGTGGCGTAAAATTCTAAATACTACTGCCATATTTTGGTTTTGCTCTAATTTAAATGCGATATCGTCTAGAGATTGAGGCGTGCTTTCTTTACTTAAAAGCTCCTGCACCTTTAATTTTAAATCTAATATTTTAGCCGCAGCTTTTTTCCCAGCTTCAACACCTGGTTGATGGTAAGCGTTTATATTTATCAAACTTGCATAAAAGCCGACCGCTCTTTCAAAAAGTGCTATAAGCATACCGACGCTAAAAGGACTTAGCTCTTTTATAGTAATAGTGCAGTAGCGTTTGCCACCTTCGGCAAGTGCGATTTGAGTTCCTTGAAAAAAACCAAAAAGATAATCCCCAGCATCTATATTGTCCTCTACCTGAAATTTGCACATCTTATCGCTAGTAGACACCTTGCTATTTGAAGCGAGAACTGAAATAAACGTTGCAAAAAAGTTATCTAATCCATCTCTTAATTGCTGAATATAAGCATGTTGGTCAGTAGAACCTTTATTCCCATAAACTGAAATTCCCTGATAAACAAAATTACCATCTCTATCTTCTTTTTTCCCAAGGCTTTCCATAATTAGTTGTTGTAAATATTTTGAAAATAGCTCGAGTCTATCTTTATACGGCAAAATTACCATATCTTTTTCACCTTTTCCATTTCCTGCTACACACCAAAGCATC
Source organism: Bdellovibrionota bacterium (assembly GCA_050952645.1). Taxonomy (GTDB): domain Bacteria; phylum Bdellovibrionota_C; class UBA2361; order UBA2361; family CAKMMH01; genus CAKMMH01. The sequence continues at coordinate 5,293 of JBMNLI010000006.1, read as the reverse complement.
GCTAAAAGTGCCGATGGATTTTCTTCTAAAACGCTATTTCTAGTAAGTTCGTCCATATATGAAGCGCCTTGTAAAAATTCATCTATATCAAAGCCTTGCAAAGATGCTGGCAAAAGCCCTACTACGCTAGTTTCGCTCGTTCTTCCGCCTATAAAATCCCACATTGGAAAAGTTTTAATCCAATTTTCTTTTTTTGCTACTTTATCTAATTCGCTTTCTTTGCTCGTAACTGCTACAAAGTGTTTCGTATAATCTAAATTTTTATCTTTAAAAGCTTTTTGAGCTACAAGCATTCCATTTCTCGTTTCTTTCGTTCCACCAGATTTAGAAATAACTATGCATAATGTTTTTTCTAAACTAGGAATTTTATCTAATACTTTTTGCATTCCATCAGGGTCTGTATTATCAAAAAAGAAAACTTGCATTTTATCATTTTTAGAAGATAGAGCATCACTTAAAAATTGAGGGCCGAGTGCAGAACCACCTATTCCTATAAGAAGTAGTGATTCAAATTTTTCATTTTTAGAAGATAGTATTGCTCCGCTATGAATCTTATTTGAAAAATTTTTTATATCGATTATAACATTTTCTATGTCTTCTTTTATCTCACTGCTAGGGGCAAGGCTTGGAAGTCTTAGCCAGTAATGCCCTACCATTCTATTTTCATCTACGTTTGCGATGCCACCTTTTTCTAGGGCTTCCATTTCCTTAAATACTTTTTCAAATTTTTCAGCATACTCTTTTTTTACATCTTTATTTATCCCGATATTTCCTAAATCTAATGAAAATTCAGTTTTATTATCAAAATAAAAATTTTCTTTAAACTCGATCCAATTCCGACTCATTTACATCTCCTTTTTGATGAAACTTTTTCTAAAATAAACTTTAGCTCTTCACGCATTTTAAAGGGGTTTAAAAAGTTATTTTTTTTTAGGCTTCTTCTTAAGTCGGGTAATGCTAATTTTAAGAACCCACCCTACAACGCGTAAAAAAACTAAACTTTCTTAATTTTAGCAAAGAGATATAAAAAATGCTATGGAAGATCTTTTAAAAATAGGCTATCTTTCGCCTTTTTATTTATCTTTTTATTTATCTTTTTCTTTGTCTTTTTTTTTATCTTATTTTTTATCTTCTATCTTTATTTTCTATTTTTATCTTCTATTTTTTTCTTGAAGCGTTTTTTTGATCTTTTCTGCCTTTCTTATTTTTATTGTCTACATCTTCTTCTTCCTCTTTAATTTCTTCCTTTATTTCTTCACAAAGAATATCTTTTTTTACGACTTCTATGCAATCTCCTACTTGATTTTCGCAATCAAACCTTATTGCATCTTCGATTTGCTTTCTTACTGTAAAACTACTTGCTTCTAAATCTGTTTTTAGTTTCTTATATTTATTTGAAATACATTCGCTATAACTTCCATGTTCTTTTTTACACTCGGATAAAACATCTCCTTGTTTTTCTAGTATCATATATTTTAAATTTTTTTCAGCATCTTCTTTTTTCTCCCCTTCGGCTACGACTACTCCCCAGTAAGTTTCTCGCACTTCTTCTTTATCTAAGTTTAGTCTATCAGATTTAAGATTATTTCGTTTAGAGCTTTTACTAGTATTCTTATTTTCTTTTGCTTTATTTTCTACATTATTTTCTAAATTTCTTTCTTTAAAACTAGTATCAACTTTCCATTTATAGAACACTGGTGCTTTGCAAATGGCTTTTGCATAAAGATTACTAGCAAAAATAGCGTTTAAAACTACTAATAAAAATATAAATTTATAATGTTTTTTATTCATAATTATAAAAACGTATTATTTAAGAAAAAACTTAAGTAATTTCTTTAAGTTGTCGAAAGTTTATACTTAGGATACTTAAGGTATAATGCTTTTAGTTCTTATGCGTTTAAGGGAGGCGTTAAGCCATTAAGATTAGCATAAAATCCCACAAAAAAACGCAATGAACTATATTTTTTATAAATTGCACTTAAAAAATTAAAAGCAAAAATTAGAAGCAAAATTTAAATGCAAAATTTAAATGCAAAAAGGATAAGTTATATAATGGCACCTACAAAAAAAATACCATTGTTAAATACGGTTATTCCGATTAGCCCAGATATATTGCAAGAAAGTATAAGATTAATCGGAGATAAAAACACTAGAATGGAAAACCTCGCTATTTGCATTTCACAAGACCTCGCCCTTGCGATTGAAATAATAAGAAATGCTAATGCCACTTTTTTTGCTGGTGGAAAAGCGACTATATCTTCCGTAAAATTAGCGATAACTAGATTAGGAAGCGACACCATTACCTCAATTTTATCGGGATTAAAAAGCAGAAAGGAACCAGAAGATGAAAAGGTTTTAGGTTTTTTAAATATATATCGTGATAAAAGTAAAAGAGCATCTATTATAGCAAGAATGTTTGCAGAAACATTAAATAAAAATATACAAGAAGAATGTCTACTTTCAGGCTTATTTTTATATTTAGGAAATATTATAGCCTTATTACATTTAGAAGAAGAGTTTGTGGAATTAGCAGAAAACAACTCCCCAGTATCTTTAAAATTTAAACTAAGCAAAGATTTTAAAATCGATACTGATGAAGCAACTATAAATTACTTAAAAAAGTTAGGCATGCCAGATACGCTCGTTATAGGATTAGATAGAAATGAACAAATAAGAAACGATATTAATAGGTCTACACTTAAGTCTATCGTTTGGTCAGCATTTGAATTTATAGAATATTTTGACTCTGGTAAATGGGGGAAGCTAGCTCCAGGGCAAACATTACCAGCTAAAAGTCCTATAAGAGCATTGCCTTTAACTGAGCATCAATATAAAAAAATATACGAAAGGTCGGCAGGTTATTTTATATCGAACCAGCTTTTAAATATGAACAAACAAAAGTTTACATTTGAAGGTGATTTTTTCGATGAAGATGAAACGGAAAGTGGATTGTATCAAGACGGCTCTAAGACGATTATAGATTTTTCGTTTGAAGATGAATTAAATCAATTATTAGGGGCAGAAAGAAAGGATAAGTTTAAGCTTAAACAAGCGCAAGATGAGCCTAAGGAAGCAAGAAAAGATTTCTCAGAGCTTACTATTACCACACCAGTCGACACATACTCAGAAGAATCTAATAAGTTATTAAGAAAAACCGAGATCGTCTTAGATAAAATAGAAACTAGTGAGGAGGCGGTAACGACAGTTTTAGATATTCTAATAGATAAGGGGCCTTTTGAAAAAGCATGTATAATAGTAGTATCTGATGATAAGGAAGATGCTCTAGTGGTTTGTGCTAGGGGACCGGTTGAGAATGGACAGAAGCTTGCGATAACGGATCTTTTATCTCCACTTTCTCAACAATTTACTAACATTCAATCTTTTGGAAATAAAGCGAGTTCTCAATCACCGTATAAGAGCAAATCTTTTGCTATTGCGCCGATAGATGTGAATCACTCTACCCCAGTTTCATTGTATGCAGACTGTGGCGAAAAATCACTTACTTTTGAGGCAAGAAGAATCTTTAGAAACGTTGTAAGCATATTAAACCAAAGATTGCCAGCACTAAAAGGAGGAGTTCCTATCGAAATATCTTTAGATGAGGCGTAAAAGAATATAATTAAAAGTTTTTTGCAAATAATTATTATTAAATTTAGATATTATTTAAAAATTTATTTAAAGCAAAATCCAATATCCGCTTTTTGTGCTACCTACAAATTTTAACTTATTTTCCTTTCTAAGTTTAGCTATATCACTTTCTATAGTTGGTTTAGAAACTTTAAAAACAATACTCATTTCTTTAGTAGTAACTTTTTTATCTTTTTTAATTAACTCTATAATCATTTCTCGTCTTGCTTGCGACTTTAACTTTTCACCATCATTTTCACCATCATTTTTGGATACATAATTTCTATTAAACAACGTAACGATAACACCATTTTCGGAAATATAAAAATCTGGGGACTTTGTAAACCCTTTATAATCTAAAAAATACGTCTTATACCTGTAGCATAATTTTCTATATAGTCCACTTTATCTAAAACATTGACTATAATTGGATTTCTTTTTGCCACCATTCCTTGTTTAATATTTTCAAAAGTTAATCCACCTGACAAACTACCAGGAGAAAAAATTTGAACCCTATCATCAAAAAACTCAATTTTTATGTCTCCACTTAGTGTCCAATCTCTATGACAAAAACAATTTACTATCGCTTCTCTTAACGCCATTTCTGGGTAGTCTAGTATTTCTTCTCTCTGTGGTTTTCCACTTATTAAAATTTTTTTCTTATTTAATAAACTAGCAAAATATAAAATTTCATCTAACTGCTTCATTATTGAGCCTTTAAACTCTTTCTTATCTAAAAAAATTTGGACATCTAACCCTTGGAAAACTGCGAATTTGCAAATCGTCGGATTCTGATCACTTAAAAATAAAGCAGCGTTATTATATTCATTTTCTTGCGTTAATAACCCTAAGGCGTATAAATCAAAATTTAACCCTTTTTCTTTAAATTTATTTATTACGTATTTAAAACTTAAATTTTCTTTATCTGATTTTAATCTTTCAAATTTATGAGCCTTAGTTTGGCGCATCATCCTTTGTAGCTCATCAAAACTAGCTACCCTTTTTGTACTTCCAATTCTTATATAAACTCCTTTTGAATTAAATCCCTCGCCATCTTTATAAAATAAGGTTTATTTTCCCCCTTTTTTATATCTATTCTAAACGGTTTTTCATTTGGATATAAAGTAACTAGTTTGTAAACATTTTCAGAAAAAGCATCTTTTATCCAATTAGATAGTATTTCTTCCTAGCTTGAATAAAACTTAAGCATTTCTTCTAAAACTCACCGTTTTCATTTGCTCCTAAATATATTGTTCCACCTTCGGAGTTTAAGAAAGAAACAATTTCGGCCTTTAATGCGTTATGTTTTTTAGGAATATCAGTTTTATATTCCACATTTTTATCTTCCAAAAACATTGCTCCTTTAAATAAACTTTTAACAAAATATTCTATTAGATTAAGTAAACACCGAATAAATTATTAAGACAAGAGAAAATATAACACCGTTATTTTCTTATATAAAATTTTAAAAATTCTATATACTAAAAGATTATAAAACTTAGGTCTCCTCAATCAAAACATTCCTACAAACTGTTTTAAAACGGCAGAGCCTGCTAGAAGAGTTCCAACAGTTCCAAATAGATTAGTTATAGTTGCGACTAATAAAATTTTACTAAGTCTATTTTTCCACCAACCTTTAAGCGTAGTAAGATCATCTGAAACGGTT
>JBMNLI010000005.1:0-55774 GCA_050952645.1 Bdellovibrionota bacterium | reverse complement strand
AATAACGACTCTCGTTCCAATCGATGTCGTGCCTATAATCGCTATCGAAGCTGGTGCCCCTATTGCAGGAACCGCCAAACACACGATAGTTGCTCCACCTACTACAATTGTAGTAGCAGTGCCTTTAATGGCTTGCGCACTAGCTTCTTTACTTGCTCTTAACTCCTCGGCTTTTTGTAAAAAAACTTGGTATCTTCTATCAAATTCATCGTCCGTACTCGCTAACTCTAACCCTCTAATCTCATCTTCTAAATCTTCACCAAACCATAAAAAACTTTTTGATTCAAGTTCCTTTAGTCTTGTTGCATATGCTAACTTTTCTTGTTTACTTTTAGGAGGATTTATTCCATTTAATGCGTTAAATAATGTAATTCCATCAAGTTTAGCGTTTAAATTTTCCTCTAATGATTCCTCAAAATATTCTTCATAATCAGATTTTAACCTTTTTATATCTTTAGTATTTTTAATTATATTTATAACATCTCCTCTTTCGGGACTCCATTTTTCGTATAATGCTATACGTAGCCTTACAGCATCATTTATCTCTCCTTCATTTACGATACTTTCTATTTGCTTATATAATGATGACTTCTCATCGCCAAAAATTCCTGCATTCTTAAAATATTTTTCAATATCATCAGTTTTTAATGCACTTTGAAGTTCATTTAATTTTTGTTTTCTTTGTTCTTCATTTTTACAATTTCCAAAAATTTCTAATAACGTGCTTAGTATGTCCTCATTATTTTTGCTTTTAATATCATATTGAATTCTACTTGCACTAATTGAAATCTTTGTAGGCGATGTATCGCAAAATGAAATCGCATAATCTCTTAAATCTTGTCTTGAATGTTTTTCTTCTACAATTTGAGAGCCTGCACCAGGATATATATATGTGGTATAATCATTTAACGCTAAAACTTTTCCACCTTCTATACATTCTTTAAAAGTTTTTCCACGGAAAAAAAACTCCCAAACTTCATTAAACGAATTTAGTTTATCTTGGCTTATTTCACCATTTACAGTAACTAGCGTTTCTAATGCATTTAAAAATTCTTCACCATACCGATTGCCTTTTTGACCTATATCATCTTCTCTTAATCCTAATCTTATAACGTAATAAATATTAGCCTTTTCTATATTATTTGCTAATAACTGCCCTATCTCATTTCTTAGAGCCATTTGCTCGGCAGTGCCTTTTGGAATACAACTTACAATATCTTTCCCACCATTCATACCTTTAAAGCAAACTTGAACAGACTCTAATAACTCTTTTCTATATTGCGTAGTAATATTGTTGTAAATTTCAGCATAAGCTTGGCATGCACTATTATACTTTTCTTTTTGTTCTTTAGTATGTTCACTTACATTGCTTAAATTGGTAATTGTAGAAACTGCATTTTCATACTTAGCTCTATCTTCTTCATTTAAACTTTGAATTTTTTCTTCAAAATAATCTTGAGGCGCTACTTGGCTTTGAATATTTCTTAAAGTAGTTGATATATTTTCATAGTTCTTAGCTTGGATATCTCTTTTTATTAAAACTGCACTTGAGTAGCCAGTGGCAAGTGTTCTATTTCCTTCTGTCATTGATACACTTATTGCCGTTGCTACATCTCCAGCATACCCATCACTTTTCCAAAATTTCCAACGAGGTTCTTTACCTAATTTCTTTCCAATATAAACTGAGGGAGCATCGCCCGTTTGTCTTCCCTCTTCCCTCGTTTGAGCCATAAAATATTTTACGATATCTCCTCTTAATCTTTCATCTATATTTCCAAATTCAAGAAAAAAATCATGAAGTTTATTTAAACATTGCACCTTGCTTTCATTTTTTTGCTTTGGAATAACATCTATGCATCTTTTCATAATAGTTGCAATTTGTCTTAGTGAATATGAATCAGAATTAGAAACATACTCTCTAATAATGTTTTCAAATTGTGGGACACTACGAAGTTCATTAATAAGGCTTGATAATTTTTTATAATCACTATTTATCTGACTACCGCCTATATTTCTTAACTCTTGAATTTGTGCTGGGTTAAAAGCATTTTCAAAAAAATTATTATTTTCTACTAAAGCACTCAAAGCTTGAAAACTTATATCATTTAGCGTTCTTAATCTCTTATCTCTTCTTGGAACACCATTTGCTTCGTCAATTAAAGCATATGCTTCTTCATAACCTGTTTTGACACCAAACTCGATTGTTCTTTTTTGAAATTCTGCATAAGAATTTGTTAAATAAAGATTTAAAAAGCTAATTTTCTTATTGTCATCATTACCTAATAAATATAATAAACATTTAGCTTGAGCGTCACATCTAATTATCGTACAGTTTGCATCAGTATAATTAAACCCCTCCTTTTCAAAAAAATCACTTCTTTCATTGGAAAGGAAAATTAGCTCATTTTTGATTAGTTCTTCATTGATAATTCCACTTTTTATATCATTTAAAATTTTTAGTCTCAATGCATTTCTATTAGTAGCGAAGTCGGTCTCATTTGTTTCTAGCTTATTTTCTTTTTCTAACTCTTTGCACAATACATCGATTTTTGCTTTATCTTCATCGCTATATAGGAGCTTGCCTTGTTCATCTATACTAATATTATTTATTATTGTATAAAAATCTTTCTTATATAACTCTGTTCCACACTGCTTTAAAAATTTTAATGTTCCTTCGTCAGTAATTATACTTCCAATCAACTCCCAAGTTTCATCTGTGAAAAGATTAAAATTAATTTTACTTTCTTCTATATATAAAGCATTCATTGGATCGCTGAATCTAATCCCTAACTCTGCTAAAAATTTTTTCTGTTCTTCTATTATAATGTTTTTAATATGCGAATTTGTATCGGGAGATGAAATCCCTTGAAACTCTTCAAAAACTTTATTTATAAAAGTAAAATACTTACTTTCATTGTTGATATTGTCAATTAATGAAGTTTTTGAAAGAGCAGATATTGAAGCAAAATCTTTATTTTTTAAAATTAATTCATACAACTTCCTATATTCTTCTTCAGATATCACCTTGTCGCTCGACATTAAATTATCAAGGCTTATATCGTGCTTAGCTAATATATCCCTAGCTTCTACCATACTATCTAGATTAGTTTGCGTATCTTGTTTATGTTCTTCTAATGTTTGTGCTAAGCTATCATTTTCATTTCTATTATCAGTTTCTACTTTTTCGCTAATTTCGTTTGCATTATCTATCTTGCTATCGTTTATTTGTTCATCTTTTCTATCATCATTTACCTTATAAACATCTTTCTCATTTTTATCATCCCTTTTCCCCTCTTCTTTTTGCACTTCTGTATCTTTTAGAGTATCTTCTACTTTAGTTTCATGTTTTGATACTATTTCCTTATCTTTTTTTTCATTTTCACTACTTACATTATTTTCTTCTAACTCTTTGTTAATTATCTCGCTTCTTTTTTTAAATTGCATTATCTTTGCTTCTTTTTCGGAAGTGTTTAGCCATTTAGTTAAAAATTTACAAGTGCTAGAATCATTATTATTAAAAATTTGATCTCCTAAACTTTTATAAGTAGTAGATAATATATTAAGTAAACTTTCTCTATCTTCATTAGTAGCAATTAAACTATATTCTAAAATTAACTCTATGGTAGCTTTGCTTAAATCGCCCTTACTCTCGCTTTTTAATCTTTGCTCTATATTTTTCCTAGTAGAAAATCTAGTCGCTTGCCCTTCAGTATCTAGCGTAAGCCACTTTATTAAATAATTAGCCGTTGCGCCTTTATTCTCTAAACTTTCTAAAGCTTCACACGTTCTAGCTTCTTTTAATAAAACTCTTTCTTCCTCAGCTGCATTAAACGAAAACTCTAATAAAGTTTCTAAAGCCCTTTTTTGTTTTTCTTTATCTTTACTTAATAAATCTTCATTAATCTTTTTTAGACCTACTTTTTCGCCGTTTAATAATAAAGAAATAGTTAATGAAATCTTAGCTTGCTTTTCCTCTCTCTCATTTTCATCTTCTAATTTTAACAAGTCCTGTATATCGTTTTTGAGATCATTTAAAGTCTCTTCATATTCTTTACTCTCCTTTGCCGTCTTGTCGTCAGATGTTTGCGAACCAGATTTAAGTTTTGCTATCTGGTCTCCTTTACTCGATGCAATAAGAGAATCTAACGCATTTAATACATCATTAAGTCCCCTAGCAGTTTGAGTTTTTTGCACATCTTCATCTAACTCTTCTAGACTTTCTTGAATTATTTTTATAATATCAGGAATTCTAGAAAAACCTCTAAAAGAAGATTTTTTCGATTTTTTCTTTTTTAATGCGTTTTCTAAAAGCATAAAAATATCTTGGTTAGATAGTGCTTCTCTATTAGAAAGTTGATTAAAAGTAGCATCTGTGCTAACTTCTTTACTAACTTGCATAGCTTTATTTGCCGATATTTGACTTTCATTCGCTACTCTTTTTTCTAAAGCTTGCCTTTGGGATTGTGCTTGGGATTGTGTTTGAGATTCTGTTTTAGCTTGTGGATTGTTCTTAACATTTACTCCATCTCTACTTTGCTTAGATGAAGAGCTACGGTTTGCAATTTCAGCCCTTTTCTCTGCTTTAAAATCAACATTATTATCTTTAGGTAGCGTTTTTGAACTTACATTAGGATTTCTTTCCTCTCTACTAAGCAATTCAGATTTACCTGTTTGTTTTGGTGTCGCTATCGGGCCGCTAGGCATACTTAAAACATCCTAAATAAAAAAAACATAAAAATTAGTTAAACAGAAAAATTATGTTAAACAAAAAATTAGTTAAAAAAGATAACTCTTAATAAGATTATCTTACTTAACTATATCTTTGCTTCTAATTAGCTTTAAAAATTCTACGCAATTACTTAATTTTTTCACATAGTTATAATAAAATTCTTAACTTTCGACTAATCTTACTTAAACTTTTCAAAATATATAATTTTTCTTAGTTTTTTGCCTTATTGTTAGCATATTACTAGCATACATTTTACTTATCGTACTATTTTAATATTTTTTTAATAAAATACTTCTAAATACTAATTTTTTTATTAAATTAACCCGATACTAGTCTATAGTCCTTATGTAAAGGCTCTAATTTAGTTTTTTATAGTAATAATTTTTTATAGTAAATTTTACAAAAAAGTTTCAAAAAAGTTTTACATTAAACGTTTTATATATGTGTTTTATGTTTTATTTTAAAAATCAAAAAAAGCATAACAATTTTAAAAATAGTAAACAAAAAGACTCTAGGCAAAAAAACTCTAAACAAAGAGGTGCTGCATTTGTAGAGTTTGCACTAGTTCTTCCTATAATTTTGTTTGCATTTTTCGGTATTTTTGCCGTTAGCAGACTATTTATTACGTATAGTGCAATGGAAAATCTCGCTAGAGCTGGAACTCTTTGGGGCAGTGCAAGATTGCCATATTGCAATAGCTCAGGCGATTGCACATATCCTGCTTGTAAAGTTGGAACTGTAGAAACTAATTGGGAATCGACTAAAAATATTGATCCTAAAAAAAGTTGCATAAATTTCGCTATTATGAAAATGAACGAATCGGCTGAAAGTTATATACGCATATTACAACTAAAAGATATAGATTATACAATACAAGTTAGTCAAGAAAGCGTCGGGTCTTCTACGGCTTGCCTCATTACCATAACCGCTTCAGCTAAATATAAAGATAATTTTTTTGGAAATAAAGACGAGCAATCATCATTAAATTTTGGTATGGATGCAGAATTTAAACCATTTAATCCTAAAATAAGTTTTAAATCGATATCGTATAGAAGCGAGCTTTGTGGATAAAAATATTAGTAAGGATAAATAATATAATGGAAGATAATATAAAAGATAATATAAAAGATAATATAAAAGATAATATAAAAGATAATATAAAAGATAATATAAAAGATAATATAAAAGATAATATAATGAAAAATAATATAGCTAGAATAACATCGAAAATAAAATCAGCCATTAACTCAAAAATTATCTTCAAATCGAAACTAAAAACTAAAATCAAAAATAATAAAAATTTTAAAAATCAAACGATTAAAAATAAAATTTTACAAAATAAAATATTCAAAAACCAAAAAGGAGCAATTTTAATAATGACGATATTCCTTATTATCGTTTATTTAGGATTAGCAGCCCTTACGGTAGATGGCTTTAGAATGTATGAAACTAGGAAAAGGGTAAGTACTTATACCCAATACGTATCTGAAGGATTGAATAAAAGAGTCCTAGAACAAAATGAAAAATTAAGGAATGCTTGTGAAACTGCTTGTGTAAATACGTGCGACGGGCAACCTGCATGTACTACTTGCAATGAAACTGGGAATAATTGTGAGCAGTGTAATGCTTGTAAAGATTCTTGCCACACTGACGCAGTTTGCGAAACGTGTTCATGTAAAGTAGGGGGAATCGATAATAATTTAAAAGAGCAATTTATTACTGACGTATCTAAATTTTCGATAATAAAAACAACGAGCGACGGCGTTTCTTGCGAAATCAAAGATTGTGGCACACACCCAGGAGTTAAGTGTTCATTCAAATTACAAATAGATAGATCTGATTATATTTTTGCAGGAATATTTGGAGGCGACACTAAAACTGGTAAGCTTAATGTAAATGTCTGCTTAAACGCTTGCTACGACCCTACATTGATAACATCAAGCAACATTTATCCACATTATTTTATTAGTTGCCAATAAAATAATTATTATAAAACCTAAACTTTTTCTTGTTATACGTATGCTATGTTTAATAATTTATGTGAGTGTTTCTTAATTTTTTTTTAATTATTTCGAGTAGGTTATAAAGTTAAAATTAAATTTTATACGTAAAATAAGGGAAAGTTTAAAATAAAAATAGTGGTTAATTAAAAAATTATAAGAATAAATCTTTCTAATTATCATGAGCTTTTAGAACTGCTAAGAATGCGTCTTGTGAAATACTTACTTTCCCTAGCTTTTTCATTTTCTTTTTACCCTCTTTTTGCTTTTCTAAAAGTTTTCTTTTTCTAGAAATATCACCACCATAACATTTTGCAAGCACATTTTTTCTTAAAGCTTTTACCGTGCTTCTAGCTATAACTTTTCCCCCTACTACTGCTTGTATCGGCACTACAAACATTTGTCTATCGATAAGCTCTTTTAATTTTTCAGTTAAAGCTTGCCCTTGATGAAAGGCCTTATCTTTATGAACTATAGTGCTTAATGCATCGACCGTTTCTTCATTAACTCTTATATCTAATTTAACAAGACTAGCTTTCCTGTACTCTTTTAGCTCATAATCAAAAGATGCATAACCCTTAGTTAAGCTTTTTAACCTATCATGAAAATCTAATATTATTTCATTTAATGGCAAATCATACGTTATAACCGCCCTTTCACCATTAGAATAAAAGTGCATATTATCTTGCACACCTCGTTTTTCTTCACATAATTTTATAATATTTCCTACGTATTCCTCAGGGGTATGAATAGTGACTAGAGCTACTGGCTCTTCTATATACAAATACTCCCCAGCATTAGGAAATTTAGACGGATTATCGACTTGAATTATAGTGCCGTTTTTCATATGAACTTTATACACCACAGTTGGTGCCGTCGATATTAAGCTTAAATTAAACTCTCCTTCAAGTCTTTCTCTAATAACCTCCATATGAAGAAGCCCTAAGTAGCCACATCTAAAACCAAACCCTAATGCCACGGAACTTTCAGGCTCATAAGTAAAAGACGCATCATTTAAACTTAACTTTTCTAAAGCGCTTCTTAACTCTTGGTAATCTTGCGTATCGATAGGAAAAAGTCCCCCAAAAACTACGGATTTTATTTCTTTAAAACCAGCTAGTGGCTCCCTCGCAGGCGTTGCTGCGAGTGTTACGGTATCTCCAATTTTTACGTCAGAAAGATTTTTTATAGCTGCTGAAAAATATCCTACCTCTCCACTTTTTAAACTAGAAACCTCTTTAGGTTGAGGAGCAAAAACTCCCATTTTATAAATCTCGTGCGTACTTTTAGTGCTCATAAATTGAATTTTATCTTTTTCACGTAGCACTCCATCTACTACTCTAACTTGCACTACTGCACCTAAAAACGAGTCGAACCAAGAGTCGTAAACGAGCGCTCTAAGTTGCTCAGTATCATCATTTTTTTTAGGGGCAGGCACTCTCTCTACTATGGCTTCTAAGACATCCTCTACGCCTTGCCCAGTTTTAGCACTAATTAGAATAGCCTTGCTAGCATCTATACCGATAATATCTTCAATTTGTGCCTTTACTTTTTCTATATCTGCACTAGCAAGGTCTATTTTATTTAATACTGGAATTATCTCTAAATCATTATCGATAGCTAGATAAACGTTAGCTAAAGTTTGTGCCTCTACTCCTTGCGTAGCATCGATTACTAAAAGTGCTCCCTCGCAAGCTGCTAAACTTCTAGAAACTTCATAATTAAAATCTACATGCCCTGGGGTATCTATTAAATTCAACTCATATTCCTTACCATCTTTAGCGGTATATTTTAAAGAAACTGTTTGAGCTTTAATGGTAATTCCACGTTCTCTTTCAAGGTCAAGCCTATCTAAAAATTGCTCTTGCATTTGACGAGCTTCAAGAGCACCAGTTTTTTCTAAAATTCTATCTGCTAAAGTAGATTTCCCATGATCTATATGAGCAATAATGCTAAAGTTTCTAATATTATTGTTATTCATAAATTATAAATAGAAATAGTAATAGTAGTAATAATAATAATTGTAATTATAATAATAAAGCGTAATTAAATATAATAAATTTTTAAAAGATATCTTTCTTTTAGATCTTTCTTTTAGGTCTTTACGCTTAAACTTAAGAAAATTTACCTAAAATAAATTACTTTAAATATAACTATAATTTAATAAACTCTTAAGATAATCTTTACAGCAAAGCAAATTTTCTTTTAAGCTTCCTTTTTTAATCTCTCTTCAAAGTCTTTAATAGTTTTCATAATCCCAGTATCGACATCAACCTTTGGTTCCCAAGCTAGCTTTTCTTTAGCTAAGGAAATATCAGGTTTTCTTCTCTTTGGATCATCTTCGGGGAGCGGCCTGTAAACTATTTTCGATTTTGAGTTAGTAAGAGCAATAATTTTACTAGCTAAATCTTTCATATTCATTTCAGTAGGATTGCCTAAATTGCAAGGTCCATAAAAATCTTTTGTTTCCATCATTTTTATAAGTCCAGAAACTAAATCATCTACATAACAAAAAGACCTAGTTTGATTGCCATCTCCAAATATAGTTAAATCCTCACCCTTTAAAGCTTGAACTATAAAATTTGAAACTACTCTTCCATCATTAAAAAGCATTCTAGGACCATAAGTATTGAAGATACGAACTATTTTAGTATTTACATTATTTTGCACTCTATAACTCATAGAAAGAGTTTCAGCTATTCTTTTTCCCTCATCATAGCAACTTCTAGGACCAACCGTATTTACATTTCCCCAATAAGTTTCTTTTTGAGGATGTTCTAGAGGGTCTCCATAAATTTCAGAAGTAGACGCAAGTAAAAACTTAGCCTTTGAACGCTTTGCAAGTCCTAACATATTTATAGTGCCTAAAACATTCGTTTTTATGGTTTTTATAGAATTATATTGGTAATGTTCAGGCGAAGCGGGGCAAGCTAAATGGTAAATTTCATCTACCTCAAGAAAGATTGGAGATACGATATCGTGCCTAATAAATTCAAAATTTGCATTTCCTAAATGATGAGCAATATTTGATTTAGTGCCTGTAAATAAATTATCTACTACTATCACTTCGTGCCCTTTCGATAAAAGTGCATCGGTTAAATGCGAGCCAATAAATCCAGCTCCTCCAGTTATTGCTATTCTTGCCATAATTTTATTTTTCCTTTTTATTTTTAAATTTTATTATTTAAATTTTATTATTTAAATTTTATTATTTAAATTTTATTATTTAAATTTTATTATTTAAATTTTAAGCTCTGCTTAATATTATAACTCTATTTTTAATATTAAATTCCATTTAATATTATAGCACACTCTAGGACTAAAAAGAAAATTAGCTTTAGCCTAAACTTTCTTTATGTTACCTTAAAACGTGAAAATAAATTATTTTTTATTCTTATTTAATTCTTTTATTTAGTTCTTTTATTTAATTTTCTCCCAACACTATTATAGATAAAACCCTCTTGCTCCATTTTTTCAGGATCAAATATATTTCGTCCATCAAATATTACATTATCTTTTAATAGTTCTTTCATACGTTCATAATTAGGGCGTCTAAATTCATTCCATTCTGTGCATATTACAAGAGCATCTGCCCCCTTTAATGCCTCATAGTTATTAGCAGTATAAATTATAGAATTATTATCTCCAAGTCTCCAAGCAAAAGATTCCATGGCTTCAGGGTCGAATGCTTGAAGTTTAGCACCAAGCTTAATAAGTTCGCTACAAACCACTAACGCTGGAGCCTCTCTCGTATCATCAGTTTTTGGTTTAAAAGCGAGGCCCCAAACGGCAAACACCATACCTTTAAAATCTGATTTGCCATAAAATTCTTTCATTTTATTAACGATAGACATCTTTTGCAACGCATTAACGCTTTCTACTGCTTTTGCTATTTTGAACTCTAAGCCATTTTTTTCAGCAGTTTTAATTAAAGCTTTTACATCTTTAGGAAAACAAGACCCACCGTAGCCAATTCCAGGGAATAAAAAGGGCATACCGATTCTCGAGTCTGTTCCTATGCCTAATCTTACTTTTTCGATATCGGCTCCTACTTTTTCGCAAAGAGCAGATATCTCATTCATAAAAGAAATTCTAGTAGCTAACATAGTGTTCGCTGCGTATTTAGTCATCTCGGCTGAAGCTATATCCATAAACAAAATTGGATTATTGTTTCTAACAAAAGGTTCATAAATTTCATTCATCACCTTTTTAGCTTTTTCACTATCTGTGCCGATTACTACTCTATCTGGCTTCATAAAATCATCTAAAGCCGCACCCTCTTTTAAAAACTCTGGATTGCTTACTACATCTACATTATGCTTTGTATATTTTAAAATAGTTTCCTTTACTAATGTAGCAGTTCCTACTGGCACCGTCGACTTATCTACGACTATCTTATCTCTGTTCATAAATTTTCCGATACTAGTAGCCACATCGAGAACGTGCGTTAAATCTGCCGAGCCATCTTCATCTTGAGGCGTTCCTACGGCGATAAAAATAACATCAGTATTTTCTACGGCTTTTTTCATATCTGTCGTAAAGTGCAACCTATTTTCTTTTACATTCTTTAAAACTAACTCACTTAAGCCAGGTTCGTAAATTGGAATTATTCCATCATTTAATTGATCTATTTTTTCCTTATTATTATCTACACTATATACATCATTTCCAGAAGATGCTAAACAAGCAGATGCGACTAAACCTACATAACCAGCGCCTATAACAGATATATTCATAAACTTCTCAAAGCCTCCTAAACTATAAAACTTAAAAATAACTATAATAATTTAACATAATACTAGAATTAGCAAAATTTTACTAGAGATATTAAGGCTCTTTTAAAGGAAAAAAATGGTAATAATAAACATTTGCCAACATCAATAAAAACCTTAGAAAAAAATTATTATATTTGACATTCGCTTATTTTCTTTTTAACATAGTTCTTTAGGTTAAATAATCTTGTCGTGTATACGTAATTACACTGGCAATAAAGGTTATTTAAGGAATAAGATCACCCTAAAACCTACTATAAGTGGTAGAAAGATGGGAAAAGAAATGATAGCATTAAATAAATCTCCGTTTTATCGTGTAGGAAACTTGATAGAAATTGGTGAGAACGGAAAAATCACTTGCTTGATTTTTACCGAAGATGGACTGAAAAGAGTTTTTAAACGTGGTAGGTTTATCGACAAATCGTCATATACTTATAAGGAGCTTCCCAAAAATAAAGAAGGTAAAAAAAATCTTTCAATCTTCGTAAATGGGAAAATTTTGGAACATCCTCTTAGTAGTGAATTTTTCTTTAACAAATTTGAAAAAATCAAAAAAACAAATAAAGATGGAGAGGAAGTGTATCGCTTAAAATATTCTCTCGATCTCTTTTACAAAAAAAACGATTGGAAAGTATTGTTAGATGAAGCAAATAAAAATGATACGGATTCTATATACGCTGAACACCAATGCAGTATTAACAACGTTGCTTTTCTTCATGATTTGAGTAGAGAAATTCATAAAAACGAAGCTCCTCAGTATACTGAGCTTAAATTTAAAATCGGAGACGAGATTATTCTCATTAATACAAAAGACAACGAAAATATCACCACAGAAATAATAACCATCAACGAAGATGATATGAAAAATGGTATTTATATTCTTTGCTATGGAGAGACTCTATTTACTCGTTGGCACGAAAACTTAAGTAAAAATCTTGTTCTTTTACATTGATTTTGTTTTGAAAGCTAAAAATAATTTTGGCTAATCGTTTTAACCATCTAATTTTGAAGTTGGGCGCAGGCAGAAGCTCAATCTAGGTAAATGCAATCTAGGTAAGTGCAAATCTAGGGTAAGCGGCAAGCTAATGCGACCAACTTCAAAATCTCTTATTAAAATCTCTTATCTAAAACTCTTAAGTGCATATTTAACAAAGCTCTTCTAAAGCTTCTTTTAGATCTTCAGCGGAAACCTTATAATCTTCAATGCCTAGTGCCACGTTTCTTTTAAAAGAATTAAGTCCAGCTTGAGCGCATATTCCCTTTATATCGGCTCCAGATTTTCCATCGACTAACTCTGCTACATACTCATAATTAACATCGAAATCTAAAACATACTTACTTAAAAAAAGTTTTAACAAAGCCACTCTTGAATCGAAATCTGGAAGTGGAATATAGATCGACTTAGTAAGTCTCCCCCCTCTTTTAAGTGCTGGGTCGACTAAGTCCTCTCTGTTAGTAGCTCCAATTATATAAATCCCCTCTTTTTTTATAACGCCATCTATCAATTGAAGCAGATGATTTAATAAATTATCAGCATGTTGAGCATTGCTCTCGTTTCTATTCCTAGCTATAGAGTCTATCTCATCTATAAACAAAATAGACGGTGCGTATTTTTCAGCAGATTTAAAAAGAGCAGTTAAATTTTTCTCCGAATCTCCTACCCATTTAGAAACTATATCACTAGTCTCAAGCACGAAAAAAGCCATATTCGCAGTATTTGCCATCACTTTTGCTATGGTAGTTTTACCAGTTCCAGGAGGACCATATAAAAGCATACCCTTTGGAACCTCTATACCATATTTTCTTGCATTATCAGCACCTTTTAATAGCTTAACTACCGAAATAAGCTCTTCTTTAAGTTTTTGAGAAATAATAATATCGTCCCAACCTATCTTCTCAACGGCTTCATTTTGAGGCACAAACTCATCTTTCTTTTTATTACTATCGCTAAAATCTTTAATCTCTTCTTTATCTTTAGTAAAATCTTCGAGTGCCCTATTTAAATCATCATCACTTATTAAATAAGTTCTATCTTTTTTAGGAATAAACTCTTCACGTCTGTAAGAATAAAGCCCTGCTTGGTTGCAAATAGCTTTGATATCTGCCGCACTACAATTTTCAGTTTTTTTAGCTAGCATTTCTAAATCAAGCTTAGTTTCAAATTTAAGATTCTTTGTATATAATTCAAATAACAAAATACGTGCTTCTTCATTTGGAAGCCCTATTTCTATTGCTCTATTTAATCTTCCCGCTCTTTTTAGCGCACTATCGACTAGGTCTGGTCTATTAGTAGCGGCGATTACGTAAATTCCTTCAGTTTTTATTACTCCATCTATTAGCTGTAAAAGCTGGTTTAAAAGCTTATCTGCATGGTCTGCATTAGCACTCGACCTAGCTTTACCAATAGAGTCTATTTCATCTATAAAAATTATCGATGGAGCATTCTGAGAGGCCGCCTCAAAAAGTTTAGTTAAATTTTTCTCCGACTCTCCAACCCACTTTGAAACGATCTCATTCATTCTTAGAACGAAAAAATTTACTCCTGCTAAATTGGCAACCACTCTCGCAATAGTAGTTTTACCAGTCCCTGGGGGGCCAAAAAATAAAATTCCCTTTGGAATATCGATGCCATATTGTTTTGCATTTTCAGGGTCTTTTAATAAGTTAATTATAGAGTTAAGTTCATCTTTTAAATCATCGTTTATTATTAAATCTTCCCAAGTATATTCTCCGATAAGCTCTTTATTTACAGCCTTTGGGGCATCTTTACTTTGGTTAGTATCCTCTAATAGACCTTTAGAAGAAAGAAAAGAATCTATTAAAGTATCAACATTTGAGCTTTTATTTTTAAATATTATCAAGATGCTTAGAAAACAAATCGCAATATGGAGTGCATTCGTATCAATATTTTCATAACTTCCTTCAAGCGCACCACTTCCAATTTTATAAAAAGCAAAACATATTATTAGGGCAGAAATAAAAATATTTATAAAATTATATGCTTTAATCTTTTTTTCATCATAAAAGTTTTCTTTAGAATACACGAAATAAGAAAATGGCAAAAGAGCAGTTAAAAATAGCGTATAAGTGTTTAAATTAAATTGATCTAAATAAAATAATAGCTCATTCATGTAAAATTTCATTGCAAAATAAAAAAAAGATATTCTCTACAATACGTAGAGTAGTATCGGCAAAATATAGTAAAACATTGATATCAATATATATTTTAAAGTTTTATTTTACAATGAGATTTTTATGAATAAATTTTATAAATAAAACTTAAATTTTAAGCGATTACACACAAAAAAAGCCTAAATCAACACTTAAATTAGGCTCTTTTACGTTGTTTTAAGGGGGAGTTTAGATATATCTTCTTAATTTGCAGCTTTCTTCTTTTTTTGATTATTATCGCTTTTGCTTCTGATTTCTAATTTTTCTTGAGAATCATTTTTTGAGTTATTATCATTGTTTTTTAATTTCTCAAAATCTCTTTTAGCAACGACAGGGGAGTTTATCGTAAGCTTAGTAGTATTTCCATCTCTAGTATAATCGATACCGAAATCCCCTTCTTTTACAACAAAATATTTTTCTATAACATTTAATAATTCTTTTCTAAAACTTGCTAGCTCATCATTATTAAGCCCTGCTCTATCTTGGACTAACACGAATTGCAAACGATTCTTTGCATGAACTTTACTACTAGGCTCTTTTGAAAATAAATTTTTTAGCACATTAAACACTACGACAGCTCCTTTTTTTATAAAAAAAATTTACTTTAAAACTAAATTTATAACTATAAACTACCCTTCATTTTTAACACATAAACAAATTATCAGAAACCCTAAAAGTGTTAAAATAAATTATAATAAAAAAATAACTATAAAATATAAATACAAAATATAAATATAAAATATAAATATAAAAAATATAACTATAAAAAAACTACAAAATAACAAACTAAAATTACACGTTAAGTCCTAAATGTTTTCCAATTCTCCCAAGTAAAGATTTAGGCTTTTCTTTACATGCGATAGGAATATTTTCACCACATAGCCTTGCTGCTATTCTCAAAAATGCACTTCCAGCTTTTGATTTTGGATTATACACCACAGGATCTCCACAGTTCGAGGACACTATAACGCTCTCATCTCTTTCTACTATTCCAATAGTTTCTATCCCAAGTATATCCTCGACATCGTCCACAGATAGCATATCGCCTCTTCTTACCATTGCAAAGTCTATCCTATTAACGATAAGTTTTGGCTCTATACTTCTTGCAGCTAGAAGCCCTATAACTCTGTCGGCATCTCTTATCGCAGAGATTTCAGGAGTCGTCACCACTAGAGCAGAAGATGCAGAAACGCAAGCATTTTTAAAACCTTGCTCTATCCCAGCAGGAGAGTCTATTAAAATAAAATCGAACTCTCTTCTATACCATTCTAGCGTCGTTTTAAGTTCCTCTTCAGTGATAACATCCTTATCATCGGTTTGCGAAGCAGGAAGAAGATATAAATTAGGTGATTTTTTAGACTTAACCGTTGCTTGATTTGGCTTGCAAACTTTTTTTGCCACATCAACAACATTAAAAACTACTCTACTTTCAAGCCCTAAAATAACATCAAGATTTCTTAAGCCTATATCTGCATCTACTACTAAAGTTCTTTTTCCTTTCATAGCTAAAGCAGCACCAAGGCTAGCAGTAGTAGTCGTTTTTCCAACTCCACCTTTTCCTGAAGTTACTACATACACATCAGCTAATTTTGCTATATTTGTATTACCTACACTCATTATTTTCTCCATAAATAGCAAGTAAATATATATTATTTTTTAACCCTTATACTTCTTTGTTCTTATCCTTTTATCTTTTTAATTATATTCTAATAATTATATTTTAATAATTATTTTCTAATTATTTTTTCTTTTATCTTCTTTACCCTCTTCTTTTCCAAGAACGAGAATTATAAGGCTCCACAACTATAAGATCTCCATCGACATGCGCAATTTCTGGAAGCTTTTTATTGCTTTCATTTCCATCACGCGAGATTATAGAACCTATTCTTAATTGAGTAGGACGAAGATCGAGTGCAAAAATAACTCGTCCTCCTCCCGTTTCATCGTAAGCACCAGCGTGAGCAATTCCCCTTAGAGTGCCTAGAACTATCACATCTCCAGCGGCTATTATTTCCGCTCCATAATTAACATCGCCTAACACTAAAAGCGTATGCTCAGTTTCTATTTTTTGCCCAGAACGAAGTGTCGTGCAAACAACTCTCGTATTGGCTGCATCCCAAACATCATTATTTATATTATTAGCATTTGCATTAGAGATTAAATTAGAGGTTTGAAAAGAATGCTGTCTTTTTATATTACTAGTTATATTACTTGAATTAGTATTACTTAAATTAGAATTTGCATCCGCATCATTATCGATTAATCTAAGTCCCTCGAATAAACTTAACCCAGTATTATCATCATCTTTTGAATCTTTATTTTTTAAATTTCTTTTTGTGCTATTTTGCCCAGATTTTTCTTTACTTGAATATTCTTTTACGATGTTATCTTTTAGCCTACTTTCTTTTACATTTATTTTGTATTCATCTGCTAATATAGTTGAAATGTTAGAAACGTATTTATCTTCTGGAATAGCACCCACCCATTCTATCGTTACGTCGCTTCCAACGATAAAAGATTTTCTAGCATCTATAAAATCTTTCATTGCAAGTTTTAGATCATCTTCTTTAGAACGTCCATCTAATCTTAAGATAAGCCCCTCTGCTGTTCCTCTTGCCGTGACGCACGTATTTATACCTTTTTCTTCTAAATTTTCTTCCAAAGTGCCTTTCCCTTAAAGTGAAAATATAAGCTTTTTATAAGCTGTTTTTTTACTTAAAATCATCAGTATAAAAATTAAGCTTTATTTATAATACTTGACTTAAAAATAAAAGCAAATAACTATGGGAATTTTTTTAAAAATTACATATAAAATTAAATTACATATAAAATTAAATTACATATAATATAAAATAAAGATCAAGTAGATAAAAAACAAATATCTTAAAGAAAATATTTACAAAGCTTAAAATAAAAAAAACTTAATAATTTAAAAACAAAAAAACTAAAAGTAAAACTGTGTTCTTACTTTAACTAACTTATACCAAGAATATTTTACATAGTCAAGAGTTCGCTAGAAAAACTAGAAAGCAAATTTAAATGCGTAAAAGAACCATTATGATCGATTATGATTTTGATTTAATTATGAAAGGAGTTCCTACACATTAATTTTCACATTAATTTCTATATCAATTTCTATATTAATTTTCCACACTAGTTTCACGCACTAGTTTCCAAAAATGCCACTCGCTACGATATCGCCATTTTCTCTAGTAAAAACAAATCTACCTAACCCTTCTACCTTATTAAAATCTTCGGTTACTAGTGGCTTATCCGTTTTTATACTAAGTTTTGCAGCTTCAGTAGATTTCATTATTGAGCGGTCGCCTTCGATAACGTCGAGTGAAGATGAGTCTACTCTGCTTTCGATACTTGTTATCGTGCAAGGCACCTCTTGAGTAGCACATTTAAGTATAAGCTTTTCATCTGCTTGGTAATCTTTGTCGTCCATCCAAAAAACTGTAGCTTGAAGTAAGGAAGATACTTGAGGAGCATCTTCTTTACAAACGATATCTCCCCTTTTAAGCTCTATATCTTCATTAAATGTAAGACCTATAGAATCTCCAGCATTTGCCTTATTTTTAATTTGCTTCCATACCTCAATACTTTTAATTGTAGCTTTTTTATTTTCAGGTAACACAAAAACCTCATCACCTTTTTTAAGTGAGCCACTTTCGAGCTTTCCAACGTATATTTTTTTATCATCGATATTATAAACATCTTGCACTGGAAACCTTAGAGGTTTTTTATCTAAAGAAGCAGATGGCTCGAATGAGTCTAACGCTTCAAGCACATTCTTAGCATCATACCAAGACATATTGCTAGAATAAGTTATGATATTATCACCCTCTTTTGCAGAAACTGGTATAACATAACTAGGCTTTAAATTCACCTTCATTAAAAACTCTACAACCTCACTCCTTATCTTCTCATAAACATCTTCTCTGTAATCGACTAAATCCATCTTGTTTATAGCGACTATTATTTGTTTAACACCTAAAAGACTTAAAATAAAAGCGTGGCGTCTACTTTGTTCCTGAAGTCCAACACTAGAGTCTACCATTAGAATTGCAGCGTTTGCTAAAGAAGCCCCGGTTATCATATTTTTTAAAAACTCTTTATGCCCAGGAGCGTCTATAATGATATAATCTCTTTTTTCCGATTTAAAAAATGTCTGTGTAGTATCGATAGTAATATTTTGCTCTCTTTCTTCTTTTAAAGAGTCTAGCAAATACGCAAACTCCATTTTTTTACCTATCGCCTCTGAGGTAGTGCGCACATCATCTATAATGCTCTCAGGAATAGAATCAGTGTCGTATAAAAGCCTACCTATTAAAGTGCTTTTTCCGTGATCTATATGTCCTACTATCACAAAATTTAAATGCTCTCTTTCTTTACTAATATCTTTACTAATATTCATTTTATATAATACCTCTTATTATTTTTCTATTATATTTTTATATTTTTCTTATATTTCACTTAATATATCTACTTTCTTTTACATATATTTTTTACATATATCCTAAGCTTCTTAATTTTTGCATCATATATGCAGTCTCTTTATCTTGCGCTCTACCAGACCTTTCAGCAATATCGGTAGTTTTTAATTCTTCTACAATTTTTTCAACCGTATCGGCGTTAGAATCGATCGGTATAGTTATAGGCATACAACCTAAACTTCTATAACGTTTTCCATTTTTAGCAAAATAAAGCTCATTTATAGGAATATTTTCTCTTTGGATATATTTCCAAATATCTAGCTCTGTCCATTGTAAAAGCGGATGTATTCTTACATGCTTTCCTTCGTTAGTATCCCCTTTGTAATGATCCCACATTTCAGCAGATTGGTTTTTATAATCCCATTTAAAATCGATTGAGCGAGATGAAAACACTCTTTCTTTTGCTCTAATGCTATGTTCATCTCTCCTAATGCCAACGCAAAGTGCATCAAACCCATGCTTTACGATGGCTTGTTGAAGTGCTACAGTTTTTAATTCGTGGCAACAAGTAAAGGCATCGTTGTCCTTATAATTTATTCCTTTTTCGATTGCGTCCTTATTCGTTTCTATTATAAGATTTAAATCCCATTCTTTTTCATACTTATCTCTATAAGCGTACATCTCTGGGAATTTAAAGGTTGTATCTATATGCATAACTGGAAACGGAATTTTTCCAAAGAAAGCTTTTCTACAAAGCCACAAAAGCGTAGTAGAGTCTTTTCCTATGCTCCATAAAAGCCCCATATGCTTAAATTGATTGTACGCTTCTCTTATAATATATATGCTGTTATTTTCTAGTTGATCTAAATAACTCATCTATTTTCTTACCTTTTTAAATTATTAAAATTATAAATTTATAAAAATTACGTAAATTTGAAATTTTTAAATAAATACTTTAAAAAATTTATCTAAAAAACTAAACTTAATATCTAATCTTATAAACCTAGCCTTAACATCTAATCTTTTATATCTAATCTTTTACATCTAATCTTTTATATCTAATCTATGACGTCTAATTTGCTAGAGTATAATCTCGAGTTATAGTTTTGTCAAAGGTGTTATTTTACCAATTATTTTATATTATCTAGAAAGAACCTCCTTATACCAATTTCCTACAATTTCTACTTCTTCTTTGAAAGTGTGCTTAGGTAAAAATCCTAAGTCTCTTTTTGCCTTAGAGATATCGAATGCTCTATCTTTCGTAAAAAAATCTACTCTTCTTCTATGAATAGGTGGCTCTATATTAAAAGGAACGCAAATTTTTTCTACTATATCTCCTAGAATTTGAAGTGGTTTTGCAGGAATTTTAAAAGGCAAAACTTTTACTCTCCAAAACTTAGCTATTTCTTCATACACTCTTTTAAGTGGCACTATTTCATTTCCACCTATTAAATACGTTTGTCCTACTGCCTCATCTTTCTCGGCACAAAGTCTAAAAGCAACCGCTAAGTCGGTTCCAAGAATCCAGTGAGTTTTAAACTCCCCAGAACCTATAATAGGTAGAGTTCTATTTTTAATTCCTTTAAAGAGTTTTAAAAATCTCATATCTCCTACTCCCCAAATCATCGTAGGGCGAATTATAGAAGCTAAAATTTTATTACCTTTTATATACTCTTTTACTATTTTCTCCCCTTCGCATTTTGAGTCTTGGTAGACATCTCCTGGGTTATACGGCGCATCTTCACCTAACACTTTGCCGTAGCAAGGCCCCATAACTCCATTAGTGCTACAATGGATAAATCTTTTAACATTATGTTTTATACTCATATCTAAAAGATTTTTTATACCACCTACGTTTACTTTATAATACATTTCATCTGGGAATTTTGCTTGCCTAAAAAGCCCTGCGATGCTAAATACGTAGTCTACATTTTTGCAAGCGTTATCTAGAGAATCTATATCGATTAAATCACCTTCGACTAACTCTAGAGGCAAATCTTTTATAGTGGAAATATCGCTATTTTTTCTATGCATAGCTTTTACTTTATAGCCATGATGCAAAAGCTCTCTACATACATTTTGCCCAACGTAGCCATTAGCTCCAGTTACTAGAGCGATTTTTTCGCTATTATTATTTTCGCTATTATTATTTTTACCATTATTATTTTTATTATTTACATTATTTTTATTATTATTATCTTTGTTGCTATTATCACTATTTATATTATTACTTATATTATTACTTATATTTTTACTTATATTATCGTTCATGTTTTTTACCTTAAAAAAACTTATTATCAAAAATTTTCAAGTTTAATTTTACTCTTACACTCTATTATAAAAATTCTAATTTAGAAATGAGATTTTTTTTATTATGTTTTACTTATTTAATTTTTAATATATAATTTTTTTGCATTCGACATAGAGAAAATATATTTTTTATAAATATACAAAATAATATTTGTTTATAAATTTTACTTTATGGAGTTTTAAATTTGCCGATGTTTAAAAAAGAACCTAAAGAAAACACTAAGCCAGTTGGAGGCTTGCCGTTTTTTATATCTATTTTTTGCTTAGTTATTATAGCGATAAATAATCTAATAATGTTTCCTAGTCTTATTTTTACTAGATTTAATGAAGATGGCGCTTCAATAACAAACCTTTTAGCTTTTATAAGCATAGCAGTCTTTTCTGGTATTGCGGCTAAGTTTCTTTTAAAAAACGAAATTGCAGTTCTAATTCACGAATTCAAACATAGGCTTTCTGCAAACCTAGTTGGCAATAAGTATAAAAAAATGAACATAGAGAAAGACGAAGGGTATATAGTTTATGAATATACTAAAAAAACTAGAATGTATAATGCGCTTATCGCATTAGCTCCGTACCACTTTCCAATTTTTACAATTCTTATTTTATTTTTTTCCTCGATTTTTTGGTGGGGCAACCATGAAATCATTATGTCGCTTACCGCTATTGGGTATGGGGCGGATTTTTATTTAGGAATTTCCGATGTTGGACCTCATCAAAGCGATTTTACAGGTATTCAAGGAGGCTATTACGTAGCATTAGTTTACGTTATAGCGATAAACATTTGCATCGCTACATTTCTATTAGCTTGGGCATTTAATGGTTTAAGTGGCATTATTTATTTAATATATGGATTAGCTAAAATTCCTATGGTTATAATCAATGCTTTAATCTCTAAAAACAATCTCTAAAAACAATCTCTAAAAATAATCTCTAAAAATAACCTCTAAAAACATTCGCTAAAAATGTTTAAAATTATGCTAGAGCTTTAATAAATAAACATTACTAGAATAAAATTACTAGAATAACCACCGCTAGAATAGTCATTCTAGAGTATCTAGCTAAAAGCAAAAAATTTGCAATTATTTTTTAATAAGATTGCAAAATATTATAATATATCATAATATTATTTGTTAAGTTAAAATTTGATGCAAAATAGATATAATGGTATATGGCAGTAAGTAGTTATCATAAACATAATGTAGCTTCTAGCAATGTAGAACCTAGTAATGTAGCTCCTAGCACTTCAAGCGTTGAAAACGCTTTAACAGATCAAGAAATAAAAATATTAAAATTAGGAGAAAATTTAAGAGAAGATGCAAGCAAGCCTAAAGATGCTAAAGAAATTAAAGAAAGCAGAGCCGATGGCTTATTAAATACTACTTTACTAGAACAAGAGATCAAAAAATTTAGGATAAATTCTGCCGCACTACATCAGAGCGCCGAAGGACACAATGAAATATCGTATGAACTATTAAAAAAAGCTGCGAATAATGAACTAGTTTATGAGATATATTATAAGACATATCGTGAGTTGCTAGAGTTAAACGAGATAAAAGATACAGCGCTAAGAAATAAAAAGATAGAAATTTTAGCTAAGGAGTTTAAAAACCAATTAGCCCTTTTAGATATGCTTAACGAATGTATACAAAGTGCAACTACGAAAAAATATTTATTAAATATACTTACGCTAGAAGATTTTGAGCAGATAAAACTTGCTTGTAAAGGAATTACTGCGAGCGAAAACGACATCTACCCTTTTCTTTCTAAGAATGCTATGTTGCTTGAGTTTTACGTAAACGATAGACAAAAGTTTGTTTCAAGGGTTGGAAGCCTTAGAAATTCTAATAAAAGCGTGCGCAATATAAACACTGCAGTTTGATAAAAAAACTTTTTTTATTTGATTATTCTTTAGTTTTTCTTTCTATTTTTTTATTTCTTCTTATTTATTCTATATTTACTCTTTATTTGATTTATATTATTTATTCTTTCTATGTTTTTTCTATTTATTTTTATTTTTCTATATTTTTTCTATTTTCCCTATTGCTAATATTATAATTTTATCTTATAAATATAAAACATACAGCATTGGTATTTAATTACTAAAATTAAATATTAGTCTTTGAGTCTGGATTTTATAAGGATTTTATAAATTGTAAATTAAGGAAGCTTTTATGAAATATAATAAAAAAACTGATGCAAGTAATTCAGAACTAGGTAGCTTAAAAGCTAACACTCTTTCAACGGTTCAAAAAAAGACCTACGATTTTATAAAGCAATTTATAGAGCAAAGAGGTTATGCCCCGAGCTTAAAGGACATTTCAAACCATATAAAAGTAAAATCTGCTTCTACTGCGTTTTTTCATCTTGAAAGATTAATAGAAAAAGGTTTTATAATAAAGGATGAAAATGGTGCGATAGAGATTGTAGAAAAAGAAATTCCTAAAATCTCTAGTTCTTACCAAGTGCCTTTAGTAGGCGTTATAGCGGCTGGGTTCCCGATTGAAGCCATAGAGGATGCTACTACCATGATAGAGGTTCCCCCATCGATGGTCGACGGTAGAGGCGAGGTGTTTTGCTTAGAAGTGCAAGGAAACTCTATGATCGATGCACATATTTGCGATGGTGATATCGTAGTCGTAAAAAAGCAAAGCTATGCAGATAATGGTCAAATCGTAGTAGCACTTTTAGAAGACGGCTCGGCAACATTAAAGACTTATAAGAAACTTAAAAATGGGCAAGTAATGCTTATCCCTGCTAATGAAGATTTTACGCCTTTAACATTAGACAGCGTTGATATTCAAGGAAAGGCCATAGGTATAATTAGAGAAATGCACTAATTGAACTTTAAGTTCTTTAGCATTAGCAATTTTCTTTTTTAAGCGTTATTTTTTATGCATTATCTTTTAAGCATTATCTTTTAAGCACTATCTTTTAGGCACTATCTTTTAAGGCTACTTTTAGAGACTATTTTTAAAGATTACTTTTTAAGACTATTTTTAAAGAGCTTAAGATATTTAAAAGGCAAATATAAAAAAACAAATAAAAATTTTCGACTATTTAAAGTGAATATTTTAAATGAATATTTAAATAAGAATATTTAAATATAATAAACAACAAAAAACATGAAGGAGTATAAGTAATATGAAAACTAACGATGGAACACAAGAAAAAGCATTATCTTCTGCGATATCTTTATTAGAAAAAAAATACGGTAAAGGTGCCATTATGGCTTTAGGCGAAGATGCAGTAGAAAAGGTAGATGTTATTTCCACTGGAAGCCTAGGTCTCGACATAGCACTAGGAATTGGAGGACTTCCAAGAGGAAGAATTTGTGAAATTTATGGGCCAGAGTCTTCGGGAAAAACGACTCTTGCATTACATCTTGCGGCTGAAACGCAAAAGCAAAACGGAACGGTCGTTTTTATAGATGCAGAGCATGCGCTAGATATTGGGTATGCAAGAAGACTTGGTGTCGATACATCAAAACTTTTAGTAAGCCAACCAGACTGTGGGGAGCAAGCTTTAGAAATTTGCGAATCTTTAGTAGTCTCTGGGTCTGTAGATTTAGTGATTATCGACTCGGTAGCAGCTTTAACTCCTAAGGCTGAGATAGAAGGAGAGATGGAGGATCAACAACCAGGGATGCAAGCTAGGCTTATGAGTAAAGCTTTAAGAAAGCTAACTGCAATTACTTCTAAATCGAATTGTTTAATTTTATTTGTAAACCAAATTAGAATGAAAATTGGCGTAATGTTTGGTTCTCCTGAAACTACATCTGGGGGAAATGCTTTAAAGTTTTATTCCTCTGTAAGGTTAGATATTAGACGTATAGCATCTATAAAGGACAGTTCAGACGTTACTGGAAATAGAGTTCGTGTAAAAGTAGTTAAGAATAAAGTAGCTCCACCATTTAGAGAAGCAGAGTTTGATGTGATTTTCAATGAGGGCATTAGTCAAGTAGGTGAAATTTTAGACCTAGGGGTTGCTTATGGATTTGTCGATAAAGCTGGTGCTTGGTATTCTTACAAAGGCGAGAGATTAGGGCAAGGAAGAGTGGGAGCGAAGCTATACTTTAATGATAATCCTGAATTGAAAGATGAAATTAGAGGTTTAATTTTTGAAGCTTTAGGCATTAACTCAGATGCTGATAAAAAAGATAATAAAAAAGAAGCTTCGGCTGAGAGTAATGTAGATAATAAAGAGCTAGCTGAAGATACAAAAAGCAAAAAATCTTCTAAAAAAGCTTTAAAAGAACTAGATGCCGCTTCAAATGAGTAAAGTTAAAGAGTAAAACAAAAGTTATAAAAGCTAATCATAGACTTGTAGTTTTAATTTATAATTTTATAAGTTTATGATTAGCACTTGCATCATGTTTTAAGATAGTTTTAATAAATTGCTTTAAGCTTAAAAAGTTTTTAAACCACCATTAAACGTGAAGAACCATTTTTTTTCGTTTTGTCCATTTTTTACTTATCAATAAATTTATAAAATTCTAATATTTTTATAAAAAACTGAAGCATTTGCGACGTTAATCAAGATAGATAAATATAAGGTGAATTTTTTGAATTTTGTTAAATAAATATTTTGTTTGCTATATATCACCTAGCTTTAAATTGTGAACAAAAAATTATTTTTACAGTCAAAATATTTCATCTTGTAAAATACTTAGTTTTTTTCGAGGTTCCATTCATCACAACTGTAGGAGTTATAAAATGGCTAGTAACGAACAGACAAACAATGCTCAAATTGAAGAACGTGGGAATTATTTTTCAGCCTCTTTCCCTGCAGAGAGCAATAGCGTTTGGGGGACTTGTGAGCTCTTCATTTTTGTTTTTCCTCTTCCAAGAGAAAAAACAAATCCGACTTACTCAAAAGTTCCTTACTTAGGAAAAATATCTGGACTTCTGAGGCGAACAGAACCTTTACAAGACCCAATACTTGTTGGATATCAAGTTGCTAATAGTGCCAATGAAGAGACAGTTAGAAACACAATGATGGATCTTGTAGCAAATGGTCATATAGCTTCTCCGCATATTGCTGTTGCAGACCCTCTTGACCTTGTCGTAATGGTAAGAGTTCAAGGTTGCATTGCCGACCAAATATTAGGTAGGTCTTCTGAAACTAGCAAAATCGAGATACTCTACCAAGGAAAACTCGTAAATTCTAACAGCAAAGTCATCAGAGGACTCCAAGGTACTGTTTATTTCCAAAATGCTGATAGAAAAAGATTTTCTCTTCTCATATAATAAAAAAATATATGGGAACGCCTTAAGTCTCGAATCGTAGCTTCTTAGATGAAAAACGTTTTGTAGTTTCGCATAGAAGCTACAAAGGTTTACTACTAACATTTGACGTGCGCTTTACTTTTATTAAAGCACACGTCTTTTCTTTTTCTTAAATTTCCTTTCTTAGTTTCCTTTTTTAATTTCTTTCTTAGTTTTTCCGTTAGCTTTTCCGTTAGTTTTTTTCTTTGTTTCAATCTTTTTCCATGAAGTAATATTTACCATATAATCGCTACCCCTAGAACTTGGAATAATTTTAACGGTTTTTGAAGTTCGCGGAGCTAATAAGAAAGGGTGCAGACTTTTTTTAACTTGTTTTCCATCGTCTGAAAATTGTATAAACTCTAGCGTAAATCTATACTTATCACTTGAATTATTACTTGCAGTTAAATCCCAACTATTTTTACTACTTTCTACAATTTTAGCACTTATTGGCGCATCACCTTTCCCATCTAGTGAAACTCCGCCCCAAACTGGTGGCACTTTTACATCATTGCTACTAACATTACTTAAATTACTTATTAAAACTCCCCTTTTCGGAAGCTCATCTTTTGCAAAACTTAAATTTACAAAAAACAAACTTAAAAATATAACCGCTAAAACTTTTTTCATAACTACTCCTTTAAATTATTTATTTTATAATTATTTATTTATATTTCCATCTAAATTTTTAGTTCTTTTAGCCCTCTTAGTTTTTCTAAATTTCCTACTTTTAGGCTCTTTAACTACTACTACCACATCTTTATTTATATTATTATCAATAAAATCATCATTTGATTTATCATCATTTGATTTATCGCCACTTAATTTACCACTTAATTTAAAAGTCCCCTTAGATGACCAAACCTTTATTTTCTTTCCTGAAGCGGTAGCTACCTCCTCTCCTGGAAGTGCTAAAAGATCGCTATCATTATTTTCTTCTATATTTCTCTCGTTATTTCTTTCTATATTTCTCCCTATATTTTCTTTACTATTAGCACTTGTAGTAAATAGCAATATAAATAATAATAAAATAAATAATAATAAAACAAAGACGCTCGGTAATTTTAACGACTTGATTTTAATGTTTTTTTGCATAAAATACCCTTATGTTTATTAACTAATTATTTATTAACCAATAATAAAAAAAGCATGTATTTAATTATACATAAATTATCTTTAAACTATTTTTTACCTTTAATCTATTAAAGTATAAAAATTAAAAACTAACAATACTATTTAAACTATTTAAAAGGAGTTTTAATGAAAAACAAATACCCAGTTATCACGCTACTAGGCAATAATTCAGGAAGAAACCTAGGAGATGGAGCTATTCTATCTAGCATATTAGAATCGATTAGCAAAAAAATGCCAAACGCTCTATTTTATGCTCCTGCCGTATACCATAATTGGATGAAAAAGCATTATGAACCAAAATACAATCTAAAAGCTATCGACGTAATGCCTTGGACTGGAAGTATTAGGCTTTTAGGAATTCCTACTATTAGATGTTTTTTAAAAAGCGATGTAGCACTTATTTGTGATGGTATTATATTTGGGAAAAAGCTATTTAACCCAGCATTTAATTACTTAATAACGCTTTTTTTCTTAGCTCCAATAGCAAAGCTTTGTAAATGTAAGCTAGTATGCTTTAATTGTGGTATAGGACCTTTTCCATCAAAAATAAGCGAGCTTATGGCAAGGTATGTAATAGATAGCTCCGACTTAATAATGTTTAGAGAAAACGATAGTAAGCAACTAGCTAGAGAGATAGGCGTAAAGAAAGATATTTTAATTACTGCCGACTCTGCTTTTATAAACCCAGTATCTAGCGATAGTGTAGCTATAGAAATTTTAAAAAATGATTTTGGGATTTCTAAGGATACACCATTAGTAGGGGTAAACGTTACTAGCTATATGGATTCTTGGTTAAAGAAAGATGAAAAGGTAGAAGATAAAAATGAATTTTTACTAATGATAGCAAATGCTGTTAAGGACACTTGCGAAACTCTTAAAAAGAAATACAATGAAAATATAAAACCAGTAATATTTTCGACGCAACCTATGGACGAAGAGGTTTGTAATTTTGTAGCAGAAAATTGCGATGGAATAGTTATTAACAATTCGATTTATTTAAGCCATGATATACAAGCCATAATGAGAAGATGTAAGATATTAGTAGGAATGCGTTTTCATGCTTTAATTTTAGCATCTGCTGTAAGAACTCCTATAATTGCTTTAGTGTATGCTCCAAAGGTAAGGGGGTATATGAGGCAATTAGAGACTACCGACCTTAGTTTAGAACTAGCAAAGATTACTAAAGACTCACTTACTAAAACTTTAATTTATGCTTATGAAAATGCTAGTGAAATTCAAAAAACGCAACAAGAAAAAATCGATATTTTAAGGATAGAAGCAGAAAAAGCGACAGATATTTTAAAAGAAAGGTATTTTAGCGATAAAAAAAACTGAAGCAATTTTTAATTTAAGTAAGATATGGGTTTAAGTCTTGATGTTTATGCGTATTTATACGCATCGTCAAAAGGTTTTTTAGGTTTTTTGCAAATGTTGCAAAACATGGCACGATAAATAACTCTAGATAGATAAGGAGTCATTAAGATGGCCAAAGCTAATAACATACTAAGAAGGAAGAATAGGAAACAAGGACAGAAATACGTCCCCGAAATTAATCCCAAACTTCAAGGACAGAAATACGTCCCCAAATTTAATCCCAAACTTCAAGTTGGACTTGGCAACAAGAAAGGAATCATTGAACTTCCAAAAGGTGCAAATATCGATGCATTGAGACAAATTCCAGGCACTACGCCTAAGCCTTGCGAAGTTAGGTATAATGGATACGCTTCAAAACTAACTGAAGATAAAGTAGGAGGGGATTTTCTTTTTAAAAAGATCGTTGGAAGGAAAAATGAACATTGGAAAGTTAATACAATTTTTGGAGAACACATCGTCAGCGAGGATGAGCTTCTTGGGGCGTATAAAAAAATTGGCAACGATTATTACACACGCAACCCAATCAACGCCGTTTGCATAATTCCAAACGAGATAAACCACGGTTGGGGGATTAAACTTCCTAATGGACAAGTCGCATGGATTGACAATAACACTAATAAAAATATCTACATTGCGTATAATGAAGATGACTTCGAGTATGATGAAGATGGCTTCGAGTATGATGAAGATGGCTTCGAGTATTTCAAGTATGATGAGTATGATGAAGATGATGAAGATACCTTCCATCTACTGGATATTTTAGAAGTTAGCGATAACGACAAAGTTGACTTCGTCAAATAAAAATCTCGACTTATCTAGCTCTCTAAAATGTTAAGCTTTGTACACTTCTAAAGAAAAAACGTGCCACCATTTGCTACTTGTTTAGTAAATGGTGGCTCACGTTTTTACATTTTTAAACATCAAGACTTATTTTTTTTATTAAATATCGTTCTTTAAGCCTAAACTTTCCTTTGTTTTACGTATAAAATTTAATTTTAACTTTATAACCTACTTAAATTATTTTGTTCTTCACTTTTAAAGGTGGGTTTTAGACCTTAAAATTAGTATCACTCACTCCAACGAAGCTCAAAAAAAAACACTCACATAAATTATTAAGCGTAGCATACGTAAATACGCCCCCCCTTTTTAAGAAACGATAAATACCAAACTTTTAAGCCCAAGTTTTAAGCTCTTTTAAAAAAACGTAGCATAACGATAAATAAAAGAAAAGTTTTGTCTTTAAAATTTAATTTTAGGTAGCTTTTCAATTATCTCAACGCTTTGAACACTTAAATTTATAACGCTTAAAATTAAGTTTAATATATAGCGTGGATTGCTGTGCTCTAATCCCCAAGCATTAGGATCATTAGTAATACCGCTTTTCTTATCCGTAGTAACTTGATACCGATCTATTAGCCAATCTAATGCACTTCTTCCATTTATAATATATTTATGCGCTTTAGCTGGAATATTTTCTATCCTTATATCCTCATTATAAATTAAAACATCTTTCTTCGATTTATCCTCATACTTTAATTTTATAACTTTATAATTCTTTAGCCCACTTTGAACTACTCTACACAAAGGGTAAGCTGGCACATTTTCATAGTCTAAATGGAGCTTAGCTAACGCCCTCCCGGCACTTAGAAAAGCTTCAAAATCTTTTAGCTTTACTAAAGGAAGCCTTGGAAGTTCTCTTTTTAAATCGGCTTTAAATGTTTTTCGGTATTCCTTACTATGTAAAATTCCATAAACGTAATAAAAAATATCTTCTTTACTTATAGAAGAACTCTTATACTTTCTTCTAGCCTCATTTAAAATATAATCGGTAACTCCATCGTGTTTTACATACCCACCTACAATATTTTTCTTACTTTTTGCCATAGGAGCAAACGAAAGCTCATCATCATCTAATACATCCTCTATAGGCTCATACCAATATAATGGAAAACATTGAGAAGTTGAAGTTAAATGCAAATCTGGAATTATATTTGATATAAATAAAGAAAAATGATTATCTCCAACACTTGATGTACATATTACAATATTTTTATGATTAGCAGTCGGAAATAGTTTAGGCATTTGAAAAGTTCTTTCTATTAAAGGTTTATACCATAATAAATTTTGCTTAAAGAATGGTCTATATAAACTTTCTCTATATTCACAATCTTCAAATGCATATCTAACTCCAGATTTTGCGTCTCTCTCTACTGGCTCTGTCCAACTTATTTTATTAGTATTTTTATTAACCTCTTTTAATTGACCGCTATGAAGTTTTCTTCTCTGGTCGTTATAAAAATTTATAGAAGATTTAGCAGCATCTTGCACACATTTAAGGGAAGAATTATAAGACCAAGGATCTCTATTAGTAGAAATTCCTAAAGAATAAGTTTCAAAAAAACTTATAGAGTTTTTATTGAATTTTTTATTAGTGTTTATAGGAATAAAAGTTTTAAAATTTTCATTTCTTTTGCTTATCCAATCTCCATGCTTATTAGGATTTATTAAATCCCAAGCTACCTTACTAATATCCTTAAAATCACTTAGTTTTTCTAGCTTTTCTTTTCTACTTAGATAATCTCCAATATCATGGTAGTAAATCTTAGCTTTATCTCTTTTACATTTAGGGTCTTTAACTAAAATGGCAATCGCAACCCCAGTCATTATATCAAAAATATTTTGCCCTTCTTTTTTAGCGCTATCTCCAACTCTTCCCCTAACGGCACCTCTTAAATTTAAAACGTAGATTTTAGAAAACTCTTTTTCTATCACCTTTCTAAAACCCTCCCCAGAGTTTCCATCGAGCCAACCAGAGTTAGTAATAAAAGCTACAATTCCTTTATTATCTCCTATCCTATCTGTAGACCAGCGAAACGCCTTGAAATATGAGTCGTAAATACTATTTTTTAAATTTGCACTCGATTCCTTTACGTAAGTATCTGTAATTCTCTTATCTAGCTTTTCATACTTTTCATTTTGAGCATCATCATTAGCAGATTTTTGCCCCCTAGAATATGGAGGATTGCCGATAATAATTTTTATAGTAAGCTCGCTTTGTCTTTGAACTCTTTTAGAGTTTTCTTTAGTTATCTTTGGTGCAAAGCTACTCTTTTTATCGTCTTCACCTATTTGAAAAGTATCCGTTAAGCAGATACCATTAAAAGGAACGTAATCTAATTTATTATTATTATTTTTATTATCGTCGTTTTTATTTTTACTCTTTCTAATATCGACTAAAATATCGTGATATACATTTTCTATATTTACAGATGCAATATAATAAGCTAGTAAAACTATCTCATTAGCATGAATCTCATTTTCGTATTTTCTTTTAAGATTTTGTCTAGTAATAATATTAGATTGTAAAAGTCTAGAAATAAAAGTTCCCGTCCCAGTAAAAGGGTCTAATATATGCGCTTCTTTATCGTTTAAACTTCTATTAAATTCTCGATTTAATATCGCTTCAACCGAATGTATTATAAAATCTACGACTTCTATCGGCGTATAAACTATTCCTAATTTATCTACCATTTTTGAAAATGCAGTTTTAAAGAAAGTTTCGTAAAGTTCTTTTATTACTGCTTGTTTACCTTGCGCAGTTTCTATCCCTTGAACTCTTCGCTTTACGGAGTCGTAGAATTTTTCTAAAGATTTTAAGCCTTTTCTTATATCTTCACTATCTAACATGGCTATTAGTTTTTCCATAGCTAACGATATGGGATTTAATTTTGAAAAAATATTATTTCCAAAAAGAGCTTCAAATACTGGCTCCGTAATTAAATGCTGAGAAAGCATTTCTATCGCTTGCTTTTCATCGATAGACGGATTTATATCTCTTTTTAAATCTTGCAAGAAAGCATTAAAAGCCGCTTTATACTCACCCTTTTTATTTACCTGCTTTTTTATAATTTTTTCTTGCTCTAGTGCTATTTCTGCTACATCTTTTGCCCAGACATCCCAATAGTCTTTCGTGCCTACCTTTTCAACTAATTTTGCATAAATGCAACCTTTAAATTCTTCAAAATCAAAACTCATTTGCCCACCATAGCCACCATCTAGCAATGGAAAATTTCCTTCACCTATTCCTCTCTCTTCAACATTACCATCCTGAGTAGCGTTGCCATCTTCATCATATTTGTCTTTTCCTCCAATCCCATCTCTAGTAGGGTTGCCTCCGATAGAAATGTTACCACCGCTCTTATTAAATCTAATTTTATTTACTAATGCATCAAATCTTTCATCGTGAGCCCTTAGAGCATTTAACACTTCCCACACGACTTTATAATTATCAGATTTATCTAAAACTTTTTTAGCATCGGCTTTACTTTTAGTCACTACTGGAATTATAATATATCCATACCGTTTTCCCTCAGATTTTCGCATTACTCTTCCAACGGATTGAACGACGTCTACTTGTGAGTTTTTCCCAGTTAAAAACAACACTGCATCTAACGACGGAACGTCTACACCCTCACTTAAACATCTTACATTCGATAATAATTGAGTATTTGGGCCATTTTCTTTTAATTTCGATAATTTTTCATATCTTAGAGGAGCAGACATGCCACCATCTACATGATCGGCCTCTACTACAACTGGATGGATTTTAGGCAACGCTTTTTTAGCATAATCTTTGTATATAGGAGAAATTTGATTAAACGCATTCGCTATTCTTTTTGAATTTGCGATAGTATTACAAAACGCTACCGCACTCTTCATTGGCTTTTCATTTTGATTTATATCTTCTCCCCATGCTACCGTTTGAGATAACGCATTTATGCAACCTACTATTTTTACTATATCACTAGCCTCTATTTCCTGGTCGTCATCCTTAATTTTTTCGATGAGTCCTTGTTTTACCAAACTATCATTATAGATACTAGATTTATTATTATTATTATTATTTCTTAACGACTCTTTACACTCATTTATAAAACTTTTCGACAAGTCACTATTAAAAACGGTTAAAATATATACTTTATAATCTGAAAGTAAATTTTGTTCAACGGCTTCACCAAATCCGATTCTGTAAATTTCATCGCCATAAATTGAAGAATCATCCATTGAAAACAGCACTGCACTATTTTCTTTTACTTTTTGTTTTGCGGCTTCACCGTAAATTCTAGGCGTTGCCGTCATATATAATCTTTTATTAGTTTTTAAAAGTTTATTATCGTGAACTTTAGAAAATATTTTTACATCTTCATCTTTTCTTGCAAAACCCGTCGTTCTATGCGCTTCGTCGCAAATGATTATATCGAATATATTATCTTTATTTTTAGATAATAATTTCTTTTGAACGTTAATTATTACATCGATAGATTGATACGTTGAAAAAATTACGATCATATCGTTATTATCTTTTTTACTTATATTATTTTTTTTATTTATATTATCTTTTTTATTTATAATATTTTTTCTCGCATTATTTATTCTTTCAAGAATAACTTCTTGGTGAGTCGATGCCGGTTCTGCTAAATCTTTTATAGAAAAAGACCTGTCTTCATCATCATTTTTATTTTTTTTACTTGCCTTTACTACCTCTGCATCGGAGCAAACGCAAATAGATGTAATTTTTCGTTTGCTTTGGTTATGCCATTCTCTCAATGTCTGTCCTAAGAGTGCGATGCTAGGCACTAAATAGAGACATATTCCATTTTTTGAAGTTTCTTTTTCTGCGATACGTAGAGCAGTAAAAGTTTTTCCAGTGCCACAAGCCATTATAAGCTTGCCTCTTTGATTTTTTTTAAAATATTTGTGAGTTTTGTTTATAGCTTCTACCTGATGTTT
Source organism: Bdellovibrionota bacterium (assembly GCA_050952645.1). GTDB lineage: Bacteria > Bdellovibrionota_C > UBA2361 > UBA2361 > CAKMMH01 > CAKMMH01. Next base: position 20,791 of record JBMNLI010000005.1, on the reverse strand, counting down.
CTTTGCTTCATAAGTCTTTCCTCTAGCTTTGTTACCACTATAATTTTCGTAAAGTTTTTTCCAATCAACATTTGCTTTTGATAAATCGCTTTCTAATATTCTTACAACCTCTGGGGTTTGTTTATTTAAAGTTTCTTCTGCTATACTACTAAAATCATTTATAGTAGCTACTAACATTCGCATAGAAAACTCTCTTTCTTCTTTAGTTTCGACATCTTTAAATTTTTTAGAAGATGTTGCTAAAAAAGAATCTATGGAAGCTTTATCAATCCTAGTTTCTTCGCTATAACATTTGCATTGAACTGCAACGTATTTATTATCGTTAGTTAAGTAAATTAAGTCTATCCCTATATCGACATTACTTTGCGATAAGTCTGATTTACTTGGGAACTCATTCCAAAGCCAAATTTTTTTTATATTATTTGCATATTTAGGATCTGTTAGTAGATAATTTTTTATTATTTTTTCAAAGTTTTTTCCTTTCTCTCTTTCCGTAGTGCTAATTTTCCTAATTTTTTCTAATACATCTTGAAAAGTCATAAGCTACATTCCTAAACAAATATCTAAAATTAAAAAATCAAATAAACTCGTATATATAGCAAGATTATATTAGATTTAATGCAAAATGAAAATAAACTAAATTTAAAGCTTCTAGCTTTCGTAATGATTTTTTAAAGATTTTTTTTAAAGATTTTATTAGTATTTTTTAAAGATTTTTAGATATTTTATTTACTTTAACCCTGCAAAAAATCTTGAAAGTTACATTCAAGAATTATGCGGAGCAGATGTAAATAAAGAAAAAGGCAACAATGGCATTTGGGAATTGAATAGAGACTATGTAATGGGAAGAAAAGACCGTCTCACCTCGATCCCTTTGCCCAAAACTAATCATTATAATATTCAATCAATGGTTATTCATGAAGAAATAAACAGTTCCGGTAAACTCTCTCTGCCTAAGATTCAACCTATTAAAGCACTAGACCCTTAGTATTTGCGAAGCTACATAATGCGCCGATATTTGCTAGTAATTCGCTAAAATATCGACGCATTTTTTTTATATATAAAATCCTTAAAATAATATACAAAAAATTTTAGCTTATAACAACGCTTATAACAACACTTATAACAAAGCTAAAATACTTTATTAAATTATACTTTGTTAAATTATACTTTGTTAAACTATACCTTGCTAATTATACTCGCAAACTACTTTAGCAATATCCTTAACTAACAAGCTTAACACTTCACTCATACTATACACTATATCTTTATAAGATGAATTAGGCGTTTTGTAATTATACTTTACAGTCTTACCATCTAATAAATTCTTATTTAAATATAATTTAAAATTAGCATTAAAAATTACAGCTCGCTTCTTAACATCATACTCAAACGAATTAACTACTAAGCTTACCCTTAACTTTTCTTTTTCCTTTTCTACACAAGGATATTCACAAATATCTACATCTAAATTTTTAACTAAGCCCTTATCGCCATCTTCATAAGTTATATAAGATTTTAACCCTAACTTTAAAACACTCCTTATTTGATTCTCTAAATCTGTAATCCATAAATCAGTATCAGAGATTTTTATCTTATTGTTATCTTCCCTTATAATTATTTGCTCCCTTTTTAAATAATCTAAAACTTGAACTGGTCCTATCTCTATAAAAAAATCTCTAGGAAGCTTACAATAAAAAGCATTAGAAACATCCTTACTCTTACTATTATCGCCTTTATTATCATTAACAATATTATCACTAATTTTATTATCATTAGCTTTATTATCGCTAATAATATTATCACTAATAATATTATCGTTAATCTTATTATCATCTAAATTATTAGTTAACATATAATAATTTGTAGTCTTAGAAAAACAACCACATAAAAATAAAAGACAAAATATCACATATTTAAAAAATTTATTCATATTAACTCCATTTTTTATTTACATATTTTTTTTATTTATATACCTTTTTACTTCTTATTTAATTTCCTATTTCCCATACAACACCGAGTTAGGATGACGGGCTAAATAATCCGTTAGAGTTTCAATAGACTTAGCCGCACGCTCAGTCGCCTCTAAAGTCTTTTCTAACTGATACTTTAACTTTGAATCATCCTTAGTAATATCATTTAAATTTTCCGCAACCTCCCTTAAATCTTCAAAAGTCTTGTTAGCATTATCAACCATCTTACTAGCATTTTGCATAATCGGTAAAATTTCACTATCTACTTTCTTTAATACCTTGCTAGCATTATCAGACGCTTGTTTTAAACTTTTAATCGTATCATCTAGATTTTTTAGAACCTCCGAAAGCGAATTAGTCTCTGTTAGCTTTTCTATATTATTTAATATATTAGAAAACTTTGAAAGCATCTCATCAACAGGAATCTTATCTAAAGTTTGGGTTATCTGAGTAAGCCCAGATGGCTTTGTAGGGATTTCCACAATATTTAAAATATTATCATTTTTTTCTCTTAATTTTATAGGCACATTAGTATCAAAATCTAAATTTATCATCAAAACACCCGTAACGATACTTTCCATTTGAAGTTGCGCTTTTAAGCCCTTTTTAATTAACGTCCTAGTCATCTTTTTCATATTAAATCCGAAATTAAATAAAGTATCATCTTCAGTCTTTAACCTATCCTTATCAATCTGCACTATCACTTGGTTTATCGCCTCGAAAGAACTACTATCAAATACAATATTTACCTCTAAAACTTCACCTACCGAAACTCCTTTAAAAGCAACCTTACCTCCTTTCCTTAAGCCTTTTACAGATTCATCAAAATACATTATAAAATTAACCTTATTAGAAAAAAGAACCCCCGACCCTAAAACTCCTATCGAAAGAATAAACAATACAACCATAACAAATGCAAAAATACCTATAAGCAACGCCTTTTTATTCGTTTCCATTTTCTAATCTTCTCCTCTTTTTAAAAACTTTCTTACTTTCGCAGAACCACTTTCTAGCAACTTTTTAGGCGACCCATAATCTATCATGGTTTTAGTTTCAGCATCTAAAAAGACTGCATTCGTTCCTATTCTAAAAATACTATCTAGCTCATGCGTAATAATAACTACAGTGACATTCTCTTGCCTATTTAACTTTATTATCAAATCATCTAAATTTTTAGACGAAATCGGATCTAGCCCAGCAGAGGGTTCATCTAAAAATAAAATTTTAGGATTAAGCGCCATAGCCCTAGCAATGCCAGCCCTTTTTCTCATTCCTCCGCTTATCTCAAAAGGATAATAATCCTCAAACCCTTTAAGTCCTACTAACTCTAATTTATTTTCAGCAATTCTAGACAACTCTTCCTTACTATACTTTGTATACTCTTCTAACGGCAATAAAACATTTTCTTTTAATGTCATAGACGTCCAAAGAGCACCACTTTGAAAACTTACTCCAATCGAAGAGAAAACTTCATGCCTTTTCTCTTCATCTAAATCCCAAATACTCGTATCATATATAAAAACTTTTCCACTAAAAGGTCTTTTAAGCCCTACAAAATGTCTTAAAAGAGTGCTTTTCCCACAACCACTTCCTCCCATTACTACAAAGATATCACCCTCATATATAGGAAAGGTCAAGTCTTTCTGAATAAGCTTATCACCATATTTCATCGTTAAATCTTTAACACTTAGACAAACTTTATTCATAAACTCTAAATTCCTATAATACTAGTTAACACGGCAAAAATCGCATCACAAATAATGATAAGCACTATCGACGTAACTACACTAGATGTCGTAGCCTTTCCAACGGCTTCAGCAGTTCTCTCGCTATTTATTCCATAATAACAAGCAGACACTGAAACTATTATTCCAAAGAAAACACTCTTAACTAAGCCTATAAAAAAATCTACTAAATCCACTCTTAAAATAGTCTGCTCCCAATAACGTGTTAAAGAAATATCAAAGGAAAGAACTCCAACTAAAGCACCACCTATAATCCCGACTAAATCTGAGGCTATACATAAAAGAGGAAAACATACTATAAAAGCTAGCACCCTAGGAAGCACTAAAAAATCGATAGGAGAAATTCCAGTAGTGCGTAAAGCGTCTATCTCTTCATTAGCTTCCATAGTAGCAATAGACGCCGCAAAGGCAGCTCCAGTTCGTCCTGCCATTATAATACCCGTCATTATAGCACCCATTTCTCTTAGCATCGCTAGGCCTACTAAATCTGCTATAAAAATAGTAGCACCAAATTGCTGTAGCTGTATAGAACCGATATAAGCTAAAATAAGCCCAACTAGTAAACTTATTAAACATACTATTCCAAGCGATGCTGGGCCAGATTCGTAAAATACCAATACGAAATCTTTTTTTCTAACTTGAGCCTTGCCAGTAAAAAAACGCCAAAAGGACATTAGTATAAGTCCTATAAACTCAAATACGGATGTAATTTTATAAAGTAATTTCTTAAACATTAAGTAAGCATGATATACCTAAAAAAATAAATATACTACTAGAAATTTAGTAGTTTTTTATTAAATTATTATTTTTTTTTACGAAAAAAATCAGCAAGAAAAACTCCAAGAGAGAGTTCTCTTCTACACTAGAGAAAATATATTTTCCCCATCCATACTTTCAGGCTTTTCTATTCCATAAATTTTTAAAATAGATGGAGCTAAGTCTACAATATGAGGATTCTTTTTTACGACTTTTCTATTCGTTAAAAAAACCCCAGGAACATGACTAGGATCCATGCAGTGGTCTGCCGCCCACTTATTAGTTCTGTCGGCGAATATGTCTTTTGGGAATTGGCCTAAACATGCAGCATCAGATATCCTATACCCGCTATTATAGCCAACTATAATATCTGGAGCGATATCGGTAAATGCACTATGAAAATAATCGGTAGCATCATAAGCTTTCGTAATAGGATGAAGCCTAGTTTTAGGGTCTACTACACTTTCTAAATCTTTTATCAATTTTGCTTTAATACGCCTTGCATCTTTTTTGCTTACACTGCCCTTAACCTCTCTTTCTTTTAAATTTAAATAAATACTATTTATCCCCATAGCATAAGCCTTAGTCTTATCCCAATCTACATAATCATAAAACTCACTCTCATAATACTTATTCTTATCACTCACTGCCGTATAGCCGTTTTCTACTAGCCAAGTGCTTAAATTAAACTCCCTATAAAATGGAGCAAAACCATGGTCAGACATTACAATAAGCGTCGTATCATCATCTACTTTAGTTAAAGTTTTTTCTAAAACTTTATCCATCTTAGCATAATAATATCTCATAGCATTTTTAAGCTCTTTACTTAACTTATCATTGTATAGCTTATGCTTTTTATTCATTAAATGAAGAAGCATATGAGAGTTTTGATCGATGCTAGTAAAATAAAAGAAAAACACTCCATCCTTAAACTTACTAAGCTCATAATTAAATAAATCTAAATTTTCCTCTAATACCTTTTTGCCTTGAGTGAAAAACTCATCATAACTAAATATCCCCGTAGATAACGCTTTCGTGTCCTCAGGAAATCCTTGAGTGTAAAAACGCCCTACGTTATCTGCAAGCTCCTTTGAATATTCCTTAGGATAACAAAGAGGAAGCGTTGGGTCTAATGGGTCTACATTTATAGGCGTCATATATATCTGCAAATCTGGCTGCACTTTCTGAACGTAAAATTTCACTATGCCTTTAACTGAACCTATTATAGGGAAAAGCTCAAAATTTAATTGCACCCAAGGCGACCATTCGCCTTCCTCTAAAATAAACTCTTGCCCTTGAAGATTTATCCTAATAATTTTATTTTCAACATCCTTGTCTATCGTAAAATCTATATAAGAACTCTCTTTCTTGACTTTAAAAGAGTTCTCTGGCCCCTCAATCCTAGTTTTATACGTATACGTAGGAGAAGATAGCCTTACTATTCTTCCACCCGAAAGCTCAGTAGTTAGCTTAGGCTCGCTTTCCGCAAATACCGTAAACGTGCCATAAGTCCCTAGTAAATCTGGAGTTCCCATTCCACTTAATGAAACAGTGTCCTTATCTACTACTGGAAAATTTGCTGGCACCTTAAACATTTTAGAATAAACATTCTCATCGTATAAATACTTCCAAAAAGGAGTCCCTCGTCTTAAAAGCTCAACCTTTCCACTTTTTAAAGGTATATTCCAATTTCCAAGCTTTAAATTAGTTCCCGAATCTGTCGACTTTGATGTAGATAAGAAAGGCGAAAAAGTCTTTGCATCACGATGCACAAAATCAAAAATACCATGCTTTCCAGGATGCATTCCAGTTATAAAAGATGCCCAAGCTACCGGGCTTTGAGGAGGCGTAGTAGTCCCTAAAGGACTAAAAAAATTATTCTCAATATACTTTTTAAAATTAGGCATTATGCCCTCATGCACAAACTTAGTAAGCAAATTAGGATCCATGCCATCAATGCCTAAAATAATTACTTTTTGTTTTTTTATACCATCTTTTGTAGTTCTATCTAGTTTATTTTTATTCTCGTTTTCGTTATCTATGTTTTTGCTATCTATGTTTTCTTTGTTATTTTTATTATCCTTACCATCTTTGCTACTACTACCTTTTGCAAAAGCCTTGCTAAATGGAATACTACTAGCTCCTAAAGCACACACCCCTAAAGCAGAAAGCTTTAAAAAATTTCTCCTTGAATTATTAAAGGAATTATTAAAGGAATTATTAAAGGAATTATTAAAGGAATTATTAAAATCATCTATATTATTATCTTTATTACTATCATTAATATTATCTCTAATATTTTTTTTATTACTAATATTATTAACTTTATTATTAACTTTATTATTTTTCATAAAAAATTCTTTCCAAAATAGATCTTCTTTTAAAAAAAGATTACAAATACCCTAACGCTTTTAGCTCATTTATCTCTTTTTTAGTTAATCCTTGATTTTCAAGCTTATGCGTTTCAAACTTACGTACTTCATAACTTAATTTTTTATCATACAACTTTACTAAGTTTTTCTCATCATCAATTTTATTTTCCAACTCAAAAGCATCTTTTTGTAAATCATAAAACTCATCTTTAGCTTTTTCATTGTATATATACTTATACTTACCATCTAATACGGAAAAAACATTCCCACTTATCCAACTTTTTCTAAGCGCCGCATCGTCCTTAGGGCGTCTCTCTGAAATCACATAATCTCTTTTTTCGTTATAATTGCTTTTATAACTACTATTATAACTACTATTATAACTACTTTTGCCACTTCTTAAAACTATATCTTTATACGATTTGCCATTTTGATTTAAAAACTCTTCCTTACTTAATGGAATATTAACTAAATCTGCAACCGTAGCGAAAACATCGATGCTACTTATTAACGCATTTTCTCTCTTTTTAGGAATAGTGCCATTATTAGACCAAAAAATTAAAGGGATCTCTAATTGCTCATTATATAGATATTTCCCATGGCTATCGTAGTAATGGTTTCCTAGCCCCTCTCCATGATCTGAAATTAAAACTATTAAAATATTCCCTTTCCCTCTTTTCTCATTTAAAAAATTAAAAAAACTTAAAAGCTCATCGTCGATCATTTTTATCTTTGCATCGTAAGTAGAGATTTTAGTAAGCATCTCATCTTTAGAATTATAAAACGAAATAGGAATATTATGATTTTCAGTTAAAAATTTAAAATACGTCTCGTCTTTCTTTAAATTATTTGCAAAATCTATATACTTTTTATCTAATCTTCCTATTTTTTGCCACTGATGAGCATCGTAAAGGTGAAGCCACATAAAAACTTTATCACTACTTTCTACTTCATTTTCAAACCAAGCCCTAGCTCTAGCGATGTTTTGCTTAGCAGATAAAAACCAACCCACCCTGCCTACGGCCTTAACTATATCGTTATATTTTTCTCTTTCATCTTTAAAAGAGACCTTACCCTCTAAAAAAGTCGTTGCAGGAAAACCTACAGTCTTAAAGCCGTTTTTCAAAAAATGCTTGTTTATATTGTAAATATCATTTGAAAGCGCATCGTAATTTCTTAACACTTTATGCCTAAAAGGATAAAGCCCAGTAAACATAGAGGTGTGCGATGGCGCCGTGTGAGAAGATACCGTATAGGCGTTATTAAATTGAGTTCCATTTTCAGCTAATTTATCTATAAAGGGCGTAATTTTATAAGGATAGCCGTAAGCACTTACGTGATCTTTTCTTAAAGTGTCGATAGTTATAAAAAGAACCGTATCAAAACTCTTACTCTGTTTTTTATTATAAAAATTTGAAACTAAAATTGCAATTATAGCCACTAATAAAGCTAAAATTAAAGATATAAAAACTATTAAACTACTAGCGAAACTTGTTTTATTTATTGTTTTATTCATTCTCAAAGTATAGCTTATTAAAACGTAAAAAAGAAGCGGTTAATATAGCAAAGGCTAATATATAAAACTACTAATACAAGGCAACAATACAAGCAATAATAAAAGCAATAATATAAGGCTTTTTTAGCTAAAGCTTATATTTAAAATCTAAACAGAAAACCCAAAAATTAAAACTTAGAAACTAAAACTTAAAAACTAAAAAAGGAGAACCGCAAAGTTCTCCTTTTTTATATTTTCTTTTTTTATCAACTTAAAAAACAAACTTTAAAAATAAACTTTAAAAGTTAAATTTAAAATCTTAAGCTAAAAAGAACGAATATCTGATGTAGTGTGTTCTTTTTCAATGCTAGCTTTCAACTTAGGTTTAAATGCTGCTTGAACTCCTAATGCTTTTGATAAATCGCTAGCACATTGATTTACTATCGGCATTAAGTTTTCTACATTTGCACGATACTTAGGAACTAAAACTTCTATAGCACCGACTACCCCCCTATGATTTGAAACTAATTTCGTAATCGTAACTACCTCATCTTCCATTTTGCAATCATCTATATTACTATCAGAAGTTCTTAAATCTGTAATTTCTTTCTTAAATTTATCTTCATTTGCAAACATCTCATCTAGTATATTATCAGATAATGAAGATAGTAATAAATGCCCAGCGGCAATATCTTTAGCATCGAAAGACACTCCATATCTTGAAGCGATTTTTACATTCTTATTAGAAGCTATGCTTACTGGGTATTGAATGCGTCTATCTCTTAGCACTGCTAAGCTAACGGTTTCCCCAATTTCTTCAGAAAGCTTTTTAATATATGGGAGCGAACGCAAAATTATATCACTTTGTGCTAGATAAGATTGCCCAAGCTCTAAAGCTTTAACTCCTAACGCATAACACTCAGTATCAGGATTTTGCTCTACATAGCCACTAAGTTCTAGCGTTGCTAAAATTCTAAAAATATTATTTTTTTGAAGCCCTAGTTTCGATGCAAGCTCCGTAACTCCAAGCTCTTTGCCAGCTTCCGTTAACGCATCTAAAACATCTAATGCATGAGAAACCGATTGAATGATATAATTTGATTTATCTCTTTTAACCATATTCAAAAATTTCCTTAACTTAAAAAAAGTTTTTATCTAATATCTAAAATAATAAAACACAATTACTTTAACTAAAGCAACTGATTATAGTTATAACAGTCGGATCATTTTTTAACAATATATTTTTTTTATTTTTTTAAACGATCTTTTTTAAGTGATTTTTATAAAACGAAACGCTATTAGCGATTTTGATTAGAAAAATTTAGGGTAATTTTAGGATAAAAGAATTGAAGAAATTAGCTTTAAGCGTATTTAAACGATTATTTTAATAATTATTTTAAAAATTATTTTTAAAATCCGTTTAAATAATCATCTAGCGCCTCTCTAGTCTTAGGAAGTGCCTTTAAAAGTGGCAATCTAACGGAATAATCTTTTATTATACCCTTTTTATATAAGGCATATTTTACAGGCACTGGGTTTGTCTCAGAAAATAACAAACTAATAAATGGAAGCAATCTATATTGAATATCGTTAGCACTCTTTAAATCATTTTTATTTTTAAGGTCAAACGCTAAATTAAACATTTCCATCATCTCTTTTGGAAATACGTTCGATACTACACTTATACCACCCTTAGCACCAACTAGCACCGATGGTAAAATAAAAGCATCCTCTCCTAATAAAATATCTATATCATTTCTGCATAACGATAAAACTTCATTTACCTTTGAAAAATTACCCGACGCTTCCTTTAAGCCTACTATTATTTTATCATCCGCTAATCTTTTTACGGTTTTAGGTAGTATATCTGAAACCGTTCTTCCAGGGACATTATAACCTATAACATTAGTATTTGAAGCCTTACCTATAGCCTTTATATGCTCATAAATACCGTCTTGAGAGGGTTTGTTATAAGGAGGTGCGACAACTAGCACTGCATCGTAATTTAATAAAGAAACCTCCTTAGCAAGCTTTACACCAAAAGCGGTATTATTAGTTCCAACTCCAGCTATAAGCTTACAATTATAAGAAAGCTTAGCATCTTTAACTTTTTCTTTTGCAAAAGTTAAAACGCTTATATATTCATCTTCGGTTAAAGTAGTAGCCTCCCCAGTAGAACCACAAACTACCAAGCCTGAAATTTTATTTTCTAATTGATGTAAAATTAAATTTTCTAAAGACTCATAATCGACACTTTCACCATCGTTTGTAAATGGAGTAACTATCGCCGTATAAATACCATTAAACATAAAGTTAAGCCTCCTTTTTTCTCTCCATTAGAAAAAAACTAATCACTAATTTTCATATACAACATTTTGCGTTTGAATATCTTTCTTGCTAGTTACCATAACGAAGCTATCTTCACCATTAAACTTAACTTTTATCGGAGCACTCTCATCCCCCCTTACATTACCTTGATTAAATGGCGTTATTTTATAATAACATAATGCGTTTTCCTTTATCGTTTCATCGACGTAATTAAAATTTAATTTCTCACTAGGCACTCTTACTCGTCTAGCAGATAAACCTTTTTTTCGTGCATCTTCTTTTAGACTCTCTCTGATTTTTATTTGATTATCATTAACTATAGCTATCACTTTATAATCTAACTCTTTATTATTTTCTCTATCGTTCTTTAATGAACCTAAACTATTATCATCGAAACAAACTCTTTCAACGTAATAACCATTCATCGTTTTTAACTCTTTAGAGCGTCTATCATCAGTGTCTCCCGTCCACTTTAAAACTACTCCTTTTCGGTATGCGATAGCTTGAATATTATAAACCCCCTTAGGAGCTAACGCCTCAGGGGGAATAGGGGGAGCATATTTGCCACAAGATACGAATGAGAATAGAACTAGAAAAATAAATAGCGATAAACTTGCTAATCTTTCTAAATTATTAAAACTAAAATTATTAAATTGAAAACTATTAAATCTGTTAAATCTATTAAATCTATTAAATAACGATTGGCTTCTAAATTTACTAATATCCTTATTCATATTTATATAAAATCCCTTTTAAATTTTTTTTAATTATCCCTGCTCATAAACCCTCTAAGTCTTTTGCTTCTACTTGGATGTCTAAGCTTTCTTAAAGCCTTAGCTTCTATCTGCCTTATACGCTCTCTAGTGACATCAAAATTTTGCCCAACTTCCTCTAACGTATGATCGCTTTTTTCACCGATACCAAAACGCATTCTTAGCACTTTCTCTTCCCTAGGAGTTAAAGTTTGCAACACTTTTCTAGTTTGTTCTTGCAAATTAGTATTTACTACCGCATTAGATGGACATAAAGACTTCTTATCCTCAATAAAATCTCCTAAATGAGAATCATCCTCTTCTCCTATTGGAGTTTCTAAAGATACTGGCTCTTTAGCAATCTTTAAAACTTTTCTAACTTTATCTACTGGCATTCCCATTCTATCTGCAAGCTCCTCAGGGGTTGCCTCTCTTCCTAGCTCTTGAACTAACTGCCTAGAGGTTCTAATAACTTTATTGATAGTCTCTATCATATGGACTGGAATTCTTATAATCCTTGCCTGATCTGCTATCGCCCTAGTTATAGCTTGTCTTATCCACCAAGTAGCATAAGTAGAAAATTTAAATCCTCTTTGATACTCAAACTTATCTACTGCTTTCATTAGTCCTATATTGCCCTCTTGAATTAAGTCTAAGAATTGCAATCCCCTATTAGTATACTTCTTAGCGATAGAAACTACTAATCTTAAATTAGCCTCAACTAGCTCCCTTTTAGCATCTGCTGCCTTTGCCTCACCATCGCAAAGCGCCCTACCAGATGCGATAAAATTATCAAACTCCATTAAAGTTAATTTTTCACACTCTTCTATTCTAGCTTTAATATTATTTATCTTCTCTGCTAAATCTCTTCCCTCTTGGGCCTTTAATTTTAATTGTCTAGTAGCCTTTCTAAATACATTTACATTCGTTGATGTAAGATTTTTTAGCACATCCGTAAGAAGCTCTTCGCTTGAAAGCCCAGTGCTTTTTTCAAGCTTTCTTAACTCTCTTCTTAATGCTCTCATTTCTTTATAAGTTTTTTTGAGATATTCTTTTATATGTAAAAATTGTTTTGCACAGAGATTAAAGCCAATAACTTTCGTCATAGCCTTAGAAACTGCTTTGTTATATTTTTTATAAGCATCTTCACTTAATTTTCCCTTATTTCTTAGGGCTATAATTTCTGCAAAAGTTTCTTCAATTTCTAAAAGAGATTTTTTAAATTTATTTTCTTGTTTTAATATCTGCTTTATTTCATTTTTTTCTTCTTGAACTATTCTTTCTAATTCTTCTTCTGATTTTTCTACATTTTCATCTTCATCCTCTTCTACTTCCTCCTCCGTCTCCTCTTCATCTTTAAAAAGATCTCTAGGGCGAATCTCATTATTTCTTAATTGATCAAAAAGGTGTAGCACGAATTTTAATGTGAGCGGCTGATGCCAAACCTCGTCTTTAACGAGCTTCTCTCCTGCTTCAATTTTTTTAGCGATAGCCACTTCCCCTTCTCTAGTAAGCAGGCTAACATTACCCATTTCCCTTAAATACAATCTTATAGGATCTGTATTTTTTCCAATTCCACTATCTTTTACCTCGCTAGTTTTAACGGAAAAATCGTAAGTATCATCATACTCATCACTTCCAGGGACGAAATCATCGCTATTAGCATCGATTAGGTCTGCATCATCATCGAAAGGAGATTTGCCATCGCCTAAACTTTCATCTATTAGCTCTTCATCTTCTTCTAGGCTATCATAATCTTCATCTACTAATCTTTTTCTTCTTTCAGCGCTTAGCACTCCTTGCTCTAACTTTTCATCACTTTTTAAACTTTTTCTTTTTCTAAGCAATTTAGAAGATGCCGCCTTGCCCCTTCCTTTTATCTTTGCTACTTTATTAGCAGTTGTTTCTTTCTCTTTTTCTTTTAATTCTATTTCTTTTAATAATTCTTTTTTTGACTTATTTCGAGCCACTCGAGCCACCCTTTTTTTAAAAAAACAGACAACATACAGACATTATCTAAGATATTGCTTTTTAAGGCAATAGGTAAAAATACAATTATAAATATTTTAAATGGTGCTAGTAGTATTTGTAAATATTCACTATAAAAATATTCACTATAAAAATATTCACTATAAAAATAATTTCTATAAAAATATTTATATGAAAATAATATATTTAAGAATAATAGTAAGAATAATATTAAAAAATAATATTTAAAAAATAATATTTAAAGAATAATATTAAAGAAAATTCCTTTAAATATCTTTTTTTATTTTAAAAAGCTTATTTACTAGCGATAAACGCTCGTTTTCATCTTTTTCAAGCTCAATCTTTCTCTCTAAATCTTTAATTAGTCGTTCATTTTGAAGCCTTTTTGCCAACTTTTTGCACTGCTCATAAGCTCCTAACACATTAAAATTACTATTATTTTTATTTAAAGAACGCCACAAAAGGAGATAATCACGCCCATAGAAATTTAAAAAACTAATAACCTTATCTCTATCTAAACCGTTTTCATCTAAATCGTTTTCACCTAAATTATTTTCATTAAAATCTCTTACATTACCTACATTTGCCCCATATTTATTGTTATGAGCAATTTTGCCATTTTGTAGCATTTTATCACCAAGATTATCTTTTAAATCATCCTTTAAATCATCCTTTAAATCATCCTTTAAAAAAGTGTCTTTTATTGCACTTAAAAATTCTAAAGTAAACGAAGATAACATTTGACATAAGTTTGAATTGTTAAGTATCTCATTAGTAAATTCAAAATCTTTTAAAGCGATGCTTATAATCTCTCTGTCTAAGCCTTCGAGAGATTTTAAAGGCATTTTAATATTTTTTTTACTATTAGCAGTATTATAATTACGGTTTAAGTTTCTATTAAAAAAAACTACATTAGAACTTATCTTTTTTATTTCACTATTTAAAATCTCTAAAGGCACTTGAAGCAAAAATGAAGCTTCTTTCATTATTTCTAATCTTTTAATATTGTTTTTCGTTTTCGATATATCTTCTAGCAGTTTACTAGAAATTTTTTCCTTTACGCTAGGCGATGCATCTCTTATATGTTCTATATTTTCATCGCTTAAAAGCTTTTTAAAATACGCTTCTAAAAGTGAAACCCTAGGAAGAGTTTCTAAAAATTCTAAAGTGTTTTCTCCGTGCTTGCTAGCTATCGAGTCTGGGTCTTCACCACTAGGTAAAAATAGCGCTCTAGCATTTACTTTCGTATTTAAAAATATATTAAAGGCTCTAGCGGCAGCTGCAAACCCTGCATTATCTGCATCAAACATCACTATTACGCTTGCATTTAAATTTTCCATTTTCCAAGCATGCTCTAAAGTAAGAGACGTTCCACAAGTAGCCACGGCGTTTTTAATGCCTACTCTTGCTAGCCCTAACACATCCATGTACCCTTCGACTAGAAATAAATATTTTTTTCTTCTTATCTCATCTCTAGCATTAAAAAAGTTATATAAGATCTTAGATTTTTCATACACTAACGTTTCTCTGCTATTTAAATATTTAGGCATGCTTTCTAAGTCCTCCTTACTTGCAACGCCTAGTATTATTCTTCCCCCAAATCCTGAAACTTTTTTAGCTTCTACTATTACGGGAAATATCAATCTACCTCTAAATACATCGTAAAGTTTCCCACTTTTATTTCTATTAAATAGCCCAGATAGCTCCATGTCGCTTTCTTGAATTTTCTCCTCTTTTAAGAACTCATAAAGCCCCTGCCAATTATTAGGAGCAAATCCTACGCCGAACTGTTTTAACATTTCATTAGTAAAATTTCTTTCTTTTAAATAATCTTTTATTAGATTTAAATTTCTAGCTAGCGAGCGCTTAAAATATTTATATGCTAAAGCATTTACTCTATACAAAGCATCGATATCTTTTCTTTTATCTACAAAACTCGTATCAGTATATTTTATTTCGATATTAAACTTATTAGCTAACTTAGTAGCGGCTTCTAAGAAAGATATTCCCTCCATCTTCATTAAAAAAGAAAATATATTCCCAGATACTCCGCAACCAAAACAGTGAAAGACCCCTTTTTCTTGGCTCATATTAAATGATGGAGTTTTTTCATTATGAAAAGGGCAACAAGCCACGTAAGTTGAGCCTCTTTTTTTTACCTCAGCATATAAACTTACTAAGTCTACTATGCTTACCTTTTGTGATATTTCATCGATAGTTTCCTTTGAGAACATATTTCTTTTTATAATATTTTTTTTATTTTTTTAGTCCCTTTATTATACTTTATTTATTATATTTTATTTATTATCTTCTTTCATTATCTTTACTCATTATCTTTACTCATTATCTTCTTTGCTAGTATTCTCTTTATCACCTTCCTTATCGCCTTCTTCTTTGTCATCGTCTTCTTCATCATTATAGTCGATGTAGACATCTAAAACCTCATAAGTTCTTTCACCTTGTGGAAGCTTTATCTTTACGATATCACCAATCTCTTTTCCGATTAACGCTCTTCCTAACGGACTTTCATAAGAGATTAGCCCCTTATCTGCATCAGCCTCATCTATTCCTACAATGCATAAGGTTCTTTCTTCATCAGTATCGATATCGACTATATTAGCAGTAGCTCCAAATACCACTCTATCATTTAAAACGATCTCCCTTGGGTCTATAACCTCTGCTAGGGCAACCTTTGCTTCTATCTCTCTAATTCTAGCCTCTACCATACCAGATTTTTCTTTTGCAGCATCGTAATCTGCATTTTCAGATAAATCTCCATGCCCTCTAGCAATCTCTATGGCATTAGCAAGTTCTGGACGCATCGCCTTTAATCTGCTTAACTCACTACGAAGCATCTTGCTTCCCCTTGGCGTCATTATAAATTTCATACTTACCTTATACCTTATAAAAAAAGGCTACAACAAAAAAACATTATTTATATGTAGCCGCTTTAAAAAAATACAAATTTAAATCCAAAAAATTAGTTCTTACCTAAATTTTCACCATATAATTATTACACAATAAGTTAAATATGCAATAAGAAACGGGCAACTTTTTATTTATAGCTTCGATATACTTTGTATGTTTTTAAAAAATCTTTTCCTAAATCTTTTACCATCGCAATGCTTAATTTGCGGAAGAATTTTATACGATAAGTCTATATGTTCTCATTGTTTAAAGACGCTAAATTTAGAAACTTTAACACCTAAAACTTTAACGCCTAAAACTTATGAATATAGATGCAAGGGTTGCTTTAAGCCGATCTTAAACTCCATAGATGATTATTGTTTAAATTGCCAATTAGAAGATATGCCTTTTAGGCGTATTAGATATATTTGGGAGTATAAAGAACTAGAAAGCATATTTATAAAGAAAATGAAATATGGAAAAAGTAGCACTTTACTAAGACTTGCTAGCTCTTACCTTATCGATAATTACAAACTTTTTTTTAATGATACCTTACACGATATAGTAATTCCTGCCTTTTCAAGCAGAAAATCACTACATGACAGAGGCTTTTTACACACCTACTTTTTAGCTAAAACTATTTATAAATTTATAAAAACTAAAAAAAATGATGTAATTTTAGTAGCTTACAATGATTTTCCAGATAATTACGATAAAAGGGCAAATCTTTCACTAAAAGCTAGACTAAAATACTCAAAAATAGATGTAAGCCTGCCTATTAAAGATATTTCGCAAAAAAACATTCTTTTTGTAGATGATATGCTTACTACAGGAAGCACAGCATTTAACTTGCTTTCAGAGCTAAATAAAAAATATACGGATAATTCGCTCGGTATAGAAAACTTTGATATTCTCACTCTTAGTGTAGCTACAGACTTTTACGATAATCTAAAAGAGAGCGTAAAGATTTTTTATAAAAAAAATTTAAAGAATTATCTTAAAACTACCGATACTATAACTTAAGAAATCATTTAATGATTTTTTTAAAAAAATATAAACAAGGAAGTATTATATTTATATATATATTATGTTTTAAGCCAAGGAGGGCGAGAAATATGAAGATAAAGCAAATATCGCAAAATAATCCTACGGTAGGAATTAGCACTCTTAATAATAAGGTAAGAAAATCTTTTTACGAAAACGATGAGTCGCAAGACGCCATGGTGTTTTCTTCTAGCCTTAAAAAGGAACACAATTCTCAAAAAGACGTAGATCAAAATTCAAATCAAGAATATAATCAAGAATATAATAAAGAGTTTTTAGAGAGTAATAACCCTAGTAAAACCCCTGATAACTTAAAGGGCAATACAGCAAATAATACAGCAAATAATACTGCAAATAATATAAAAGAAAAACTAGAATTTAGCGATAATATTAGCGATTATCCTAGCGATAATCCTAGCCAAAAAGATTTTAAAAAAGGTATTGAAAAACTAAATATTATTATTTAAATTGCCGTTAATAAACTTATGCATAAGTTAAAAAATATGTTCTTTACAACAACTCTATTTATCTTTAGCACTATCTTTAGCACTTTTGTATTCGATAATGCTTGCTACGGAGAGTTTTTAGAAACCTCGCCTAGCGTTTTTCAACATTCAAACGGAGAGTATAAGATAATCATATCGAGTGATGGAATTTTCATAGCACAAACTAAGCAGGTTCCACTTAACGAGTTTTCAATGCAAAAATTAACTAAAGATAACGTTCTATCTAGCTTCTTTCTTAGATATAACGCTAGTGAAAATAAATACCAAGAACTATACGTAAACGGCAGAACTTTTTTAATAAATGGCACTCTAAATATAAAGCTTGGAAAATTATCTATAAATATCGATGCACTAAACACTTATGCAACATTCGTCGTTTACGATGATAAAATAGACGATAGCGTGCAAGGAATTCTCGGCGTTATCGGAACTTATGTAGTCACGAACACCACTGGCTCATCGTTCGTAGCATTGCTTGAGGCAAACTCATTTTTATCTCAAGATTTATCTCAAGATTTATCTCAAGATTTATCTCAAAATAATACGAAAATATTAGAATATCAAATTAAAAACAACTTGCTTTATAATAATAATGAACTTATAAACGAAGGGGCTTCGATAGGAACTAAGGTCGATAAGAAAAAATTTAAGCATATTTGCTACTCTGATAATTCAATAATATTAGATACGAAAGATTTAGCAACATTAAAAGACTTAGGTTCAAAAAAGAAGCATTCTGAAATAGAAAAACTATTTAATTCTAAAAAAAGTAGAGATGTCGCAAAAGATCTTTTAATTATACGCACTGACGGCTCTAATATTATTTTCTTAGATTACATCAATGCAGATATTAAAATAGTAAAAGAATTAGGCGAAACTTCCTTTTCAAATAAGACGCTATGTTTAATTAAAAATATAGATATAAATTGACAGATATAAATTAGCATCACCAACTACACTAAAGGTTTCTTCACGTTTAAAACTACCTTAAAACTTAAAGAAACTAAATTAGTTTCTTAAGATAAAAAAATCTTTCCCTTCGAGCGATAAATTCTTTTGCCCATTGGCAAATTTACTGCAACTCGTTTTTTTAAAAATAAATCCATAATCTCTAAAGACGTTTTCTTTCCTATATTAAAATATAGTTCATCTTTTAGCACTAGCTCTATTGCACGCCACCTTATAGCTTTAGGCAAACTCTCTAATATTAAATTTAATTCTTTTACCCAAGCTTTTGAAAACTTATCTTTGCTTTTTATTTTTTGTAGCTCTTTTTTAGCTATCTCATATAACGTGCTTAAATCTTCCTCTAATAAAAGTCCACGGTTTTTTAAAAACTCCTCAACTCCTTTATTAAAATTTTCTTCTAAAAAAGGAATCAAAACGTGCCTTACCTTATTTCTTAAATATTTAGTATCTGCATTCGTAGGGTCTTCTACAAACTCTAAACCGTTTTCTTTCACATACTCATCGATTTTTATTCTTAACGCATTAAGCATAGGACGCATTAAATGTCTCTTATCATCTTTTTTATAAATATTTCTAGGCTCTTTATTTGAGATAAGTTTCATACATAAAGTTTCAGCAACATCAGAACCAGTGTGAGCCGTAAAAATTACATCTATCTTATTTTCATTATATACTTTCTTTAAAAACTCGTATCTTTTCTTTCTTGCCCAAGCTTCTAAGTTTTCTTTACATTCTTTTCTATCTGCTAAACCACGAAAAAATTTTAATTTATATTTTTCTAATACTAATTTTTCAACGAAATCTGCATCGCCTTTACTAGAATCTCTTAAATTATGATCAAAGTGCGCAACTAGCAAATTTAGATTATATAGTTCTTTTAATTTATAACAGATATCTAAAAGAACTACGCTATCCTTGCCTCCTGAAACTGCAAGCAAAATAGTCTTATCTCTTAAATTATATTCTTCTAGAAAAAGCTTGATAGATTTTAAAACCACGCTACTAATTAAATCACCATCGGTTATATCGTTAGAAATATTATTTTTAATACTACTTTTCGTATTGTTAAAAGTATTTTCTTTTAAACTCACTATAAAAAAATTTTTAAATCATCCTTTCCTAAAGGAATCGATACTAAAAAATCCAGCACCAGTATATAGCAAGGATATCGAAGCCGCAAAGGCGATTACGTCTCTATTAAATAGGTACGATGTTATCGGATGTTTTGAAACACGAAAAGCTAGCATCATTATATCTTGATGCATAGGAGTTTCGGGAGTAACCGTTATACCAAAATTATAAATTAAAAATGCAAAAATACCAGCAGCTAAACTCGCCGTCAATGTCGTCCACATACCTATAATAAGAAAGAATCCCGTAAATATACAGATATAAGGAAAATTCGACCCTAACATCATAGAGGTATTTTCAGAAAATCCATACATATTTTTGATCCCATCTGCAAAACCAGCGATATTATCTAGTGGTGCTAAACCTACTATAAATAAATATGCACCGATTACACCTCTAATAATAAACGGACCGTACGAACTATCACCTATTGGCTTACTAATATTCATAAAATTACTCCTTATATCTTAAGTTTTTATAAAATATAATTTAGTTATAATAATTAAATATTAAATTATTACATATAGATATTAAATATAAAATGTCTATATATAAGAACACACTATTTTACAAAAACTTTTTACGTTTATGAAAAATACATAACTCTAGTACTTATAATATAATTATGTATGATTTTTGCCAATATTAAATTTAATCTTCTTTTTGATTTTATAAAAAGCAAATTATCCAATTTAAAAGAGGCTTGCTTCGTTAGTCTTTCATTACTACTTTGTTACTACTTCATTACTCCATTAAACTAATTACTTTCTTACAAAACTCATTTGGATTTTCTATCTTTTCTCCTTGATTTATCAACGCTTGAT
>JBMNLI010000004.1:0-56861 GCA_050952645.1 Bdellovibrionota bacterium | reverse complement strand
CTTGGTAAGTTTACACGATTTTAAAAAATTACTTAGAAACTACCCCTTCAATCGCAAAATACCCACCGTATATATCGTGATTATACGTTACTAGATAGTCTCCATCATCTATAATATTTTTTATATTATCTATTAAATTTTCCGAATATCTTGCAGGAATTCTTTTCCCATAAACATCATCTTTATTCATTCTTTCTTCAACGTTTCCCTCTATCAAAAGCACCCCTTTATCTTCAGGATTGCATTTTAAAGAAGCGACATACTCTATAATACCACCTTCATCTTCTACGATTTCTTTAGAGATAGCACCAACTACGATTTTATTTTCTAGAGTTATTAAATTATTTTCAATTTCTCTATTTACAACATAACCTCTACTATCAATATTAAAATTATGAATATCTGTTAGGGGATCAGTTATGAATCTTCCTAAAGCCATTAAAGGATGAATGGAAAGCTTAGTATTTTTTAAATTTTGCACTGCGTGTAGATTGCTAGACGGAAGACAAAAACTTAAAACTTTTTTTCTATAAACTTCTAAGGCTTCATGGAATTTTACTCTTTCTCTTTCGTATTTTTTTACTAAATCGGTATCGTTTAAAGAAATTTCTTTTTTAAATCTGATAAGTTCTGCTAGTTTTTCTTCATTAAAAGGTGCTATGTAGTTATAAGCATTTTCAATAACTTTTAATGTTCTTTTACAACGTGCTATTTCAGATGATTTTTTTTGATTTAAATTTTTCTCTATTTGTCCTTGGTAATAATCTTTTAAGATTTTATACCTTTGTTCAATAAACTGCTTAAAGAGACAAAGTGGCATTTTGCCCACGTTTTGCCCGAAACCTAATGTGCGTAAGGGATTTTCATACTCAACTATATAAGGCTCGATATATTTTTTCTCTCCATTAGTGATTCTAACTGTATTATCGTCTTTAAGTATTTCAGTCTCAGATTTTAGGAGAACCTCTCCATTTTTTTCAGCTCTATAAACTCTCTCTATTTTAAAATTCTCTTTTCCATCTTGTAAAGTATATCTTAAAAGTATAAAAGGACTATATTCATCGTTTTCTAAACTCGTTCTTAAATAAGGCAAAAATTTAACGATATCTTTTCTTGATAATCCAGCAAAGCTACCTTCGCCATTTATTATCTCATTTTCTTGAAGCGCTAAAAAAACATCCGCAGCTATAAAACCGATTATCTCATGATTTAAAGTATCTACTTTATGAAAGTTAGATGTTAGCACTCCATCTTTTAAAGGTTTACTAACTACAACTTTGCCATTATTTACATCGCTATCTACGCTATATCGGACGCTATTTTTATTTATTATAAAATAAGGCTTTTTATCATTTTTTTTAGCTCTTCCAACGTATACTTTTTTACTATTTTTAGGAGTGTCATAAATTATACCATATAAATCATTTAAATCTATGTTTACATCTATAGCAAAACTCTCTGAAAGTCTATTATTTATAACAGTAGATGTGTCATAAACGGTCAATAGTTTATAATAATTTTTACGTAAATTTAAAAATTCTCCACGCACATTATGCATAGCATTGTAAGATAACTTTACTCCACTAGTATCATTATCTCTTTTATATTTTAATAAATCATAATTACTTTTAAACTTACCATTTTCTACTAAACTTGAATAAAAATTATAGCTATCATTTATTAAAGAAAATTCTACGCTACTGCTACAATTTCCTCTATCTGGGTGTGCGTATTCTCTTAAAATCTCATACTGCTTTTTAATAATTTCTAAAACCACGTTAAAATCAAAAGTTAATAACGATTCGTCAAAACCTAAGTTTTTTAAGTAATCTTTATCAACTTTTTCTGAAAGCATTAATTTTTCTTCTTCATATTTTGCTTGCTTATTAGTAGTGGCGCTATCGTTTCGCAAGTTTTGAGCATTTTTAGGGCTTTCCTTAGGAAATCCTACCATTTCAAATGTTATGGTATTTTTTGGCTGAACGTCCCTTTCATGACCTGAAATAATAGTATTATTAGGCTTCCCGTTTCTGCCATCTATATTTTCTGATGTTCGTTGTTCCATATTTCCTGTAAATGCAGTTCTAGACATAATTAAATCACATAAATAATTAAAAAATAATAGATATATTTTAAACTTTTTTAGCTCTTTTCCTTTTTTTTATATTATTGTTAAAGATTAAACTTATAAAGAGCCTTATAATAAACACACGAAGTTAAAGGTTAGTGCTTCTAGTTTTTTTAGTCAAAAAAAATTTTTAGAATAAAAAAATTGCGAGAGCAAAAGCAAAATGCCTCTACTCTCGCAAGCAATGTAATCTTAAGAAACGTACAATGAGCAAGGTGTGCGTCTAAAGGCGTCTTAGCTCTAGAAGGTATCCCGTAAAAAACAAGGAAACCTTTTAAGCATATGAGTCTTTTTTTGCACTACTCCTCTTCGTCTTGTTCCTTTAAATTTCTTAATTTCCCTTTTTCGTATCTTTCAATTGCAACCTCAATTGCCACTCCTGTAGATGCCATCAGCTTAAAGATTGCGCTTATATCTTCTGGAGTTAAAGTATTTTCTCCTGTGTTCAATCTTGACTCAAGAAGAGCCTCAATTTCTTCAATCTCGGGAAGCCTTTTCAAGTGGCTTATATACAATATTAAAGCCTTGTATCCGATATACCAAGCCATAACATCGGGGCTTACTCCGATGGTCGCTATAAGTTCTCTAAGTTCGTCACCATCGAAACTTTCTCCATCATCAAGCTTGCGCTTAAGGACACGAACGAGTTGGTTTAAAAGATCAAAGCGTCCCACACAAACATTATAATGTTTTCGTAAGGCTAGCTGCTCCTCTTCAGTAAGGACAAGGTGCGAAGAGGCGATATCAAGGACGCCTTCTGCCCCTAAATGCCGAGCTAGCTCGCGGCCACACTTTTTGACAACTGTGCGAGCCAATCCTTCTGAAATCCCCCAGCTAGGAGCCCAGGCGACTACTTGTCCTTGCCACGATTTAGTATTTTTAGGAACTTTTGCCACTTCATTGCCACTTTCCAAACCACCAGCTTGGTTATCAGTATTCATGAAAGATCCTTTCGTTATATTAAGCTACGCTTACGTCATATTAAGCTACGCCTAAATACTTTGAAAAAAACAATAGGACAAAACAAATTTATTTATTGTATTTCATCCAATTTACAACCTACAAATTTAAATTTTACTAATTTTTTTATTCTTAGTCAAAAAATTACACTTAAATTTTAGTATACTTTACGGTAACTTATAAATTAGCTAGCCTTTAGTAGCTTTTGCAAAATACCCTCCCCCTCACCTTTAGCCCCTTTTAGACTTTTATGAGTTTCCACTATAAACTGTAAATCCGCTACAAAAATAACTTAATATCTTACTTTTAAGTTCTAAAAATCCTTTTTTAGTTATCGCTGAAACTTTTACAAAATTTTCAACCGCATCTTCAAGAGTTTCTAAATCAAACTCTTCATCAACGATATCGCACTTATTAAAAACTACGATTCTTGGAATATCTCCTATCTCCATTTCTTTTATAATCTCTACTACCGACCGATATTGATGAAGCGAGTCCTTATCACTAGCATCAACTACATGTAAAAGCAAGCTAGCATCGTAAAGCTCATCTAGCGTAGCCTTAAAAGCCGTCATCAACTCACTTGGAAGATCTCTAATAAATCCTACCGTATCACTTAAAACTAAATCACAATACTTAAACTTTTCCTTATTCTTATGTCCTACTATACAAAGCTTTCTTCTAGTCGTATCGAGAGTAGCAAACAACTTATCTTCTACTAGAACATCACTTTGAGTTAATGCGTTAAAAAGCGTGCTTTTCCCAGCATTAGTATAACCTAAAATTGAAACTAATGGCACGGGAACGCTTTGCCTTTTCTTTTGGTGTAGCTTTCGCCTTTTTGAAATTTCCTCAATCTTTCCTTCTAAAATGCGTATCCTATCATTCATAAGACGCTTTTCTACCTCTAGCTTAGTCTCCCCTGGGCCTCTTCCCCCAATACCTCCAACTAGTCTAGACATGCCGACGTTTCTTTCTAGGATTCTAGGAAGATTATATTTAAGCTGCGCTAACTCAACTTGCAGACGTCCCTCACTGCTTTTAGCTCTCTTAGCAAAAATATCTAAAATCACCATGCTTCTATCGAGAATTTTTAAATTAGTAATATTAGAGATATCTCTTAATTGTGAAGGCTTTAACTCTCTATCAAAAATCAGAGTATCGGCCCCTAGAGAAAGACATCTAAGCATAATCTCCTCTAGCTTTCCTTTTCCTAAAATAGTTTTAGGGTCAATGTTCCTTTTTTGAATGATAACATCTGCAATGCTAACATTAGCAGTTTTTACTAACTCTTTAAGCTCAGAAATCGCTTCATTATCTCTCTTATAATCCTTATCATACACACCTACTAAAACTGCACACTCTTTATCTTCCTTATTATCTTCCTTATCTTTCTTATCTTTCTTGTTTTCTTTATTTTTACTATTAGCATAACTACTACTTTCTAACTCATCTTCTAAGCTTGAAATAAACTCTGAAAAATTAAAGTCTGTCTTTTCTAAATCTACAATTTCTTCAGTATTTGAAAAAAGCTTGCTATTTTTATCATAAGGCACTAAATGGGCATACTTAGCAGATAAGACGCCACAGAGTTCTTTTATCCCAACTACCATGTCTAGCCTTAATTTTTGCAAATCTGTATAATAGTCGCTAGATAACTCAAAATCTTTTTTTAATACCGTGCATACTAGCCTAAGTCTTCTAAGGCGTCCTTTAGACATTCTAAAACGCCTAAGATTTGGGATATAGAGAATATTTTTATCCCCTACGAAAACCTCTTCTATTGCTCCTTCTCTAGTTATTAAGACACCTATTATTCTTCCTATATTTTGAGATAAACTAAAGAGAGCTTTAGCAAAATCGTAAGAGACTACACTATTTGCATCTACCTTTTTATTATAAAGCTGTTCTATTTTCTTTAAATTTGTTTGTGATAAACCTTTTAAATTACCCGTTACTTTTTTTGCCATAATATTTTTTATCTACGTTTTTAATTATAATATTCATTTAATATGTTATATTTACTTAAATTTACTTATCTATATATTTATTTAATATTTACTTAATATTTACTTTCAGTATTTGCTTATCATATTTATATATTTATTTAAACCAATATATTATTAGTATATTTTATTACACACCATTAAACTAAACGCTCTTTTCCCTTCCTCCCCCTTCCCCGAATGCTTATTCCAAACTAGTAAATTCTTAATTGAGAAAACGCAATCTTTACTATATACTTTGCAGAGTGTTTAAAATCGCTTTAAGTAAAAAAGTTATTTTTAGTAAAAAGCATAACACAAAAGCTTAAAGGAAGTTAAATTCTATTAAAAACTTTTAATATACTATATAATATTTTAGTTTATTATTTTAGTTTATTTTAGTTATTTTTTATTTTAATTTTATTTTTATTTAATTTTATGCAATTCTTGTAAAAAATCATCTAACTTAATAAATTAGTGTATAAATAAAATAATCTATAAATAAAATAATGTATAAAATATTCTTGTGTTTCTAGAATAAAACATTTTAAAAATAGTATATCGTTTAGAGGTTTATTTTTAATTATGGATAACAAAGTTTTAACGAATAGTAAAGCATTAGATAATAAAGAATTAAATAGCAAAGCAACAAAACTAGATATAAACTTAAGAGCTACAAACCCAGATAACGTTTATGACATAAAAGGCATCATAGAGCTTTTTAATCTTACTTATGGTTCTACTTTTCCTAATAAAGAAGTATACATGGAGGACTTTTGGAAAGAACGTATAGGCAACAGATTTATAAGCATAGTAGCAGAACAAAATTCAAAAATTATAGGACACATAGCGTGTTGCCCACATAAAGAAGACCCTCAAAATATTCAAATTATAATGCCAGTAGTCGCTCCTAACTCTAATGAGCAAGAAATCTTAAATATAATGTGGGGATTAGTAGAAGATTTAGCGGTCAAAAAATCTTGGAAGATGGCTTATAAATTTATAACTAGCTATCCAAAGAAAATGGAAAACACCATATCTATGATTGGGAACTTTTACGACTCTGCTATTTATCCAGGGCACAAACTAGACGAGATAGCCACCTTAGAAGCTAAAGAGATTCATACACAGACATCGTATCCTATTTTATACAGCCAACATACTTTCAATTCAGAGTTAATAAAAAATGATTACTTTTATCCCCCTAATGCTTATGTAGATATTATTACAGATTTCTATATAGGGCTTAAAATTCCTAGAAGATTAGGAAGCGATAAAAGTAAAAAAACATTTGAAATTTATTCAGATATCAAGCCAATTGAACTGAAATCTTATAAGCACACTGGACTTTGTAGAATTTACATAACCCCATCTTTACTTACTAGCTTTACTAAAGACTGCATCGAATACGATACTAATAGATTTTCAGACGCCCTATATTACGTGAATTTACTAGACCCTAAATGCCCAGATTTTTGTGAGTATATGGAAA
Source organism: Bdellovibrionota bacterium (assembly GCA_050952645.1). Lineage (GTDB taxonomy): Bacteria > Bdellovibrionota_C > UBA2361 > UBA2361 > CAKMMH01 > CAKMMH01. Next base: position 50,296 of record JBMNLI010000004.1, on the reverse strand, counting down.
CAAAAGGGTATTCTTTTTGTGGTATAGTTCCTCTTATAGATAGTGGTGATTATATAATTTACTCTAAAAACATAAGCAATTTAAAAGATTTTCATTTTACGAAAGAAGCTAGCGAAAACTTAAGAGATATTATTTTAAAAAACGAAAACTTAATCGATGAAAATAGTGATGAGAATAGTAAAGATAGGCTTGCTAAAGTTTCTACTGCTCATACGACTAATTTAATTTAAAATACTTTTGCTAATTATTCTATAAGTTAGGTGTATAATATTTTATGGAATTAAAATGTTTCCACTGTAACCATATAAATATGCTTAAGCAAAATATTTCGCTTAGGGATGTTTGCGAAAAATGTGGTAGTGATCTTCACTGCTGTAAAAATTGTGTCTTTTATTCACTTTCAGTCTACAATGAATGCAAAGAAACTCAAGCAGATAGAATTTTAGACAAAGAAAAGGCTAACTATTGTGATTATTTTAAAGCTAAAACTTTAATACACGAAAATAAAACTAACGCTTCAAAACTACAAGATTCTAAGCAAGATATTTATAAAAAGTTAGATGATTTATTTTCTAAATAAGATAAAGATTTTAAAAGATAGAAAAATAAAAAAACGTGGACTTAAAAGCTAGGCGCTAAGTTTATAAAAAACGATGCGCTAACCTTTAAGGCGCTTCCACGTTTCATTTGTAAACAAAAAAACGACCGTTAAAAGTAGCGTTTAAAAACGGCTCCTTATATCCTATTAAAGAGATTTTAAAACTACTGTCTTTTTAGGGAACCAACCTGCAACTCGAAAAATGAATTTGCGTTCGCCAACTTCTACGCAAGCAACGTAAATAGGGGCGTTACCGCTACGCTTACAAGTAACTCCATTAATAATAGGTAAGAGCTTATTAAATTCGCCAATAACCACAGAGATAGTGGCACTATCCTTTTTATCATTCTTAGGAAGATAGCCTTCGATAAGTTTGAGATCATCATCGTTAAAAATTCCCAACGAACGAAGAGCGGTTAAAGTTTCAACCTTAAATTTTTGCCTTGCATCCGCATTATCTTTCAAATTGGCAAGGCTTAAAATCACTACTGTGTTCATTTTTTCTCTCACTTTCTATTTCCTTACATTTACTGCAAAGAAAATTTTTAGTTTTTTTAAAGAAAGCTTGCATTTATAAAACCAAGCTACTTTGCAAAAATAATTTCTAATAATCTTTGAAAGCAAAACTCCAAAACCTAATTTTATTTACCTTTAGCATTATAGATAATTATTTTTTATAATGCAAAATATAAATTAGCACATAAACTTAAAACATATAAAATAAGAAAAAGGGGGGAAGCTTTTTTTAATCTTTTAGTTTTAATTGTATTAGTCTTAATTGTATTAGTCTTGATTGTATTAGTCTTGATTGTATTAGTCTTGATTGTATTAGTCTTATTGTAAATTCAACATCAATCTTCTACATCTTGCATTTAATTGTCTTTTGCTTCTTTTTCTATTGTATTGCTTTTTATTATTTTTAACGCTTAAAATATTTTTTGCCGTTTTTAAATTATACTTAGGCACCTCTATTCTAAGTTTCCTTGCATAATTTACAGGTACTCTTAGCGTTCCATTTTTAACGGCTCTTCCATTATCGACTTGAATATTTACTATATCGGGACAAAATCCAAACTCAAAACCAATCCTTGCTTGCACCTGCCCAGTGCCTTCTCCTGCAAGTTCGATAGCATAAATTTTTGCTCTTTTTAATCTTTTAAATTTCTTGTTTTTTTCAACTCTATATAAATTTACACTTCTTACATTTAAATTTTCTGGCACTGTGCAAGTTGGCACATATCTTATAGCTAAATTATTCGTAATATTGCCTAAAGAATTATACGAATAAGTAGTCCTAGAAGAATCTTTTCCAGATATTCCAATAGTAGACTTAAGAGATACTGCATTTAAGGTATCTTCATCATAAAACGATACGTAATTTTCTATAACTCCTGAAGAATGTAGCACGAGCTTTATATAAACATCGCCAACATTACCTGCAAACTGTCTTAAATAATATTTTGCACGCCAGTATATCGTAGCTCTATCGCCTTCAACCGATACTCTTACACCATAAGGGTTGCTACTAGCTATTAAATCCGTATGGAGAGCCGCTATCGAGTTTTTAGGAGCTACGCTATCATTTCTAAAATCGAAAGATGTAGGAGTATATCCAAAATAGACTACACCATTAGGAGAAATTACTGCACTAGAATAATTTTTACCGTAAAATGGAAAACTAAAAGGAAGCGTTAAATTATAGTATGGATACTCATCAGATTGCATAACTATCTCGCTGTTTTCAGCAGAATTATAAGAAGTGTAATTTATTTTTTCAACGCTATAAGCACAACTTGGATCTTCTGGAAGCGGAGTAGTGTTGTTATATAATAATCTTGAAATATCAACCATTCTTCCAGTTCTAACTGAGCCAGATAGAGTACTCTCATCACGCCCAGTGTTATAAAGACGCTCTATCGCATTTTTAGCGCTTAGAGATGAGTTATAGCTAAAAAGTAGCGAAAGCGCGCCAGTTACGTAAGGCGTAGCCATGGAAGTTCCACTCATACTAGCATACTGCCCATTTAAATAGGTGCTTAATATATGAGAGCCAGGAGCAGCGATATCGACCGTGCTTCCTCCGATATTAGAAAAATACGATATACCTCCTTGCTCATCTGTAGAAGCTACAGACACTAAATTATCGATATCAAAATTTGCAGGATACGTTCCAAGAACATCGTTATCACTAGCTTCATTTCCAGCAGCCGCGGTTAATATAACGCCTTTTCTTGCTAAACTGTCCATAGCATCAAAAAGAGATTGCACGTAGCTACTTCCACCCCAACTATTATTTACTACCTTTATATCCACTCCACTATTTTTTAAATCTTCTAAATACTCAAAAGCCCTGATGCCATTATATAAAGAACCTGAACCGTAGCTATTTAAAAATTTTACTGAGATTATTTTTACATTCCAGTTCGTACCTGCAACGCCTATTCCATTATTTCCTTTAGCTCCTATAATTCCAGCAACATGCGTTCCATGTCCGTGGTCATCTAAAGGGCTCCCCGTATCGTCTACGAAATTTGCACCATATACATCATCTATAACGCCATTTCCATCATCGTCTATACCATTATTCGGAATTTCTCTTGGGTTTACCCATAAATTATCTCTTAAATCAGGGTGATAGTAATCTATTCCAGTATCTACTACTGCAACGACAGTTTTCTTATCACCTTTTAATTTTTCTAAATCATTCTCAGCATTTATTCCTTTATTTGAAAAAGCCCATTGCTTCGAGTATTGCGGATCGTTTGGGGCTACCATAGAGGCTTTAAATTCAAAATTAGGGCTACACTCTATGGCACCTAATTTTTTTAATTCTAAACAAGTATTATCATTTTTATTATATTCTTTAGTTCTTAAATAAAAACCTTTATCGTTATTTTCATCATCGCTATATATAGATTCTTTATTTGGTAATATTAGTGAATAATTTTTAAAACTTTTTTGAACTCTATAATTGTAAGATTTAAAAAGCTGCTTAGTATTTTTAGCTTCTATTTTATCATTTGAAAATTTTACCACGTATCCTGGGTAAACCTTTAGCTTATTGCTTTCTTGGTAGTTGCTTTCTTCAAAACTTTCTCTAGTAAAACTTTCTCTAGTAAAACTTTGTCTAGTAAAATAATCATCTTTAGCAAAATCTTTGCCAAAAACTGAAGCAACATTGCTAGTAAGATAGACTATTAAGCACACACATAAAAGGGACAACCTTTTTTTCATACAATCCTCATAAAAATGTAATAAAAAACCGTTTTGCAAACAAAATGTTTAGCATACACATACCTTTTATTAGTCTTAAGTGTCGACTGAATAAAAAATCAGCTTAGAATCTGAAGCTAAAAACATTTTTATTTACTATTTTTTCTATAACTATTTGATATCTAATGATTTTTTATTTAAAGAAAATTGCTTATTTTGCCGATTTTATACGCATAAATAGGTTTTTTATATATTCTTTTGTGTGTGTGGGAAAATGAGAAAATTTGTTTTTACACTTAGATTCTTTATATTATCTAGCTTACTTCCTAGCTTAATTTTAGCAAAGAGCGGATTTGCTAACTCATTTAATATTAAAGATTTATACTTTAAAAATGAGAAAAGCTTTCAAGTTTACATAAATGAAAATGCCAATATCTCCATCTATTACGAACCGCAATATAAAACTCTTGCACGAGATTTAAAAGATAGAGTAAGGGAAATACATTATATTTATGAAAAGTTATTAGGCTCTCCTAAAGATTTTAACCTAACTATCAAACTTATAGAGCAAGATAAATTTTTTAACATCACTAAAGTTCCAAATTGGATAAATGCTATATATTTTAAAAAGCATATTATTTTTCCTATCGATGATAATATTAACAATAATAAAAAAATCGATATCGAGTTTTTAAAATCTCTAAGGCACGAATATATGCATGCGTTCATCTACAATTTATCGCATGGAAATTGCGCTAGTTGGTTCGACGAGGGCTTAGCCCAATGGGCTGAAGGAAACACAAACCCAAGATTATGGGAAGAGCTAGAAAACTTTTTAAACGAGCATAATGCATTAAGTTTAAGCAATTTAGAAAGAAGCTATACGACTATGCCAACGTATTTAGTCCCAGTAGCTTATGCAGAGTCGCTATTTAGCGTAAAATACTTGATTAAAAATAGTGATATCAAGAATTTTAAAAAATTATTTTCTCTTCTTAATAAGGGATATGCTTTTAATGAAAGTTTTAAGTGTGCTTTTAGTGAAAGCATAGAAAACTTTGATAACAAAATTTCAAATATCTTATACTCTTGGAAAATCAGCAGTAAGTCTAACTTAAATAGTAAAAACTTCGATGAATTTATAAACTTCTCTACTGAAGACAATTTTGAAACTATAAGAGCTAAGATGAAACTAAAATGAAACTAAAATGAGATAAAGCACTAAAATAAAATTAAACGTCTCTTTTAAGTTCTAAGCTTTAAGTTTAACCTAGCAATCTGGTCTTCCTAGCAATCTGCTTAAAGACTGCTTAAAGAAAAAACTTAAAGCTTAAAACTAAAAACTTAAAAGAATTAAACTTTATTTAAGAATATTCTATTTAATAACATTCTATTTAAGTTCTAAGTCTACCCAATCTGCGTGATCGCAAGAGATGCCATTTCCACCATCTTCAACGTGTAAAAATAAAGTATCTAATCCCTTAACTGGAACTGAAAACTTTTGAGCTTCCATATCTCTATTCATTACACCAGTTTCAAACAGAACATTATTATCTTTATCTTTAATTATAAATTTAACAGTTCCCCAGCACTGCTTATCTACACCACACGCCCCTGAAAACTCTGTAAAATTAGGCTTAAATGTAAGCTTGATTTTAGATACCGCATGAGTGCCATAACAATTTTTATAAACATTCCCTTTAATATTACAAGGGTTACCACTAACTGCCTTTTCCTTTTTTAATACTCCATAGTCTTGTCTTAAAAGAGAATATTTCCAATTATGGTCGAAATCTTTCCAATTTAAGAAATTATAAGTTTCATACTTTTTAGCTTTGTTATAGTAAAAACACACCAAATATTATCAAACAAATTAACAAAACCCATTTAACGCTTCTTTTACAAATGCTCTTATTATCGTAGTGATATTTTTTTCTAATATCACGTATCACATAATTTAAACTCCTAGAAAGTATTTGCTGAAATTTTTCAATAAATTTAGGATCGACCTCAGCATCTTGCTTAAAATTTAAAAACGCATCCTTATAAGCGAAAAACTTTTTGTAATGCTCATCCCAAAATTTATATTCATCTTCTTTTAACGCTTTTTTAAGCACATCATCTATTGAAGTTCTAAGAGCTTCAACGTCTAACTCATCAAGCGCTAGTTTTTTCTTATCATCATAATAATCTAAAACTAAAAGACTAAAATTTTGATAAGATTTTATTAGTAGCACAATAGCCCCTAGCTTATCTGATGAAAAATTCTCTGTAAACCAGATTGATGAAAGAACATTTTCTTCAACACTATTAAATAAATCTTGATACTTGCGAAACTCTTCTTTTTCTTGTTTAGTAATTTTTGCCATAATTTTAGAAACCTTTAAAATAAAAAAAATCGACACCTATATTTTATAATGTTTATAAAATTATTAGCAAGATATAAAAAGATCTTTAAGGCTTTTTTTTAAAATACAAACTTTTAAATTATCCCCAGCAGATTAACCCAGTTTCTTGCCTCGAAGCTAAATGCTTATTATAAGGCATAATCCTTACAGCATAAGAATAATTGCCACTTTCAGAAATCTCAAATGTAGTAGTATATTCTATACTTCCATCTTTCTTAACTTCTTTAATCTCTAATGGCATAGCGTTTAACCCATCTTTCTTATTATTATCTGTTCTTTTTAATAGCACAAACTCCGCTAGTAGCTCGTCTTTATTAAGACGCCCTGGATTTACGAGCATAGTAGCTACTACCGTTCCTCCTGCAGGCATTAAATCGCTAGAAATTCCTTCAACATTTAATTTAACTATCTGAACCGTTGAGAAAGTATTAGATACTCGTCTCTTCCAGCTAGTAAGTGCTTTTAACTCTTTGTAGTCGTCTGCAAAAAGCGTATTTGCTCTTAGAGCAGTCGGTTCATAGCTTAAGTCGTAATACTCTTTTAGCATTCTTTGAGTGCTAAAGTATGGACTTAATTTTTTAACTGAATTTTTTGCGATCCTGAACCACTCATCGGAATACCCTTTATCATTCCTAGCGTAATACATAGGGATAATTTGATTTTCTAGAACATCTAAAAGTGTTTTATTATCTATATCATCTTGGTAATCTCTATTATCAAAATGTTTTCCAGAGTCTATTTTAAAACCTACATCTTCACTATATCCCTCGTCCCACCAGCCATCTAAAATAGAAAAATTTATACCCAAGTTAGGACAAACTTTCATACCAGATGTGCCTGAAGCTTCGTGAGGTCTTACAGGATTATTCATCCACACGTCAACGCCCCTAGTAAGTAGTCTACCTATTCCCATATCGTAGTTTTCAAGGAACACTACTCTTCCTCTTAAACGCGGATCTCGAGTGGCAACCACTATACGCTCGATTATTTCCTTTCCAGCAATATCTTGAGGATGTGCCTTTCCTGCCACTATAATTTGCACAGGGCGCTCATCATTAGATAAAATATTTACTATCCTTTCCCAATCTCTTAAAAACAAGTCAGACCTTTTGTAAGTTGCAAATCTTCTCGCAAAGCCTATAGTTAAAACATCTGCTCTTAAGTTATTTACAACCATTTCAATATAATCTTTGCTCTCTCCTCTCTTAGCGTAGTCTTTTCTTATTTTATTTTTTATTCTATCTATAAACTTTTGTTTTTGATCTAACTTAACTGCCCAGAATTCTTCATTCGGAATATCTTGCACCTTTTCCCAAGCTTCAAATGAGTCATCGTTTATACCCCATTTTATCTGAGTATACTTGTTAAATAGTTTTCTCATATTATTGCTTAGCCAAGTTTGAGTGTGAATTCCATTAGTAATAGAAAATATTGGCAAATCTTCTTCGTTTACTCCTTTCCAAACGTTTTGCCACATATTTCTACTTACTACACCATGAAGCTTCGCAACGCCATTAGCTTTAGAACTTAACTTTAACGCTAAAACGGTCATAGAAAATTTATCTGTATCACCTATATGATTTTCACAACCTAGCTCTATAAATTCTTCCCAACTAATTTGAAGTCTATCTACGTAGCTATATAAGTAATATTTGAGCAAATCAAACTCGAACACTTCATTCCCAGCAGGAACTGGCGTATGCGTAGTAAATACCGTTGATGCCTTTACCGCCTCTCTAGCTTCTTGGTAATTTAAGCCCCTTTCTTTCATTAAGCGATGCATTCTTTCTAGAACTGAAAAAGCACAATGCCCCTCATTTAAATGGTATACGCTAGGAGATAACTTTAAGACATCTCTTAAAAGTCTAACGCCACCAATTCCTAAAGCTATCTCTTGCTTTATCCTTGTGCGTCTATCTCCACCATAAAGCCTAGCAGTTAAGCCTTTATCCATTAGCTCATTTTCTTCACAATCTGAGTCTAGTAAGTACAATTTTATTCTACCTACATTTACTACCCAAACTCTTAAATACAAATTTCTTCCTGGAAGCTGAACACAAACTTTTGCTTCATTAGCGTTTTCATCTAGCAGTGCTTTCATAGGAAGCATCGAGCGGTCTTGCTTAATATACTCTTCTTGTTGGTAGCCATTATGATCTATGACTTGCTTAAAATAAGTTTCTCTATAAAAAAGCCCAACACCTATCAAAGGAATATTGATATCTGAGGCAGATTTTAAATGATCACCAGATAGAACTCCTAATCCTCCAGAGTAAATAGGCATACACTCATGAAGCCCGTATTCCATAGAAAAATATGCTATCGGCTCCGTATCGCTAGATTTATCTTCGGCTTTTGCATAAGAAGTTTTATCGTTCATATACACTTCAAACTCTCGTATTACAGAGTTATATAGCTTGATAAAATTTTCATCTTTGCACTTATTAGCAACCGCATCAGACGATAAACTATTTAGCATCTTAACTGGGTTGCATCCACATTCTACCCAAAGATCCCCACCTAACATATTGAAAAGCTCTCTAGCATCAGGACTCCAAGACCACCATAAATTATAAGCTAAATCGTAAATTTTATTTATCTCTTCAGGCAAATCTGAAACGACCGAAAAAGAACGATAGTAAGGCTTTGCATTTCTATCATCCTTAGCTATTTGTCTATCAGACGAGTCAAGAATATCAAATCTTTTTTCTGCTACCTCTAAAGATTTATTATAAACATCTATGTATAAATGAAATGAATCTTTCCAATTAGCCTTTCTAGCCAAACTATACGCAAAATTATTTAGAGCGGAAATTTCACTTTGAGTCTTCTTTAAAAAATCTAAAAGTATATCCTCAAGACTATCTATAACCTCCTCTTTGCTTTTTCCTTTTCTGCCTAAGAGATAAAGCCCGTCGTGATTTTTTAAACTCATCGCCCATTCAGCAATTCCTGAAACATCTGAGGTAATCGCAGGCACGCCTTCTGCCATACTTTCTAGTGGAGCATATCCCCAAGGCTCGTAAAGAGATGGAAATACTCCTAAGTCTACGCCTCTTAAAATTTCTAAATAAGTTTTATCGAAAGCTCCATCTAAGCCATCTAAAAAAGCTGGGGAAAAAATTATATTTACTTTATTTTCTGGTGCGTTTTGTAAGCCCAATCTATAACAACTATCTACTATGGGATTATGTCCCTCATCGTTAAGTCTATGAGTAGTAATTCCAACTGTTCCTTCGGTAGTCTTACCCTCTTTTACTCTCTTTCTTACGCTATCGTGCACCCCTTTATCCCCAGCAGATACTAAGAACAACGCTACAACTGGAGGAAGCGATGCATCAGATTTTATAGTATCATTTAATTTTGCTAATGCTTCTAAAAATACATCATAGCCTTTATTTTCAAACTCACATCTTCCAGACATTAAAAATATTCTCGTATTTTCAGGCAAATCTTTTTTTAGAAATTTTCTACAAAAATCTAGCAAAAACTCTCTATTTTCTTTCTTATTTTTATCGTTTAAATTATCATCCTTTTCTAAGTAAGATAAAGCATTGCCTATGGTAAAATCTACCTTTTTATCGTAGACTTGGTATATTTCTTTGCTAACGTGCTCGCTTATAGTAGTTACGCAATCTGCTTTCGTAACTGCCGCGCTCTCTAGCAAATGTCTTGGGGCAACACCATAAGTTTTTGCTACTTGCGTAGCATTAATGTTATCTAACTCACTACTTAAGTCTTTTGTTTTATTTGCAAGCACTCTAGCAACGGTCGTTGAGTGGGGAGTAAAAACGGTTCCTATTTCAGATACGTGTTTTTTAACGTACAAAAGTGTAGTTCCAGTTTTCCACTCATGGCAATGTAGAATCATTTTATCATTTTTATTAGTTATCAATTTTTTATATAGAGAAACTACTGCCTCTCCTACTGCAGTTCCAAAAAGTGCGGGCTCTATAAAATCCAACTCGGCACCATAAGAGTCTATTCCAAAGTCTTTCCAGTAGCTATAAAGAAGTTTATTAACCTCGTATCTGTTTTTATAATCTATTAAAATTACTAGTGGCTTATCGCCTTTTATATTTAGCTTGCCGACTTTATAATGAATGCCTATATCGTTTAAAACGTTTTTTATTTCTAAAAACTCATCATCTTTACATTCTAAAAAATCTTGGTTTTCGTCTAACAATGGACCAAAAAGAATATATCTATCTTTATATTCTTTTATAGCCTCATAGGCTTTTGAATTGATAACCGTATTGATGCCCCCTACTTTATTACAAACTTGCCAACTAACCTCAAATAAATAATTCATATAGCTTAACTTTCCTTTTGCAAAAAATAATTTAAATTTTAAAATTTTTAAAAAAGAATTCAAATAAGACCTATCGCATTGCAGAATTCTTTTACGATGAAGTCTATCGACATATTACAATAAAACATTTAATTTAGACTAGAGCGTTTTTAGCAAACGGTGTTTAATTTGCATCCTTATTATAACTTCGCTTTAACTTGTGTTATATTTTATTATATCTTTTTTATTACTAAGTGTTTATAAGAAATATTATTTTCGTCTGCAGGCTGTATAAGGCATTTTTCAGGGGTAAAATATTTATGCATTTGTTTATTTATTAAGTCTAGCAAAAGTTTTGAGCAATCTTTTGAGCAATCTTTTGAGTAATCTTTTGAGTAGCTTAAGTTATCTTCGCTAAAATCTTTTATAATGAAAACTATTCTTTTACCTAATTTTAATACTCTATAAAACTCCATTAGTGCCTCGGCCATAAAATCTACCCAAGAGGCTTCATCATAAAAATCGTATTCATTAGTTTTCATGCCGATATTACAGAACCAATTTTTAAGCCAGCATTGTTTAAATAGATCGCTTTCATAATATAGCGGAAGCTCCGTTAATATTAGGTCGACGCTTAGTGAGGAAATTTTATTTAGGTTCCTTGGGTCTTGTAAAAAACATTTATTATATTCCGCAAAATTGCTTATATTAGCTTGTATATGATCTTCTAAAACACTTGAGGCTTTTTTTAGTAGTCTTGGAATAATCGGCCTATATTCAGGCTCCGCCTTGTTTTTAATATTTATCTTTATTTGTTTTTCAGGTAAAACAGAAATTTCTTCATGCGTAGGAGCAGAGCAAAAATTAGATGTTGGCCCATGTAAAATTGAAAGCATTAAAAGCTCTATAAAATTAGTAATATGGTTTCTATTGTTTTGAATATATTCTTTTAGCGATAAAATTTCTTTGTAAGTTTCAATATTAAAAAATGGCATAAAATACTTTTCATAATCTTCTAGACTTACTAATCTTTTTACATCGATCATTTGAAGTGAGAGTGCAAGCTTAGGGAAAAAAACTGGATTTAATTTAGCGCTAGTAGCTTTTACAGCAAGCCCGTGAATATCGGTAGCAAACGAGATTCGTTCTCTTAATATGGTTTCAGTAGGCACAGTGCCAAAAGCGCAAAAAGGATCTAAAACGCATTGTCCTTTAGTAGTATATTTATCGATAAAATACGCAGGGATATTTGAATTTAATTTAGAAAAGTTTAGGATTAGGCTTTGTAATGAATGAGTAAACTTTTCTTTACCCTTAATTATATCGAACTCTTTTTCATAGTAGCTTTGTTCTACTAATTTTAATTTAAAAATTTTATCACTATTAGACATAAGCAATACCACGGCATAAACAATACTAAAGAACTAAATTAAAAAAAATTTAATACTTCCTTACTGAATTATATGCACCAAACATAGGAACCGTTACGTGTCCCTTAGGTTCTAATAAAATAATATCGACTTTTTTATCGACATCATTATCGACGTTATTATCGACATTTTTTATAATTTTATCTAAGTCTTCCTTTAAATATTTAAAAAACGATGGCAAATGCCTCGCTACGCCACTATCTAAGGCGATTTTAAAATATTTTTCTCCATCTACTCTATTTGCTACTCTATTTGCTATCGAAGTGTAAACTAAAAGAGCGCCAGCAAGAGCGGCTCTACGCTCTAAAGCCTTACATAATTTAAAGAAACATTCTTTAGCTTCCTCATATTTTTCTTTATAAGGAAAATCCCCATATAAACTGCTCGACATATCTTGCACTACTAGAAAATTATTTTTCTCTAAATCTTTTGCGAAATTATCGAATTCTTTTATTCCATACTTGCTAGCGGCGATTATGTATTCTTTTAAAAAAATATGTTGCCACTTACCTGCGCATAAATATTGTAGCATAAACTCATCTTTAAAAGGGTCTACTAGGGATAGCTCGTCTCTATTTAATTTAAACATTGCTCCCGACTCTAAGTTATATATAGTATTATCGTCCCCTATTCCCGTAGCATTAGCCCCAGACGAGATAACGACGCCAGCATCAGCAAACTCTAAGGCTTTTAATGTAAACACAGTATCGTTAGCTATTATAATTGTAGATATTTTTATTCCTTTTTTAGAAAAAATATTATAAAAAGCTTCACCTAAGTCGTAATCATCGTATAAATCATCGTTAAACCATTCGCCTTTTTCGTAAAAGCAAGAGTTTACCCCGATAGTAACGCCTGAAATGCCAGTGTAATCTTTATTTTCTACATTTACTGCCCTTATAGCATTAGACCAAACTATAGCTAGTCCTGAAATATTAGAGTAATTTTTATATTTTGTTTTTATATTTTTAGCTATGGTATTTATAAAGTTTTCTAAGCCTAACTTATAATCTAAGCTTTTGCCTTTAAACCAATCATTATCTTCATCAAATAAAAAAGTTGGCTCTTCGTTTTCAAAAACTGCACACTTCGTATGCGTGCCACCTATATCTATAACTAATATGCAACCTTTTATATTAGAGGCTTTTGAATATTTATCTATTTTTATTTTACTTTCTTCATTTGAAAAGGCATTATCTCCACTATACTCTTTTTTAAAAGTATTCTTTGCCATCTCCCTAGCTTTTACAATTAGCTTATCAAAACTATTATTAAAATTATAAAACCCTACACTCTCTAAATATTTTTCAAACATCTCTTTTTTAGCCTTTTTAATTTATATTTTGTAAAACTATTGATTTAATTTCTTTTTTAATGTTTAATAGAAAAATCTTAGTGTAAATTACTTAGTTGCGCTAGGTATTTTTAATGCACTACTTTTAACTATTAGTAAACATTAGCAAATTTAATATTTTAAATTAAAAATATTAAGTTGCCTTGGTCTTATAAAATATATACTAGAAATATATTTGTAGTTATGTTAAACTATATAGATGTGGTAATAGTTTAGGCATTGTAAGTTTAAAATTATAAAACTTAGAATTATAAAGCCTAGAATTATAAAGCCTAGAATTATAAATTCTAGTATCATAAAGTTTGGAGTCATAGTTCAGTTTGGTTAGAACGCTTGCCTGTCACGCAAGAGGTCGCGGGTTCGAGTCCCGCTGGCTCCGCCATTTTTTTTATCATTCTCTTTTTTCTATCGTCTTTTCTATCGTCTTTGCTATCATCTTTGCTATCATCTCCTTTGAAAAAATTTTCATTTCTTAAAATAATATTATAATAATTTTCTTAAGCTTATTTTTTAGTTTACTTTTTAAGATGAATTTTTAAAAATTGTTTTTAGTAGATTAAAAAGTTAAAATTAAATTTTATACGTAAAACAAGGAAAAGTTAAAGTTTTAAATAAGAAAAAAAGAAACGAGAAAAGAAACGAGAAAAGAAACGAGAAAAGAAACGAGAAAAGAAACGAGAAAAGAAACGAGAAAAGAAACGAGAAAAGAAACGAGAAAAGAAACGAGAAAAGAAACGAGAAAAGCAAGTAATAAAAGCAAGCAAGCAAGAAAGAAAGAAAGAAAGAAAACAAGAAACTAGAAAATCAAGAAACTAGAAAGAAAAAAAACAAAAAAACAAGCGTGAATATAAACGATTTAATATCTTTTTAAATTATCTTTTTTCTTTAAACACTACGATAACCTCACCATCTTTACCTAATGCGTATTCATCTCTTAGCACTTTCTCTAAGGCTCTATCGCTATCTTGTATACCGATGATTTCTTTTTTATAATCTCTAATTTCTCTTATAAGTGCATAATTTATCCTCTCTTGATTATTTAGAGTTTCTCTTAACTCGTTAACTTTAGGCATACTATCCTTATCTAGGTAAATCATTCCTAAGAGAAAAAAACTTGCTAAAAATATGATATGAGGCGCTAATTTTTTCATTCGTAATTTTATTTCTAGAAAAATTTGATAAAAATTTAAAGTATTTTAAACACTAAACATCTAATTAAATTATTTATCACAAATACGCTATTTACAAAAGAGTATAAATTTATTTTTTATAATAATCTATTTTATATAAGTTCTTTACCTTGTCTTTTTTATCAAGCGATATTAAAATTTAAGATGTTTAAAATGTATAATTTAAAATGTATAAATATTTAATATAAGTAAAAGATTAAAAAATTTTTTATATTTTATTAGTTATAGTTATATTTATATATACATAATTTTGTTTAATATTTGAAGGAGTTATATTTTTATGTGTACAACATTATCTGCCGATTCGATTACGGAAGTTCGTGCTTTTGAATGTCTCGATTCTAGAGGATACCCAACCGTGTCCGTTACCTTAACATTAGCCGATGGAACTACGGGAACTGCGAAAGTTCCTTCAGGTGCTTCAACTGGAGAGTATGAAGCTTGTGAATTAAGGGACAACAACAAGAAAAGATATCTAGGAAAAGGAACGCTAACTGCCGTTAATAACGTTAATAAAATAATTGCCCCAGAAATCATAGGAATGAGTGTTGAGGATCAAAATGCATTAGATAGAAAACTTATCAAAATTGATGGAACACCAAACAAGACCAAGCTAGGAGCAAATGCTATTTTAGGTGTAAGCTTAGCTGCGGCTAATGCTGGTGCTAATTTCAACCAAGTGCCACTATTTCGTTATATTGGAGGAGTAAATGCTCACGAGCTACCTATCCCGATGGTAAACGTTATGAATGGTGGAGCTCATGCTACTAACTCTTTAGACTTTCAAGAGTTTATGCTAGTTCCTCACGTTTCAGAGCTTTTTAGAGAGAACATACGTGCAGCCGCTGAAATTTTTCATACATTAAAGAAAAACCTTGTTAAAAAAGGCTTAAGTGCTGGCGTTGGAGATGAGGGAGGATTTGCTCCGAATATAGGCTCTTCAGAAGATGCTATTAAGGCTTTAATAGAGGCTATAGTTGATGCTGGTTATGAGCCTAAGACTCAAGTTTCACTAGCTCTAGACGTTGCTGCATCTGAAATGTATGATGCTAAGAAGAAAAAATACGTTTTAAAGAAGAGCACTAAAGAGGAACTTTCATTAGATGATATGATTAGCCTTTATACTTCTTGGGTAAAAAAATATCCTATCGTAAGCATAGAGGATGGTTTAGATGAGAACGATTGGAAAGGCTGGAAAAAGCTTACAGATGCTCTTGGGGATAAAGTGCAATTAGTAGGCGATGATTTATTCGTGACTAATGCGAAGAGATTACAAGAGGGTATAAACAAGGCAACTGCAAACTCGGTTCTTATTAAATTAAATCAAATAGGGACTCTTTCAGAAACGTTAGATACTATCGAGCTTGCACATAAAAACTCTTACACTACTGTAATTTCGCATAGGTCTGGAGAAACGGAAGACACCTCTATAGCAGATTTAGCAGTTGCTGTAAATTCTGGACAAATTAAAACTGGTTCAGTGTGTAGAAGTGAAAGAATCGCTAAATACAACAGATTGCTATGGATAGAAAATTACTTAGGTGATAATGCAGTTTGCAAAAATCCTTTTAAAAGGTAGGTATAAAAACTTTAAGGTTCGTTTTGCGTTTTAAATGGGCAAGATGGCATAACCCCCCCCCATTTTAGAAACGTGAAAAGAGCTAAGCTTTAATTAAAGCATCTTATATATTTTATTATATATGATGCTTTAATTTTTTTTATATATGTATTTACTCTTATTTATTTTAATATTTATTTAAAATTTTTGTTTTTTATTTTTTATTATTTAAGTGTTATCGAAATTACTTTTAAATAAAAATTTTATTTATACTTTAATAAGCGCTCTAAGTATCGGCATAGCTTGGCTTTTCCCGGATACATTTATTTGCGTATTGCTTGGATTTACGAGTGCTTTTTTTTATATTTTACTTTTAAAAAACGATGCCTTAATTTCTTATTATTTCTTACTAGGAATTATCTTAAATTCACTCGGGTTTTATTGGCTTTTTAATACTATTCACGATTTTGGGCAATTTAATATATTTTTATCGATTTTAGGTTTTTTAATTTTTTTAGTTCTCTCATCTTTACAATTTATTTTTCCTCCTATTATTTATAAGTATTTAAAGCGTAGTAAATTTTTAAATTCTTTAAGTTTGCCTTCGACCTTATCATTTATATTCGTTGAGAGTTTTTGTCCTAAAATTTTTCCTTGGTATTATGGGCATACTACCCTTTATTTCAAAAGCCTTTCGTTAAACGCTTCGATAGGGGGCGTTTTAATGCTTTCATTTTTTATGTTTTGGATATCGGAGTATATAATCGACCTTTATATTTATATATCAAAAAAATCTAGAGATAAGCTGTTAGAAGATAAGCTGTTAGAAGATAAGCTACGAGAAGATAAGCTACTAGAAGATAAAATACTAGAAGATAATATAATAAAAAATAAAACTATAGGATATAAAAAACGCCCTTTATTTATTGCTCCTATTTTTTTTATAGCTTTGCTTATAAATGGAAATTTCATATTACGAGATAAGAAAGATTTTCCTAAAACTAATATAACGCTAGTGCAAGCTATTCCAACAACTGAGTTTGCCGCTCAGATGCAAATTATAAAGGCTGATGTTTTTAAGTATTACAATTTAACTAAAGAGCATATAAAAAACAAATCTCACACTCTTATTATTTGGCCTGAAAGTGTTATTACAAATTTAGTGCATGAAAATATTAGGAATGTAAAAAATAATTACAAACTCCCTTTTTTTGGTGATAACTATCCTCTTATTACTGGTGCATTATCGTATAACGATAAAAAAGAATTTTTTAATAGCATTTTCTTCGTTGGAAAATACGGTCAAGTTTCCGCTCCGTATCATAAGCAGATTTTAATTCCTTTCGGGGAATATATTCCATTTGCTAAATATCTTCCTTTTTTAAAAAAGATTACTAAGCTAGAGGGTTTTTTTAATAAAGGAAAAACCGTTAGAGTTTATGCTTACAGGGATAATAACGGTAATTTAGTAAAAGTTTCCCCTTTTGTTTGTTATGAAGAGTTAGTTCCTAGAATTTCTAGAGATGCTACTAAGAAAGGAGCCAATTTACTAGTAGGTCTATCTAATGATGGTTGGTTTGGTAAAGGCGTAGCCTTACATCAGCACAATATGATTTCAAGTTTTAGAGCAATTGAAAATAATAAATTTCTAATAAGAAGCACTCATACTGGTCTTTCAGCTATTATCGACAATAACGGATACAAAGTGTTAGAATTCCCTATTTATAGCGACTTTGTAGCATCATTTGATGTCCCTCTTATAGAGGGCAAGACTTTTTATTCTAAAATAGGAGATATCCCATTAAATATATTAAACTTTTTTACTATTTTTTATTTAGTTTCATGTGTAGCATTAAGTGTTTTTAGACATTTTTCACAGTAAAACAAGGGAAAGTTTATTTTTCTAATTATTTTTCTAATTATCAACGAATATATTAAAGAATTTTGAATATAGTATCTAAAAACTTGCATCTTAAGCATTGTATACAGTAGAGTTTTTTTAGTAGATGCTTAAAGTAAAACTTAAATAAAAAACTCTTTATTTTTTTAAATATTTTTTAATTTTTTTAAATATTTTTTAAGTAGGTTTCATATATGAAAAAGACACTATTATCATTAGAGATATCATCAAGGATATCATCAAGGATATTAACTGCTAGTTTATTATTATCGGGGGTTTTAGTAGCTTGCGCCCCTAAATCTGGCCCAGATAAGACTCTAGGGTCGGCAGCTTTAGGAGCAGCTTGGGGAGCTGGTGCTGGGGCAGTTATAGGACATCAACTATCTCCTGCTCGTGCAGGTGAGGGAGTGGCTATTGGAGCTGGCTTTGGTATAGTTGAAGGGGCGTTAATTGGAGCGAATGCCGACATTATAGAATCTGCCGAGTTGAAGCAAGAGCGTGAACTTGAGAGTTTAAAGATAAAAAACAACTCGAACGCTCAGGAGCTTTTTAATCTTCAAGCAAAACTAGACTTAGCGCTTTCAAAATCTGCAAATGCGAGTATTTACCAAGTTTTTTTCGATACTGATGCTACGAGTTTAAGGCTTGGAGCTAGTAAAAATTTAGAAGCCATGGCAAATACGTTAAAGAAGAGTCCGTTTGCATCGAAAATTTACGTTGACGGTCATACGGATGACACAGGAAGTGTAAGCTACAATGAGGAGCTTTCAGCTAGCAGGGCAGAAAGTGTTGCTGCTTCGCTAATTTCTTATGGGATTTCACAAGACCAAGTGGTAATAAATAGCTACGCTGCTACTAGACCAATAGGCTCTAACCTTACAAAAGAGGGTAGACAATTAAATAGAAGAGTAGATATTTATATTGGAAGATAAGATAAAATTAAGGCTCAAACTTTAGTTTTGTAAGTTTTCTTTATAAGGATATTAAATAGTCCCTTATAGAGGAATAAAAAGTAAAAAAGCAAAAAGTAAAGAAACAAAAAAGTAAAGGAATAAAAAGAAAAGGAATAAAAAGGTGATTGTCAAATTAAACTAGACACTTTTTAGTAGTTCTTTTTTGTAGTTCTTATTAGTAGTTCTTGTTGTTAGTTCTTGCACGTATAGAAACTTAAAAAAAATTAGCAAAATTAGCTAATTTTACATTTATTATTTTGCTTAATTTAAAAAAAATTATATAATATTAGAACGATATTATTTTTTAATACTTAAAATGTTATATTTTCGTTTATCTTATCATAACTTATAAAAGAGATTTGTTTTTATAATTAGGAGTTTAAATATGGCAGGGGCAAGACCAACAATGGCAAAAGGGGCAGCAACCCAAAAAGGACCAACAGGGGCAGCAACGACTCATGATCAATCGAAAGAATTAGATATCAAAGCAAGGGGAAAAACTAAAGGAAATATAGATAACCGAAACTCTATTACCAAACTAAAAAGCATTGGCGTAAACGAAGCGAAAGCGGAAATTTTTATGGCTAATTTAAGTGGAAAAGCAACGAAAGAATTATTAAATGCCATTAAAGATAATAAAACAAATAAGAAAGCTTTGGAAAAATTATCAGACAGTATAAATAGCATAGCTGATAATAAGGTTGCTAATATCGCAGAAAAAATAAACGAGACTTTAGGTAAAATCGATAAAGATGTCGATGGCAATATATCAGTAGAAGAAATTATCAAGCAAATAGAGAATGCAAAGGAAGAACTAGCTAAAGAAGAAAGAGAAAGAATAGCAAACGAGAGACAACGACTTCAAACTCCTTTAAATAAAGAACAAAAAGAAGAATATCAAAAATTATCTGCTAAAGTAGAAGCGAAAGCAAAGGAATATAATTTAACTAAAGATTTTAAACAAGTTCAAGAAAGATGGAATGGCTCTACAGTAGAATCATTAGAAATTATGCAAGCGTTTGCAAATCTATCAGAGACACAAAGTTTGCATAAAAATTTACAAAGTTTACATAAAGAAATTTTTTCAGACGTATTAAAAACGTATGCAAACCCAGATGAGATAAACCAAGGAAAATATGATACTTGCGTTGCATCTTCCCTTATAAACAGTGCTATTAGAGAAGGTCAAGGAGCAAGAATATTAGAAATAGCCCTTGCAGAACTTAAAGACCCAAGAAAAGCATTCTTAAATACTAAAGAAGGCTCATATCTTCATACCTCCTTAAACTCAGATATGTTAGGAGGCGTAGCCGTTGGGGCTTTAATGCTTCAAACTTATAACGGCGGATTTGATCACTTAGGACGAGTTCTTACTAAAGGTGGAAGCGTAAAAAAAGGCACTTCCGAAAGCGAGGTAATAGCAATGTATAAAAAAATACATGGCGATGCTCCTTACGTTATTGAAAATGAAACATTTAGGAAACTTCAAGATAACCCTGAAGAGCTACAAAAACTTATAAAAGCAAATAATGGTATCAATGCAGTTTTAAAATGGGATGAAAATAAGGACAGCTCTCATGCTTACCATATGATACGAGTTACGGGTATTGAAAAAAAAGATGGCAAATGGGTAGTAAATTTTGTAAACTCTCAAGACGAAAAACTATTAAATAAAGAAAACAAAGCGAAAGTCGACTCGCTAAGTCTAGAAGATTTCTCCGATCGTTTTTACCTAGCTCTTATAAATAACAATGAGGAATGCGTAAAAATTATAGAAGGATTAGGTGGTGAATTGTTAGACGGCGATGAGATTAAAGATACACTTAGCGACGAAGGAAAACCTTATCCTCACAACTCTTCTCCAAACGCTAAACTTGCTGAACCAGCAGAAGGAGAAGGCGTAGACACTGGAGGGGAGGGGCAACCTAATGTTGGTGGTGGTGATGGTAGTGTCTATATTAACAAACAATCCCAAGATGGCGAAGGAACAATTACCGACCCTAATAAAGACGGCACGGGTATTACAACAGCTATAGGCATGGATAATTTCTCTACTACTAAATAAAGAAAAGAAAAGAAAAGAAAAAAAAAGAAAAGAAAATCTATAAAATTTTGCTAAATAATTTTCCTAAATTTTCTCTACCTTACGTATAAAATCTTACGTATAAAATTTTTTTTATTACATAACCTACCTAAATAATTAAACCCAAACTTTTTCTTGTTATACGTATACTATGTTTTTTAAGAGTTAAAACTTAGCCTAAGACTGGTATTTGTTGTTCCTTAGTAAATACGCATCTTACCCTTCTACAACCTCTAAGTTATCATCTTCTCCCTTTTCATTTCGCTTTCTAACTATAACTTTTATATTAGAGCCTTCAAAAGAAAATTCATTTCTTATCTCGTTTTTAATATACCTTAAATATGAAAAGTGCAAACTCTTTGGATGGTTTACAAATATAACAAACGTAGGAGGAGCTACTGAAATTTGAGTTGAAAAATATACCTTAATAATTTGCCCTCTATATGGCGTAGGTGGACGCTTGCTAAAAGCATTATTTATAACCCTATTGAGCGTTCCTGTAGTTATTCTATGTCTAGCATTTTCGTAAACCTCTTTTGCTTTAGGAAGAAGCTTTGCACACCTTTTCCCTTGAGTCGCAGAAATATATATAATAGGAACGTATCTAGCAAACTTAAAAATATCATAAATATCTTTTTCAAACTCTTTAACGGTCTTATGATCCTTTTCTACTAAATCCCACTTGTTAACTGCTATAATAAAAGGAATTCCCCTATCGTGAATAAGCCCAGCTATTTTTTGATCTTGAGAGGTTGCAACTTTTTTTTGACTAGCATCTAAAAGCAAAATCGCTACATCTGCATTAGCTAGAGCCTCTATCGAGCGAATAGTTCCATACTCTTCAACGGTGCCATCTTCAACCTTTGCTTTTTTTCTTAGCCCAGCAGTATCGATTAAAATATAATCTTGCCCTTTTGATTTTACATTTACCTCTATACTATCTCTAGTAGTTCCTGAGATTTCAGATGTGATAAGTCTTTTTTCACCTACTAATAAATTTATTAGAGTAGATTTTCCAGCATTAGGTTTCCCTACAACAGCAACTCTTATAGAGTTATCTTCTATATTTTCATTTTCTAAAATTTTCTTATCGAAATACGTTTTAACTTCCGCTATAACCTCTCTTACACCAATATTATGCGCAGCACTTATACATATATAACTATCTATCCCTAAAGAATAAAAATCTGTTGCAGAAAGTGCATCCGACTCTTTTTCACACTTATTTATTACCCAAATTACAGGCTTTTTCACTCCATAGAGCGACTTTACAACCTCTCTATCTAGAGGATGCACCCCTACTTTCCCATCAAAAACAGCTAATATAGCATCTGCTTGAGAGATAGCAATTCTTGCTTGCTCCGAAATATCCGTTTGAAAATCGTCTTTTTCATCGCCTACTAGCCCCCCAGTGTCTATTAAATTAAATGTAAACCCTTGCATATTTACCATGGCATAAGCCCTATCTCTAGTAACCCCAGGGGCATCCTCTACTATTGCTATTCTTCTTCCCGCTATCGCATTAAATAGCGTAGATTTTCCTACATTAGTTCTTCCTATAATAGCAATTTTTGGTATAAATTTTCCCATTTTATTTTTCCTAATTTTTTATAAGATTCTAGTTCTTTAAGTTTAAAAATCTTTTAAAGATGAGGGCAACAAAGCTCTAAAAAAAATTAGCATCACCTAGCAAACGAAACGCCTTTAAACGCCTTAAAACGCCTAAAACACCTAGGAGAACTAAATTTATTATCAAGCTAACACTTAAAACTACTCTTTAACAGATTTCTTTTTAAAATATTCTAAGGCTTCTTTTGCAGCATTTTGCTGGGATTCTTTTTTAGTAGTGCCTTTTCCACGCCCTAAAGATTTTCCTCCGATGCATACCTCGGTTATAAATATTCTAGCGTGTTCTGGACCTTTAGCATCGACTAGTTTATATTCAGCTACATCCGTAGTAGTAGCATGGAGTATCTCTTGAAGCTCCGTTTTAGGGTCGAAAGGCTTCACGCACTTAAACTCATCTTCAAAAAGTTTTTTTATAACATCAAAGACTACTTCAAAGCCTGCCTCGTAATATATAGCCCCGATTATCGCCTCGACTACGTCCGATAAAATCGACGGTTTTTCTTGCCCATTATTAGCCTTTTCAGCCTTGCTAAGTTTTACGTAATCACCAATATTTAACTTGCAAGCAATTTTAGCAAGCGATTTATAATTAACTAGAGCCGCTCTTAATTTTGATAAATCTCCCTCAGAAGCATTTTTATGTTTTTTTAATAGCAAATCTCCTATAACTAAATCTAAAACCGCATCTCCTAAAAACTCACTCCTTTCATAATCATCATTTACACCTTTTTGATGGAGAGAACGATGCGTTAAAGCCCTTTCTAGTTTCGATTTATCTTTAAATTTATATCCAAGACTTTCTTCTAGCTTTGCATATTCATTATTTTTGTTATTCTTTTTCTCGCTACTAAAAAATTTAAATTTCATTTTTCGATATTTTCCCTATTTTTTTACACTCTTTTTTTCTAAACCATCTTATTTTATTAACTTTTTACTAACTTACTAATTCCCCCTAAATTTAATTATTAAGAAAAACATCAATTTTTAAAAAAGCTTCAAAACCTAAAGCCTTTATAAAAAATGACGACATAGTATGTAAAACGCATAAGTTTCTAAAACAACGTTTTTTAATAAGTATTAAATTTAAAAAAAAATTAAAATGGTTTCTCCTATAAATAATTACATATCTATAGGCGTTTCACCTATAGTTTCAAATCAGGCTTCAAACGATGCACAAGTTAGCCAAACTAACCAAAAACTATCTAAAACACAAGATTACACTAGAGATACCACGTCTGTAAATATGGCTAGTCAAAGTGCTACCGCTCTTGGCTCACAAAGAAAAGATGGCATTCAATACTCAAACAGAAGAACCGAAAAAGCCTTTGGAGAAGATGATGAAAATCAAGAGCTAACGGGTAAAGAAAAGAAAAAGAAAAATGACAAGCACTACGTTCAGCAATTAGATATAATAGCTTAAAGGATATCACAGGCTTAAACATTACTTGTTTAAATATTTTAGCTTAAACATTCTAGCTTAAACATTACTATTTAAATATTCTAGTTAAAATATTCTAGTTTAAATATTTCAACTTAAATATTGCACCTTAAAACGTATTATATCTTTAAATAAAACCTAAATATTAAAACTTAACAAAAGTCTAAAACAAAAAGGCAAAAACCCCTCAAATCTTTCCCTTTTTCTTTTAATCTCTCGCCTAGCCTATCTCTCTAAATTTATTAAAATTAAACTTTAATAAAATAATTACTTCTTCTTAGCTTTTTCTTGATTATCTACTTTTGTAGCTTCTCCTTTAGTCTTTGGTCTAGCATTACCATAACTACCTTTAAAAATTTTTCCTCTTCTCGTTTTACTATCGCCTTTTCCCATTTTTTTATAATACTCCTTTTAATTACTTTTATAAATTATTCTTATAAATTATTTTTAAGTTAAAATTTAATCGATATTCTTTTTAATGCTAATGATCTTTTAAAAGCATAGAAGCGGCGCCGCCTAAGAAAAACGTCACTTTATCTTCTACATTCTTATATAACATTACAGGAATTTCTTTAGGGGTATAATCTCCCTCTAAAACTTTTTGAACTATCTCTGCTTTAGCCTCATCGCAAGCGATAAAAAATATCTTTCTTGCGCCAAAAAGAACGTGCGATGAAAGCGTCACTCGTTTATAAGCACATCGCTCAGACTCATCGACTATATAACAAATCTCCTTTTCTTTCTCTGGAAGCTCAGTTCCAGGGAAGATAGACGCCGTAAACCCGTCTTTTCCAATTCCAAGTAAAACTAAATCGAATACTGGAAGCTCCCCCTCATTTAATTTCATGCTCTTTTTTATATCTTCCTTATATTTTTTATAAGATTCTTCTATCGTTAGATTGTCCGTATCTATTTTTACTATTTCAGGCTTATGCGGAAGCTTGCTAACTAGAGTTTTATGCACCATTTTATAGTTATTTTGATCGTGCTCGAAAGGAACGAACCTTTCATCGTCTAAAAACAACTTTACTTTTTTCCAATTTATCTCATCACGCCTAGGAGGAACCGATAAACTTCTATATATCGAAGCTGGAGTTTTCCCACCAGCTAAAACTAGGGAACAACTCCCCTTTTCCTCTATAAAATCATTTATAGCCAAAATAAGTTCGTCAGCTACAACACCTGCAAAACCTACTTGCGCAATTTTTTCTACTATAGCTTTTCTCATAATACCCTACTTTTATAATATAAAATAGTTTATCTAAAATTAAAGGCTTTTTAAAAAGACTTTTCGTTTAAACTATATATGCTTAAACTACTATGCATAAACTGTATGCATAAAACTACACGCATAACTACAAACGCATAAATGTATATACAACAAATACTTAGCACGCAATAAATATTTACGATACCGCACGCACTTAGCAAACACGCACTTAGCAAATATCTTTTGCTATAAACTAAAAAAACTATCTTATAAAAGATACCTTATTATATTATATCAAAACTACTACTTTCTCAAGCTATTTTAACGCCAAAAAACTAATATAAACTTACTTAAACTTACATAAAAACGCTAAACTCTCTACAAAAAAAGCTACTCACATCTCGATAAAAGGCAAGCTTCTAAATCAAACCCGATGTTATTTTTTACCTTAACCGTATAAAACTCCCCGAATTTTATATCTTCTTTATCTAGCAAAGCTTCAGTTATAAGCACTTTACCATCGACCTCCGGGGCTTGGAACTCGGTTCTTCCGACTAAAATCATATCCGTTTCGCTATGATACCCTTCTAGTAATATCTTTAACGTTTTACCCTTTAAAGCTTTTAGCTCTTTTAATCTAGTTTTTTGCCAAGCTATCTCTACTGCTTTCTTATCTTTTTTAACTCGCTTTTTATCTAATTTAAAATTAGGAAAATTTTCAAACGCAACGCTCCCCTCTTCAAAAGAGTATGCGAAAACTCCCATACTCGAAAAATATCCTTTTGAAACGAACTCTTCTAAGTCTTTTACATCTTCTTTGCTTTCATTTGGAAAGCCTACTATAAAAGTAGTTCTAATGGCGATTTGCGGATATTTAGTTTTTATTTTTTCCACTATATTTTTTGAAGAAAATTTACCTACAGGTCTAAGCATAGCTTTTAGAACGCTTTCACTCGAATGTTGCAAAGGCAAATCGATATAGCTACAAAAATCATCGTACGTAGAGAGCCTTTTTAATAACCCATCGTTAATTCCCGTAGGGTATAAATACAAGACTCTAAACTTACAGCGGAAATTTTCTTCATGGAGAGCATCTATAAGCAAATTTAAATTAGTGCCATCGTTTAAATCACTCCCATAAGAGCTAAGGTCTTGCGCAATTAAATTTATCTCTCTAACTCCTTTATTTACGAGTTTTCTAGCTTCTTTAACTATAGAAAGAATACTTCTACTTCTAAGCTTTCCTTTTATTGCAGGTATAGTGCAATAGGCGCATTTATGATTACACCCTTCAGCTATTTTTATATACGCAAACGACAAAGGCTTAGTGATTACTCTAGGAAGTTTTTCATCTCCTAAGAAAGTTTCAAAATTTTTAAAGATTACACCTTTTTTATTTTCTTTTAAAAGGCTTGGAAGTTTAGATATTTTTTCAGTGCTTAAAAAAATATCTACCTCAGGAAGTTCTTTAAATAAATCCATTTTATATCTATGGACTAAACAACCAGTAAGAACTAGGGTTTTTAATTTCGCACTTTTTTTTAAGCCGCTTACACTTAAAACTGCATCGATACTCTCATTAACACTACTTTCTAAAAAGGCACATGAGTTTATTATAATAATGTTTGCACTTTCTAAATCTTCCTTATATTCAAAGCCTGCCTCTTTCATTATCCCTATAATAAACTCTGTATCTACCTCATTTTTAGCACATCCTAATGTTATAACTGAAAACTCTTTATACATTTTATTCTTTTTTAAAAAAAGGATTCTTTATGCGTTTTAATTTCTATTATCGATTAAATCGTACCCTTTAGGGATATCAATTTTAAAATCTTTATCTGAAACATTTTTATTTACTACTATATCTGAAAGTTCAAATAGAATCGTATTAGCCCCTAACTCTTTTACGAAAAGTTTATTTACTATCATAGCTTTCTTATCTATCCATAAGCTTAAACTTTCAATTTCTCCCTCATCTTTAGGTTCTAAATCAAACTTGTAAGCATCTTTTTCTATATTTATTTTTAGAATTTTAAAATCTTTTCTAACATCTCCAACACCAGCTAAAAACGTTAATGGCACTTTTGATTTTAGCACGACGTCTGCGTTATCTTTTACTACTTGCATATCGCTATCGTTTATAAAAGTTAGCTCTTTATCTGTGATTAAATAAACTTGGCTTTTAGGCATTTTATATTCTACTTTTATATTATTAGGGATTAACGCTTTAAAAACCCCACTACTTTTTTCATCCTCTCCTAGCGCCTCGGAGTGCGAGTGTTGGTTAAATGTAGCGATAATAGTTTTTATATTTTTATAATTATTCTGAACTTTATCTAATATGCTATCTGAATTTATGATATCTGAATTTATGATATCTGAATTTATCCTATCTGAATTTTCTGCGAAACATTTAGAAACATTTAGAAAATTAAAAGTTAAAAATAAGCTAAAAAATATACTAATAAAAACTAAATAAAAATAAGAAAATATTTTTTTCATAAAAATTTATCCAATAGAAAATTTAAAATATTAAACCATTTAATATTTAAGTCTAATATTTAAGACTAATATTTAAAGTGCATATACAGTATATAACATAAAATTTTAACTACAAACCTTTATAACTACTTTTTTTATATAATTTATTTTTAGTTTAAAACAATGGTTTATAAAGAAAAATGCTAAATATTACGCTACCATTTTTTATGTCAAAAAAGCATTTAATGTTATAATTTACGTATATAGTTTTTTATAAATTCTTCCGACTATGTAATTATGTTTCTTTATATACAAGATAAAATATAAAACATAAAAGAAACTAAATAAAGAAACTAATTGTAGCAATATGTAAAAAAAATAATAAATTATTTTATAATTTTTAATTTTAACTTTAATAATATTATACTTAAATAATATATTACTTTAACAATATACTTTAACAATATATCACTTTAACAATAAAGTATTATTTGATATTATGGTATTAATTTTGTATAAAAAATATAAGAAAATTGTCTTAAAAAAATTTTTTATTTAGATATTTAGAAAATGTTTTTAATAATAGAAAGTTTTATATTAAAATTTGTTCAATTTTATGTGCATCTAGAGCTTGTAGGCGTTTTTATTCTTCTTCCTCTAGCTATAGCTTGCATAGTAATTCAATTTAAAAGAAGCAAGCTAGCTAGCAAAATCCCTGGCGTTATAGGGCTTATACTACTTGCAATCTGTGCTGCGATAGCATTTAATGGAGATAAGATATCTAAAGATATTACTAGCATCTTAGAAAGGATAGCTAATGGCACTAGTGAAACACCGAGTGCATCTATTTTAGAGCCAATTTTTTATATTCTCGTAGGAGCTAAAGAAAAGCGTGTAGTGATTGAAGAGATTATAGCTTTTGGATTTTATACGTATCTTTTTTGGCTTATATATTTTTTCAGAACTACTTTAAGAGAAGGTGGTGTTGAAGCGGCTTTTAAATTAGATATTAGTGAGCTTTTAGGCGAAAAGCAACTTCAAAGACCGATGCGATCAAAAAGCAATGAGCTTGGCTCTGGGGACTTAGCTAACAGGGCTCAAATTTTAGAGTGGACTAAACCAAAAGACCCTAGAACCGACACTGCTCTTCCCGTAACGAACCTTAGGGGAAGTGATGGTGTAGTGTTAAAGCAAGGGCATATCATATGGGCAAATGGAGATAGAAATAGGCACATATTAGCGGTATCAAAAACTGGTGGTGGTAAGACTACAAAGCTTATTTTACCAATACTTTACAACGATGTAATGAGTCCGAATAGGTCCGTTATTATTTTAGACTCTAAGCCTGAGATGTGGTCGAAGCTTGCAGGGCTTTCTAAAAAATATAATCCAGATAGAAAAATTCTTTTATTTAATCCATTAGATACGGAGAGGGGCTTAAGCTGGAATATTTTAAGTAAGATTGAAGATGATACGGACGCTAAGCTGATAGCTAACACTCTTATTATGGCGACGGATAATCCGAGTGCAAAATCCGATAGTCCGTTTTTTAGAACTAACGCTCTAGCCGTTTTAAATGCTATAATGATAGGGCTTTTGCATGACCCAGATGAGGTTCTTTCTATGCCGAGAGTTCACGAGTTAGTGCAATCTGGTATGAAAGGGCTTTGCGATTGGCTTGAGGCTCATCCTGAGGCTATTAGAAACACTAGAACCTTTGTGGAGCTTGCAAGAAACGGATCTCAAAATGCAGACACCATCTTATCTGAACTTAGTATGCGTATTTCTCAGTGGGATTTAAAAGCCATAAGGGCTACTACGGCTTTTGATGAGTTAGACTTAGAGCAAGTTATTAAGGAACCTACACTACTTATAGTGGAGCTTAGGGAGTCTGAGCTTGAAATGTTAAGGCCTATGGGGAACGTTATAATAGTAGAGATTTTAAGGTTCTTAACTAAGTATGCTGAAAAGTGCCCTCAGGTTACGCTTCCAAGACCCGTAGGGCTAGTAATAGACGAGTTTGCGAGTGCTTTAGGTAGGCTTCCAGATATTCATGTTAAGTTAAACACTTTACGTTCTAGGAATATAAGTATAGTCGGAGCCATTCAATCGACGGCTCAAGTAAAGGCCAATTATGGCGACGATGCAGACTCTGTGCTAGCAGGTTTTACCTCTAAAATCTTTATGCCACCTTTAGACATGGTCGACTCCGAATGGGCTTCAAAGGAAACTGGGCAAATGACCATTAGGTTTAACACTTCTTCCTCGGGTTCTAACCAGAAGCTTACTGAGATGTTTGCTAGTAAAAACGACAATACGCAGGAGCAAGTTCAGCAAAGAGCCGTGCTTACTCCAGATGAGGTAGGGCGTCCAACGGACAATATAAATACTTTTTTCGTTCCAGGGACTCCAGTATTTCAAGGCTATTTAACGCCTTACTATAAAATTCCTGAGATGCGAAAGAAGATTGAGGACTCTGAGTCTATAGTAGTAAAATTAAGGGATAAGCCTATAGAGTATATTGAAAAAGACCCAGAGATACTTTATGGAGATTCAAATGAGGGTAGTTCTAGCGGTCTTCCTGATGGCATTTCAGATATATCTGGTTGGACGGACGAGCAAATACAAGATAAAATTCTCGACACTAAAAAGAAGTTAGATTGGAGCAACACCTCTGGGAGTGCTAAAAAATGGTGGGAAAGTTTTGAAGAGGAAAACTCTAATAGGCTTCATATAGTATTAAGGCTTTGTGAGGAGCTAGCTATAAGAAATGCTACTATTACCGAGTTTTTCTTAACTTATATATATTCTAATACAGACAATATCCAAGCTAACCTTTACTATTTAGATTATTCTAGAATAAAGAAAGAAGAAGAAAGCAGAAGAAAAGAAGCTTAAAGGATTTTAAAAACAGCACTTTAAAATAAAAAACTTAAATTAAAAGTAGAAGAAAGAGTAAAAGAAAAAAAAGCAAAAGAAAGAGTAAGGGAAAAGAGAAAGAAAATAAAAGAAAAAATAAAGAAAGAAAAAAGAGAAAAGAGAAAGAATAAGAAAAAAAGTGAAAGAATAAAAATAAAACCTAAACTTTCACTTGTTTTACGTATACTATGTTTTTTAAGAGCTCCAAACTTAGCCTAAGACTGGTATTTGTCGTTTCTTAAAGAATACGTATCTACGCCCACTATTTTAATAATTTACGTGAATGTTTCTTAGTTTTTTTAAAATTATTTTGAGTAGGTTATAAAGTTAAAATTAAATTTTATACGTAAAGTTTAAGATAAAAGAAAAAAAGCCTAAAGGATTAAAAATAATTTTGTGGTTCTTTACGTTTTGATTGATTAGAAAAATAGTTTTTTTGTTAGCTTAAAAGAAAATTCGGCTTTTATAGAAAACTAGCTATAGTTTAAAGAAAAATTAAAACTATATTTAAAGTAATTTATTTTATGCAAATTTCCTTAAAGTCAATTTTCTTTTAGGCTTCGTGGGTGAGTGATACTAATTCTTAAGGTCTAAAACCCACCTTAAAACGCAAAGAACGTAAATAAATTAGATTCTAATAAATACTATAAATTTACGAACTTTACAAATTTAAAATTTTTAATTTTAGAAAGTTTTGTTGATACTCCCATATCCAATTATTTCTGCTGTCTAACAAAACTAGTTGCACTAAAGCCATAATCAGACCCCGTGTTCGTATTAATATTCTTTGTCGCTCTTTGTTGTAGTAGCTGAAGAATTAGTTCTGGTAGCTACTGGGGAATTATTAGTTGCTGGAACCTCGTTTTGACTTTGTTTGCTAGAAACTTGAGAACTATCATTAGCTGCTAGAACCACGCTTCGACTTTGTCCGTTAGAAACTTGAGAATTATTATTAGCTGCTGGAACCTCGCTTTGATTTTGTCCACTAAAAACTTGAGAACTATTAATTGCTGGAGCTGTACTTTGACTTTGTTCACTAGAATTAGATTGATTTTGTGACTCATTTACACCTTCAACAACCCCTCGCCTAAACTCATCAAGAAGACCTAATCCTCTTCCATACGTTGAAGCAGCAGTGGTTCCTTTAACATTTGCCACGTTATTTTCATCGCCATAAGAAAGTGCACCACCTACACTGGGATAGAGATAATATTGGACAGTAGAATGATCAGCGACTTTACTATACGGTAAATTATTGAAACTTCCTATTCCTATTTGGCTTCTAGCATAATTGTCTTGTAATTTATCTATATATCCACTAGTTAAATTACCATACTCGCTTCCTACCGTACTATCAGTTCCAAAGAAATCAAACATACCTTTTGCACTAGTTCCATCACTACTTACTATCTCCCCACTACCCATCATACCCTTAATATCGTAAGGTTTTTGTTGAGGCATTAAGTTAACGCCGTAAACACCTGCTAAGTGTTGATTAGACATAGCTAAATCTTGCTTCATTTCGTAGCCTGCTACATCCCCAGCATACTTAGCCATAGTATCCATTCTATCTGCAAAGCCTTTTTGTAAATTTTGCTGAGCTCCAGAATCGAAAGAAAATAAATTATTATCTGCTTTTGCTTGCAACACACCTTCACTTAATGGATTTGCAACATTAAAATCATAAACATAAGATGCATTACTAAAAGGAAGCGACCAAGCTATTCCTTTTTGAAACTTCAAAAAGTCAAAGTCAAATGGGCCAACTTTTTGATTTCCTTGACCTATTCTAACTTCACCACCTGTTCTAGACGTATTTACACCACTACTTGCAATAGAAACACCACTACCCGATGCGCCAAAAATTACTTCCCCCAATTGTTGAGCATTTTTCTCTTCTTCTTTTTGTTGACCATTTTGCCCTTCTTCATCTTGTTGAGCCCCTACATTATCACCTTCTAAAAATCCATTCACAAAACCTTGTAAATCTTTCCATTCACCTGCTAGTGGTGATAATACTTCCTCAGTTAAACCTTCCGCAATGTTTGTATCCCCTAGAAATTTCCCTAACTGTTCTGGAAACTGATTGTTATTCAGCAAAGATTTTGGAAGATGACCAGCAGCATTCGACCATAGACCGGCCAAAGCAGCAGCATTCATTACCTCTCGCACTCCCATAGGAAAAGGACTTAAATTATGCGATGCAAATCCCTGCGCTGTCATTTGCATTTGCCATGCCAAAGCTCTATACTGGGCACTCTGGAGATTAGCCATACCTTTCTTTAACTCCATCCCCTGATTTGCAGCTCCGATATGTTGAGCAAAGAGCCCTTCTTTAGCGGCTTTATTGCCAGCTTCCATTGCTCGCATAGCGTAATTTTTAGCGGCATCTGCTTTAACTTGTCTATCAGCGATAGCGGAAGTGTTAGAAATATCTGCAGCTATTCTAGACTTAGCAGAGGTTTCGGCAGCTCCACCTCCAGCCCTTTCAGCTCCGCCCATCATCGTAGAAACTAGGCTACCTACGCCATATTTACCCTTAAGAAAAACTTGCCCACAAATCACAGGAACTGCCATATATAACGCAGCCATTATATAAATATAATACCCATTATATACACCATAGTTAAGCGAAAGACCAATCGCTGTGCCTTGATCAAACATTTCAGACAAAAACATACTACCTTCACTACTTATTGTAGGATAAGCACAAGAACCGAATGATTGCCCACCATTACAAGAAACCTCAATACCAGAAATTCCATTTGGTGTTGCATTAGAGCCACTTATAAGTTCAACTAAAGTTTTATTTACAGCACTTGCATGAGTTGAGTTCCCAAGCATCCCCCACACTGAACGCTCTATAACCGTAACTATGGCAAACCCTAAATCCCAAAATTTTACCCATGCCCAAAAAGCCGCCCAAGTAAGTATAGCCTTATGCGCCCCAGGGATTATCATAATTATACATACGATAGGATAAGCCCCAGCTAAAATAAACATTAAAATACCTTGAATATAAGGCATCATTCGAGCCCAAGTGTAAATCTCACCAAATTTATTTTGAGAGCCTAAAGATTGAATATGAGTATCGGAAGCCTGCTCTGCCTGAACTTTAGTGCTATATTGTACATTAGTTATTTTAGGAACAAACTCAAGCTCATTTCTTAACATATAAGACAATATCAAATCTCTAGTAAAATATTTAAGTTCATCATCTGATAATCTATTTGAGATTCCGGTAGGGTTTTTCTTATCTAAATTCCAACCATAATAAAAAGCAACTAGAATTTCTTTCTCCTTCGACGAATCCCCATTATCCCAATCTGCCATCATTTTATGATAAATTTGTCCAGTTTCCCATTTTAGAGCTTTCATTATAATTTTAAACGATTTATCACACCCTATCACATCAAACTTAGCTTCTGTATATGGTTTTATATCGTTCCCTAAGAATTGACATAAACTGGTTCCATCACTTGTACTAGATTCTTCTTTTGAGCAAGTATTTAACAATCTTTTTAATGAACCTTGAGTTGTAGTAAACTCTTTTTTTAAATCCGTCCCTAAGCTATCAGCGTCTTTTAATATACCAATTTTTTTATCATTTGAGTTAGCATCACTAAGAAAACTTACAGGGTTTCTTCTAGCATTAATTAGCTTTCTATCATCTATAGATTGTTTAATAACACCACCACAGTTTCCAGCCATAAACTCTACAAAAGAATCTTTTAATCCAGGAGTAGTAATTCTAGCCCCAACGATCGCTTGAAGCTTTGACCATTTTAAATTAGACAATATTGCCGCAGAACCATCTTCATTATCGCTACCAGTAGCAGAGTCATTTTTTAAATTAACAGTAGTATTCCCTAAGTTGCTTTTTTCCACCATGTCCTGCTAACATTTTATCTACACCTACCCAAGATGAAAGCTGTGCTACTGTATCACTAATTAATCCATCCCATAAAACAAATAACTGTGGAACTCTAATTGAACCCATAACGTCATATTTATTAACAGTTGCTTCTACACCACTCTCTTTATCGAGCTCACCAGCTTTAATAGGTCTTAAATTCCTTAATCCAGGTTCGGCTATTTCCCAAACTTTCTGTTGATTAAGTTTTTTATCATTACCTACTCTCCACATCACTCCTTTTACATCGGTGCCAGTATAAACCATCCAGTTAAATAAAATAGGACCTAATATAAACCACATTACGTTTTTAGGTATGGCAAGCCCATTTAGAATTATCATTATGGTAAATGCAAAAAATGAGAATATGTATATAAAAACACCCCACATTTCCATTTTACCAGCACCTAAAGCACTAACTATTTGCGATTGAAGATAATAACCTTGGGTAGCAAAAGCAGCTCCTATAGCCGTAAATGCAGAACCAGGACAAGTTTTATCAGTGCAATCTTGAATGTTTAATAATATATCTAATAATTGTTCTACCATTACATAAATACCTTTTTACGCATTCTCTT
Organism: Bdellovibrionota bacterium; assembly: GCA_050952645.1. Lineage (GTDB taxonomy): Bacteria > Bdellovibrionota_C > UBA2361 > UBA2361 > CAKMMH01 > CAKMMH01. The sequence goes on along the minus strand of JBMNLI010000004.1, from coordinate 15,147 downwards.
ACACAAAATTTTTCTCTCTTTTACTAAAAATTTGCTTGCTTGTTATTACAATTCTTTTAAACAATTTTATATATTTTTATATCCCCCCATATAAACCATTACATTATTTATTTGGAGCTGCAAAATCCTCATTTTGTGTTATAGCATCCTCTCCTTGCCTTCTCATATCAGTAAAACTCTGAGCTTGAGCATTAATTAGCTCATTGACTTTAAGATTAATATTTTCAAATTCCTTTAATTTATTGAAGATAAACTGTGGAGCATATGTATTGTGAACTCCTAATACCATATATAGTATTTGTTCATATTGTTTTTCTACTAAACTATAAATTTCACTATTTACACCGAATGTTCCTGTCGTAGTATTTTGCAAGTAAGTATAAAAAACATTATAAAGCCTTAAAATCGTTATATCCGTCACGCCTTTAGCTATTTTATACAAAATTGATTTATATAACCTTGATGATTTATTAGTAGTACCACCCCCTCTAGAACTTTCATCTTTTCCAAAAGAAAGCAATTCTTCACTATCACTTAAAAATAACTCAGAAAAAACACTACAATCTGCCTTTCCATCATCTGCAACTTTAGCGGTGTCATTAGCAAGTTTATATAAGTTATCTATTGTTTGAATGTCAACTATATATCCTCCAACTTTATAATATTCTTGTAGTCTTGCATATTCTTCCCTTTCTATAAATTCATCTATACCTTCAGCCTCTCTTTTTACTTTTTGACAGAAAGTTCCTAACTCAATTACCAAAGCATTATATCGATGCAATAAAGTTTCTAAGTATAATTCCGATGGAGATTGAGTACTTTTCATACCACATTCTTCACTACTTTCACCTGGGTAATAAAATTTATATTCAATACTTCGCATTCCAATAGGTTCATTCGATGATGGACTATTACCTTCCTTAATTTTAAACTCTATATCGCCTAGTAATTTTTGATATGATTCTTTTAATTTTCCCATATCTGAGCCACTCTCTGATTTCTCCTCTTGATTAAACAAATAGTCTGACAAACAAATCTTATCTTTTAAACCATTTTTATTATCGATAACACTAGAATAATCAAATAAATTCGGTGTCATATTATCCAAACCTCCAACGGTCATAACAGTTCCCAAAGAACTTTCATCCCCCATACAAATCTCTTGCGCTTCAAACCAAGTATATCTTTTACCTTGATCATTCATACTATCATTCATTTTCTTTCTTACACATGAAAAATATGCATCGCTTATACTTTGTCTCATATAAGGGTTTTGCTCTACTTGCTTTATAAATGCTAGCTCCGACATATAGTGATTAGAAAGAGCACTTTGGGCTTGTAATATCGCATTAAATCTTGCCTGCCCAACGGCGGAGTTAGCTAACCCCCAAGTAGTAGCGCCAATCATTCCTTCATAATTATCTTTTATCGATTGATCGTAAATCTTTTCCCACTCTTTGGAGTCTACCATCCTTTCAAATTGCTTTTTAGGAATATACGTATGAAAATTTGACAGTTTCCGTCCTTGCTGAACTTTTAAACTCTCCCCTTCGGTTATTTTTGATTCTTGTAATTCCTCGCCTGGTATAACTCCACTGTTTGCTCCAGTTAAACTATTTGAAACTGGTCCTGCTTGTGCCCCACCTCTTCCACCAGCCGCACCACCAGTACCAGAAGTTACATACAAGCTATTACTTATATCCCTATATTCCTTTAATGGATCTAGTGAATCTCCTTCTTTTTCTTTAACTATTAAATCCCCCCAAGCCTTACCGCCGAGCGTTAAAAAGCAGATGCAAAACAGTAAGCATATTTTAAGCCTAGAAGCTTTTTGCTTATTAAATAATAAATTATGTAGTCTATTACTTTTACTAATCCGCATCTTTATCATTTTTCGCCTCGCATTAAACTTAAAATCTCCCTTAACTCATACTTTCTAGCAGCCTTATTAAATACAAAAGCTTCACCTGAGGTTTCACATCTAAAATATATACTAGGAAAAGTCTCTATCCCCATAAGCCTTACTAACCTATCCCCATTTAAAACTGGAAAATTTGCTTTAGTTATCCTCTTAAACGCATTTAGCGATAACCCATCAACATTTACTCCTACTAAATGAACGTTTTGATCCTTAATAATACTTTTATATAACTCCTCAACGTGTATCCCTAAATTTATAGACGCTTTCTCATTAGGCTTAAAAAAGAAATATATGCTAACTTCTCCTGCAGGGTCTACAGGGACTCTTCCTTGATATTCGTTCCTAATCGCTGCTCGTTCTATTAACTTTTCACTCTTTTCTTCAACGCTCTCTTTTTCCTCTACAAGCTCGCCCTTAGCAATCTTTTCTTGCTTCTTAGCTTCTAGCGTATCGTAGTAGCTTTTTGCTTCCTTATTAGACCTTTGAATTTGCACCTTATAAGAATCGTCGAATGAATCAAATAACGTCTTGTCGGATTTAGATAATTTAATAGCCTTAGTAAGTTTTCGCTCTCTCTCTTCCCTCTCTTTCTTTTCCTTTAGCTCTTTTTCTTTTTCTAATAAATACTTATATTGCACTACGTCAGAATCATTAGAAAAACGCCCCTCTTCAGCTCTACCCGTTCCCTCTAGGGCTAACTTTTGAAATGCGATAGTCTTTCCTACTAAATCAGATTCTTTTGCAGTATAATTTATATATTGCTTAGCATACCTAAAAGCTAAATCCTCATCTCCTATCTGAAGAGCAGCCATAATGCCCTTAAATGGAGCTGGCGCATTGTTTTCAGGGTAATAAGTTAAATCCTCTTCAGGATTACCATACTTTGCTAAAATCTTACCTGATGGAGTTAACTCTTTTTCTTCATTTTTAACTAAACTATTATTTTCTAAACTCTCATTCTTAGTTTCTGCTATTAACTCTTCATCTCGACTAGTTTTAGAACTATCTTTCTTAATCTCTTTTTTTTCTTTGAAATATTGCAAATCTTGTTTTTCAGTGACTTTTGCTTCAGGTAGGAAAATACTCTTAGCAGACCCTTGTGTAAAAAATGCCCTGCTTTGCTCCTCAGAGTGCGCATCGAGTGCAAAACTTAATGTGATGATGGATAATAATAATATGGCAGATAATAATTTAAATAATAATATAGCTATATTATATATCGATATACTATAAATATTATAAAAATAAATGTTATAAAATAAGACTCTTTTCATTAAATACTTCTTAAAACCGCACATAAAGCCTTAAGCTTCAAAGCTTTGAAAAAAATCAAGGCTCTAACTATGTAGTTATCTTGCATATAATGCGTAATGCTTCTGTTTATTTTTAATTTTTTCTTAAAAAAAATTAGAAAAATATCGAAAAACTTTAAGAAAACACACTTATCTTTTAAACGGAATTTTTTGAAAAATACTTTAGAAATTAGAGCAGTTATAACTAATTAGAATAATTAGATAAATTTAAGTAAGTAAAAGTAAAACAGTAAATCAAATAATAAATCAAACAGTAAATCAAACTGTAAATATCAATATAGGTAAACTCCCCCCATAAAAAACGTAAAAAACTAAAAAAAACTTAATTTTTATATACCATTAACGAGAAACGACCAACTACCAGACTTTTTAATTAAAACTCCAGAGGTTTGATTTGCCTTATTAGCCTTATAATATAAAATAGTTCTACTTAAAAACTTATCTTTGTATTCCTTGCTCCCTTGTAAATTATTTAAAAAAACACTATCCCCAACATTTAATCTTTCTATGCTAGCATCATCTAAATAAAGCCTACAATCGGCACTAAAAATCCGCTCCCAAGAGAGCATATCGCTAAACTCTAAATTATTAACCTTTTTCGCATCGCTAATATTAAAACCCCCTAAAGCCTCTCTTTTTAACTCCTTAAGTGTGCTAGGAGTATTTAGCTTTTCTCCAAAATCTCTAGCTAACGCCCTAATATAAGTTCCTTTTGAACATACTATTTTAAAAAAAATCTCTTCTCTTAAAAAATCTACGATATCAAAACTTTCTATAAATACCTCTCTTTCTCTCATTTCAAAATCTTCGTTATGCCTAAACTTATCATAAGCTCGCTTTCCATCTATTTTTATGGCACTAAGCTTCGGAGGAACTTGCGTAATTTTACCTAAAAATAGATCTCTTACTTTTAATAGCTCCTCTAACGAAAAACTTTCCACCTCTTTTCGTTCTATAATATTTCCCGTAATATCATCGCTATCGGTCTTAGTTCCAAGCAAAATAATGCCCGAATAAATTTTTTTCGTTTCTTGCACGAATGAAGATAGCCGTGTTGCACCATTAAAAGGACAGACTAAAAGCCCGGTAGCAAAAGGGTCGAGCGTTCCCGTGTGCCCTACTTTCTTTAGATTAAATTTTTTTTTAAGACTAGCTACCACGCTAGCACTAGACACTCCCTTTTCCTTATCTACTAAAAAAAATCCTGCTTCCATATTTTTTTAATTTTGATATTTAATACATTTAATTTAATAAAGACCGACTTAATAAAAGACATTATTTAAAAACATTAGTTAAAAACATTATTTAAAAACATTAGTTAAAAAATCTTATAAAAAAACTATAAAAAAAATGCCTTTAATATCTAACCCTAACTAAAGCTAAACTACTAAAGGCAAACTTATTCTAACAGCCAAAATATTAACAAGAAAAAATAATAAAGAAAATTAAAGCAACTTTTTATCCCAGCTCTAAAGCAGCGATGCGCTTTACTTCCTTAATTATTTCATCTGCTCGAAGCTCTTTGCTTAACCTTGCACCAGATGCCATAAAGTGCCCCCCACCTCCATAAAATGTAGTTATAGGAAGCGTTGAAACTTTTTCATCTTTAGACCTAACACTCATCTTCCAATTTTCATCTTCTTCATAAAAAAGAACTGCTAGCACTACGCCTTCAATATCTCTAATATTTCCTACTAGTCCACTTATGTAATCTTTATTAGCCCCTATCTTTTCCATGTCATCTTTAGTTATATAAGACAAGGCAAGCCTATTATCAAAGAAATACTCTAGCCTATTTAATATAACTTTTTTAAGCTCCATAGTCTTTATAGGTTCTGAACTCCAAAGAGTAGTGCTGATATCATAATTAGCCGCTCCTGCTTTTAAAAGCTTCGCTGCAACTAAATGCGTATGATAAGTCGTACTTGAAAATCTAAAAGAACCCGTATCGGCGCTAAGCCCTGCATATAACGCATCAGAAGCGCTCTTAGTTATTTTAAAATTTAGCTTCTTTAAAACATCATACATAATCTCACAAGTAGCAGCAGCTTTTTTATCTACATAATTAAACGTAGCATAATTATCATTGCTCTCGTGATGATCTATACAAATACTAGGCACGCTCCCCAATAAACTTTCGAAACTTTCTAAAAGCTTTTTTCCTATTAGATTAGTGCTCGATATATCGCAAAAAACTATTAAATCGATGCCTTTATCCTTTGGAAAATAATCTATTACCTCTTTTCCATTTAATATAAACTCTAGTTTGCTAGGAATAGGATCTTCAAAAATTCTAAAGACATTCTTTCCAATGCTTTCTAAACATTCAGATAGAGCGCACACCGCCCCTATCGCATCAGGGTCTGGGGAGATATGCCCAATGACGGCAATATTTCTTGCAGGCTTTATCGCCTTTATTATTTCTTCAAGTGTCATAAAAAGTTTTCCTTTCAAAACCTTCTTCTTTTCATTGCTTTTGTTTTTTATATTTCGCTTTTACTTTTTTAATTTTAATTTACTATTTTAACCTTATTTTTATAGGCTCTAAAACAAATTTAATCATTGCCTTTATTTTTACTCTTTTTCTTATTTTTTGCAAACATGTTAGATATCAGCTTAGAGTATTTTTCAAAAATCACATTTCTTCTTAATTTAGAAGTCTGATTAAGCATTCCATTTTCAACATTAAAGCCTTGCTTTAAAATCTCAAACTGCCTTATTTTTTCAAAAGGTTTTAAATTAGCCTTTTTCTTTATATAAGTGTTTATCTCTTGCTTAATTAAATCTCTAAGTTTTACATCTTCTATCGTAATATTTTTGCTCGATTTCATCTCATTCACTAATAGACCGCACTTTTCTAAAGCCTCATCAGATGGCACTACGAGCGCTCCAATGCTACTCATATCTTGCCCTACTAAAACTATTTGATCAATATACATACTTTCTAAACATGCAGCTTCAATAGGTACTGGCTCTACATTTTCGCCACTAGAAAGAACTATGGTCTCTTTTTCTCTACCTATAATCACTAAATTACAATCCTTAGTAATCCAGCCTAAATCCCCAGTGTTAAACCAGCCATCTTTTATAACGGCATCCGTAGCCTCCTTGTTCTTATAATACTCTTTCATCACTTGCGGCCCCTTTATTAGAACTAGCCCCTTTTTATACATTCCAATATATTCAAAAGTATCAAGGTCTACAATTTTTATCTTCGTTCCTTTTAAAGGCTTCCCGGCACTTCCTAAATAGTTAGGCTCAGTGATTTTTCTCATAGTTATAACTGGTGAGGTTTCAGTTAAACCATATCCCTCTCTTAAATTTACACCTATTGCATCATAGAAAAACTGATCCTTTATAGCAAGCGAGCCACCACCTGAAATAGATAGCCTTAAATTTAAACCAAAATCCTTTCTAACATCTTCATATAAATATTTTCTAGCAAGCATATGAAAAGGCTTTATAAAAGCTCTAGCTATCTTGTGATATATTCTAGAACGTAGCTTATATTTAGTGCTTTTATTAGTAAGTCTTCGCTCACTATACATTCTGTGTATTTGATACTTAATACTTAACTTTACACCTATATCAAAAAAGTAATATCTCCACTTTGAACTTTGTTTTAATTTTTGGAAAATACCGATTCTGATATTTTCCCAAATTCTCGGAACTGAACAAATTAAGTCTACTTGGTACTTTACTAAATCTTTTTTCAAGTTTGATAAATTAGTAAAATGAACGTGAGCTCCACCTAAAAGCCAAGCATAAAATATCGTTCTTTCATAAGCATGCCAAACGGGTAAAATTTCTAACGACTTTTCCCCTGGCTCTACCTGTATCCAATCTTTAAGAGAATATACTTGAGAGAGCATATTCTTGTGAGTTATAAGCACTCCTTTTGGATTCCCCGTAGTCCCCGATGTGTAAGACATGGAATATTCATCGTCGGTGTTTATTATAGGAGCTACAAAATCGCAATCTTTTCCTTTAGTAATAACATCGTTGTAAGACATTAAAATTTTATTATCATTATCGTTAGCATTATCAAACATTAAGATAATAAATTTAAGATCAAATTTAGAAAGAACGTCTTTTAACTTATCGTATAACGCCTTGTTTTGTAGGATAACTCCAACGCATTCACTATGCTCTAAAATATATTCTAACTCTTCGATAGGAGCAGCAGTTCCTCTAAGCGTGCTTATAGCACCATTTCTCGTAAGAGCTTGGTCCATTACTACCCATCTTCCGTTGCTTTCCGAAAATAGTGCTACGAAATCTCCCTTCTTTACACCTAAAGATTGTAAGCAAGACGCTACACCTGAAATCTCGTTTTCTAACTCTTCATAAGTTAAAGATACGTTCGTATACTCATCTAAAACGGCATTTAACTCTCTATACTCTTTTATTTTTTCTTTAAAATAATTAGTAAATGAAACGTGTTTTTTATAAAAAACATCTAACTCTTGTTCTTCTATCGCAACCTCTTTTGCTCTCTTTTCATTTAATCTTTTTAAACGCTCTAGTATTATTTCCCTGTTTTTTATTTCCTTACTCTTTTTTCCCTTATTTGCCACTTCTTTATTTGCTATTTTTTCATTAGTTATCTCTTTATTTGCCACTTGATTTATTTCTTTATTTTCCATATATTTTTTTCTTTCCTAAAAAAACAAAACCAAAAATAGAACTCATAGAATTCTTGTTTAAATAAATTTTTATTTTTTTTACGTAATTAAAATTTTATATAATTAAAATAAATTTAATATCTAATATAAAGCTTATACGTTATAAAAAAGTTTTAATTATTTTATTTTTTATTACACAAGAACTTTAACGAATAGTAAATGCTAGACCTTTACAAAATATTTGCAAAGAGCTTCTTTACAAAGATCAAAGCTACATTTCTTTTGCTATCTTAACAAGGTATTTACGTAAAATAAGAAAAGTCATTCTAGTGAAAAAAATTTAGTTTTTTGACGCTTAAAGATAGTTTAAGATCTTTAAAATTAACATTACTACCCCCACAAAGACCTAAAAAAACTATTTTCTAACCCACCTAAAACGTGAAAGAACTAAAAATTTTTAGTTTTATTTATAATAACTCATTTGCTAAATTAGCTAGCTCCGAACGCTCGCCTTTTTCTAGCTTAATATGTGCAAAGAGCCTATTTCCTCTAAGTCTATCGATTAAGAAAGATAGACCATTACTAAGAGCATCTAAGTAAGGTGTATCGATTTGATGGATGTCACCAGTAAAAATTATTTTAGTATTATCCCCAGCACGAGTAATGATAGTTTTTACTTCGTGAGGCGTTAAATTTTGTGCCTCATCGACTATAAAAATTACGTTTGAAAGGCTTCGCCCTCTTATATAAGATAGAGGGGCTATCTCTATTTTTTCAGTTCTTATAAGTTCATCAATCTTACTACTTTCTTTAGAACTATCACTAAATTGAGATTTAATATATCTTAAATTATCCCAAAGCGGTTCCATGTATGGCGTAATTTTCGATTTAATATCTCCTGGCAAAAATCCCATATCCTTATTTCCTAGCGGCACCACCGGGCGAGCTACAAAAACTTGCTTAAAGTCTCTTCTTTGTTCTAATGCACTAGCTAGAGCTAAAAGCGTTTTCCCAGTTCCAGCAACACCTTGCAGGGCTACTAGTGGAATATCTGGTCTTAAAAGAGCATCTATTGCAAATATTTGCTCTGCATTTCTAGGTTCAATTCTATAAACTGCTTTTTTAAGAACTTTTTCTAATATCCTTTTATTACAATTGTAAAAAGTTAGTGCAGACTGTTTACCGTATTTTAATATATAAAAATTATTAACCTCTAATGGTCTAAAAGTGATATCCTTTTCTTCTAGATATCCATCTTCAAAAATCTTTTCTATAAGTGTAGGTTCATCTAGCTCTACAATGTTTTTTCCAGTATCAAGCATTTCTACATCTTTAATTTTTCCTTGTTCATAATCCTCTGCCGTAATATCTAAAGCACGAGCCTTTACCCTTAATGCGATATCTTTAGTTATTAAAACCACTTTCTTGTTCTCAGATTCTTGGAGAGTTAAAGCAGCGTTTAAAATCTTATGATCATTTTTATCATCATCAAAAACTATTTCTGCATTAACTTTTTTAACTCTAGGGTAAACTACTTTAAAAAAACCTTTACAATCTTTACCAATAGGCACCCAATTTTGAAGCATTGAAGCTTCAGAAATCTTATCTATAAAACGAATAAATTCTCTTGCCGAATAACTTTTAGTATCATTGCCTTTTTTAAAATTATCTAGCTCTTCTAACACCGCTATGGGAATGGCTACGTATTGATCTTTAAAGTGTGTAATAACATTGTGGTCATGTAAAATTACTGAAGTGTCGATAACGAATATTTTATCACTCATATAAATTAAATCCTTAAAAAAACTTTTAACTTAAACAGTTTACATGATTAAAATGAAGTATAAAGACTTAAATTTTTTGATTATAACGTCTTATCTCTTGTTTTACATTAGCATTTGAAGCTAAAATATTTATTTATGGAAAAAAATATTTTAGAACCACAAATAAAACCCGCAATAAAAACAGAAATAAAAACAGAAATAAAAAAAGAAATAGAAAAAAGACGCACGTTTGCAATAATAAGCCATCCTGATGCTGGTAAAACTACTCTTACAGAAAAACTTTTACTCTACGCAGGAATGATAAGAACTGCTGGAATGGTGCATGGAAGAAAAAATCAAAAAAAAGCTTCCTCGGATTGGATGGAAATGGAGCAAGAAAGAGGCATCTCGATAACTGCCTCTGCGATGCAATTTAATTATAAAAGCCATATAATAAACGTGCTAGATACCCCTGGACACCAAGATTTCTCAGAAGACACTTACAGAACTCTTACAGCAGCAGATAGTGCAGTAATGGTAATCGATGCATCGAAAGGAGTTGAAACACAAACTAGAAAATTATTTAAAGTTTGTATGATGCGAAATATTCCAATTTTAACTTTTATAAATAAAATGGACTTACCTGCAAAATGCTCTCTTGAACTTCTAAGCGAAATTGAAGAGGTTTTAGGGATAAAAACTACCCCCATCAACTGGCCTATTGGAAAAGGAAAAAACTTTAAAGGCGTTTACCATTTAGAAAAAGATAAGGTGTATATTTATGAAAAATCCATAGAAGGGGGGAGTGCTAAAAAAGCTAACGAAACTATATTTGATGCAGAAACTTACTTTAAAAATATTTTAAACGATACCGAACTAAAAAATAATGCATTAGAGGAAATAGAACTAGTAAAAGTTGCAGGAGAACCTTTTACGAAAGACAATTTTTTAAAAGGCAAAATAACACCAGTATTTTTTGGCTCTGCCTTAACAAACTTTGGAGTAGAGTTCTTTTTCGATCATTTTTTAACACTCGCCCCATCTCCTAGAGCAAGAGAGGCTCTTAATATAAAAAACGAAGAAATATTTATAGACCCCATAAATGAGCCATTTAGTGGAAATGTATTTAAGATACAAGCCAATATGGATCCTAAACATAGAGATAGCATGGCTTTCTTGCGAGTAAACTCAGGAAGATTCGAGCGAGACATGGTAGTAAAACACTCGAGATTAAAAAGAGAGCTAAAGCTTTCTAGATCTCACAATATGTTTGGGCGTGATAGAGCTACCCTAGATTACGCATACCCAGGAGATATTATAGGAGTAGTAAACCCAGGAGTGTTTTCAATAGGAGATACTATTTCTATAAATGGAAATTTTACATTTAAACCGATGCCAAAATTTCCTCCTGAAATCGTTGCTAGAATTAGAGCAAAAGATGCAATGAAAAGAAAAGCTTTTGAAAAAGGCATAAAACAATTTACAGCAGAGGGCGCCGTGCTAATTTTAACTACATTTGATAGTAGCATTTCAAACGACCCACTAATAGCAGCAGTGGGGATATTGCAATTTGAGGTTTTGCAAAGTCGTTTTTTAAATGAGTATAATGTAAAAACTGATATCGATATACTTCAATATAAACATGGAGCTTGGCTTAAAGGAGACCCTAGCACTTTTTCTTTACCGACTAACTCTATTATAGCTTACGATATCAATAAAAATTACATTTTCTTATATACTGAAAGTTGGCAAAAGGAATACGCACTAGAAAAAAATCCTAACCATAAGCTTGTAGATTTTAGCGATAGTTAATAATCCCCCCCCCCGAAACCCTCTCATATTTAAGCTTAAAGACTTGTTATTTGTCGTTTCTTAAAGAGAGTGCTACGTATTTTACAGTGCTCCCATATTTACGTCAGCTATTTTAACAATTCCTGTGAGTGTTTCTTAACTTTTCTTAAATTATTTTGAGTAGGTTATTAGGAAGCACAAAAGAAAATTTTTTCTAATCCACTTTAAACGTGAAATAAAAAAAAATGCGTAGCCGATAAAAATTTACCAAACTACGCACAACTAATAAATACGCTCATCTAATAAAAAGACTAGCAAAAACCGCTACATGGTAAAAACTACTATAAAGCGATAAATACTAATCCTTTTTAAAGAACCTGTAATACAGAGCGCCAACTGACCAAACGGCTACGAGCGAAGTAAGAACGTAGACCAAAACGGTGCTAAATCTTGCAAAGCTTTCAGCATCGTTATCCGCATTCATATGCTTTGATGCTAACTTATAAAACGTGCGAGTCACTACATTTCCACTTACATTTTGTATATTTTTTGTAGTGGAAGCTTTATTACTAGCAACAGTCTTTTTAGCGGAAGCAGAATTGTTATCTTCAAGCGTAGCATCCGTTGGTATAGGCTGAACATAGTATTCAGACGTTTCTTTAGAACCTAGCGAATCGCTAGGTGTCTTAGGCCTAATAAACCACCTTGCATTTCCTTCGGACGTAATATCATCTTTAAAATATACGTCCTTTGGCTTCTTAGGCTTAGGCTTGTGCTTAGGCTCCTCAGTGGAAAATTGCCCGCTAAAAGGATTCTCGTTAGAAACCTTAGGAGCAGTTCTTAGCGGAGCGCTACTTTGAGAATTATCATCCTTAGTAGCACCACCACTGATGCCACCTTGAGTAGCACCACTTTGAGCGCCCTTTTCGTTACTAGCTTTTTTGCTACTTTCTATGGGCGCCTTAGTATTAGCCTTAGCCTTCGCTTTAGAAGCATCTTGTTTAGAAGTATCTTGCAAGCTAGCCTTTTCGCTCTGCGATACGCCCTGCGATGCACTAGGCTGCGATATACTTGGCGATGCACTTGGCGATACACTCTGCACACTAGGCGATGCACTAGCCTTAGCTTCCGCTTTAGAAGCACCTTGTTTAGAAGTATCTTGCAAGCTAACCTTTTCGCTTTGCGATATACTAGACTGCGATATACTTGGCGATGCACTTGGCGATACACTCTGCACACTAGGCGATGCACTAGCTTTAGCTTCCGCTTTAGAAGCATCTTGTTTAGAAGCACCTTGTTTAGAAGTATCTTGCAAGCTAACCTTTTCGCTTTGCGCTAAAACTATAGTTTCCTCTCTAGCACCAGCTTCACTTAGTCCATGTGAGAACTTTGGAACTGTATTGCAACCTGCATTAGGAACAACATATAAAATAATCGCTAAAATTAGCGAAATCTTATTCATGCTCTCCATAGCAAAAAACCCTTTCTACCCTTCCATAGTAAATGGGGGAATTTAAATTTACGACTAATCCATTTTAAATAAACAGACTAGAAGCTTTTTTTAATTATATCTTTGTAATTATATCTTTAATAGTTATCTTTTACTTAATGCGATTAAGTTTTTGCTTCAAGCAATATACTTATAAAGAGCATACTTTCAAAGAATATATTTTTAAAGAATATAAACGATAAATTTCGATTGTAAACATTAATTTTAATTTAGTAAAAAAATATTTTACAATACTAAAACTAATCTTAGTATAGCCTTAGTATGCTTCTAAAATCATAAATAAATCATAAATAAATCATAGATAAATTATAGATAAATCTTAAAAAATTAAAAGAAGATACTTATGAAAAAATCATTTATATTAAATATTAGAAACCTTTTAATATAAATTACTTAACGATTTTTCTAGATGCAATCTCTCTATCGCATCTGCTATTAGTTTAGAAATTGAAATGACATCTATTTTACTAGTAAGATTATTGCGAGATAAGCTATCGGTAACTAATAGCTTTTTTAAACTCGATTTTTCTATACGCTCACAAGCATCTAGCGATAAAATTGGGTGTGCTACGAATGCACTAACATCTAACGCCCCTTGTGATAAAAGCAGATCGCTAGCCTTTATAAGAGTCCTCCCAGTGTCTACTATATCATCTATTATTATAGCGTGTTTCCCTCTTACATCACCTACTAAAAACATCTCAGAAACGAAATTCGGCTTATCTCGCTTTTTGTTTATCACCGCTATTGGTAATTTTCCTAAACGCATCGAATAAAATCTTGCTCTTTCCACTCCTCCAATATCTGGAGAAACTATTATAGCATTACTAAGATCAACGCTTTTATTAGCATAATCTACAAAAACTTTAGCCCCAGAAAGTCCGTCTACGTGAATATCGAAAAAAGCCGTTAATTGAGGCGTATGAGGTTCTATGGTAAGCACCCTATTAGCTCCAGCAGTCGAGATAAGATTTGCTACTAGCTTTGCACTTATAGGCTCCCTCCCTACTTCGCTCTTATCTTGTCTAGCATAAGCAAGATAAGGGATAATAACTGAAATACGATTTGCAGACGCCCTTTTAGCGCATCGATTATTATAAGCATCTCCATTAAATTATCATTTACAGGAGCCGCTAAACTTTGTATTAAATAGACGTCTTTACTACGAATCGAGTCTAAAATCCTAACTGAACACTCTCCATCATCAAACCTAATATGTTCTATATCAGATCTTTTAATTCCTAAAATTTTGCAAACCTTATCACAAAAGGAAACGCTAGCACTGCCTGTAAAAATTCTTAAGTTTTCATACATAAAGCGGATTGCCAAATTAAACTAGACACTTTTTGTTTTTAAAAAGTGTCACTGTGATATACTCTACAAAATTATTTAATTATTATAAAAAGGAGTATGCCAAATGGCACATGATTATTTTACCATAAATAAAGTAATTTATATAGAGCTTTCTCACAAAATTTAATACGAAATAGACTCGAAATAGACTTAAGTGAAATACGTAAAATTAAAGGTCGCTTGCGGCAAAAGGTTTACTTTGCTAGCTAACTTTTTAGCCTAAATTTTTTAAAGTCTAGTAGTAATGCCATAAAATATCACAATAGCTATAAAACGAATAAGAGTAGTTGCGAAGCTAAAAAAACAAAACATTTTTTATATAATAATCAACTACTTACAAAAGCAATCGATTTAATTTTGAAGCAGACCACCTAAATTTATTGATAAGCTACTTACAATGGCAAGGGTTTTAAATAAAAACAATTTTAAAAATCTTTTATTATCACTCGGACTTCCCTATGATAACAAAACTAGAAATGTTATATCGAGCGTTTTTACTACGGCTTTAAATGTAGTAAAATCTGAAATCATAGATAAAAAAACTCATAAAAATAATAATAATAAAAACAAAGAAAATTTTTTATTAAATAAGAAAAAAATTGCCCCTACTAAAGAATCCCTAATCGATGATATCGAAAAAATGAGTAATTCAGACAAGGAGATTTTAAGTCTCGTTTTACATAAAATTAATATCGATGAAAGCTTTAACGTTTCTCCTCTTGAATGGCTAACCTCCGAGTCTCTATCAAACTTATTAAAGTTTTCTTACGACTCTGTGTTCCCTATATCTGGGGAGAATTTATTTTACAGATGGTGCTACGTGCATAAAAATAGGCTAGAAGATGAAATAGAAAATTTAAAATTACACATA
>JBMNLI010000003.1:0-66031 GCA_050952645.1 Bdellovibrionota bacterium | reverse complement strand
GACGAGTGTTTTATCCGTTTGATTTATCGATAATGTATAATCATCCGTATGATAGTATTTCAATAAGAGCAGGGCTGTTTTTTATTTTTTGCATCGCTTCTTTTTTATTAGTAGTGTTTATTTATAGAAAAAAGAATAAACTTTTATTGTTCTCTTTATTATTCTTCTTATTTACTATTGCTCCATATTTGCAATTATCTCAAATAGGTATTCAAGCGATAGCCGATAGATGGTGTTATATAGCAAAGTATGGCGTTGTGTTGTTCCTATTTTCTTTTTCATTTAAAAGCATACTTAAAAAAAGGCTTCATATAATAATAATTTTTCTAGTAGCATTAGTTAATTTATATTACGGGCTTCCTTATGCTAGCGCATGGAAAAACGATATTTCATTATATGAATACACTTTAGAAAATAATTATAAAAATAATATGGTTTATAGACTACTTGCTAAAAGTTATAACCACCAAGCGACAAAAGAAAAGAATATTAGAAAATATAAAGAAAAATATTTAAATAATTTAATAATGTCGCTTAATGAAAATATTTTAGATATAGAATCATTTCATATGTTTCTTAGAGCTATTAAAAAAAATAGTGCTACTCATAAAGCGAAGCTTAAAGAGTTTATAGATAGGCTATTTAAAGTTTCTAATGATAGTGTTGATAATAAAAAATATAAATCAATTATATTAGCAGACCTTGAGGGAAATAGTTTCGCGAAAAATTATATAACTAAAAATTATGGTGTTCACCCTTTAGAAATGGCAAACGGTTTGTTAAGCGAAGCAATGGCAAAAGATAGTAAAAATTTAGAGCTATATATTAGTTATTTAAAAGTGGCTCACTATGCAAAAATTAAAAAAGCCGTAATTAAAACTATTCTAAAACTTTTTCCTAACTCGCAACAGGCTCTGTTTTTTGCAGGAAGCGATGCTTATAATACGAAAAATTTTGATGAAGCGATAACTAAACTTAAAAAATACGTCGAGATAGCTCCTAATAGTGCTGAAAGCTACGGCATGATAGCGAGTTCTTATATCGAAAAGAACGATTATAATAATGCTTTAACTTATGCTAAATACGCTTTACAAAGTAGTGAAAATCACCCGAACATGAAAGCTATTTATTACGATATTCTATTAAAAAAAGGTAAAAAAGATAAGGTTATACTAGAAATTTTAAACGATATATCGCTTAATAATTATAATACTAATACTTTAAATATACTTGCAAAGATTTATGAAGGAAAAGGTCTCTATAAAAAAGCGTTAAAATTATATAAGCTTAGCTTAAAAGATAAAAAGACCATAGAAAGCTATGAAAATATAGCAAATATTTATAAAACTTTAAATTGCAAAGCACTATATAATAAATATAGAAAAATAGCACGCAGAATGAAAAGCAAAATTAAAAATCAGCCTAAAGAATCAATCTCAATAAATGTTATCCTAGGAATGCCGATGAATTAGACTAAAATTTAAAAATTACTAAGAAAGAGTCTCTATCGCCTTAAAAAGTTCGTCTGCATAGTTTGAAGGGATGCTTTGCCTATATAATCTTCGTAAAAGTGGAAGTTCTTTTTTAGCGTTAGTAAATTTTATAAAATTTTTTAAAGCTAAAATTTTAATTTCTTCAGTCTCAGTTTGGCTTTTTAAAAGCTCTTTTAACTCGTAAAATGCCCTGTCTCCTTGTATCTCACCTAAAGCATTTATTACGTTTTTCTTTAGCGCTTCATCGTGAAAGTTAGCAAATATTTCTTCAATAGCAAACTGTGCACTCGATTTTAATTTTACTATGTTCTCTAAAATATAGTTGCTAAGAGCTTTGTTAGGATTAGAAATTAATTTTGCTAAACCTGAAATTGCTTGCGGCGTGCCGATAGTAATTAAAATATCTACAGCCTCTTTACTAGTCTTTTTTTCATGTATCGATGCTAAAATTTCACTCGTTGCAGGCTTTGCGTTTTTGCCTAGCGCCCTTAGTGCTTCAAGTATTTCTTGAAGTTCCTCCTTAGGCGATGTTCTTAATTTACGTCCTAGCCCCTTTATTTCACTCGAAGTTAAATTAGAAATATCTATTTTAGAAATACCATTTTCTAAAGCATCGCTATTATCACTACTGCTAGCATTGTTGCTAGCATTGCTACTATCGCTTTTATTATTTTCACTATTAGCTACATTGCTGATTACCTCACTAGGCATTTCATCTGAAAGCTCCTCAATAGTTACTTGTGCATTAGTTTCATTTACTTGATTAGTAGGTGATGCATCTAACTTAATATTATTGCCATTTTCTAAAATATCGCTTGGTATTTCTTCGGGAGTTTCCGTAGGAGGCACATTAGTTTCTAGTGTGTCGGTTTCTAGTGTATTAGTTTCTAGTGTGTTAGTTTCTAGTGCAGTCGCTTTAGGAATAAGCAAGTTATCGCTTATCTCTTTAATATTATTATTTTCAATATTATTATTTTCAAGATTATTATTTTCGAGTGAAAATAAGTCTTTTGCTACTAATAAATTAAGGGTTATAAATAAAAAAGAAATTAAAGTAATATTTTTGTATGTTTTCATATTCAAAAAGTATGTATAATAAATCATGTACAATAAATAACGTATAAAATATATAAAATATATAGTCTAAAAAATTTAAGTCTTTTAAAAAGTAAAAGGTCTACTCTTTATGTTACTTAACTTTAGCGCAGTCTTAATATTTATTATTATATCAATATTTTTCTTGCTGTCTTTACTATTTTTAGGTTTTTTAGTAGCTCCAAGAAAAAAGAATAGAGAAAAAGAAGAAATATTCGAGTGTGGCGAGCCAACCATAGGGGATACTGATTTAAAAATAAATAGTCGTTTTTTTAATATAGCACTAGTGTATATCCTTTTTGATTTAGAAATAGCTTTGCTAGTTCCTATCGTTTTAGTATATAAAGAATATGTAAATGATAAAAATTCGCTTTTCGCATTTAGCGTAGTTTTAGTTTTTTTATTATTGTTGTTAGTAGGATTTATATATGAATGGTCTGCAGGCAACTTAGATTGGATAAAGCCTAAAAAACCAAAATAAAAAAATAATGGAGAAAATATAGATAAAATATAGATAAAGAAACTTTAAATAAGTAGACTTTGAATAAGTAAGTAAATAAGTAAATAAATAAGTAAATAAAAATACAGGTAAATAAAAGTTTAGGTAAAAGATAATGTTAAAAGAAAATGAATTTTTAAAAAGAGAGCCAGATTTTGTAGGAGCAGAAGAGCTTTTAAAAAGAAGTGCCTTAAGTGGTTCTGATACTAATAAGTATATGTATTATTTAAAAACGCTTTTTAAAGAAGGACTTTCTTCAAATGTAATAATAGTTCCCCTTGAAGCTGCTATCAATTGGTCTAGAGGCTCGTCTATTTGGCCAGTCACTTTTGGTCTTGCTTGTTGTGCTATAGAGATGATGGCAACTGGAGCTAGTAAATACGATATAGAAAGGTTTGGGGCAGGAGTTTTTAGACCATCTCCAAGGCAGGCAGATCTTTTAATAGTTGCAGGCACTTTAACTTATAAAATGGCTCCAAGATTTAAAAGGCTATATGAACAAATTCCAGAGAAAAAATACGTCATGGCGCTAGGCGCTTGCACCATAGGGGGAGGAGCTTATAGCAAATATGGATATCACGTAGTAAATGGTATCGATAAAATAGTTCCCGTTGATGTATACGTCCCTGGATGTCCACCACGCCCCGAAGCTCTTTTAGAAGGCTTATTTAGAGTGCAAGAAAAAATAGCACATGAACACCCAATAAGAGAAAGGATAAAAGCCATATGGAGCAAGTAGAATTAACAAGAATTTTAGGTAATACTTTCGATTTCGTTAATGGTTTAGATGATAGACAAAATAAAATTATAGTTAAGAAAGAAGATTTTAAAGGCGTAGTTTTAAAACTTAAAAACTATGGCTTTGATATGTTAAGCCTTATTTCAAGCGTAGATTATGAAAAATCTTATAATGTTATATATCACTTTCTATCAACGACTAAAAATAAAACGCTACTCTTAGAAGTTTTTCTTTACAAAGAAGAGTATAAAGAAACGTGTCAAGAATCGCATAAAGAACCCTGTAAAGAATCGTGTAAAGAAGCATGTAAAGGGAAGGAGTGCACTATAGAAACACTTTCCGATATATACCCATCGGCAAATTGGTTAGAAAGAGAAGTCTTTGACCTAATGGGAATAAAATTTAAAGACCATAAAGAGCTTACTAGAATTTTACTTCCTCTAGATTGGGAAGGATACCCTTTAAGAAAAGATTACGAGATGGTAGCGGAGTACCACGGAATAAAAAGGTAAAAAAAAAGATATGAACGAGAATTTAAAGACTGAAAGTATGTTAGTAAATTTTGGGCCTCAACATCCTTCTACTCATGGAGTGCTTAGAATCGTTGTAAAAAGTGATGGAGAAATTATAAAAGAGGTTTATCCTAAAATAGGATTTTTGCATAGATGCTTTGAGAAAGTTGCAGAAAATGTAAGGTATAACCAAGTTATAGCTTACACAGATAGATTAGATTATTTATCTTCGATGAATAACGAAATAGCTTTTTGTTTAGGCGTAGAGGCGTTAGCAAAAATAGAACTTCCTCGGCGAGCTAGTTATATAAGAGTAATCGTAGCAGAGCTTAATCGTATCGCATCACACTTAATAGCTTTTGGCTCTTACACTTTAGACTTAGGAGCATATACGCCTTTCTTGTACGCTTTTAGAGAGAGAGAGCAAGTAATTTCAATTTTAGAAACTTTGTCAGGAAATAGACTTTTATATAATTATAATAAAATAGGTGGAGTGGCACGCGACCTTGATAGTGAGACTATAAAAGCTATTAAAGAGTTTATAGTGATTATGAGAAAAAGACTTCCCGAATACCATAAACTTATCTCGGAGAATTTAATTTTTATAAAAAGAACTGCTAATATTGGCGTTATCGATAAAGAAGATGCGATAGCTTTTGCACTTACTGGCCCTTGTTTAAGAGGAAGTGGGGTAAATTTTGATTTAAGAAAAAACGCCCCATATTTAAGTTATAACGATTTTGATTTTAATGTCTCGGTAGGGGAAGGGTTAAAAGGCACTTTAGGAGATTGCTGGGACAGATACTACGTAAGACTTTTAGAAATAGAGGAAAGTTTAAAAATTATAGAAAGTGCTATCGATAATTTGCCTAGTGGAGAGTTCTTAGCAAAACTTCCAAAGGTATTAAAAGTCCCTAAAGGCGAGTGCTATATTCCATGCGAAAATCCAAGAGGGGAGCTCGGGTTTTATATAGTTTCCGATGGGACTGAAAAACCTTATAGAGTAAAGGCAAGAGGAGCCTCGTTTTGCAATTTAAGTATATTAAGCCATATTTGTAAAGACATAATGGTAGCCGATTTAATAGCCATATTAGGTTCTATCGATATTATGTTAGGAGATATCGATAGGTAGAAGTTAGGGTTAGAGTTAGAGTTTTTAAGACAAGATTTAAAGAGCTTAAATTTTTTGTTAGGAGATATGTATGAACTTAATAAGTTTATTTTCAGGTGCAGGTGGTCTTGATCTAGGATTTGAAAAGGCCAAGTTTAAGATTATAGTTGCTAATGAATATGATAAGACAATTTGGGAAACTTATGAAAGAAATCACAAAACTACACTAATAAAAGAAGATATATGTAAAATTAAATCATCACAATTTCCAGAATGTGATGGGATTATAGGTGGCCCTCCTTGCCAGTCGTGGAGTGAGGCTGGTTCGCTTAAGGGGATTGATGATCCAAGGGGAAAATTGTTTTATGAATATATAAGGGTGTTGAAAGATAAAATGCCAAAGTTTTTTTTAGCAGAAAATGTAAAGGGCATGATGGCTAAAAGACACGATAGTGCTGTAGAAAATATAATTTTACAATTTGAAGAGGCTGGGTATGATGTTTTTGTAAATTTATTAAATGCTAGTGATTATGGAGTGGCACAAGATAGAAAGAGGGTATTTTATGTAGGTTTTAGAAAAGATTTGAAAGTTAATTTTACACCACCTACTCCTTATAAGAAAAAGCTTGTATTTAAAGACGTAATTTGGGATTTAAAAGATAGCGCAATTCCAGCATTAGAAAAAAACAAGACAAATAAAGACAAATGCATCGTTTGCAATCATGAATATTTTATTGGAGAGTATTCTCCAATTTTTATGAGTAGAAACAGAGTTAGAGGTTGGAATGAGCAAGCATTTACAGTTCAAGCTTCTGGGAGGCAATGTCAAATCCACCCTCAAGCACCAGCAATGCCTAAAGTTGAAAAAAATAAAAATATTTTTGTAGTGGGCAAAGAGCATTTATATAGGAGACTAACTGTAAGAGAGGCTGCGAGAGTTCAAGGCTTCCCGGATGATTTTATATTTTATTATACGAATTTAAATGATGGTTATAAAATGATAGGAAATGCCGTTCCTATAAATTTAGCATACGAGATGGCAAAGTCAATTAAAGAAGCTTTAAAAGGAATTGATAAGAATAAGACATATGCTTTAGAACAAAATTCTAACTACGATTTTTATAAGGCCGCTTGCAATGGGTAATAAAAGCAATATTAAAGGACGTGCATATGAGTATGCTTGTCTAGATGTTTTATTTAAAGAGATTGAAAAAATAAGACCAGTTAAAATTGAGAAAAATAATAATTATTTTTTTGCTAAAGAGGCTTATGCAAAACTTAATAATCTTGAAAAAAGTCTCTACAAAACGAGTGCATATGCAGGTATAATGGCAATTTTTGATTTTGAACCTTTTATTTTAGAAGATGGGGATGATGTATTAGAGCTTAAGATTCAGGCGGATAGCCGTGGAGAAGTTAAAGATGTAAGAGATATCTTAATTATTAGAAAGGGGATAAATTGGGAAGTCGGATTAAGTATAAAGCATAATCATTTTGCTGTAAAACATAGCAGGTTGTCAAAAAAATTTGATTTTGCACAAAAATGGTTTGGTGTAAAAAGCTCTAAGCAATATCAAGATGAGATAGGTTTAGTTTTTAATTTTTTAGAAAAAGAAAAAACAAAAAAATCACTATGGAAAGATATACCAAAGAAAGACGAGCTTGTGTATGCTCGAATACTTCTTTCGTTTAAAAATGAAATAATGAGGCAAAATGAAAATAAAAAATTACAAATACCTCAAAAAATAGTTGAATATTTACTTGGGCAATTTGATTTTTATAAAATAATTGCTTTAGATAGTAAAATGATAACTATGGTTCAATGTTATAATTTAAGAGGGACGTTAAATAAAAAATCGACGAATGCACGTAGTAATACTATAACAATACCGATTTCTCAGCTCCCAACGAGAATAATTAGTTTTGATTTTAAGGAAGGAAGTAATAATACATTAGAGCTATATATGGATAGGGGATGGCAATTTAGTTTTAGGATACATAATGCGACATCTAAGGTTCAGCCTAGCTTGAAGTTTGATATTCAAATGATTGGTATGCCAGCTACTATTTTTTCAATCGATTGCAAATGGACAATATTAAAATAAAAATAATTATTAAAAAAACTCTATCTCATTATTTATATTAATATTACCTTTCGTGTTTTCTTGATAATTTTGAGGGCTACTTATAGTAGCTTTGTTTTGATTATTTAAAGTTTCATTATTGCTACTACTACTAAAAGCGCTAGTTATATCTTGCAGTGCTTTTTGTGTAAGCTTATTTTTGTTTTTTAATAAATAAGATGGAATAATAATTTTATCACCTATATTAAGGGCTTCTTGCGACCTTTTGCTATTTATTCTAGCAATTTTATCAGCATTGCTTTGGTCTTTTGTATACCATAATGATATTAAAGAGAGATTCTCCCCTCTGTACGTAACGTAATGAATAAGATCCCCTTGGTAATTTAGCTCCGCTGAATAGGTGCTAGTTTTTTTTATAATATCATCGAGTATAACATTTTCTCTAGATACAGCTTCCCTAGATAAAGAATCGCCCCTAGCATTTTTTGTGGCACTGCTTTGCCCCTTTGCTACATCACTTTTAATCGCCCCTTGATAGCCTTGCTTTACGTTTTGTTTAGGTAAAGATTTAGGCTCGCTTTTTTTAGGTAATTTAGAAGAAGGCGATGTAATGCTTGGGCTTTTTTGAGTGATATTATTTTTAATATTATCATTAGCACTGCTTGCACTATTAGTTATATCGTTATTTAAAGTTATGATATTATCGTTTTGATTATTAAGATTTTCTTTGTTTGATAATAATTCACTTGATAATAATATTTGAGGTGCTTTAAAATTTCCTCCCGTTAAATAATATATTTGATTTGCTTCTAATTGATTTATAGGAATAGGCCCGTTTATAACCCAAGTATTATTTACTAACTCTAAATTATAAAATGCTCTTTCTAAAGCATAGTAAAACCTGTATTTTATAGGTCTAAAATATTCTTTATTTACTTGAATTACATTTGGAAGCCCTCTATGGTCTATAAAGCCTTTTAGTTCTTTGTTCGCATCGATTTCTTTTGCAATAAGTAAGTTAGGAGCTATATAAGGATTTTCCGAACTTAACGCTATCATACCTCTATTTTTTAATTTTGAAACTAGACTATCGTAGGCCTTGTCTTTCGATAAAGTGCAAGATATTAAAAATTGAGTCGTCGTAAAAAGTGTTAATAAAAATATAGATTTTTTCATATAAAAAGTAAAAAGTAAGTAATAAGTAATGTAATAAAAATGTAATAAAAATAAAAAAAAGTGATAAAAATGTTGCGATCAAATAAAAATACTAATAGAAATAAAGTATCATATTTTTTTATTTTTAAAAACTGCTTTTATTCGTTATAAATATAAGATATCCTTTTAAGGGTTAAGTATTCAATAAAAGTTTAAAAAAATAAAAAAAAGGGATATATGAAAATTGAGTTAAAAGCATCAACGTTAAATATAAAATCGAAACAAGAAGCGTTAAATTTTTCTAGAGCCTCGGCAAGAGTCTGCTATTCAAAGTATGATTTCGATACGCTTACTAAAGAAGAATCTCAAGTGCTTACAGAAGATCTTCTAAACAGTGGGCACCATAGCCCTTTTGAACACGTCTCACTTACGTTTTACATAACCGATATTCCTAAGCTTGGTGCTATGATTTTAAATAATGAACCTCCTTACGTAACTTCTGAAAAATCTGCACGCTACACAACGATGAATTTGCTTAGTAAAGAAAAAGATATTTATGAAAAATGGGTCGATATTTTTTCAAAGTTAATAACCGATAAATATTCTTTTATCGAAAAAGATAGGGTCTTAAAGCTCGCTAAAGAAAATGCTAGAAACTTAACATCTGTTTTTACTCCTACTAAAATGCTCTACACGACATCTTTCAGGCAGCTTAATTACTTAATGAACTTGTTTGATGATTTTATAATAAATAATAAGGATAAAAATAATATATTTTATCAAAATATAGTAAAGTTTATGAAAGAGTTTTGCGAACAGCTAATAGATTTTAGAGAGCCTCGTTTAAACCCTTTTAGTAAAAAAAGGTTTTTAAGACTATTTGATAGTTCGCCTTTCTATGAGGTTTTTTCTACGGTGTATAGCACGAGATATCTTGCGTCGCTTTCTTATCTTGCGCAAGCTCAAAGACATAGAACGATTAATTATAGTATGTCTTTGCCTAGCGAGTTTAAATTTTTTATGCCACCTATTTTAGAAAGTGATGAGCTAAAGAAAGATTGGGAGAGCGATATAACTTCTCTTAAAGAAAATATGCCACAAGGTATGTATGTCGATATTCGCGAGTCGGGAACGTATTTTAATTTTATATCAAAAATTACGGAAAGAATTTGTGGACACGCACAACTAGAGATAATGAGAGTAAGCAAACAATTGTTAGAAAAATATATAGAAAACTCTAAAGAAACGGCACCTTTTGTCCATGAAACATTGCTTAAATACTCAAAAGGAGCAAGATGCACTTTTCCAAATATTAAATGTGAGTCGGTTTGTCCCTTTACTAGTAAACACGCTTTAGATAGAGTAGTTTAATTAAAAATATTTTTAAAAAGAACTTTATTCAAAGAGTTATTAAAGAAATATTAAAGAGTTATTAAAGAATTATTAAAGAAATATCGATGAAGAAATTTTTTAAAAAATACTATATTTATCTTCTTATAGCACTATTTAGTTTTTTTTCTTATAAATTTTATTTTGTATGCGATGATGCATACATATCGTTTCAATACGCAAAGAATCTTGCAAATGGAAATGGTCTAGTTTTTAATAAAGGTTTTGAACCAGTTGAAGGGTATACAAACTTTTTATGGGTTCTGATTGCAAGTTTTTTTTATTATGCAAAAATACCTTTAACGATAGCAATGCCCATTATCTCATACTTATTTGCAGTGTTTTTTATTTGTTTTATAAATAATGTAATAGTAAATAAGCTCAAGTTTTCATATAAGGTAAGTTTTTTAACGCTACTATTTTCACTAGTCTTGTTCCCAAGTTTTTTCGTTTGGTCTACTAGTGGATTAGAAACTTTAGTTTATTCTAGTTTAATATTTTTACTATTTTATTATTTAATAATAGAAGAAAGAAAACTAAATAAAATTAAAAACAAAAAAAATAATGAAGCGATTGTCTTGCTAATAAGTCTACTTTTAAGTCTTATAAGATTTGAAGGAGTTTTTTTTGCTATTTTTATATATTTAATATCTTTTTTTAGAAAAAAAACGAACGTCAATTTGTTTTTAAAATTTATATTTTTATATAGTATTTATTATATTAGCAGAACTTTGTATTTTGGAGATTTATTTCCGAATACCGTCTATATGAAAGTAAACTTTAGTTTTGAGCTTTTAAAAAGAGGGCTTAATTATAATATTATTTATTTGCTTACGGAGCCTCTTAGCATATTATCTTTTTTTGGTTTAATGATAATGGTTATAAAAAAAGTTAAATATAGTTTTGAATATTTAGCTATATACTTAGCACTGTTTCTATACCCAATTATAGTAGGAGGAGATTTTTTGCCATTTTCAAGATTCTTAGTGCCACTATGTTTGTTTCAAGTCCTCCCTTTAGCGTTTATTATAAATGAAATTCTTAATATTAAAAAAAGTAAGGCTTTAGCGATTATTTCTTTAAGTATAGTTTTAGCTTTAGCTCTAGTATCATTTTTAAGTATTTACAACGTGCATGCGTTTAGTAGAAACTTTTTATCAAAATTCCATTTTAGATTTAACACTAGAGAGTTTAGGAGCGAAAGAGAGTCTTACGATTATTTAATTTTTAATAATTATAGAAGAATGCTTATGGCTAAAGCGCTCTTAGAAAATGCTAGCGATTCGTCTAATACTAAAAATAATAATAAAAAGCCTTCCGTCGTGTTAGGTGGGGTGGGGTTAGTAGCTTTTTATTCTGATATGATAATTTACGATATTTACGGACTTACTAATAAAGAACTAAGAGGGGTAAAAGCTGTGCGTCTTCGCTCGCCAGGGCATGATAAGGTTGTCGAGCCTAGTTATTTTTTAAAATATAAGCCGACCTTTACAGATGTAGTTTTAAATGTAAAAAACAAAAGAGAGGCTTGGTATAAGAGTTGGTATAAAAACAATATCGAAAATAATAAAAAATATAGTAATTACGGTATGTTAAGCGTTCCGACTAAGGATAAAAATGTATCGATATTAGTTTTAAAAAAGAAAAATTAAAAAATATTTGTAAAATTTTAATTAAAATTAAATCGTTTTTAGTCTTGAAACATCAAATAAAGTATAGTACCTTATATAGGTTTTAAAAATATGAGTTTACTAGTAAATTCTTAAGAATTTTATCGTTTTTAATGAGGTTTATCTATTATGTATACAGGTGGAATAACTTTTTCAATAATAAAAAGCTTTGGTCGTCTTCAATTAATTCCTGAAGCTTCTGGACTTAGACTTTGCTATGTGGCAATAGTCGATGGTGTTGAGGATAAAAATGCTGAAGGATATCTAAATTTGCTCGTGCCATTAGATGCTATCGGCGGTCTATGGGCAACTACTAGAGCATTTCTTTACGGTGTTGAATCATTAGATGAAAATATCATTTTACAAGGTAGCGATAAAGACCAGTCTGATATTTTAATTAAACTTTATAGAGATAAGCCAAAAGGACAACAAGGACGTCTTACAGGAGAGGAGCTTTGTTGGCTAAGGCTAGTTACGGGCCGAACGGAAGAAGAGCGAAGAAGAATTAAATTAGGGCCTCGCGACCTTTTAAGTATCGAGCTTGCTTGTAGCGCAGTGCTTTCTTTTGCAGCTGAGGCTAGAACGCACGATCCTAAAGAAGATTAGTTTTAAATTTATTTTAATTCACAATTTAGAAAGATAAAAAGTTTTACTCTAGTCAAGTTTTATCCTAGTGTAGTATTCTAATAAAATGCAAAGAGCACTTATTACATTATCAAATATAACTAAGGATTTTTCAGGTAAAACTTTATTTAAAGATTTATCATTAACTATCAGTAGTAATGATAAAATTGCGCTTATAGGTCCTAATGGAGTAGGAAAATCCTCACTTTTAAAAATAATCGCTAGTATATATGAGCCAGAGTTTGGCGTAGTAAAAAAAACAAAAGATTTAACTATATCTTACGTTAAACAAAACACGACCTTTACCGAAAAAACTCCATACGAAGTTTTATATAATGAAGCTATAAAAAATAAAAATATATTAGCACCCGAGACGCAAGTAGAAAAATACATAGCACAAAATGAGTTTTTAAAAACTACTAGTATAGATAAAATGTCTGGTGGACAAAAAAAAAGGTTAGCCATATTAAAAGCTATGATTGCAAATCCAGATATCGTCTTATTCGATGAACCTACTAACCATCTCGATTTTAGCGGAATAGAGTTTTTAGAAAATTATCTAAATTCTCCTAATATAGCTTGGGTTCTTATAACGCACGATAGAGCTTTATTAGAAAGATGTCCTAAAAAAATAATTGAAATAGCTTCTTGCTACAAAAATAATTTTTACGAGTTTGATGGTAGCTACGAAAATTTTCTTAGACAAAAAGAGCTTTATATCCAAAGCGTAATAAATAAAAAAGATGCTATAAAATCGGTATTAAGAAAAGAAAATGATTGGCTTAGTAGAATGCCTAAAGCAAGAGGAACGAAAGCAAGATTTAGAGTTCAAAAAGCTTATGACCTACAAGATGAGCTAAAAGATACTGAAAAATTATTAAGCAAAAAATCTTTAGATTTTGAAATTCAAAGTAGTGATAGAAAAACTAAAGAGCTTTTAAAGATTAAAAATTTATCTTTTTCTTTTCCTAATAAAAATATAGTAAAAGATTTTTCTTGTTTAATAAGACCTAGGGATTGCATTGGAATTTTAGGTAATAATGGCGTAGGAAAAACTACTTTGTTAAATTTAATTGTAGGGAAAATAAGTGAATATAGTGGGGAAATAAAAAAAGCTCATAATTTAAAAATAAAATTATTTTCTCAGCTTAGAGATGAACTCCCTCTTACTTCGACGCTTAGCAAAGCTTTATCGCCTAAAAGCGATGCGGTAGTTTATCAAAATAAAACTATACATATTATCCCATGGGCAAAGAAATTTATGTTTAATGAAGCAGACCTTGAAAAACCGCTTTCCTCTCTTTCAGGAGGAGAGCTAGCAAGAGTGTATATAGCAAGAATTATAACCGAAGAAGCAGACCTTTTAGTTTTAGATGAGCCTACGAACGACTTAGATATAGCGTCTATCGAAGTTTTAGAAGATGCTATTTTAGATTTTAAAGGAGCCGTTTTATTAGTTACCCATGATAGAAAACTTATAGATAATCTTTGTAATTTTTGTATAGGCTTTGTCGATAATGAAGGAACTATAATCAAGTTTGCAGATTTTGAACAATGGGCAAAGTATGTAAAACGAAAATTAAAAAATAAAGATATAAAAAATAATGTTAAAGAAACGCTAGAAACTAAAAATACTAATAAAAATAATAAAGAGATAAAGAAACTTACATTTAAAGAAAAAAAAGAGTTAGAAGAAATAGAAGATAAGATAAGCTTAAAAGAAAAGGAGTTTAAAGAAACTAAAGAGCTATTAAATTCTAGCAAGATATTTTCCGATCATATAAAACTTGCTAAAGTGTCTAGTGATTTAGCTGCTTTAGATAAAGAACTTAAAAGCTTGTTCGATAGATGGGAATATTTAGAAAGTAGAAAATAAGATTTATTTTAGCTTTATTAAAACTTAAAACCCACCTTTAAACTCTTAAATTTAAACTCTTAATTTTAAAGCTTAAAGAGATAATTATTTTAAAATTTTTCTTTTGCTTTAATGGAACTCGACTTAATTTCTATTTCCTTTCCTAGAAGTGTGTAAATAGGAAGTTTCATTTTAGAGGTAAAAAGCACGTCGTTATTATTTTCCTGACTTTCAAAATTTAAACAATAATTATTATTGCAATCTTTGCTAGAATTAGGAAATAGTTTTTGAATAGTATTAAAAGCGATATTTTTAGCTTTTTCAAAATCACTTTCACCCGATGTATTCGCTGTTTTTTTAAATCCTGTAAATTTAATTTCGCAAACGCTAGTCGAGTTAGTGCATTCTTCTGGAATCGAGTTTTCATTAAAATTTCCTAGAAAATTTTTAGTTTCATTAGATTGATTGCTAGATAAAAAATACTCTACGCAGTCGTCGCTAGGAATGCTAGAGAGTGTTTTTTTGCCAGATTTATTTTTTTGCATATGAAAGCATGATTTAGAGTATTCGTTATTCCAATTAGTTTTAATTTCATCGTATAAAACGTCTTTCCACCCATCATTTTTCCATTCACAAAGCTCGCCTACATGCGTTCCAAATAGCAAGGTTTGAAATTGACTACCTTCCGTTGGTTCTACTTTTTTAGATGTTATAGAAAAATCGCTACAATTAAATTTTTCAGTATTAAAATTATCGCAAAACTTATCATTAGATAAATCTACCGCATCTTGTCCTATGTTTTTATTTTCAGTTTTTAAAACTTTGTATTTATTAAAGCTTGGGTCTAAGTGGTTTTCTAGCTTATCGAAGCAATCATTTTTTTGCCACGTGGTAGTCCCTAGCTTTATAGTTTTAGTATCATACTCTCTAGTATTTACAGGTTTAAAATAGTCTAGCCAAGCGTAATCTTTTTTACTTATATTTAAAGGGCAAGCTTCATCGTACTCTTTAAGGGTTTTTGCTCCTAAGTTTTGAGCTTGGCAATCGTACTTTATCGTTTCAAATCCACTACATGGGATAGGCTTGCTTTCGACAAAAGCACTTTGAAAATCTGAATTTATCTTATTTTTAATTAAAATTTCTTCTAAGCTAGCTTTTTGTAGTGAGCAACTACTTTCAATTTTATTGCCACTAGGAGTGCCATTTGAGCTAGGTATGTTGAATGTAAATGTTAAGGAGTCTAAAGCGCTGCTAGGTATGTTTTCTAGAGAGCATCTTTTTAATTTTTCTTTATCAGTTTCAGTTAGAAAAATATGATTTTTACACTTATCTTCAATATTTTTTAGCTCATATTCGGGAGTAAAAATATTTAGCTCATCAAAGTTCCATACGACTTTATCATTTGCAGAGCTATTAGTGCGCTCTAACTTGAATCTTATTTGGTATTCTTTATCGTAATCTATTTGTATAGCTTGGTGAAAAGTAAGCTCGGCATCTTTAAATTTATTTTGTAAATCACTAGAATAATTTTCAGTCTCTGCTCCTCTTGCTACTAATGAAGCGCTCGATTGCTTATCGAAGCTTCTTCCCCCTAAAGATCTTATAAGGTTGCCTTTCTTATCTAATAGGTCGATATCAACTTTAGCAGCATCTTTATCAGCAATGCTTGCGTTCCCTTTAACGAATAATAAAATAGGGGTGGTCTTGCAAACCATGCCACTATTTGCGACCTCTTTATATTCGATTTCATTATTTCTACCGAATTTATCATTATTTTTCCAAGAAAAAGCAAGATTGCAAGTCTTGTTAAAGTTTGTATCTTTTATTTCATTACTTCTAGAAGCTTTTCTCTTATCGATATTTTTTGAAACGAAACATGGTAAAGTTTGAGGGCAATTTTTATCTGATGGAATGGTAAATGAGATATACTTATAACCGCTAGCTTCTTTTTTTTCTTTATCTATAATTAATGAAAAGGGACTATTGTTTTTAACCGTTGGTTTATAGTTTACTCCTTCGTTATTTTTTAATACGAATTTTTGCGATTCTAGCGATGAAGCATTTCCTAAAATTTTTGGCAAACTTCTAGTCATTAGATAATAACTAGTTTGCACTGAAGCAGGGTAAGATTTTTCTTGATAAATAGTTTTAAAGGGTTTAATTTTTGCATAGCCGTGAGTGAGCACTTCTGCTGAAACGTTAGTTTCATATTTGTTAGCATTCACAGTGTTTGCCGTTGCAGAAAAAGCATAGCCGTCTGTTAAGTATGTATTAGCTTGATTTAGCTTGTAAACATCGAATGTTTTAACGTAATTGCTACTAGGGCTAGCAGCACAATCGCCATTTATAGGGGCTAGGCATCTAAGCGCAGCTTCAGTTCCGCTATCGATAGCAGTTTGAGCACTTAACACACGCATAATATCCGTAACGCCAAATAAAAATAACATCGTAATGGGCAAGGTTATAACGAACTCTAAAAGACTTACGCCACAATGTTTATTACTTTGTTTTTTATTTTGTTTATTTTTACTTTGTCTAATTTTATTAAGACTAGAAGTAAGATTAGCGTTATGATTAGCATTAAGATAAGAATTGAGTTTAGCATTCATGCGTTTTAATTTTTCCTTTATTTTATTTATAAATTTTTTGTTTATAAATTTATTAAAGCTTCATTTTTTGTGTAGTAAATAAAAAATATCTACGCAAACAATTTTATTCTATCATATAATTTAAGTTTTTGCACAATAAATTCTTGAAATTCTAGTTAAATTCTTAAGTTTTAAAGTATTTCGTAGAGTATGTGCAAATAAATAATATAATAAATATAGTGAAAATTTCTTATATATTTAGTATATTAGCCTAAAAGTTAGTTTAAAAAAGAACTCTAAAAATGATATCGAAAAAAGTTAAAGAAAAATTTCAAAAAAAGAATAAATATATCGATTTTAAAAAGGGCATTCTACTTTTTAGCTTGCTTTCCATATTTTTAGGGGTGTTTCTTATATATTTAGAGCAAGTATATTTAGAGCAAGTAAATATAGAGCAAGGCGTATTGCAAGATGCTATAAGTGAAAAATTTAGTAAAAATGTTTATGCAAATAGCAAAAATAAAGTAGTGTTAGGAGTTTTTTTAGATAAGGATAACAGCGTTAAGGCTAAATTTAATTTAAAGGTAGCGGCTACACCTAGGGAGCGAGAAAGAGGATTGATGCATGTAAGGGCTATAAAAGAAAATGAGGGCATGCTTTTTGTATATGATGAAGATATCGTGATGTATTTTTGGATGAAGAATACTTATATACCTTTAGATATTGTATTTTTAAATAATAAATTTATAGTAATTGGTGGTATACAAAATATGCTTCCCGTAGGGGGACAAAACATTGACGATGATGATATACCAAGGTATACGATAGGAAGAAAGGCTAGATATGCGGTAGAACTCCCTTCGTTTTCTATAAAAAAACATGGGATAAAAGTTGGAGATAAATTAAAAATAAATTAGATATCCATGTAGGCAAAAAGTTTTTTTAAAAAAGGAGATACATTTTATGAGAAGAAACATTTTAATAAAGCTTTTTTTCGTTTTTTTACCTAGTATATGTTTAGCTTGCACTGGTAATAATGCGAGTAATAATGCGAATGTTAATAACAATAAAGCGAGCAGTGAAATTACAAAAAAGGAGATCTTAATGGAAGATAGTAAAGAAGATAATCAAAGAGATAACCAAAGAGAAGAAAAAAAGATTTCAAGTAAAGGTTTAGTAGTGCGTGAAGTGGTAAGCCGTGAGACTAGTGATAATAATAGTGGTGATAATAATAATGATAATAATAATGAAAATAAAAATTTAAAAAAAGCTGAGTTAGAAAAATTAAAAGAGCAATTTAAAGGCGTGCATGATTTTGATAGTTGTGTAAAGGCAGGGGGGATAGTATATAAAACGTTTCCTGCTAAGTGTAAAGATTTATATACTGGCAA
This sequence comes from Bdellovibrionota bacterium, assembly GCA_050952645.1. GTDB lineage: Bacteria > Bdellovibrionota_C > UBA2361 > UBA2361 > CAKMMH01 > CAKMMH01. Next base: position 47,826 of record JBMNLI010000003.1, on the reverse strand, counting down.
AGTGTATACTAAAAAATAGTTTTCATATAAAAAAAAATTATTAGTTAATAAATTTCTTATGAATTTTCTATTACTTGAAAAAGAAGAATTAAATAGTGATAAGTCGCTAGGGATTATTAAAAAAGATAGGCTTTGTATTATTAGCGATAGGTATGTTTTAGAAAAAGGAAAGGAATTAAATATCGGTATAATAGGAGGAAGACGAGGAAGGGGGATAATCGAGAAAATTTCTAGCGATGGTTTGTATATAAATACTAAGTTAGATAAAGAGCCGTTAGAAAAAAAAGATTTAACGTTGATAGTTTCTGTGTGTCGTCCTCAGACTAATAAGAAAGTATTGCATATAGGCGTTGGACTTGGGCTTAAAAAAATAATTTTTCTAAGAGGGGAGAATGTACCTAAAAGCTATATTCAATCGAATAGTTTAAGCAAGGAAAATATTAGAAAAGAATGTTTGTTAGCGATGGCGCAAACTGGTGATACTATTTTTCCTAAGATTGAAATATATAATTCTATTTACGAATGTATGAAATTTGAAGATTTTAGCTCTAATGCTTTAAGTAATATTGTAGCCGATACTAATTGCAGTGAGGAGTTAAATAGAAAAAACTTTCCTAATCTTTTAGATGTAAAAGTTATCGCCATCGGCCCAGAAAGTGGGTGGAGTGAAAAGGAAATAGAATATTTTCATTCGAAAAATTTTAAAAGTGTAGGATTAGGAAAAAGAATCTTAAGAGTAGAGATTGCGTTAAGTTATTTAATTGGAGTCGTGTCTTAAGTTTTAAAAAAGTAGTTAAAAAAAATGCGTCGCCAAAAATATAATAATTTTGACAACGCATTATTAAATTCCTAGTTGTGCATAACCTTAATTAGGCGAAGCTTGCTCTCCTAAACTTTCGGAGAAAAAAGGAGGGAAGCTTTGCAATTAGTGAACCGCCACGCCCCACGCAGACCTACCGTCTTTAATTTCGAGATCGCATTTGCAACGCTTATCAGTGAGGACAAGAATAAGACCGTGAATGCGTACCGAGTTTGAAAATATAAACATTTCGATGTAGAAGCGCTTACCGTTTTCATCGTCAAACCACGCCTCACCACCTTCGTATTTAATTTCAAGCGGGGGATCCATAGAAAGAGGGTTAGAGAATGAAGCTCTTTTGCCTTTACAATCAAATCCGACAGCTCTATACTGAGTATGTTTGTAAGGCGTTTTTCCACCATCATACCTAAGCTTCTCCACAAGTTCCTCGGGGAGTGGAACTGCTCCTTCAGGCTCTTCCACGAGGATAGCAGCTCCATACGTCTCTTTAATTCTCTCGATGAGAGCTGCCAATTCTTCGGGGTTATTCAGGACATCTTCTTGCTCAGCTGAGGAGAGATTCCAGAACTCATGATCAAAGCCCAATCCAAATCTGACGTCGAAGAACCTTCCATCACCGCGGCGAAAACGACCCCCCACAATTTTGACTTGTTCTCCATTGTGATTTGCGTCCGCAATTTTATCCTTAACGCGAACGCAGAGAACCTCGAGGAGCCAACCTTCCTCCCCCCCCCCAATTTGCAGGGACAAGAGACTCATCGTAATAGAATTTACGCCTGGTGACACTTACACCTCGACTTGTATCTTGACTTGTATCATGTGTATCCATGATGCATAGCCCTTTCATATTTATTGTTGCTAAAACCATTAGATGCAAAAATTGCATCTAAAAACATTTTTCACGACGAGTATAGTATAATAGTTTTTAAAAATGGGTCAAGGCTATATTTATCTATTTAATATTTTTTATGTATTGTCACTTATATTTTTATTAGTTATTATATCATAGTTGATTTGATAGAAATTGATTTAATAAGTTTTAGATTTTTAATGTCCATTTCGAGGTATTTAGGAAACAAAGTGTTTTTATTTGTAGTGTGTTTGCTTAAGGTGCAAGCATTTTAGGCTACAAGTAAAATTTTAAGAAAAAGTTTCTCTAAGTAGCCTCGTTTTTTTTTATGGACGTTTGAAACGTATAATCTTAAACGTAATAAAATTTAGCGTATTAAATTTATTGTATTAAGTTTAGTATAATAAATTTAACGTGATAAATTTAGAGTATATAGTTTTAAAAGTATTTTTATTTATTAAAAGGAAAAACATGATAAAAAATTGTTCTAAAAAGTTGAACATATTAAATAGTCTAGCACTAGTTTTATTAGTTAGCGTGCTTTTCCCAGCTAACCTATTTGCTAGTGAAGCAGACTTGCCAATTCCGTCTTTAGATGTTCCATTTACCGTGTTTGGTGTAGGAGTGTCTGGCGTGCAAATATTATGGACTGGTATTCTTATTTGCGTGCTTGGCATACTTTTTGGGCTTTACGAGTTTTCAAAAATAAAGAAACTTCCAGCTCATAAAAGCATGTTAGAAGTGTCTTCTCTTATTTATGAAACGTGTAAAACATATCTTTTACAACAAGGCAAGTTTTTAATAATATTAGAAACTGTGATAGCTATTTGTATGTGCTATTATTTTCTTGTTTTGCAAGATATGGAGCTTTCAAAAGTTGCCCTGATTATTGGTTGCTCAGTGCTAGGTATTTTAGGTTCTTACTGTGTATCTTGGTTTGGAATTAGAATTAATACTTATGCTAATAGTAGAACCTCATTTGCCTCATTAACTAAGAAAGCATACCCTGTTTATGATATCCCTATGCGTTCTGGAATGTCTATCGGGGTGCTACTAATATGTGTTGAGCTAATAATGATGCTATTTATTTTATTAGTAATTCCTGGAGAGTATGCTGGGGCTTGTTTCTTAGGATTTGCCATAGGTGAGTCTTTAGGTGCTGCAGCTTTGAGAATCTGTGGTGGTATTTTTACAAAAATAGCAGATATAGGTGCAGACTTAATGAAAATCGTTTTTAATATCGGTGAAGACGATCCAAGAAATCCTGGAGTTATAGCAGATTGCACTGGCGATAATGCTGGCGACTCGGTAGGACCTACTGCAGATGGTTTTGAAACTTATGGCGTTACGGGAGTGGCATTAGTAAGTTTTATAGTGCTAGCAGTTGGCATGGAATTTGATGATAGTAGTGTAAGAGTGATGCAAGATGGCGCATTAGTTATGCAAGGCAAGTTTATAGTTTGGATATTTGCTATGAGAGTTTTAATGATTATTACCTCTATGCTTTCGTATTCAATAAATTCTTGCATTTCTAAAACAAAATATTCAAAGCTTGAAAGTTTTAATTTTGAAGCTCCGCTTACCTCGCTAGTTTGGATTACATCTATTATTTCTATTATAATAACTTTTATTACTAGTTATGTATTATTAGGAAATGATTTAGCCCAAAATACTTGGTTTATTCTTTCAGTGATTATAAGTTGCGGAACGTTAGCTGCAGCTCTTATTCCTGAATTTACTAAGATATTTACATCGTCTAATTCTAAACACGTAAAAGAAATAGTAGATGCTTCTAGAGAAGGAGGCGCTTCGCTTACTATTCTTTCAGGTTTAGTGGCAGGGAATTTCTCGGCATTTTGGAAAGGGTTAGTAATTGCGGCTCTTATGTTCGTAGCATACATGGCATCTACTCAAGGACTTTCCGAGTTTATGATACACCCTGAAGTGTTTGCTTTTGGTTTAGTAGCCTTTGGTTTCTTAGGTATGGGTCCCGTGACTATTGCGGTTGATTCTTATGGACCCGTGACTGATAACGCTCAATCTGTCTTTGAGTTATCTCAAATAGAGACGATTAAGGGCATTAGTGAAGAAATAAAAAAAGATTATGGCTTTACTCCAGATTTTGAAAAAGGAAAAGAGTTGCTAGAAGAAAACGACTCGGCTGGTAATACGTTTAAGGCGACTGCTAAACCAGTTCTTATTGGAACGGCAGTAATCGGAGCTACAACTATGATCTTCTCGATTATTTTAATGCTAAATTTAAACTTAGACTTATTAAATCCAAAAGTTTTATTAGGTCTTATTTCTGGTGGTTCTATAATATATTGGTTTACGGGAGCTTCTATGCAAGCAGTTACCACTGGGGCATATAGAGCTGTCGAATATATAAAAGCCAATATAAAGCTTGAAGATGATTGTGGTGCATCGATTGAAGAGTCGAAAGATGTAGTAAAAATTTGCACTCAATATGCTCAAAAAGGGATGATGAATATTTTTGGTGTGATATTTTGTATGACGCTAGCTTTCGCATGCTTTGACCCGACGTATTTCGCTAGCTACCTAGTATCTATAGCAGTATTTGGCCTTTTCCAAGCGTTATTTATGGCAAATGCTGGTGGTGCTTGGGATAATGCTAAGAAAGTTGTAGAGGTCGATTTAAAGGAAAAGGGTACCGATTTACATGCCGCAACGGTTATAGGGGACACGGTAGGTGACCCTTATAAAGACACTTCATCGGTAGCGCTTAATCCAGTTATTAAATTTACTACATTATTTGGTTTGCTAGCGGTAGAAATAGCTGTAAAAGCTCCAAATATTGCTCTTTACGTTGGATACGTTCTTTTCGCTCTAGGATTATATTTCGTATATAGGTCTTTTTATGGTATGAGAATAAAAAGCGATAAGAGCACTACTAAGTAATATGCTTTGCTTAGCGTAAATAGAGCTTTAGAAAAAAATAATTTCTTTTGAAAATGAAGAGCTAATTTTTTAGCTCTTCGTTTTTTTAACAAATTTAGTACGAATGGAGCGTTATTATTTTTTGAATTATATTTTGATAATTTTTAGTTCTTAAGAAAAGCTTCTTTAAGCTCTTAATCTTCTTGTCCTAAAAACAATCTTCTTATCTTTTCATTTTCTTCAATATAGTCTTCTAACTTTTTATTATGTGCTGTGTAGCTATTAAAGAATTTTCTTAAGATCATCATAAAACGTTTATGCCTTAAAGGAAGAATTTGTTTTAATGTATTTATCTTATGCTCTTCTATTACTTGCTCGCTTACTATATCTTCTAAAATGAGAGCTTTAGATACTATTTCTTCACCATAAATTAAAGTCGCTAGGCTTATTATATCTTCACTGCTAAAATTTAATTTTTTAAAAGTTTCAATAATATCTTCATTAAATAGCGATTTATAATATAGAGTAGCAATGTAGTTTTGCTCTATTTTCCAGTTTACATCGCTAGGAATTAGATTAGGTTCGAGCGTCCCTAAAAATAAATTAGTTAAATCATCTTTCATTTTTACTAAATCATTTTTAAACTCTGCTAAGTTTTGAACGATAATTTGTCTTAGTTTTTTAGCAAGTTCTTTCGGAGAAAAACCATCTAGGTATAATATACATTCATTAATATCCGTTAATTTAGCTCCAGACTCTTTTATTATCTGCTTTAATTTAGGGCTTCTAACATCACTAGGCAAAGTGATAATCTCAAAAATATCTTCTAATGTTTTTTGATTGATAGGATATTTATTAAATATCTTCAAAGCATCACGTATTTTCTTTTGATTTATGCAAAACAATATATCATCAACTATAGTTATAGGAATATTTTCAAGCTTTAATATAGTTAGAGCTAAGACATCATTTGAAAGCACTCTAATGTTTGCCATTTCTTTTAATAATCGCCTTAAGGAGGAATATTTAGCATTAAATATAAGCTCTACGGCTTTTATGTATTTATAATCTAAATCGAAAGCCTCTAACACAAACTTGTTTGCATCATCTCCCCTTAAAATATGAGTGTAAAAATTCCTTACTAAAAAATTAGCATATAAATTAGTAGCATTAAGAAGTTTTAAATACTCATCTTCATCTTTATCTTTATCTTTATCTTTATCCTTATTAGATTTTGAAAGGTTTAATTTTGAAAGGTTTGATTTTAAATTTTCTAAATTATTACCAGCTAACTCATTTTGCAAATATAAAGGAGAGCAGGGAAGAAGAAATCTTAATGTTTTATTATCATTCTTAAAATTATTTATAATATAATCTAACTTTAAAGATTTTTCAGTGCCAAAAATATCTACGATAATTTTAGTAAAGGTCTCTTTAGGCTCAACTAAATTATAAAACATTTGCTTTAGCTCTCCCATTTCATCGTAGCTAAAATTTTTAAGAATGTTAGTTAATGATGCTTCAATCTCTTCAAAACTTAAAGTTTCATCGTTTATAATTTCTGCTATACGATAAGTAGCGTTAGTAATGTTTTGTGAGATTTGGTGTTCTGCATCCCAAGCGGTAAAGAAATCTTTACTTGCTAATAGATAACTAACTAAATCATAAGAGGAGTCTAATCTAGTAAGCCCTGAAAGTATATCGCTAAAGGCATTCTTAGTATGGTCGTTAAATCTTCCCTTTAATGCTCTTATAGCATAATCATAAATATCGTCTTCTAGCGATGAGTTAAAGTTTACTTTGTAAGCTTTTTTAATCTTGTTTAACTCAAATGTGTCATAAAACCTAAGTATTTTTATAATATCAAAAACCTCTAGTCTTAAAAATAAGGCGTTGTTTACTTTAAAAGCGATTTGCTGTGGGTCGAACGAAAATAATTCAGGAAAAATATCTAGAGATAGCGTTATTCCATAAGATTTTTTTAAAGCTTCGTTTGCTTTATTAGCTTTATTCCCTTTTAAATAAGAGAACTCTTGTAGGATTTTCTCTCTTTGATGTATCTGTCTTTTCTCGTGAGAATCTATATAGCTTAAACTAGATATCTCATGCAAGTTAACGCTAAAATTTATCTTATGATAAACGCCAGCAGATAGGAGTTCTTCTCCTAAAGTTTCATCGTTTTTAGGATAAAGCATATCGTATATTTTTTTAGCAACGTCTTCATAATTTATCCCTGTGGTTATCTCGTTTAAAGTTATAGGGTCGCCTTTAAAAACGTGTGATAAATCATCATTAAATGCACTGTCTTTTTGTTTTAATTTATTATACCTATCTTTTATAAGATTTATTTCTTTTTCTTCTCTCCCTGATAGTAGATAATATATTTCCTCTTCAGGAGAGGTGTAAGTGTAGAAATATTTTTTGTACTCTTCCTTATCAGCGAAAAGCTCAAATAAAATATCTTCATTTTTTTTATTTATTTGCTTATAGCTTACGATATAATCCGATAATTTATGACATACTAAGTCGATAAAGTAGATATTTATTTTTGATCTAATAGCCGAAATCTCGTTTTTAGAATTTCCATATAGCAAGTTTTTTATACGTTCCTGTTTTAAGTTTTCTTTATCGTTAAGTATATCAAAAATGTTTTTTGCTATCTTACTTAAGTTTACACCATTTACTATATGTCTATATTTCTCTTGGTTTTCTTTTCCAACTCGCCTGACTATTTGCGATAGGATCCCTGGTCTTTCGCCTCTAGTCTCCATGTAATCTCGATATTCATTTAAGAAAAATTGGTGTGCTACTTGTAAAATTCTATATTGATCCGATATCCTATAACTTTCAAGAACTACATTAAAAGCGTTTAAATATAAACTATCTCTAGTCTCACGTCTTGGTTGTGCAAGCTCGAAAATTCTTTTTGCTAATGTGATACCTGCTCTTTGCAATTCTTCTTCCGATAATCTAGTTTTTATAGTGTCGTATTGTATATCTTCTTTTTCTAATTCTTTTAGAACGCCATCTATATTTTCTTCATTTATTGGTTCAAAAAATTTAACATCAATTTTATTATCTAGCTCTTCTTCCTCAAAAGTATGCGTCGGGTTTGCTTTTAACTCGTTTGATAAAATTTTCTTAATAACTATCTTTTTATTTGAATTTTCCATAATTCTAATAACGGTAATATTGAATAATTTCTTTATGTTATATTATGTGATATTTAATAATATTTTGTAATAGTTAGAAAGTAATATTTGCAAATCAAAAGCTATTTGAAATTAAATGTTTGAAATTAAATGTTTGAAATTAAATAGGGTAAATTATATTTAAGCCGTAAATTTAAAAATACTTTACTTATTATTAGAAGCATTCGATAAGATAAGCAAGATATATATTTTGCCGATAGATTATCTACGATTTTTAAAAAAGGTTAACCCATCGATGTCTAAAATAAAAGATGCTTTAGATAATATAGAAGATAATATAAAAGATAATATAGATAACATCTCAAAAGTAATGCCAATTAAAAGCAAAAGCGGGAAAGAGTATATTTTCTATGAAGATACTAATCAAGGCACTAAGGAAAAACTAACCGATGGCTCCGAACTAGGAGTTGTAAACAAGAATTTTAAAGATGTATACAAACCAAGAAGAATAGGTTTGACAAATTTAGGAACCCCAGAAGAGATAGAAATAGAACTTGCAAAAGTAGGCTATTTTTGTATGCCATTTTATGCAGCACAACTAGCGTTAGTTTTAAACAATCCAACTCCTAGCGTAAGAACTTTAATGTTAGAAGGTCCTTCTGGGTGTGGAAAAAGTTTCTTAGCAAAATCTCTAGCAAAAATAACTGGTGCCGAGTTTATGTGTCTATCTTGTTTTAAAGGAATGAACTTAGATCATTTAATCGAAAAGCCATCTACCATGGCTATGATTCACCAAATGTCTCGAAAGGAGCAAGTTTCCGATGAAGAGTTAATGCAACTTGGAATTATTTCTAGAGCTTTTTTAATGTCTCAAGAAAAACCTGTAATACTACTTATAGATGAACTTGATAAGGTAGATATCGCTATCGATACATTCTTTTTAGGACCTATTCAAGATGCTAAAATTTGGCTTCAGTCTCGTCCGCCAATCGAGGCTAACGTAGATAATCTTTTAATAATTTTTACTAAGAACTTTGAGAGAATATTAAATGATGCACTCTTAAGAAGAATCCATCCGATAAGAATGGATTTTATGGATTGCTCATTAGAAAGAAAAGTTTTATCGGTTCATTGCAGACAAGAGTTAGTCGAGAACTTAATTAAAATAGCGGAAATTATGAGAAATAAAAATGGAGCTTATCCATTTGAAAGACCGCCTGCTCCAGAGGAACTATTAAGAGCTGGAATCTACATAACTAGCATGATAGATTGGGAGCTTATAGATTTCTCATTCGTTGGGGAAAATATTTTTTATACTTTAGCAAAATCAGATCACGATAGACGAATATTTGAGCTTATGCTTAGGTATCACCCAGATTTTCAAGACCCATTAGTTCCTGATAATAGAAATGCGACTATAAAGCAAATCTATGCTAGGCTTGGTAAGGATTTGCTTTCAGGAATCGTAGAAGATATAGATGAAGCAAAAAGAGCTAAGGCGTATAAACCAGAAAAAATTGGTCTTACTAATGTGGGCGAACCTGAGGAGCTTTCTAGAAGGCTTGCCGATGTTGGCTACCAAGCACTCCCTTTTGTAGCTGCGCAAGTTTCACTTTTATTAAATACGAAAACGGAAAAAGTAAGGGCAATTCTTATGGAAGGACCGTCTGGTTGTGGTAAAAGTTTCTTTGCAAAATGTTTAGCAAAAATCACTGGGGCGGAGCTTATGTGTACTAGCTGTTATGCAGGCATGAACACTTCTCATTTAATCGAAGTGCCATCTGCCATAGCAATGGCAACAAGAGCAGCAGATATGGACGAAACTCCAAAAGAAAAACTTATGAACTTAGGAATTTTATCTAAAGCTTTTTTAAAGTCCCAAAGTCAGCCTACTATACTTTTAGTAGATGAGCTAGATAAAGTAGAAGGGTCGATAGATACATTCTTTTTAGGACCTATTCAAGATGGGAGAATCTACTTAGAGTCTAGACCTCCGATAGATGCAGACCTAGATAATTTACTTATAATTTTTACTAAGAACTTTAATAGAGTTATAGATCAAGCACTTTTAAGAAGAATGCATCCTATAAGAATGCACTATTTAGACTCATCACTTGAAAGACGTGTGCTTTCTAAAGAATGTATGCCACAGTTAGTAAGCAACTTAGTTTCTATCGCTGAGAGAATGAGGGATAGTTTAGGAGCTTACCAATTTGAAAGACCACCTGCTCCAGAGGAGTTAGGAACTGCTGCACAATTTATAATGAAAATGCTCGAGTGGAATCATAACGATTTTGCTTGGATTGGTAAAAATATTTGGAATATTTTAGCAAAGTCGGAACACGACCGAGCAGTTTTAGAGCATATGCTTAGGTATCACCCAGACTTTATGGATCCTTTAGTTCCAGACTCAAAGAATGCTAGTCTTGAGGTTATTAATGCTAGACTAGGAAGATGTCTATTAGATAAGATTATAGATGACCCAGACAAGGAAAGAAGAGAAGAGGCTTGGAGAAAAATGCAGTATGGCATTTAGTCTTTTTAAAAATAGAATTTCTTAAAATTAGAATTTTTCCTTTTGAAGTTAGTTTTATACCGAGATAACAAATCTTTAAACTTTAGTTTTCTTTATTTTTCGATTTAGAAATATACCTTTATTTATAGAGTATATCTGTTTTAAAAATTTTAAATTTTACATTTATTTTTTAAAAAATAATTTTTAAAAATTATTATTAGCGAAATAAGAAAATATTTTTTTTCAAGTATTATTAAAATTCCGAAACTATACTCATAGTGAAACCATTTTAAAAATTTATCATCAAATAAAATAGTGAGAGCTTAAGAAAGTTTTTTTAAAAAAAACTTTTTTCACAAATTAAAAAATAATCTCTTGTCAATTAAAAAAAATAATGGCAAGCTTATTAGCAAAAGAGGTTACGTAACCTTTTTTATAATTATTAATAAAAATTGTGTTACACGTTTTAATATAGGATTTTTGCAGTACCGAATTTAAATATAAAAAACTTTGTAACTTTAAAGAAATTTTAATTAATGAGATAAACGGGTTACTTCAAAATTGGTGAAAGAAAATCGTTAATAGGTTTTCACATTACATTATTTTGGAGAAATAATATATATGGCAACAGATAAGAAAACAACAACAACAAAGAAAGCTACTGCTAAAAAACCAGTAGCTAAAAAGGCAACTGCTACAGCTAAAAAGGCTACTGCTACTAAAGCAGCTCCTAAGAAGACTGTAGCTAAGAAAACTACTGCTACGAAAGCTACTGCTAAAAAAACAGTAGCTAAAAAACCAGTAGCTAAAAAACCAGTGGCTAAGAAAACTACTGCTACAAAGACAGCTCCTAAAAAAGCTTGCGCTAAGAAAACTGTAGCAAAAAAAGCAACTACTGCAAAGGCAACTATAGCTAAGAAAACTGTAGCTAAGAAAACTACTGCTACAAAGGCAGCTCCTAAAAAAGCTTGCGCTAAGAAAACTGTAGCAAAAAAAGCTACTACTACTAAAGCAACTACTGCTAAAAAAGTTGTAGCTAAAAAGGCTGCACCAGCTAAAAAAGTTGTAGCTAAAAAAGCCTCTTCTTGTGGTGCAAAAAGAATAAGTGCAGCTGCTAAAAAATGTGCTAAGAAATAATTTATTATTTTGAAGAATAATTTTTGAGATTTTTTATTAAAGGGGCGTGCTTCTTTTATCTTTATTTTATCTTTACTTAAGATAGACTTTAATAAGTGAGTTTAAATAAGTGAGTTTTAATAAAGAAAGGGAGCGCGCCCCTTTTTTTATCTAATATTTTTTTATTTAGTATTTTTTATTATCTTGCAATTTTCCTAACTTATTTTAAAGTTTGGTTTTAAGATGTAAAGAGCAAAAAATTTATATTTTGTAATTTACATTCGTGATTTGTATCCGTGATTTGTATTTTTTAATTTTGTTTTAAATAATTTTTTTGTGTGGTAAAATGTAACGAATATTTTAAAAATATAAACACTATTAATTTGGAGATTAAGTATAATGAAAGCGACTGCTATAAGAAAAGGGACTGTTATAATATATCAAGGTGCTCCATATAGAGTTATGGAGTTTACGCATATTACCCCAGGAAAGGGTAGGGCGTTAGTTAAAGTGAAATTAAGAAATTTACTGTTAGGAAATCAAACTGAGGTATCTTTTGCATCTTCAGAAGATGTTGAAGAGGCGAATGTTTTTTCGTATAAGGCTACATACTTGTATAAAGACCAAGATGGGTATTGTTTTATGAATAAAGAAACTTACGAGCAAGTTCATTTAGATGATGAAACTTTAGGAGATGCCGTTTATTACTTGCAAGACGAGATGGAAGTTGATATCACTACTTATGAAAATAAACCTATAGCCGTTAAAGTTCCATCGAGTGTAGTTTTAACCGTTGTGGAAACTCAACCTGAAATTAAAGGTGCTACTGCTACAAACGTATATAAGCCAGCTATTACGGATACTGGTTTAAGTATAAGTATTCCGCCTTTTATAAAGGAGGGGGAGAAGATTATAGTTAATACCGATACTAAGGAGTATGTAAGTAGAGCGTAAGTTTGTTTTTTTTTAGCCTAAACTTTTCCTTGTTTTACGTATAAAATTTAATTTTAACTTTATAACATACTCAAAATAATTTAAAGAAAAGTTAGGAAACACTTACATAAATTGTTAAAATAAGCGATGTTAATTTTGAGAGCTAAGCCTATTTTAGAAATGTAAAAGAATTAAAATTACTAAAAAAAATTAAAGAAAGTGACCTTGAAAGTTTATGCGTTTTAAAACCTTTTTTGTAAAACTCTTTACTACTAAGCGGGCATACCTCTAAAAGATGATAGACCTTGAAAGCGAAAGGGTTAGGGTTCTTAAAATTTAAGAAAACACATTCACTTTCAAGGTCGCTTTAAAAGGGTTCACTTTAAGTTCGAGTGTATCCAATGCCTGAAGGTTGCAAAGAGTAAGGAAGTGTTCGCCTTAGCTTTATGAATGACAATACAGCCCGAGGGAGTGTATTTTCTCTTTCTTTTGGTTCTTCTAAGGTTTCATCAATATGATCCTGATAATATTTAGAAGAGCAGAAAAAGCAATTTTCTGTTCCTATAACACCGACGTAGCCGACATCGTCCATACCAAAGCTACGCACGTAGCCGTCGTAAGGGTTGTAAACTACTACACCTGAAGGATATTGAGCCTTTATCTCTCCGGTAATTGGAAAAAACATAGCAGACTCGCTCCAGGTAAAAGGAAAAGCAGACCCTCCTTTATACTCCACATTAAATTTAGCTTCTAATTCTTCTTGTGTTAGATAATAAACAAGGCCCAGATCTTTATTATGAATGAACCCAGCATCTGCACATGTCAGAGGATACGCTTCGCCATCGTGGTAAAAATAACCATTATCTTCTATGATAATCGGGTATTTCACCAAATTAGATAACTTATAACGTTCTGTACCAAGGCATATTTTATCAATAGCATCTTTTAAACTTTTGATATGAAGTAAGCCGTCTTCCTGCTTAGGAGCATTGAGTTCATTAGGCAAATAGCTAGCAAACCTAACTCCCATATCTCTTACAGTAACGTTGCCATCGATTGGGGCAGAAGGAGTTGCATGTATATATCTACTATTTTTCGCATAAATATTCACATCAAGAAGACGAAATATCGTATCGTCAACAGGAATTATAAACATACCGTCGTATAAGAAATTTGTAGAAGACGTACCATTTTCTTCTTTTTTTATAATCACTTGAAACCCTTGATTATCAATGCAAACTTCATCAATTCCACAAGATTCAAGTAGAAAACTAATTATTACAAAAGGTTTTTTATTCCTGCAAAGCTTTTCTTCTTCATTTATGATATCGTAAATTTTTGCAAAGTTTTCCTTGTTATAGTTCATTATAACATCATTAACAGTTACAGAAAATTCATCTCCATCTTCCCTATAAGATAAATTTTCTTCTTGTACTGATATATAAAACCTAACGCACTCAAGCATATTAATTAATTGTTCACCTTCTTCGCTCTTATTTCCTGAATATAATGTTACCCTCTTAGTGGTGATGCCATCATTATAATAATAGATACTATTAAATCTTATTCCATCAATTGCACCTGCTATTGTGTTATAGGCATTAGTTGGAACCGATAAAAAAGCCTTAATCATCTCTTTGCCCTTTCGTACTAGCAAAGTGTTGTTATTTTTTAAGAGACTTGCCTATTAACTTTAAGCTTAAGTCTCTTAAGTGATTCTCTATTTTGATATTTTACGCGAATATCAAGGTCACTTAAGATTTATAGTATGCGTTTTATTAATATTTAGTCAAATAAATTTTTTAAAAAACATAAAATCTTAAATTTCTATACTTTACCCTAACTCACTTAGAAACTCACGAGCGATGCTAGAAAACTCATTTAATGTGGCATCAAAGTTTCGTTTTTCATCTATTTGCTGGTTTAGGATGTCGTTTAGCCTGCACTCTAATCTTAAAGCAACTTTAAGCTCCTTTGATGGTGTCGCTCCTAAAAGCAAAAGATCTTTTTCCTTTTGAAGAATTTTTATAACTTTTCTAATAACTTGAATAGTTTTTAAGTACTCAGAAGAATGAATTTTATCGATAAGCCTAGAAGTCGAGTCGAGAATGGAAATACTAGGTCTTATCCCCATATCGGCAATCTGCTTTTGTAAAACTATATGTCCATCTAGTAAGCTTTTAACCTCTTCAGAAAGAGGGTCGATATCTTTCTCATCATTTTCAAGCACTGTGTAAATGCCAGTAATTGAACCCTTATCGGACGTTCCAGCTCTTTCAACAAGCTTTGCTAAATCGATATAAAGAGAAGGCGGATAGCCTTGCCTAATTGGCATTTCGCCTGCAGATAAACCTATCTCTCTTGTTGCTCTAGCATACCTAGTAAGAGAGTCTATCATTAAAAGAACATCCTTGCCTTGAGATCTAAAATATTCTGCAATGGCAGTAGCAGTAAGAGGGGCGGTAGCTCTAAGCATAGAGTTTTCATCGCTAGTGCTTATTACTAATATAGTATTTTTTAAACCATCATCTTTTAAAGTATTTAATAAAAAATCGTTTACCTCCCTTCCTCTCTCCCCAACTAGTGCTACTACATTTATATCAGCATTAGAGTTTCTACATATCATGCCTAAAAGCGTCGATTTACCAACCCCAGGAGGAGCAAAAAGCCCGACACGTTGCCCTTTTCCTATGGAACATATCCCATCTATGGCACTTATACCAGTTTTCATAATTTTGTTTATAGTCTTTCTTTTTAATGCCTCCGGGGAAGCTGCCTCTAATGTAAGACTATGATTTTTCTTAGTCTCTCCCCTTAAATTATTTCCTATCGCATCGATAATAAGATTCCCTTCCTCTCCACTAAATGGAATGGTTAATTTTCTTCTAGTGTTTTTTATTGTTGAATGTGGAGAGATAAATTTATCATTTTCAAAAATAGATAATTTTACTAAATCCTCATCAAATGAAACAACCTTTGCCATAATATCCTCTTTTTGTAAGTTTTTTATATAACAAACATCACCTACGCAAGATGATGGCAAATAGGCAGAGATGATATTTCCTGAAATAGATTTTATACGCCCTATTATTGGTGGTAAATAGTCGCTATTTGATATAGTTAATTTGTTTATAAACATATAGTTCGTAGCTCTTCCTTTAATTTAGATTTTAAAAAATTAAACTCATCTTCAATATCTATTTGAATGCTTCCAGCGCTCGATATCAATATTGCTTCGCTGTCCTTAAGAGAATCATCTATAATAGTATGCACGCCGATATTCTCTTTCATCATCTTTTTTGCGATACTCGTGTTGCACTTTACCTTATAATTTTCAGCATCGTTTAATGCTTTTAAAGATGCGTTTATCTTATTTACTAATATACTTAAATCGTCTGAAAGCTCCTTTTCGATAATTTCTTTTGCAATTTTTAAAGAAACATCTAGGCAGTCTTTATTAGCATTTAACACACTTTGATGATAAAAATCGTTGGCTTTAAAAAATTCACTTAAAATTTCAGCCTTTGCTTCTTTATAAGCATCTTTTTTACTCTTCTTAATGTGAATGTCTTTTATCTTTTTTAAAGATGATGCAAACTTTCTTCTCTTATTTAATATTTCATTCTTTAATCTTAAAGCTAAAAAAAGATTGTTTTCAAAAATCTCCTGGTCGATATCGTTTTTACTAATTTTATTAAGTTTTAAATGTAATTCCATAATTTTTTATTTAAAAAAAGCTACTAAATACTAAAATGCTAAAATACATAAGACGCTAATATACTAAAACACTAATAAAGTAGTCGAATAAAATTTTTAAAAATTTCATTTTTTTAAAATTTTTTAGAATATTTTTTTTAAATATTTTTAAAAACGCCTAGAATCTTTTCTTATTTTGTAAATTATTTATATATGATAATCTATAATTAAAGTTCTTAAGAGAACTTTAATTATAGGAGATTTCGCTATGGCTAATAATTTAAAAGAAGTTAAACAAACATTATTAAAAGCGCTAACTCATCAAGAAGCAGAAGAAGGATTGTATTTTAGAAATTTTTATAATATGCATGAAGCCGATGAAAGACCTATGGTAGACGCTAGCAGAAAAGAAATAGCACAGGCACTATGCGAGCTAATAAAAGAAGACAAAATTAAGCTTTCTGTATTCGATGATGATGTTATTTTCTTATTAAATAAGTAAAATTTGTTTTTTTTACTCGTTTAAAAGTACCTAAGCCTAAGGGGCTTAGCTTAAGTTTTCCGTTTTGGGATTTTATTAAGAAAGAGTGGAGGGCATATTAAACACACGCCCTAAAACGCACTAGAATAAAATTATAATAAATAGTGGTTCTTTGATGTTTTAAGTGGATTAGAAAAATTGTTTTAAGGCTTTGTAGGTGAGTGATACTAATTTTGAGGTCTTAACCCCCCCTTAAAACGTCAAAGAACTTAAATGGTAAAGTTTTTTTATAGTAATCTTTACGGTAATTTTTTAATGTAGAATTTTATGAAAAAAGTTTTTTTAGGCTCGAATGAGCATCTTTTAGACCTTGCTTCAGATTATCTTATAGAAAATTATGCTAGCAATGAAGCACTTAATTTAAAAAATATTTCTCTAGTCGTAATGGGATCTAAAACTCATAAAAGACTTCTAGAGATTTTACTTCTTAAATCTGAAAAAAGAGGCATAAGTTTTATTCCCCCTAGAGCGTATACTCAAAAAGGCTTTTTTGATTATGTAGTTAATTTTTCTAACAATAATAATACTGATTATAATAAAAAACTAATAAACGATTTTCAATCGCTCCTTGTATTTATAAAAGTTATAAATGATAATATTTCGCTAATAGAAGAAACTATATATAAGAAAAATAGTTTAAAAAACGATAGCACTTCTATAATCTCCTTAGCTCAAAAAATTTTCTCACTATATAAAGAAATTTCTAGCGCTAATTTATCTTTTGAAGATATCCCCTCGAAAGCAAAAATGTTAGAAAGTTTTAGTGAAGATAATAGATGGTTAGTGCTTAGTAAAATTTATGATGAATATAAAAAAAACTTAGAAAAATTAAATTTTACAGATATTATTATAGAAAGAAAAAATTTTTTAAACTCTACAAAAGACGGTAGTTTAGCACTAGGTGCAGACACAGTGCTTATAAATATTCCAGATATAAATCCTATATTTTGCGATATCCTAAAAAAAATCTCTTCTCCTATTGCTCATTTAATTTACGCTCCTCAAACTAAGGGCGAAGCTTTCGATGAATTTGGAAATGTAAAAGTAGATAAATGGCTTTTAGAAAATATCGATATAAATGATGAAAATATAATTTTAGCAAATAGCCCAAGAGAACTAGGTAAAATCGTAAGTAATCTAATAATTAAAGCTTCAAAAGATTACGCTTCAAATGATATAGTAATCGGCTCTACTGATGATTCGATAATTTCTAGTATTAAACAAGCTGCAGAAAATAAAAATTTAAAAGTAGTTTCAGTTAGAGAGAAAAATATAACGAGCACACCTATTTATTACTTTATAGAACTTTTGCAAAACTACGCTAAAATGCCAACGTATACTAATTTTGCAAATTTAATTCGTCATGGAGATATACTAAATTATATTGTTTTAAATAATCCACTATTAAATAAGAAAGATATATTAGTTGCCTTAGATGAATATAACGAAAATCATTTGCCGTATATGTATAGAAACTTAAAAAACGATTGCATTGTAGATGAAAGGAGTAATAGCGATAAAATAGTAAAAGAGGTTTCTAAATTATTAGATGAGCTAATTTTAAATTTTAATGAGCGAAAATCTTTGTCGTCGTGGAGTGAAGACGTATTAAATATTTTAATTAAATTATATGGCGAGAAAAAAATTTCTAGAGTAAATGATAAAGATAATGTCTTGCTTACAACGTATAGCGCTTATAAAACGGCTATCCTTAATTTAAATAACAAGCTCTTTGAAACTCGGCTTAAATTTACGCTTCAAGATGCACTAATGTTGTTAAACAATTTAGTAAGGGACACTTCGCTTGGTGCCATTTTAGATGATGATGCAGTGGAAATTCAAGGGTGGCTAGAGATACAAAACGATGATGCAGAGTTTGTAATTCTTGCAGGCTTAAAAGAAGGCACTTGGCCTGAAAGCATTAACCAAGATGAGTTTTTGCCTAATAGCTTAAGAAAAGTATTAGGACTTATAGATAATGATTTTAGACTTGCAAGAGATATATTTATGACTAAGTCTATACTAAGTTCTAAAAAACAAGTCTATTTTGTTCCTTTAAAATACGATTTATTTTCCGAAAATACTAACTTGTTAAGTAAAATATTGCTTATGACTAGTTCTCAAAAACAAGCTAAAAGACTTTTATCATTTTATAAGGAAGCTAGCGAACCGAATGCAGAAAATAATTTAGCGAATAATTTAACGAATAATTTAGATGACGATAATGAAATTAGCGATATAGAGTTTTTTAGCGCCCCAAATGTTGCTAAGTATGATTTAAATAAAATATCTGTAAGCGCACTAAAAGTATATAAAGAGTGCCCCTATAAATTTTATTTGCAGTATTACCAAAAAAATGAGAACGACTTTGAAGTGCTAGAAGCTAAAACTAATATAAATGAGCTAGATGCGCTAAAGATTGGCACTCTGCTTCATGATGTGTTAGATAGTTTTGGTAAATCTTTAGTAAAAGATTCTATCGACGAAAAAGAAATTTTTACATTTTTATCTAATAGCTTAAAAATTTATATAAATAATAATTTTGGGAAAAATTGTTTGCCTGCAATAAATATTCAAGTGATAGGTATAGAAAATATATTCAAAGATTTTTCTAAATGGCAAGCTAAAAGAGCTAAAGAAGGTTGGCAAATCGTAGAAACTGAAAAAAGTTTAGAAGATTTCTATTTAAATGTAGATGATAAAAAAGTTAAAATTACAGGAAGAATAGATAGGTTAGATTATAATAAAAAAGATAACCTTTCGACTATTATAGATTATAAATCTAGTAGTTCTCCTACTAATCTTAGCAAAATTTACAGCACTACAAAGAAAACTTGGCTAGATTACCAAATGCCACTATATTTAGAATATTTTTTAAGAAATAAAAAGATGGAAAATATAAGTTTTGCCTACTTAAACTTGTACGATAAAAAAGAATATTTTTATGAGATACCAAAAGATTCTCAATCAAAGATTGGGGAGCAAGAACTCGAAAATGCTATTCTTGAAACTAAAGAACTTATTAGACAAATAAGAAAAGGTGTTTTCTGGCCTCCTAATAAATATTCATTAGATGAGTTAAACGCTTTTTCTTAAAACTTTTAAATTTTAAATTTTAATAAGTTCTGTTTTTTAGATAATCTTTTTCAAAAAAATCTAGCTTGCCATTTTCAAGGGTTGAAGCATCTAGCGCTTCGTATTTATAGGTTTTATTATTTTCCGTTAAAACTTCTAACTGTTTTTTTAATAACGACTCCCTAGTTTCGCAATCTAGTTGTTTATTTTCGTTTTTATTTCCATTTTTCATATCTTTTTTCCCCTTTATTTGAAAAATTAAAATATTTTTTAGTTCTATAGTAATGTTCCAAAGAGCAA
This sequence comes from Bdellovibrionota bacterium, assembly GCA_050952645.1. Classification (GTDB taxonomy): domain Bacteria; phylum Bdellovibrionota_C; class UBA2361; order UBA2361; family CAKMMH01; genus CAKMMH01. Next base: position 27,930 of record JBMNLI010000003.1, on the reverse strand, counting down.
CATTCACTAGAAACATTTACTAACAACATCGAACATCTAATATTTTATTATAAAAAACATCTTTAAACAAATTTAATTTTTTAAAAATCGTTTTTTTGTTCTTTAGCGTTTTAGGCAAACCTTAAGAAATAAAAAATTTTTTAAGCCTTGCCTAAATTTTTCTTTTAAGCCTTAAGTAGCTTAAAAAATTCTAAGGAATTTTTAAGCTTTCTTCAAAAAATCCACCTTAACGTAATGTGCGTGTGAAGGCCCAAAAGAAAATTTCCTCGGAGCTAAAGCTTTCGTCAATTTTCTTTTAAGCCTTAAGTAGCTTAATAGAATAAGGAGGGTTATCGCATACGCTCGAAGGACCAAAGTATTGAATAGGCCCTGGGTACACGTAGTGTGTTTCAAAGGCCCAAGCCTCTCTATTTTCTTTTAACTCCTTAAATGCTTTTCCATTTAAATCTACTAAAGCTTTTTGAATAACTGGCTTCATTTTTCCATGTCTTCTTTCGATATTCATCATCATCGTAATAGGCACTCCTCCTGCTACCCACTCATCGGAAGGTTTAGTAATGTTTCTTATAGATGCCATGTATCCAGTTTTTCTTTCAGATAATAGATAAGAAGCAGTAAAGCCTAACGAATAACAGTAGTCGGCATCAAAGTTAGAAGGAGCGGCGCATCTACCCTCATAGCCAAAGAAATGATTTATCGCAGAAAATTTGCCTTTATATTTACCCTCATTTTTCCAATCTTTTAATAATTTTTCTACCATAGATATTAAAAGTTTTTCAGTCTCAATTCTTGAAACTTGAACGTTTCCATGTGGGTCTCTATCCATTATTAGTTGCTCCGCTACTGGCACTGGAAGAGAAGCATACAAAGCGGCATCTTCTTTAGATAATTTTGAAGCTACGTATTTTCTTTTTTCTTCGTTGCTATCAATCTTGTTAAACTCTTCATTGTTAGCTAGCAAATCATTAAGGTCTGATATAAGCGTCTTCATATCTGGGATAAACTCAATAAGCCCCTCTGGGATTAAAGCTACTCCAAAGTTTTTGCCATCGTTTCCTCTTTTTGCTACGATGCTTGCGATATACTCGACTATCTCATTTAAAGTTTGCTTCTTTTCTGCAACTTCTTCTGAAATAATCGTAATATTAGGGTGAGTTTGTAAAGCACACTCTAGCGCAATATGAGAAGCAGAACGCCCCATAAGTTTTACAAAGTGCCAATACTTTTTAGCAGAGTTCGTATCACGCTCTATGTTTCCGATAAGTTCACTGTAAACTTTACAAGCCGTATCGAAACCAAATGAAATATCTATCATCTCATTTTGAAGGTCGCCATCGATAGTTTTAGGACAACCTACAACACAAATATCTGCTCCTACCGATATGTAATACTCTGCAAGAATACATGCATTAGTATTCGAGTCATCTCCACCAATCATTACTAAAGCACTAATACCTAGCTTCTTGCAATTTTCTAATGCCTTATCGAACTGTTCTTTTTCTTCTAATTTAGTTCTTCCTGAGCCTATAATATCAAATCCACCAGTATTTCTGTATTCATCTACAAGCTCAGCAGTTATCTCTATATACTTATTGTCGACTAAGCCAGCAGGACCTCCTAAGAAGCCATAAAGTTTCGATTCGCTATTTATAGATTTTACGCCATCGAAAATTCCTGCAATCACATTGTGTCCCCCCGGAGCTTGACCACCAGAAAGAATAACTCCTACATTTACAGCATTATAACTCTTTTTTTCTTCTCCTTGCTCAAACGTGATTAAAGGCATTCCATAAGTGTTAGGAAATAGCTTTTTTATCTCCTCTTCATCTTTTACGCTAGTAGTTTTTTCTCCCTCTCTTAGAGTTATGTTCGATTTTAAACCTTTAGGTAGTTTAGGCTCATATTTTGATCTTTCGATTTGTAGTTGACTTTTCATAAAACACTTTTCCTTTAAAATAATTAGTATAAAAATAAATAAAAATAAAAAATGATAAAAATATAAATTGTAAATTATAAATATTAAATATACAAAAAAGGACATCTTGCCAAAAAGCAATTTTTAAATGATCCTTAGATTTAAATAAACTATAACTATGATAGCAAAAAATATTTGTTGTTTAAAGTCTTTAAAATTTTTAGTGTTTTTAATTTAATGTTTTTATAGTGAGTTTATAAAAAAGATTTTAGAAACTAGAAATATAGCTATTTAAGGTAGTTAGCATTGCTTAAAATTGATGTTTAAAAACTAAAAAGGAGAGTTTTAGTTAAATAAAGTTAAATAAATAAGAAAAATAGTTAAGAAAAGTAATTTAAGAAAAATAATATAGAATAATTATTCGTTAAAAGATATAAAGATTTAAAAGATAGAAAGATTTAAAAGATAGAAAGATTTAATATAAAAATTTAATTTAGGAGAAAAAACAAATGATTAAAAAGGCGGTTATTCCTGCTGCAGGTTTTGGCACTAGATTTTTACCTGCTACGAAAGCACAGCCAAAAGAGATGCTAACGGTAGTTGATAAACCTACTATTCAATACGTAGTAGAAGAAGCTGTAGAGGCCGGTATAGAGCAAATTTTAATAATTACGGGAAGAAATAAACAATCCATAGAAAATCATTTCGATAGGTCTTTTGAACTCGAATGCGAATTGCAGAAAAAAGGAAAACTTAAGCTCTACGATGAAATGCTTAAAATTTCAGATATGGCAGAAATATTTTACGTAAGACAAAAAGAATTAAATGGATTAGGTGGCGCTATAAAATATGCTAAGCATTTTATAAACGATGAGCCGTTTGCTATTTTACTCGGAGATACTATCGTAAAAGGTAAAGAGTGTTGCACTAAAGAGCTTATAAAAACTTATGAAAAGTATAATAAGTCCGTTATAAGCATAGAAGAAGTGGCAAAAGAAAACGTTAATTTATACGGTATCATCGATGGAACTAAGATAGAAGATGAGATTTACAAAGTAAATAATTTAATAGAAAAACCAAGTATAGAAGAAGCGCCATCAAACTTAGCAATCGCTGGTAGATACCTTTTAACGCCAGATATTTTTGAATATTTAGAAAAAATAGAAGTTTCTAAAAATGGCGAGTATCAACTAACGTGTGCTCTAAAATTGTTATGTAATGAAAAGGGGGGTGTGGCTCGCAAGTACGATGGGAAGAGATACGATATAGGAAATAAATTAGGATACCTTATAACGACTATCGAGCTAGCTACGCAAAGAGAAGATTTAGGAGACGACTTTAAAGCGTATTTAAAAGAATACGTAAAAAATTTGTAAAGGAACAAAATTTGTAAGAAAAAATTTGTAAGATTTTAATTAAAGAATATTATTTATAAATAAAGGTTATAAAAATGCAAGATAGAATTGTTAAACTAAAAAATAATGTGCAGGTAGGAGTTATAGAGTTTGGTGATTTAGATTCTGATAATATCGTTTTTTATCTTCACGGATTCCCTGGGTGTAGATGCGAGCCGCTATTTGCTGAAAAACACGCAGTTGAAAACCGTGTAAAAATAATAGGAGTCGATAGGATAGGGTATGGAAACACTACTTATATAAAGGGTATGGCCATAGCAGACTACGGAGAGATATTTAAAGAATTAGTAGATGCATTAGGTATCGATAAATTTAAAATAATAGGAGTTTCAGGTGGAAGCCCTTACCTTGCTAGCGTTTGTGCTACGTTAAAAGATAGAGTAAAGCAAGCCGTTGTAGTTAGCGGTCTTTCTCCTATCGACAAAGAGGAAGTTTTTAAAGGAATGAGTTTTGCAAACAAGTTCTTTTTAAAGTTAGGAAGAAAGGCGCTAAGTTTTTCTTTATTTTGGGTAGGAATTATTGCAAACATTTGGAGATTATACCCAGATATTATGATAGTATGGCTTAAAATTTTTATGTCTAAAAAAGATAAGCAATATTTATCATTAAAATATAACAACAAATATTTAAAAAGCAATTTAAATGAAGCCGTTAAAAATGGCGTAGGAGGAATAAAAAACGATTACGTAAATTACTGTAAGCCTTGGGGGGTTGATTTTTCTAAGATAGATGTTCCTGTGGCTGTCTTTCACGGCACTAATGACCCATACGTGCCTTACGAAATGGGAAAATACTTATCTTTACTTTATAAAAATAGTAAGCTTTATGATATAAAAGGCGAAGGACATTTAGCGGTAATAAGTAGCATTAAACAAGTATTAGATACGCTTTGTTAAGTTTAAGTTAAAGTTTAAGTTAATATTAAATAAAAATAAACAAAAAAGTTCGTGAAACGTTTAAAGTGGGGGTTAAAAAGAAATTTACGAGTGCTAATTTATGAGTGCTAAGAAAGAAATTAACAAGGTTATAATTACAGATTGTGGCTCTACTACTACAAAGGCTATTTTATTTGAAAAAATAAATGGTAGCTGGAAATTAAAAGCTAGAGGAGAAGCCCCTACAACAGTTGAAAAGCCTATCTCAGATGTGACTTTGGGTGTTTTAAATTCATTCTTAGAGCTAGAAAAAAATGCAGATGAAAAACTAGTAGCTGAAAGTGCTATAAATAAAGGGCTTAAGGCGCTTCCTTTAATAATAAGAAATAGCAAAGAAGATGTAAGCAAAGAAGATATTAAAGAAGATAGAGATATTAAAAAAGATAAAAAAGAGAAAGACAAGGAAGATAACGAGAAGGATACAAAAGAAGACGTAAGAGAAGACATAAGGGAAGATGCGAAGGAAAATATAAGAGAAGATAAAGTTAAAAAAGTAGATGAAAATAATATAGGTGTTGATGCGTTCCTTTCTACTAGTTCTGCTGGAGGGGGGCTACAAATGCTAGTAAGTGGGTTAGTAAAAAGCATAAGTGCAAAGTCTGCCGAAAAGGCAGCTCTTGGAGCAGGTGCGATAGTGCTAGATGTGCTTTCTGAAGATGATCTTTTAGAAGATTATGAAAGCGTTTCAAAAATAAAAAAATTAAATCCAGATATATTTTTACTTGCTGGCGGTTTTGATAAAGGAGATAAAAAAAATGTTATAGAAAAAGCCGAGCTTTTACTTTCGGCATCGCCAAGCCCACGTTTTGGAAATACTTTAAAGCTTCCAGTAATTTTTGCTGGTAATAAAGATGCAAGCAATGAAATAAAAAAAATCCTTAGTGAGAAGTTTTCTCTTCAAATAATAGAAAATGTTCGCCCTAATATAGACAATGAAAATTTAAAAGAAGCAAAAGAGGCGATTCATAATATTTTTTTAAGCCACGTTATGAGCCACTCTCCTGGGTATGATAAGCTTTTATCGTGGGTAAGTATCCCCATAATGCCTACTCCTTTAGCAGTTAGTGAAATGATTGAAAGCTATGGCCAAAAAAATAATATCGGAATACTTTGTGTCGATATCGGTGGAGCTACGACCGATGTTTTTAGTGTAGTTAAAGGGGAAGCTAGCGAAAGTCCGAAATTTACTAGAACTGTTAGTGCAAATTTAGGAATGAGTTATTCTATTGGGAATGTGCTTTTAGAAGCAGGAATAGAAAATGTTAAAAGGTGGCTCGATTTCGATATAGATTGCGATGAGCTTAAAGATATCTTAAAAAACAAAATGCTTCGTCCTACGACCTTGCCTCAAACTATAAATGATTTAAAGATAGAGCAAGCCGTTGCAAGAGAGGCCTTAAGGTTGTCTTTTGCACATCATAAAAGCTTTGGTGTAGAAATAAAAAATTTTAATAAATCTTTTGGCATAGCAAATATATTTTCTCAAAAAAGTTCAAAATCTTTTATAGATATTAAGAATATCGATTTGATTATAGGCTCTGGGGGAGTGCTTAGCCACTCGCCAAATAGATTAGATAGTGCAATTATTATGCTAGATGCTTTTAAGCCTGTAGGCATAGTCGAAATGGCGGTAGATTCTATTTTTATGCTTCCACATTTAGGAGTTCTTTCTAAATTAAATAAAGAAGCCTCTTTTTCAATATTTGAAAATGATTGCTTAGTAAGAATTTGCCATGTCATAGCTCCTAAATATAATATTAAGAAAACAAAAAACGATGTATTAGCTAAAGTTTATGCAGATAATGAACTTTTAGGAGAGATAAGAAAAGGGGAGATCGTAAATGTAGCACTTACTAGTAAAAAGAAATATCGTCTTATGCTTTTACCATTAGAAAAATCTGTCGATTTTGGAAATGGAAAAAATAAGATATTAAAAAAAGAAATCGTTGCAAATGATTTTGGATTGCTATTAGATGGCAGGGGGAGAAGTTAGGGAGATGATAAGAAGGTAATAAAGAGAAGGTAAAATATAAAAAGTAAAATTAAATGGTAAATATAAATGGTAGAAAATTTTAGCTTTACACCAAGTTTGATAATTAAGGAAAATGTAGAAATTAAAAGAGCAAGAGAGCTTCCTCTAAGCGGTAAAATATTAGTAGGTTTAGGGGACTATATTTCTAATGATACAGTTATAGGGAAAACTGAGCTAGTAGGAGAGTTGATGCTTCTTAGAGTTTCAAAGGAGTTAGGTTTAGAAGCGCAAGATATAAAGAATAGTTATTTAGTAAAAGTTAATGATGCTGTAAAAGTTAATGATATTTTAGTTAGAAAAAAGGGACTATTTAATTTTTTTAATAGTGAGTATAAAAGTAAATACAAAGGAACTATAGAGTTTATCTCTAAAGAAACTGGCACGATTGGTATAAGGCTTGAGCCTAAGAATTTTCTATTGTTAAGCTATATTGCAGGCAAGGTTGACGCGTGCAATGACGAAAAAAGCGTCGTTATAAAAACTAATGCTTCGATTATTCAAGGTGCTTTTGGCATAGGAGGAGAAAGGGTTGGAAGTTTAGAGAAAATTTCAAGTTTAGAAGATTTAGAAAAGAAAACATTAATAGGCGATAAGCAGTTAAAAGGCAAAGCATTAAAAGGCAAAATAGTATTTAGTGATATTACGCCAGATATAAAATTTATAAATGGCATTATTTCTTTAGGAGCGGTAGGCCTTATAGTGCCATCTATTTTTTCTAAAACATTAAAAGAGTTTTTAGGGTATGATATAGGAGTTGCAGTGACTGGGAATGAAAATATTCCTATATCGATAATTATTACTGAGGGTTTGGGAAATATTAAATTTAATTATAAAGCTAGTGATATATTAAATAAAAACATAGGAAGAGATGTTTCCATTAATGGCACTACTCAAATAAGAGCTGGGGCTATAAGGCCTGAAATTATAATTTTTGAGACACTTAAAGAAATAGGAGATAAGCTTAATAAAGATAAGCTTAATAAAAAATTAAATAATAAAATAGATGATAAATTTGATAATACAGATGCTAGTAAGGAAGAGATTTACGCTAAAGGTTTACGGGTTGGAAGTAAGGTTAGAATTTTAAAAGCCCCATATTTTGGTTTATTTGGAACTATTGTAGAGATGCCAATAAAAGAGATAGTTTTTGAAAGTGGTATCGTAGCTAGAGGCGTTATAGTGCTTCTTAATAATGGCAGTAAAGTAGTAGTGCCAAAGGCTAATGTGGAAGTTTTTTAAAGAAGCCTGATTTTAAAATTTGAAAGTGAGATAGGGGAAAATTTTATGAATTTATGAAAAGTATTCTACAAAAGTGTTGTTTTAGTTACTTGTAATACATAATATTGAAATATCGCATCTCTACTTTTATCATATCCATTACAATTTAAAATTTTTAATTTTAATTTCTTAAACCATGGTTTTTTTAGTAATACAGGTGTATGACCAAAGCAAACTATTAGCCCTCCAATTTTAATTTTTTTCAGAAGAACACGCATAATTTTATAAGCCATTTTAGTAGAAACAATTTCTGAATTTAAAAATCTTAAAAACATTATATCAACACTATTGGGCTTTAATGGCGAATTTAATGCATTGCAACAAAAATATTCATTAACATAATTTTTGGCATGGTTTATCATTTCTTTGCTTAAATCGTGTCCGATTGTATAAGAATTAGGAAAGTTTTTTTTAAAATTTTTTAAAAATTCTCCTGTAGAGCAAGCTGGATCATATATTATTTTTTTTAATCTAAAATCATAGTCTTTAAAAAAATCTATTGTGAATTTTCTTATATGATGCTCGCCATATCCTAAATATTTCTTTTTTTTATAATTAAAACTCCAGCCCGATTCGGAACATATTTTCTCTTTATTTGTGTAGAAATTTTTATATGTATAAGGAAAGCTTATATCGATATTTCGGTCTTTTTTTATTTCATTGAATATGTAAATTTTTTCTTCATCGTAAAGAGGGTAGTAGCTAACTTTTATTGTTCTATTTATTTTGTATTTTTCTTTAAAAATTCCCAATAACATAGAGGCTGTAATCATGCTACAATTAATTGCATTTATTTTTTTTTCAATATTTAAAATTGAGCGTATTTTCCTGCCAAATATAACATATCCCCTAAATGAAGTTAGTAAAAAAATATTTTGTGGGATATTAAAATCTTTTTCATAAAAACTTCTTGTTCTTCTCTTTTTTATATCTTCAATATCAATAGATTTAATTATATCATAATTTTTTATTTGTTGAGTAAGATATATTTTATTTTCAACTTGGATTAACTTATCAAAAGGCAATTGTTTTTTATTTTTAAAAGAAATATTCATAACTATCTATCCAAACTTTTTTTTAATTTTTTCCATGCATATTTTGAACTCGTATTTTTCTTTTTAGTTGGAACAGCATCTAACGGAACCATACTTGCTCCCATTTGATTTACAACAAAATTAGCTTCATTTCTAGGGTCGAATCCGATGAAAGGAATTTCTCTTGATTGATCTATACATTCTTGATAGTGATGAAGTTCATAAATAAATTCTCCTTTTCCAGATGTTAATTTACTTATTTCATTTTGAAATGACAATATATTTTCAAGTCGTGATGTCCCTTCAAAATAGACATACTTTCCCAGTCCAGTTCGGATGCGAAAATTGCTTTCTTTTATTTCCAGTCTTGTGGATATAGTTCCTATATCTTTTTCCTCTGCTTTTAGACTAAACTTGCACACTGGTTCAAGTATTTTTGTATTTGCATTTCTCAAAGCTCTAAAAAAAGCTATCGGTGTTGCAATATTAAAATCTAAAGTTTGTGACCCCATAGAATCAAAGTATCCGTCTACTAATGAAACTTTTGCATCGGAAACTGTCCATCCGTATAATCCTTGTTCTTTATACTGCATTATTAAACGTTCGACTTGTCTTTGATATTTTCTCAATAGAGTTCCTGTTGGGATTTTGCTTTCAAATATAAATCCACTCCCTTCTGCTAATGGTTCAATTTCTAGTTCTAGACCAGAAACTTTCGTATAAGAACATTTGGCTTTACCAATTTTTTGTGGTGTTTCTTTACAAATAATTGTTGGATTTACCATTTGAATTTCTAAATTGAATCTTTCTTTAGCTATTTGTTCTATAACTTGAGCTTGAACCTCCCCCATTAAACTAATGGTGATTTCACTTGTTAGTTTGTTATAATGAAATTCTAAATATGGATCTTCTTTTTGAAGTATTCTTAGGACTTCTACAACTTTTAGCATATTATTAGATTTTATGCTCATGTTCAAAAGTGGTTTAACGAATTTAATAGGTTTAATTTTAGCATTGCCCAACGTTGTTCCAGCTGGTACGGTTAGCCCATTTAGTATTACGACATCTCCACTTTTTGCAGATTCTACTGAAATATTATTAAGGACAGAGGGAACTTTAATATCAGTTATTTTTTGTGTTTCCTCGTCAGAAATTCTTACCATTTGTCTTTTTCTCACGCTTCCAGATAATATTTTAACGTATAAATCCTCGGTTTTATCAACTCTTATTGAATAAACAATAGCAGAAAATTCATCAGTTTCGTTTCTTTTAAATGTTGGTAAAAACTTATCTAAACATAAAACAAATTCTTTGATACCGTCTCCTTGTAATGCACTTCCACCAATTACAGGGAAAATTTTTTGTTTTTCTAATAAATCTTTAATTTTATCTTCTAACCATTTTTTTTCAGGAAATGTTTTGCTATCAGAACATTTCATATACATCTCAACACATTCATCATCGAATTCACTAAGTTTATCTAAAAGTGTCATTGGGGAAATATCTGATAAAATTATTTTTTCATTGTTAATTTTAATATTAACTATTGGAACGATAGCTTCGCTTAACTCATCTTGTAATTGTTTTATCACATCATTAAAGCTTGCTCCCTTTCTATCCATTTTATTTATGAAAATAATAACTGGTACATTTTTTTTTATAAGAGCTTCCCAAATAGTATATGTTTGTGCTTCAACGCCTTCAACACCAGATACTACAAGGATACCCGCATCTAAAACAGAAACTGCACGCTCAACTTCTGCCGAAAAATCAATATGTCCTGGAGTATCTATTAATTGAACTTTTTTTAATGATGGTAATTTGAAATTAACTAATGCAGATCTAACTGATATTCCTCTTTCTTTTTCAACTTTTAAATTATCTGTTACTGTTGTGCCTTCATCAACTTTTCCTGGTTGTTTAATCTCATTAGTTTCACATAATAGTTTTTCAGTTATGGTAGTTTTCCCTGCATTTGCGTGAGCAAATATTCCTAATGTGACAACTGGTTCATTTTCTATCATATTTTTTACCTGTTAAAATGGTTTATAATCATTGTATTTATTAAAGTTTCATAATCAACACAACTAGTAGTTTTTATAATATCTGCCGTAACTTCCTTATGTGTAGCAGCAGGACATCCAGTACCACAAATGTATCTATATTTGCAATTATTACATTTTTTAATATTTTTAGTGCTTCTGTTTTTCCATATATCATTAAGCGAATTAAATTTAATTGTATCATTTATTTCACCACAGACGCTTTCTTTACTGCCTATACCATGCCAACATTTATATACTCGTCCATTGAAATCGAAAATATATTGATTTTTTGATGCACCACAATGTCTCATTACAGGGTGATATATTTTATTTTCAAAAATGGATTGCAAAAACTTTGCTGGATGATATTTTTTGTGGAATATTTTCATTTCTGGATTTTTGTTTTCTAGTTCGTAGATTTTATTGATTCCGATATTTTCATTGATTATTTTATCATCACCTGAACAACCACCATCCTGTAATAAGTAGATATAAGGTTTTAAGTTTTTATCATTATTAAAATTTTTACATAGAATTCTAGCTAAATTAGGAAGACCAGTTATATTTTCTTCATCGACATTCACACGCAAATAAACTTTCAAATCCTTTTCTAATGCCAATTTCAAATTTTCAATAATTTTTGCGAAACTACTTCCACCTTTAGGGTAAATTCGTCTTTTATCATTTATTTCGCTGTCTCCATCTAGTGTTATTTGTATATGCGAAACATTATATTTTGTTAATAAATCTAAAAAATATTCTAATTCAATACCATTTGTTACTATATTGATGCTATAGCCCTTCGAATTAATATTTTTAAGCATGTGTTCAATTAATTCTAAATTTTTTTTCATCAATGGTTCCCCACCCATTAGCGTTATATGAACATCTTTATTATTATCTATGATATATTTTTTAAGAATGGTTTCAATAATTGTTAAGTATTTATTGAATATTCCTATGCTATTTCTAGTGTTTATATTGTCAATTTTATATGATTTTTCATAGCAATATATACAATTTAAATTGCAGGAGTATGTTGGAATTAATAGAAAATTAGGAATTGATTCATTTTCTTTTTGTTCAATGCTTTGTTCTAAAGATGTTATAAATTTTTTATATTCATTTTCTGTTTCAAATAAGTATCGCCGTTTTTTCAAATTTTCAAGTGTAGCCCTATCTATACCATTGAAATCTAAATTTAGAATCTTATTGTATAAATCTTTATTTATTAAGCTAGTTGCTGCATTTATAAGATTAATAATATATATTTTATCTTTTTCTTTATCTAGTACAAATTGAATTTCAGGGATTATAAACATATTTTGGACTTTAGTTTAAAATAACACAAAAGCATAAGTTATCAAAAATTACGATTTTTATAACTTATGCTTAAAATTAAAATAAAAGTGTTGTACCCACACATGACTATACGTGGTAGCAACAGCTACAATTTTCACTTTCTATTTCATCATAGTTAACAATTACATTTTCATTTATATTTTCCATAGGATCTTCCATGTTTAAGAAGTTGCTACTGCTTAAACTATTATATTATATAGCCTTACTCTTACACAAATGCAGTAACAACAATTACGTGAATATTATATACTATAAGGCTATTAAAGCCAAATATTTTTTATTTTAAAGCCTTATTCGTTTGCGTTATTTCTTTTTGCTTTTCCTTAAAATAAATAAATATACTATTAGAGATATAGGCCAGGTAAATAAAAAAAGAATAGTTATTAAGAATCTTCTTTTTTTGCTTCCCGTAAATTTTGAAGAATAATAGCCCGTAGAAAATACTAAGAAAAATATAATCAATATAAAAAGAATGATAAACCAAATGCTAGTTGCTAAAAACGAAACTATATAACTATATTGAGTGTGCTTCTTAGCATTATCTACTATTAAATTTAATTTCTCTTTATGCTCTTTGCTTCTTTCAACTATATTAAAAGAGTTTTTTAATTTAGTTGCATCTAAAATTTTAAAATCATTATTAGTAAAACCCTTTTTCTCAAATGAATATAATAGCACTAGCTTTTCTGCATCTTCTTCAGCCTTTCTTAATGGTCTAGAATACGAAATATTAGAGAGAATATAAGGGGCATTATATGAACTTTGTAAAATATCCTTAATAAAACTTTTGCCTTGCACTTTATAAAGAGGTAAATTAACAAAAATATTATTCGCCATAACCATATAATTAAACGTATTAGGATATCTAGTAGGAGAAAAATTATTAAAAATATTTTGCTCGTAATACTCATTTAGTTTTGAAATCTCATAAGGTAAAATTTTAGAGTCTTTTAATTTTGAAAGCTTATTTATATGAACGCCCTTTATAATATTTGCATTAAGCGTCGAGCCTACGATAAGCGATTTTAAGGCAGAGCGAACACTCTGACTCTTAGTTGCCATGCCTACAAACTTATCGTCCTTGTTTAACACTAGAGAGCCACTACTCCCAAAATGAATTTTAGATAGCACGTGAATTTGTAAGTTGTTATCTTCAGATACCACGGCTTTAGAAATCTGAAAATTTCCACACTTTGGAAAGCCTAAAATTTTAAGTTCTTCATTAGGATAAACTTTATTCGTTTTAGATATGTCGATGCCATTTTTAAATAACGCTTTTTGAGCTTCATCTAAAAAATCGATATCTAAAATAGCGATATCTAACGCATAAGAAATTTTATCTATTTTTAAAGATGAAAATAAAACGTTTTTATCATTATAAAATATTCTAAAATGATCGCAATTGTTTCTCACACAACTTTTTACTACGTGGCTTGCAGTTATTATTTTTTGATTATTAGTAAAAAACCCACTAGCACAAACGGTATCGGATTTTAAAAGTAAAAAAGGATGCTTATCGGTTTTTTTTATATTTTTACTATCATCTATATTTTTATTATCTTTTATATTTTTATTATTTTCTTTAGCAAATGCTATATTTACTAAGAAAAAATTATTTATTAGAAAAGATGAAAATAAAATCGTAAATAAAAGCGTAAGTGCTTTGTTTTGCAATATATTTTTTTTATTCATAATTTAAAATCTATTTATAATTTATTTATAATTAAAGTAATTTAAATGTAATTTAACTAAAAAAAAATAAAAGTGTTTCGCATTTCTCTCTTATGATATATTATAATGTTTGTGGTGGATAGCTAAAAACTCTAAAATTTTTAGCGAAATATATCTTAAAGTTTTTAGTTTTAATTTTCTTTTTAAATTTTTCTAAATAACTACTTTTTAAGATATTTTAAAAATCCACATTGTTTTATTATTTTAATAGGAGCGAAAGATGGTAGTTTCATATAAAGACCTAGGACTAGTAAATACTAGAGAAATGTTTAAAAAGGCAATGGCTGGTGGATACGCTGTGCCTGCATATAATTTTAATAACATGGAACAATTGCAAGCGATAATTCAAGCTTGTTGTGAAGTTGAAAGCCCAGTTATATTACAAGTATCAAAAGGGGCTCGTTCGTATGCTAACCAAACACTACTTCGTTATTTAGCTCAAGGCGCAGTTGAATATTCAAGAGAAATTCTCGGGGGGAGTAAATGTCTTCCTATAGCTTTACACTTAGATCATGGAGATACTTTTGAAGTTTGTAAAAGTTGTGTAGAGTTTGGTTTTTCATCGGTGATGATCGATGGTTCAAGCTTGCCTTACGATGAAAACGTTGCAATCACTAAAAAAGTAGTAGATTACACTCGTGAGTTCGACGTAACTGTGGAAGGGGAGCTTGGAGTGCTAGCTGGTGTAGAAGATGAAGTGTCCTCTGATTCGCACTCATACACTCAACCAGATGAGGTGGTAGACTTTACTTCTAAAACTGGCGTAGATAGCCTAGCTATCTCGATTGGAACTAGCCACGGAGCTTTCAAGTTCAAGCCTGGACAAGACCCTAAGATTCGCTTAGATATTCTAAAAGAAATCGAGGAGAGAATTCCTGGCTTTCCAATAGTTCTTCACGGCTCTTCATCTGTTCCACAAGATTTAGTTCAAATAATTAATTCTCATGGTGGAAAATTAAAAGATGCTATCGGTATTGGTGAAGACCAATTAAGGGAAGCTTCAAAGAGTGCAGTATGTAAGATTAATATCGACTCTGATGGACGTTTAGCAATGACTGCTGCTGTAAGAAAGGTGTTCGTTGAAAAACCTGAAGAGTTCGATCCTCGTAAGTATTTAGGACCTGCTAGAGATGCATTAAAAGAATTATACAAACATAAATGTATAAATGTTTTAGGTTCTGCAGGAAAAGCTTTTGCTTAATTTTTAGGATAATTTTAAAAATAGATGCGTTTTGCTTTTCTATTATACTATAAGTAATATTATACTATAAGTAATATGTTAAATGTGATTTATATAATATTTTATATAATATTTAGTGTAGTAGTATAAATGCATCTATTTTAAATATATTATATCTTATCTGAGGTTTTACGTTTTTATTTTATGTTTTTTTTTAAGTTTTATAATTTGTTGGTTTTAAAATATTGCAAATCGAGTGTATTTAAAGTAGTATAAAGCGTTAGGCAAACGGAATGGTCAAATAAAATACTAAATAAAGTATAAAGCTTGGCTTATAAAAAACTTCAAAGATATGTTTATATAGTTTTTAGTTTTTAATTTCGTTAAAAATTTCGTTTTGAATTTCGTTTTGAATAACGAGTGTTAATAAATAAATATAAATAGAAGTTGTAAAAAAAAAAGTTAAAAAAAAAAGAATAGTGAGATATATATTATGAAAAAAGATATTCATCCTGAATTTTATCAATCAAAAGTTACGTGTAGTGGTTGTGGAAACACTTTCGAGGTGGGTTCTACGGCAAAAGAAATAAATATTGGTGTTTGTAGTGAGTGTCATCCATTTTATACTGGAAAGCAAAAAATAGTAGACTCTGAAGGGCGTGTAGATAAATTTATGAAAAAATACGCTAAATTCCAAAACCAATAAATTTATATAAATGTTTTTTCACGTTTTAAGGTAGTTTATCTTAAGGTAGTTTAGTTTTAAGGTAGTTTAAAGGATTGCTTTTCGTAGCGTTTATGCTTTAAGCAAATTGATGCTATGTTTTAAGCTAAAAAACATTTTTTGACGTGAAGAAAGAAATAATTTAAAGGTGCTTTTATGAAAGGAATCATTTTAGCAGGTGGAACGGGTTCAAGGTTATATCCGTTAACGCAAGTGTGTTGCAAGCAACTCTTGCCAGTTTTTGATAAGCCTATGATTTATTATCCCTTAAGCACGTTGATGCTAGCAGGGATAAGAGACATATGTATAATATCGACTCCTAAAGATACGCCAGTGCTTGCAAATTTTCTCGGAGATGGGAAAAAATTTGGGTTAAACTTTACTTATATCGTTCAACAAAGCCCAAGAGGTATTGCAGAAGCGTTCGTTTTAGGTAAAGATTTTATTGGTAGTTCTAACGTCACTTTAATATTAGGTGATAATATATTTCATGGAAATTTTGGTCATATCTCTTCTATAAGGGAACATAAAACTGGGGCTACTATTTTTGGATATCCCGTAACTAATCCTCAAGATTTTGGTGTAATAGAGTTTGATATTGAGGGAAATGTTATTAGTATAGAGGAAAAACCAAAGGAGCCAAAATCAAATTATATAGTTCCTGGTTTGTATATATATGATAATGATGTAGTCGAAATCGCAAAAAATTTAAAGCCATCTAAGCGTCTAGAATATGAAATAACCGATGTAAACGTTGAATATTTAAAAAGGAAGCAATTAAAAGTTGTCCCAGTAGGGCGAGGAACTGCGTGGCTAGATAGTGGAACTACATCGGCATTATCCGAAGCTTCTACGTTTGTAGAAATCTTAGAAGCTAGGCAAGGTCTAAAAATGTCTTGCCCTGAAGAAATAGCTCTTAAGTTAGGTTATATTTCATTAGAGTATTTTAAAGAGCAAATGGATAGCATTAGTCAATGCCAATATAAAGATTATCTTAAAAGTGTTTACAGAGAAACTTATGCGAAAATTAATAATATTAGTTTAGGTCAAATGGCAGGTTAGTAGAGTTTTTTATAAAAATAATGTATTATAAATAATCGCAAAAATTGTGTATAATATATTTGTAAATACTATTTAAACACGATTTAAATACTGTTTTTCTCTACTTATGTCTCTACTATGTTAAAAGAACTAGATATCGAAAATTTGGCAATCATCAAAAAATCTACAATCGATTTTCATAAAGGATTCAATGTAATTACTGGTGAAACTGGTGCTGGAAAGTCTATAATAATTTCTGCACTTAATATGCTCCTAGGTGGGCGAGCAAACGTTGATATTATAGGCCCAAATGGCTCGGAGT
The DNA here is from genome assembly GCA_050952645.1 of Bdellovibrionota bacterium. Classification (GTDB taxonomy): domain Bacteria; phylum Bdellovibrionota_C; class UBA2361; order UBA2361; family CAKMMH01; genus CAKMMH01. The sequence goes on along the minus strand of JBMNLI010000003.1, from coordinate 10,916 downwards.
GTAAAATTCAAGCAGTTTTCGATTTAAGTTTACTTGAAGACGATATTTTTTTAACGCTCCCCGATGTGGCTAAAGAAAGAGAGCTTATAATAAGTAGAGTTATAAGCAAAGATAAGTCTCGCATTTATATAAATGGAATAATATCAAATATTTCTACTTTATCAGAGATATCATCGAAAATAATTTCTCTATGTAGTCAAAATGAACAAGCAGATTTATTAAACGCCTCTTACCATTTAGAGGTTTTAGATCGCTATGCAAATTTAAGAGATAAGCTAATTGAATATAGAGCTTTGTTCGATAATTATAAGAAACTTGAAAAGCAATATAACGATTTTGTAAATAAGAAAAATCAAACTGCTCTAAGAATAGCTGAACTTAATGCGTTAAAAACAGACCTAGAGAGAATATCTTTAAAAAAAGATAGAAAATCGTTCTTAGAAAAAGAGATAAAAAAGTTTACTCAAATAGAAAAAATTCAAAATATTTCAAATGAGATTTTAAGTTTACTGCTAGAAGAAAATGGGCTGTTTTCCTTAGTAAGTGAAATTGAAAAAAGGCTTTCAGTGATTTCAAGATGCGATGAAAATGTAGGAAGCGTAGAAGAAAGTTTTTCAAATATATCTTCTCTTATAACCGATTTTGAAAATGAGTATAATAAATACACGTCTACGTTAAATTTAGATGATGAAAATTTAGAAGAACTAAGAGAAGAACTCTCTTTAATAGCTTCACTCGAGCGAAAATATGCTACTAATGAAGCTGGGCTTATAGCACTCTACGAAAGTATTTTAAATGAATTAAAAACTTATGAAAACTTTGATAATTTAGAAACTTTTAAAGAAAATGTAGAAAAATTAAAAATTAAAGTAGTTGATTTTGCAGAGAAAATATCTGCTGAGAGAAGAAAACACGCTAAAAAACTTGAAAATTTAGTAAAAATAGAACTTGAAGAACTAAACTTGCCACATGCAAATTTTAAAGTGCTATTTAATAAAACAGCAGTTGACGAAACTGGGGTAGATGATGTAGAATTTATGCTCTCTTTAAATAAGGGCTACGATGTTAAGCCATTAAAGAGAATAGCTTCTGGAGGGGAACTCTCTAGAATCTTATTAGTTTTAAAAAAGATATTAAAAGATAAATATGGGGTAAATGTTTTAGTTTTTGATGAAGTAGATAGCGGAATGTCTGGAAAGACGGCTAGAGCGGTCGGCATTAAATTAAAAGAACTAGCCGAGACTTCGCAAGTTATATGCATAACGCATTTACCACAAGTAGCATCTTTGGCTGATGCACATTATGTAGTGTTTAAAAATGATAGTAAAAACGATAATAGTAAGGTTTTAAGCCAAATAACTAAAATTAAAGGAGATGAAAGAATAGAAGAAATCGCAAGAATGCTTGCAGGCTATGAGGTTACGGAAGCTTCTAAAGCTTCAGCACGTGAGTTGATTGCATCTTAAAAAAGATAATTTTTAAAAGATAATCTTGTAAAGAAATAAAATTAAAAGATAAAAGTTGAAAATAAACATAAGTAAAAATAAGTAAAAATATGTGTTCTTCTATTTTATTATTTTAGAAAAATGCGCTTAAAAGATAAACAATTACAGTTTTGGTATATGATGCCAAACTCAAAAGAATTAAGAAAACTCGAGATCGATATTTTGCCATTGCTAATATTTGCATCGTTTTTTACTATTTTTCTATGTGGCTTTTTGGTAGTAGGCTTTCTTACGTCGCAAAATGCCATAAGACAAACTAAAAAACATTTTGCATATATTCTAGGTGATAAAAAAATTCAAAATTTAAAAGAAGAAAGAGAATTTTTAAAAAGAAAAAATTCTTTCCTAGAAAACGAAATGGCAAAAATTCTAGATGCAAATAAAAAATACACTGAGTACGAGCTAGATATAAGCAAAAGAAATAAAGAGCTAGCAGATTTAATAGAAAATACTACTAAAATTAATGCTTTTAACGATGCTTTAAACGATAGTAAGGCAAGAGTGCTAATCGACCCCGCTAGCGCTACAGACCAAGCAGATTCGATTGGGGGACTAGAGATAAAAGCTCTAGATGATAAATTAGAAAATAGCTTAAATTTTAAAACCGATCGCTTTAATGGTGCTGAAAGTATAAATGGTGCTGAAAGTATTGAAAATAATATTAAAAGAAAAGAAATTATTAAGCAGTTAGATGCGTTAAATGAAACCGTTGCGACTATGCCAATAGGGCTACCATTAGAAAGCAATATCATTAGTTCTCATTTCGGAATAAGACATTCTCCGTTTTCAGGAAAAATAGTAAAGCATTTAGGCGTCGACTTTGCTTCTTCTTATGGCTCCGCTGTTAGGGCAACTGGAAGAGGGCTCATTGTAAAAGCTAAATATAATGATACTTATGGGCTTGTAGTCGATATTAAGCATGGGAATAATTTAATTTCACGTTATGCACATCTATCAAAAATCTTAGTTTCTAAAGGCATGCAAGTAAATAGAGGAGATGTAATAGGTCTAGTAGGTTCTACGGGACGCTCAACTGGAAACCATCTTCATTACGAGATTAAGGTAAATAAAAAGTCTGTAAATCCTTTAGCGTTTGTAAGGCTTGCAACTTATCTTTCAAATAGAACTAGTAGTATTGCGGCAAATAGTATAAGCGATAATGCTATAAGTAGTAATATTATAAAAGATAATATTAAAACGGCTAAAAGGTAGAACTAAAATAATTTATATTACTTTTAACTTTAAGCTTTTTTATTATTTTATTTTATCTTCTACTTTATCATATAAATCGTTTAGCGTTTTAGTGAAAACCTCGAAAGTGTATTTTTCTTTAGCTTCGTTCTTAGCATTGTTAGCTATAATATCACTAAAATCTGGATTTTCTAAAAGATCTTTTATTCCTTGTGCAAAATCCTTTACGGTCGGTTCGCATAAAAAGGAAATAGAATCCGTAAGAATTTGCGTGTGTGTAGGTAAATTAGTGGCAACGATTGGCTTTCCTGCTAAAAGATAAGAGTAAATCTTCATCGATGTATTTTCACCTTCAATTCTTGGAGAAGCTAAAATATCTCCTTGCGATAAATAATTTCCTAGCGCTTTTACAGGTCTTGGTCCTATTAAGTAGACGCTGTCTGATACGTGAAAATTGCTTGCTAACTTTTTATATTTTTCGATATGTTCTTTAGTTCCACCTATAATTATAAGTTTAAGATTATCAAAGCCCTTTTTTATAAGAGCAAAACTTTTTATAAGCAAGTCTATCCCCTGATAATGCTCTAGATTGCCTACGTATAGCACGATTTTAGTATCTTTAGGTAAGTTTAATTCTTTTCTTAAATCGCTAGCTTCTTCTTTGTAATCGTCTAGGTCGTTTAACGCTATATCTCTTAAGACTTTAACTATTTCTACTCCACAATCTAAGGCTTGCGTAGCTAACGCATCGCACATAGGAAGAACTGCTACTGCGTTTTTTATCGCTAACCTTTCTAAATACCTAAATAAGCCCTTAAAGATTTTCAAGAACTTATAGCGATTTATTAGCTGATCTGATAAAGAGGAGTCCATGTCGTATATATAATTTATTCCAAATATTTTTTTTGCAAATAATGCTATAAATACAGACTCTTCTATTGCATGGATAAGGTCGTAAGTATTTTTTTTATTTTTTATAATTTCATTTATCGTAGTGAAAAATAAAATTACATCTAAAGCTAGTTTTTTTAATGAAGCCCCTGGTCTTACTCCATCGGTAAAGGGGAGGCGTGATATCCTTCTTATCTCAACATCTTCAAAGCTTTCTTCTTTGCCTTCATTGTAGCATATGACTTTTATTTTAGTATCTTTTCTTTTTGATAAAACTTGAAGTGCAAGCTTTGCGGCTATTGGAGTTCCACGTTCTTGAAAAAATGGTTCTGGTGCTAAAAATAATATGTTCATAGTTAAAATATATTATTGTCTTTTTGAAAAAAATCAATATATTACTTAGTAATAGCAGTTTTTTTTATAGGAACATTTTATGGCTGATAAAGAAAAAAAAGATTCTAAAGAAGAAAATAATGAAAATGTAAAACAAAAAAAATCTCCAGTTTTATTAATAGTTATAATACTCGTAGCGTTAATTATTATAGGAGGTGTCGTAGCTTTTTTCGTCTTTGGTAAAAAAGATGATGCGAATGCTAATAAAGAAGTGGAGACAGAAATGGCAGAGGAACAGTCAAGATATGAAGTGCAAGAGCTAGATACATTCGTGGTAAATTTAGCTAAGCCTACTACTTATTTAAGAACTACAATTCTTGTTGAATACGACCCGAGCTTGATAGGTGGTGAAAGTGGGACTCAAGCAGAAAAAGAAAGTAAAAAAGAGGAAGGAGAAGAAGAGGTTTCTGCAAAAACACTTCCTAAGATTTTTGAAAAACGAGAGGCTATGATAAGAGATGCCGTTATAAATACGCTATCTTATAAAACTCCTGAAGAACTTTTAACGCAAGATGGCAAAGAGGCTTTAAGAGAAGAGCTAATAGATGCGATAAACGATGCGTTAGCGATTGAAGACAGTGTGGTAGTTGCCGTGTATTTTAAAGAGTTTATAATGCAATAAAATGTAGTAATGCAATTACATTTAATAGCATAATAGTACAATAGCATAATTATAATAATACAATTATATTTAATGTAATATTTAGTGTAATGTTTAGTGTTAAATAAAATGTAGGTTATGCTAAAATTTAATAAATAAGATATTTAATTTTTTATATAGTATAAGCGTATGCTTAAAAAAATATTACTTTGCACAGATTTATCTGAAAATTCAAAGCAAGCTTTTCCTATCGCTAAGGATATAGCTACGAAGTACGATGCAAGTATAGATTTGCTAGCCGTCGTTACGGACATTGCGGAGACTGCATTATTTTCAATCTTAGAACAACCTAATTTAATTTCCGAAGATGTGCATAAAAAAATATTAGAAGAAGTAGAAAAGGATTTAAATAACATAGCACTTAAGTTTGATTATAAAAAATTAAAACCAGTAGTCCTTGAGGCTAAAGGGGCAGTGCATACAGAGATAGTAAATTATGCACAACAAAACAATGTAGATATGATTGTAATGTCTAGTAGTGGTCGAACGGGATTAAAGAGATTTGTCGTTGGTGGTGTGTCTGAAAAAGTTTTAAGAGAAATAAAAGTTCCTATATTATTTGTGCCTTGCAAATAGAGTTTATATCGATTTATCAAAGTTTTCCTAAACTAAATTAAAAGGTTTTTCTATTAAAGTTTTAAGTTAAAACGTTGTAAAATTTAGTGCTTTCTGTTATCCTATTTTTTGTTTTTATATTTTAAAATTCGCAAGTAAAGATGTAATTGTAATATTTTTTAATATTTAATTTAATATTTAATTTTTTCTATGTTAAGGAATAATAAAAGGGGTAGTAATGAGTTTAGAAGGTCAAAAATCTGAAAGAAAGTTTAATTGCACTATTACTGATGTAAATAGCGTTGTAAAGTTGTTAGATATATCGGTAAGTAAAGAAGATTTTTCAAAGAAATATCAAAATTTATTAAATTATGCTGCAAGAAATATGAAAATAAAAGGCTTTCGCCAAGGGAAGGCTCCTAAAGATATGGTTGAGGCGATTTATAAGGAAGCCATGATGGTAGATGCAAAAGAAAAATTATTAAATGAGGCGATAGATAGTTGCATTAAAGAAAGCGATTTAAAAGTGATTTCCGTTACTAATGTTGATATTACGAGCGATACTAAGGAAGATGGTTTTTCTTTTACTGCCACCGTAGAGCTTTTTCCAACACCTCCAAAAGTGCCAGAATATGTTGGCATCGAGATTGAAGTACAAAAGGATGAATACAGCGAAGAAAGGCTCGATAAGGCTATGCAAGATTTAATATCAAGGTATAGCACGTTAAAGGCTGTAGAAGATAGAGATACGCCTACAAAAGATGATACCGTAAAATTTACTCTTAGCTACAAATATGAAGATGGCTCTTTAGAAGAGGAAAAAGAGCATGTGCGAGGGTTAAGCGAGAGCATATGGAATAGTAAAATTGATGGAAGCTCTGATAGTGCTGTTAGAGAGCTTTTGTTAACTATGAAAAAAGGAGAAACTAAAGAGTGCCCTTCTTTAATAGAGATATCGAACAAAAAAGGCAAGTTTGATGCAGGCAAAGTCGTATATGTAGTAAAATTAAAAGAAATTTTCCAAAAGAAAGAACCAGAGCTTACAAAAAATTTTCTTGAAAGCAACTTTTCTCTTAGCAGTGTTAGTGAACTTAGAGATAAAGTTAAGGAAAGTTTGCAAGATGAAATTTTAAGAGCTAATAAAGAAAGAGAGAAAATAGCTATAAAGAAGAAGTTGCTTGAGAGTTATGATTTTGAAATTCCTCAAACGATGCTAGATAGGGAAATAGAAGATATTATATCGCATCGATTTGGGATTTACGAAAAGTCTGTTTCAATGAAAGAATTAGCTGAAGATATTAGAACTACATTAAGAGATAGTTATAACGGCTTAGCAAAAGAAAGAGTGCAAACCGCATTTTTATTAGATGATATTATAAAGATTGAGAATATTGAAGCTAGCGAGGAAGAGTATAGCGATTATTTAAGCAATATTTCAAGAAAGGTTGGAGTTTCGTTAGCAAAAATGAGGCAAGACATGATGAGCAATAATTTAAAGCCTAGCATTATGCTTGAGTTAAGTAGGATTAAGGCTCTAGATACGATTTGTGATAAAGTTAAATTTTCTTATGTAGCGCTAAAAAACACTATGGAAGATAGTGTAGAAGATCGTGTAGAAGATGGTAAAGAAAATAATAATAAAGAAAATAATAATAAAGAAAATAATAAAAAAGAAGACAATAAAAATGCAAGTGATGATTAAAAAAAACTACTAAAGAAAAAAAAGTATTATATTAACTTATTTAAATTATTAAGATAAAAAATGAACACAACTAAACGATCAAATAAGCTAGAGCTAAATAAACTAGAAATGAAAAAGAATACAATTATACTATTAAAGATATTAGTAGTGTAAAGAAGCTTATAAATGTTGATATTAGTAAAGAGGCAGTTTTAAAAAGTTACAAAGAAGTTTTAAGAGAAGAGGCGATAAGAGAAAAATTATTAGAAATTTGTGATGATTTTGAAATTCCACAAATAATGCTTGATAATGAAATTGATAATATTTTAAAAGACTATGGCAAATCGGTTATAAGCTCCTTAAAGCAAATGGGTGGTGAATTTTATAAAGAAAAAGCTAGGAAGGAATTTAATTCTCTTGCTAAAGAAAGGTTAAGGTTGTCGTATTTAGTAAATAATATTATCCAAAATGAAAATATTTGCGTTGATGATGCATCATATGAGGCTTTTTTAAAAGAAATCGCTTCATCAAAATGGGTTTCAATCGATAATTTTAAAAAGAATATAACGGCTAGGAATTTAGAAGAAATAATGATAAGTAGGTTTAAAGAAGAAAAGGTGCTAGATTGGATATTTGAAAAAGCAGATATTACGTTCGTAGATGTTAAAGAAGAAATGAAGAAAAACTTAGATAATAACGAAGATGATGATATGATAAATTTTCTTGGCCCAATAGTACTAAGTGCTGTAAGAGGTGGAGCGTTAGCAACATTAAGTTAAAAGTTTGATTAAAAATAAAGTTTAATTTTTTAGTTTATATTTTTAATTTTTTATGTTTTTAAAGATAGCTAAAAAGCTTTTTTTAAAGCTTAAGAAGTGTGTATAAAATTTAAAGTATATTTTAAAGGGGTTTTTTATGAATTATATTCCTTATGTAATAGAGCAAACGGGACGTGGTGAGCGTTCTTATGATTTATATTCTCGCCTTTTAAAAGATAGGATTATTTTTTTAGGAACCGAGATAGACGATAATGTTGCTAATATAATAGCCGCAGAGTTATTATTTTTAGAGAGCGAGGATCCTGAAAAAGATATTTATCTATATATAAATAGCCCTGGTGGCTCCGTAACTGCTGGTATGGCTATTTATGATACGATGCAATACGTAAAGCCAGATATAGCTACCGTTTGTTTAGGACAAGCTGCAAGCATGGGAGCGCTACTTTTAGCTGGTGGAGCTAAAGGAAAACGTTCCGCTTTAACGCATTCAAGGATAATGATTCATCAGCCGTTAGGTGGTTTTAAAGGACAAGCCTCAGATATCGATATTCATGCAAAAGAGATGTCTAGAGTAAAAAAAGAGTTAAACCAAATCTTATCTATACATACTAATAAAACCATAAAGCAAATAGAAAAGGATACAGATAGAGATAATTTTATGAGTGCTTTAGAAGCTAAAGATTATGGAATTATCGATAATGTATTTAACAAAAGAGAAGATTCAGAAAAAAGTGTAAAAGACTAATTTTTTAATTTAATATTAATAGGAAAGTCGTAAAAAAAATTATAGGAAGTGTAAATTGGCAAAGGATAAAGATAATAATAAAAATAGGAGAAGCTCTAAAAGCGTAGATGATGTTGAAACCGTAGTTTGTTCATTTTGTGGTAGGACTCCAGATGATGAGGGCGTAACTAAGCTTATAGGTGGCGATAGGGGCTATATTTGCGACAGGTGTATAAATATATGTAATGATATTATTGCTGCTGAGGCAAAGTCGAGTTCTACTTTAAATGAAGGCATGCTTCCTATTCCTAGTGAAATAAAAGCTTTTTTAGATGAATACGTAATTGGGCAAGATAGAGCTAAGAAAGTTTTAGCGGTTGCCGTTTATAATCATTGCAAGAGGATAACGGCAGGCAATATAGCAAAGGATGTTGAACTTGCGAAATCAAACGTTCTTTTTATAGGGCCTACTGGGTCTGGGAAAACCTTACTAGCGCAAACTCTAGCAAAGATTTTAAAAGTTCCTTTTACGATAGCAGATGCTACATCTCTTACCGAGGCTGGGTATGTAGGAGAAGATGTAGAAAATATTATTTTAGGATTACTACAAGCAGCAGATTACGATGTTGAAAGAGCGCAGCAAGGTATAGTTTATATAGATGAGATAGATAAGATATCTAGAAAGTCCGATAATCCGTCTATTACTAGAGATGTTTCAGGTGAGGGAGTGCAGCAAGCACTACTTAAAATTTTAGAAGGCACAGTTACGAGTATTCCTCCTAAGGGGGGCAGAAAGCATCCACAGTCTGAGTTTTTGCAAGTAGATACTAGCAATATATTGTTTATTTGTGGCGGAGCATTCGTAGGGCTAGAAGATATAATAAGGCGAAGAATTGGAGATAAGAAGCTAGGCTTTGGAGTAAAGGAAAATAAATCTAGGCTTAAAATAAGTGCGGAGACTGAAAAGGGGGAGCTTTTAGCAAAGGTGCAACCTGAGGACTTACTCCACTTTGGTCTTATACCAGAATTTGTAGGGCGTTTGCCTATTATAGCCACATTAGAGGAGTTAGATGAAAAAGCACTCGTAAGAGTTCTAACAGAGCCAAAGAATGCTTTAGTAAAACAGTATAAAAAATTATTTGCGATAGAAAATGTTAATCTAGTTATCCCAGATGAATTATTAGAGGAGATAGCAAAAGAGGCTATTTTAAGAAAATCGGGCGCTAGGGGACTTCGGGCTATTATGGAAAATATTATGCTAGACGTGATGTATGATATTCCTTCTAAGCGTAATGTAAAAGATGTTATAATTTCAAAAGATGCAATATTTAATGTAGGAAAAACTAAAAAAACTAATTTAGAGGACGATGCCTTTAAAAGATAAGAAAAAGAAAGAACGAGCATAAAGTTTTTTAGTACTTTGACGTTTTAGGTGGGGCCTTAAGAAAATAGTTTTTTTAGGGTTAGCTTAAAAGAAAATTGACTTTTGTATAACACTAGCTATAGTTTTAAAAAAAAAATTACAGCTACATTTAAAGTTAATTTATTTTATGCAAATTCCTTAAAAGTTAATTTTTTTTTGGGCTTCCTAGGGTGAGTGATGCTAATTTTGAGGTCTTTAACTTATCTTAAAACGTGAAAAACTAAAAAAACTAATTTAGAGGACGATGATTTAAAAGATAAGAAAAAGAAAGAACGAGCATAAAGTTTTTTAGTTCTTTGACGTTTTAGGTGGGGCCTTAAGAAAATAGTTTTGTTGCTTGATATTTTTTTAAAATGGGTATATATTATTTCTTGTTTTTATGCGGGAGTGGTGGAACTGGTAGACACGTCAGACTTAGGATCTGATGCCTTAGGCGTGGGGGTTCGATTCCCTTCTTCCGCATTTTTTATTCGTTTTTCTTATTATTCTTTTGTTATTTCTTTGTTCTAGTTTTTTATAATTAAATATTTCATAATAAATTCTAGAGTGTAAATTCTATAGTGTAAATCGTATAGCCTCAAGTTTTTTAAATTAAAACCTTTTCTAAATAATTTATTTTTCTTATTTATTTTCGTATTTTAAGTAAGATTTTTTTTATGAAATAAAAGAATAAAAGTTTACTAATAGTTTAAGTTTGGTATAATTATTAGTTGTTTTGTAGGATCTTTGCAAAAAGATTCTATCTTAGGTTTTGTCCCATTTAAGTTAATAGAAAGAAAATAAATGCAAAATGAAAAAGGAGACAGAAGCAGAGTTTGGGTTGTTATTTATGATGGCTCTAGCTTTATAATCGTAGGCTGTATTAGCATGTTTGCTGGCTCAATCGTTGAACGATTTAAGTATATGAGTTTAAAGACTAGCAGACTAGAAGAAAATAGTGAAAACTTTATAAGTCGTGATAGAACTGTACTTATTTTGGAAGCGCGTGGTGATAAGGAAGATGATTCTCCATTTAGCGTTTTAGCTATGTGGAATGGATTTAATCAGAAAGAAAAAGGGGAAATCAACTCTTCTTTAGCCGATTTTGCTACACTTGTTAAAGGCTATGCTTTA
>JBMNLI010000002.1:0-48672 GCA_050952645.1 Bdellovibrionota bacterium | reverse complement strand
TCTTGCACGGACTCAGACGGCGGAAACGTTCCTAGCGTTCTTGGAAGCACTACTTATACTAAAGGAACGAGAAGCATTAAAAACTCAGATTACTGTCTTTCTAGCACTACCCTAGCAGAGCAAGTATGCGTTGCTAAACCTAAATTTGGAGCAGGCAACAAGGCTCTAGAAGGAAGAGGTATGGTAAAAGTAAATTGCCAATACGGCTGTGAAAACGGAGCTTGTAAACCCGAGTGTGTAGAAGATGCAGATTGTGGTGATGGCAATAAATGTGTAGACAATAAATGCGTTCCTAAAGGCGAATGTGAAGATGGAAAAGATAACGATGGAGATGGCTTAGTAGATAGCAAAGACCCTGGTTGCCAAGGTTGCACTGGGAGCAATTGCTCTGAAAACAAAGCTTACTCTTGCACGGACTCAGACGGCGGAAACGTTCCTAACGTTCTTGGAAGCACTACTTATACTAAAGGCAAAAGAAGCATTAAAAACTCAGATTACTGTCTTTCTAGCACTACCCTAGCAGAGCAAGTGTGCGTTGCTAAACCTAAATTTGGAGCTGGAAACAAGGCTCTAGAGGGAAGAGGCATGGTAAAAGTAAATTGTCAATACGGCTGTGAAAACGGAGCTTGTAAACCCGAGTGTGTAGAAGATGCAGATTGTGGTGATGGCAATAAATGCGTAGACAATAAGTGCGTTCCTAAAGGCGAATGTGAAGATGGAAAAGATAACGATGGAGATGGCTTAGTAGATAGCAAAGACCCTGGTTGTCAAGGTTGCACTGGGAGCAATTGCTCTGAAAACAAGACTTACTCTTGCACAGACTCAGACGGCGAAAACGTTCCTAGCGTTCTTGGAAGCACTACTTATACTAAAGGAAGCGGAAAAATCTCTAATACAGATTACTGTCTTTCTAGCACTACTCTAGCAGAGCAAGTGTGCGTTGCTAAACCTAAATTTGGAGCAGGCAACAAAGCTCTAGAGGGAAGAGGTATGGTAAAAGTAAATTGTCAATACGGCTGTGAAAACGGAGCTTGTAAACCACAGTGTGTAGAAGATTCCGATTGTGGTGATGGCAATAAATGTGTAGACAATAAGTGCGTTCCTAAAGGCGAATGTGAAGATGGAAAAGATAACGATGGAGATGGCTTAGTAGATAGCAAAGACCCTGGTTGTCAAGGTTGCACTGGGAGCAATTGCTCTGAAAACAAGACTTACTCTTGCACAGACTCAGACGGTGGAAACGTTCCTAACGTTCTTGGAAGCACTACTTATACTAAAGGAAGCGGAAAAATCTCTAATACGGATTACTGTCTTTCTAGCACTACTCTAGCAGAGCAAGTGTGCGTTGCTAAACCTAAATTTGGAGCAGGCAATAAGGCTCTAGAGGGAAGAGGTATGGTAAAAGTAAATTGTCAATACGGCTGTGAAAACGGAGCTTGTAAACCCGAGTGTGTAGAAGATTCCGATTGTGGTGATGGCAATAAATGTGTAGACAATAAGTGCGTTCCTAAAGGCGAATGTGAAGATGGAAAAGATAACGATGGAGATGGCTTAGTAGATAGCAAAGACCCTGGTTGTCAAGGTTGCACTGGGAGCAATTGCTCTGAAAACAAGACTTACTCTTGCACAGACTCAGACGGCGGAAACGTTCCTAACGTTCTTGGAAGCACTACTTATACTAAAGGAAGCGGAAAAATCTCTAATACGGATTACTGTCTTTCTAGCACTACTCTAGCAGAGCAAGTGTGCGTTGCTAAACCTAAATTTGGAGCAGGCAATAAGGCTCTAGAGGGAAGAGGTATGGTAAAAGTAAATTGTCAATACGGCTGTGACAACGGAGCTTGTAAACCCGAGTGTGTAGAAGATGCCGATTGTGGTGATGGCAATAAATGTGTAGACAATAAGTGCGTTCCTAAAGGCGAATGTGAAGATGGAAAAGATAACGATGGAGATGGCTTAGTAGATAGCAAAGACCCTGGTTGTCAAGGTTGCACTGGGAGCAATTGCTCTGAAAACAAGGCTTACTCTTGCACGGACTCAGACGGTGGAAACGTTCCTAGCGTTCTTGGAAGCACTACTTATACTAAAGGAAGCGGAAAAATCTCTAATACAGATTACTGTCTTTCTAGCACTACTCTAGCAGAGCAAGTGTGCGTTGCTAAACCTAAATTTGGAGCAGGCAATAAGGCTCTAGAGGGAAGAGGTATGGTAAAAGTAAATTGTCAATACGGCTGTGAAAACGGAGCTTGTAAACCCGAGTGTGTAGAAGATGCCGATTGTGGTGATAATCAAAAATGCGTTGATAACAAGTGTATCGATACCACATCTGCTATTACACCTATACTTGAATGTGTAATGAACAATGAAGACGATACGTATACGGCTTACTTTGGGTATGAAAACACTAATGATAAAGTCGTAGCCGTAGATGCTTGCAAAACTAGCTCTGATACTCGAAACGTGATAACTGGGCTTAGCGCTAATTATTGCAATCAACCTAGCACGTTTGAAAAAGGCAGAGTTAAAGGAGCATTTAGCGTTAGCTTTAATAAAACGCAAACCCTTACTTGGACTTTAAAGAACAACTCAGAGGCTGCAAAAATTGCTACAGCTAACGCTTCATCGACGCCTTGTGCTAAAGTTGCACCAATTGCTAAATGTATTTCTATAAATCCTGACGCAAGTCTTCAAGCTTACTTCGGGTATAAAAACAATAACGCATTTGAGGTAAAAATTCCTGTAGGTATAAAAAATAACGTTAACCCTGACCCTGAAGATCGTGGGCAACCTGAAAACTTTATCTCAGGAAATGTTGAGAATGCGTTCGACACTAAATTAGATATCCCTTCTACATCTTGGTATTTAGATGGCGTTTCAGTGGTAGCTAATAAGAGCTTACCTACTTGCCAACCAAATAATGCACCAATATGCGATGGAGCTAATGAGGTTGTTTACAATACCGAGTGTCAAGGAAGCGTTACTACATTAGATATAAGTGCTAATTGTGTAGACCCTGATGGAACTAAGTTGATTTACAGTTGGACTACAAATTGTGAAAATTCAGTCCTAAGCAATGAAAGCACTGCTACTCCAACGCTAACGCTAACCAACCCAGGAACGGGCGTTAGTCAATCTTGTCAAGTTTCGCTAAATGTATCTGACGGTTTAGCTAGCACTAATATAACTCAAAATGTTTATGCGGCAGCTTGTGAAATAGACTGCTTTGGAGTTCCTGGTGGAAGCGCTAGACTAGATGTATGTGGCGTATGCGATGGCGATGGCACTTCTTGTTTAGACTGTGCGGGCGTTCCGTTTGGAAATGCGAAATACGACTTATGTGGCGTATGTAATGGTAATAACAAATGTGTAGACTGCGCAGGCGTTCCTTACGGCGATGCTAAGCTTGACAGATGTGGCGTATGTAATGGAGATGGCACTTCTTGTCTTGGTTGTGTAGACGTGAATATCAAGGGCGATAAGGCTAGCTTACATGGCGATGAGTTTGTAAGCATGTTGATAGCACAAACGGAATTGCTATTAAAAGAAAGCAATCCTTACCCACAAATTAAAAATATTCAAGCTTCTGCTAAAAGAAGAATAAATAGAGCAAACAAAAGAAACGCTCAACTTAAAACTATTATTGCTTCTTTAAGCGATGTAATGCAATCTTGCACTAATACTACTTACTGCGTGCAAGGTGATAATCAACCTAAACTTGAATTGATTGAAAGACATTTAAGAAAACTTCGTCGTCAAGTTGGTAGAACCGTAAGACAAAGAAACATCGGTTCACAAACTGCTACCGAGTTATTAAATAAAAACGCTAAGATTCTTTCAGGAAAACTAAGCGTGTTAGCTAGAATTCCTAGATTCTATAGTGAATGTAATTAGTAATAACTCTTAAAAGTTAAACATAAAAATAAGAAAGCCTTGGCTAGAAATAGTCAAGGCTTTTTTAGTATCTTATTTATTATCTTAAATTTTTCTCTCCGATACGTATAAAATTTAATTTTAATGGCTCTTCACGTTTTGAGTGGGTTAGAGTCTATCTTCTAATGTAAATTGACAAAATTATTTTACAAAACTGTTGTTGTTTTATTAAAATAATAGTTAATTTTATTGGAAAAAATAAACATTAGAGTTGTTAGGAAAAGTTATCCATAACTGATAATTAAAAGCTAAAGGTCAAGCTGTAAGGCTGTGGATAACTTTCGCAAGGACACCATTAAACAGAATGGTGCTTTGTTTCTCTCGGGGTCACCTTTAAACGTGAAGAACCAAAAAGTTTAGGAGTTATTAGAAAAAAATTTACAATTTTCCATAGCTAGAACGGTCATTCTAGAAAAATTCTACTAGTATTCACTACTCGATTTAAAAATACACACTAAAAAAATATGAAAATAAAGAAATAGGTTTGACAGAATTTAGTTTCTAGTATAAAAAGGCTCGACGCCCAAAAATGGGCTTAGAAAAAAATTATTTAAATTTAACTAAACTATAATATAAAAAAGGAGGAAAATAATGACAAATGGTATAAATACAATACCTACACAAACAACAACACCCGAAAAGCATAATTCAAAGCACCCAAATTTGAATCTCATTGCTAATCGGGGGGCTAGGCACAATGCTTTGCAGAGGCAAACGCGCCGACAACAACTTGCTAAAAAACCTATCTTTTCTCCTCTTTTAGGTGCAAGCTTTGCATCTGAAGGAAGAAAGCCTACTCTCTTTGAGTTAATATGTAAAGCTGTTGACGAGGATAATTATTCTAACGATTACCCTTGCAATAGCTATCAAAAAACACGGGCATTGCTTGCTACTCAAGATGCAATAGACGCTATAAAAGGATATATAACGCATAGCCTTTCAAGCTCTAAAGCTGCTAGCATAGCAATGCCACGCAACTTTTACTATTTAGAAATATGCTTATCTCTTATAAGCAAAGAAGAAAAAGAAAGCATACTTTCTAACGGAAAAGTAAAAAATACTATAGAAATTTTTTTTTGTCAAGAGCTAAAAAAATGTCATATAGATAATGTAAAATACATTTTATCCTTTCTTCAAAAGCATGGGTATGAAATAGAAGCGCAAAAAATGATAAAAAGCCAAAATGCAGTAAACGGAGCAAAAAACGCTAGAGTGTGTATTGCTAAGTTTTTAAGAAATGGAAGCTTTTTAACGGCAAAAGACGCTATAAAATATTTAAGAGAGCTAGGATTTCACAAGGCTTTAAAAAAGGTTATATCGAGCGGTAGTTTTAAGAAAGCTACTATAGCTGGGATTGAATGTTGTGCAAGAAAAAAATACATTTCTAGCATAGGAATTTTTTTAAACTTTTTAAATAAGCTCGGTGAAGAAAGTTTAGTAAATGAGGTGCTAAGTGCGAATAAAACTAGACTTGCTTTTGAAAAATATTTAAGCGAACTGATAATAGAAGGAAAAATTCAAGATGTAAGAGAGTGTCTTTCACTTTTAGAAGAACTTGGGTGTAAAGATAAAATAGTAAACGGTTGTAATATAAGACGTATCATAATAAAAGGTTATTTTAAATTTTTGAGCAGTGGTTATATAACGACTGCAAAAGATATTTTATCATTACTAAATGATAAAAATATAACAAAGCTAAAGAAGCGACCCACGCAAAAGCTCATGCTACGTGGGCTTTTTGCTTTTATAAAAAGGGAATACTACTATGGAAATTACACTGAAAGGTTTGAGGCAACCTTAAGTTTTATGAAATCGATGGGGCTTGATTTAAATTTAGATAATGAAAACGAAATTAAAAATGCAGTAATAGAGGTTTCTTGTGTGTTATTAGGAAATGTAGAGTATGGGAATATAAACAATGTAGCTAATATTTTAAATTCGTTAAGTAAGTTTAGTGAGAGTGAAACTGTATCAAAGATACTTAACGATGAAGGGATGATAAGAGCTATAAGGCGATGTTTATGTGAGCATGTGTGGAGAAAAAACAGGAAAGAAGCGATAGAGATTCTATCTTTTATAGAAGCATTTCGATTAGGAGATAAATTTTATAATGATAGAGCGATAAGAATTATGCTAAATGCTAATGGTTATGATAATGATTATATGAACAATTATGATAATGGGAATAATACTAAAGAACACGATAAAGAACAAAACGTAAACGAGAAACTATGCAAGCAAATAGCCCACAACCTTTTTGCTTGAAGCCTTTATAACTTACGTTCTTAAAAAGCGCTAATTACCCTTTATTTTTAAGCAATAAAATTGCTACTACGCACTGTTTTTTTTAAATTTGCAAAGGCTTAAGGTTAAAGGAAAGACTATTGCATTATGATTCTTCTAAAAGTAATATTTAGCTAGTTTAAACTACACTAATAAAATAAAATTCTAGCAACTGTAGAGAAAAAAAAAGAATTTTAGGTAGAAATAGCGTTAAGCATTCTTGGTTTGCTAATATCAGGAGGACAATTGATTTTTCAATAAAGTATGGAGATTATGATAATGAAACAATTAATGGATTGGCACTTTAATGTTCAAAAAGGAATGTATTTCGATCGAAAAATCCTCGTAGATTCATGTTCAATTTATCTAAGTGATATTATTGAAGATGGATTTTGGAACTATGCCTTTGTTCCCTCTAGCGTAAATTTATCAGAAAAACTAGAACTTATTTCTAATCAATTCACCTCTTCGAATCGAAATCCATGCATCTATACAGTAGAGAATAATACACAACAAAAACTGCTGATTTACTAACAAAAGCGGGCTATGTACCTTTGTCAGAAGAATCTTTTATGACATACACCTTGAACAGTAGTATCAAAACAAAACCTACATCACTCACGGTAAAGTGCGTTACAGACGAAAAAGCACGTGTTGACTTTGAAGATGTATTCACTAGTGCGTATGGAGGTGATAAAACGCCCGAGCAACCATATGGCGAATTAGATGAATCTTACATGAAAGCTCTAAGACAATCTTTTAACAACAAACAAAAATTCTATCATTTTGTTTGCTACGACAATAAAATACCCGTTTCAATAGCGACACTATGCTTTTTAAATGGCAAGGGAGGACTTTATAATGTCGGGACTGTCCCTTCATATCGAAGCAAAGGTTGTGGAACAGTCGCAACTAAAGCTTGTATAGATAAGTGGATAGAACTAAAAGGAGATACACTTTTTCTCCAAACTGAAACTGGTAGTTCTGTTAAAAAGTGGTATTACAAGTTAGGGTTTAAGCAAATCTTCATAGGCCAAACCTATTTCTGCAAGGATATTTAGTTGCCACACTGAAAAGCATATACATACCTTTTAATAAAGCATAAACGGTAGCTTCTTATAACTTTTTATTAATGTCAAATAAATTTACCCGAAAAATGCAAGATAAAATTACCCACTTTTATGTAATTTTATATCTCAAACTTTCCCCTCTTTTACGTATATAATTTTAATTTTAGCTTTATAACATACTCAAAATAATTTAAAAAAAGCTAAGAAACACTCACATAAATTATCAAAAATAGCATACGTAAAACAAGGAAAAGTTTAAGTTATATCGATTTTAACAGTACATCACAGAGACACTTTTTAAAAACGGAAAAGTATCTAGTTTAATTTGACAATCTGCAACTTTTAAAAGATGTCTAAAGAGATTTTTTTTGCTTAAAAATAAACAATCGTGTAAACTTACAAGTTATAAGATAAGAGCTTGGTAATGGATAGAAGAGCGGTTTTTATAAAGGATTTTTTTGGTGTATCCATTTTACGTTTAAAAGTTTACGTTTAAAAGCGATAAGGCTCGTTCTCCTTTTTCTAAAAAAGACTCCTTCTTCGATGAGTCGTTTCTATTTAGTTTTTTTAAACTAGGTAGAGACGACTCATCGGGTGATATCACGTGATATCTTAATCATTACGTATCCGAAAAGAGAGTCGCTGTTCCTAGAACTAAAGGAGATTATAATGGAAAACACGACAAGAATGAAGGCGAGGCAAAATGGAAGCGACGTTAATTCTCGCGAATTTGACGAACTCCACAGAAAAGGAGGAACTTACGATAACAATAAGGAAGTAGTGCATTACGAACTTCGAGATGATCTTTATGCCTCACGACAAAATTTGCGCGGTAATAGTTCAAAACAAGAAGTATGTTTTGTAATATTCGATGCCTGCATAACCTCAAGCGCTAAGGTTTTTACTAAAAAAAGGGCGGAGGAACTCTTCGAGCGTTGGCAAGAAACCCAAGACGGAAAGCTACTAAAACATGAATGGTTTGGTGTTAAAGTTTCCGATGAAAATGATAATTGGGTTGTAATGATTGAATGGGTTCTCGCTGAAAAACACAACGTATCCGAAGACATTCTTAAAGCACTCGACTCGCTTGCGTTATTTTTAAACGAACATCTCAAGGCTAACGGAGTTTGGGAATCTTTTAATCCAAGTGACGGTAGTGACCCTGAAGGAGTTTACTTCCAGCCTTGGAGGCCAGAAAGGCGCGATAAAGTTGTAGAGGCGCTGCCTCCTCGGTAGCGTTGCAAGTTGCTCCTAGAACGTTGTAAGCCATTAAAGCCCCTTTGAAATTTTTAAGGGATCTCTTTAGGGCTTATGCCTTAAGAACAACGAATGGATACAAGAGAACTATATTTTTTGCTTTGGTTCTTTAGTATCCATTCGCCACTCTTATCTTCTCATTTTTACTTTTATTACTAAGGCTTATTATCAATCTCAATCTTCTTAGAAAACCTATCTTTTTATGAGCTTAAACTTACGACCCGATTTGAATGCAACAAAGAATTCCTAATTTTCGCCACTATACATTTAAAATTTTAAATTTTTAGGTTCTTCATGTTTTAGGTGGGTTAGAAAAATTGTTTTTTTAGGTTAGCTTAAAAGAAAATTGGCTTTTATAGAAAACTATCTATAGTTTAAAGAAAAATTACAACTATATTTAAAGTAATTTATTTTATGCAAATTCCTTTAAAGTCAATTTTCTTTTGGGCTTCGTCGAGGCGAGTGATACTAATTTTAAGGTCTTAAACCTACCTTAAAATGTGAAGAGCCAATTTTTAGCTCTTTGCAAATTTCTTTAATATATTTAAGCGTAGCACAATCTGTCCATTTTTCTGGATTTTTTGCTGAGCGTTTTTTTACATACTTACTTAATAAACTAAAAACAACTAAAAGCTTTTAGCTAAAAGTAGTCGATGCTTTTTTAGTTTGTTCTTTAGCTTACTCTTTAGTTTACTCTTTAGCTTGCTTTTTAATTTATTTTTTAGTTTGTTTTGAGTCTACTTTATCTTTTTGTTTTATCTTTTTGCCCTTTTTCTATTTTCCTTTTTTCTCTTTTACTCCCTCTAAAACTCCTAGCATTTTAACAAGTTCATTAGTATCTACCTTTTCAACGGATACGCTATTTTTATTTTCATCGCCAATAGTAATAAACGTCGAAGGAGAAGCGCTTAACTCCTTTCCTATCTTTAACTTGACTACGTTTTCACCACCCTTTCCAGACAAAGCCTTTACTTGCTCATCTAAACCTTCTGCTTCTAATTTCCCATTTACTAAAATCTTCTTAGCCTCATTTTCTTTTGCTAAAAAATAACTGTCTCCCCTACTCTTTGCTTGAGCCTCATAGCCTAAAGCTTCTTGTATTATTTTATTTCTTTGAGCCATAGAAACTGCGTATTCACTCTCTTTCTGAGCTAATATCGCCTTAATTCTACGCTCTTCCTTTCTAGTCTTCTCATCGGTCGTCTGAACCTCATTTATCTTTTCCTGATACGCCTTATCAATAGTTCCATCTAAAAGAGTCCTCTCAAACCTATGCTCCTTTAAATTTACACTCAATATCTCAATCCCATATTGTGATAGCCTTTTTTGCATTGCTATCCACACCTTGTCTTGCCCATCATACTTTGCCTTATTATCAAAAAATTGATCCGTATTAAGCTCGTTCATATAAGTTCTTATATCAGCTTTAGCAATATTTCTTACTATCTTATCAACCCCCTGATTAGTAGTAGCAATTTTATTAGCTAAATTTATAAGCTCTTTTTCAGTTCCCGATATCTGATACTCTATCCTAACTGCAAGAGATACCTCATTGCCATCTAAAGCCCTAGTCTTAACATAGCTCTTCTCGGCACTCTTTGCATCCTTGTCTTTATCATCTCCCCATTCTATACTTTGCACTTTAGTATCAAATATATATAACTTATCCCAAGGAAATAAAAAAACCGTTTGTCCCTTTTGTATAACGTTCGATGATATTCCACCACCTAGAAACGATGGAAGCATCCTAAACTTAATGCCATATTCCGTGCTCCCCATCTCCTTATAAAAACCATCACAGCCTAAAAAAGATACTAAACAAAATCCTAAAAATAATTTTCTAAATAATGCCACTTTTCCTATCTCCCTTTTTCAGATTTATTAGAGCTAAACTTTGAAAGCCAAGTTTTTAAATTATAAGGATCCACCCCCTTTACTACTCCACCCTTTAAAGATTTAACCATTGGCGCTAACTCCTTTGCAACATACATATCAGCCCCTGACTTCGAGAGCGCATCAGCCTTTAATTTTTGAGTCTCCGCTATGGCCTTACTAACTAGCAAGTCGCCCTGCGCTCTCTTCTCCCCCTCATATAAATCTGCTTTCGACTTTATTACGATAGCCTCATTATTTGCTTCTACTAGCAAAGTTTTTATCTTCGCATCCCACTTTGCTTCAAGCTCTGTAGTCTTAGCGGTCGCCTCGCCTAATCTTTTTCTTGCTGCATTTAATCTCTCTTCCTGATCTTGAATGTTTTTTTCAAATATCGCATTGTCAATCCTACTTTCAGCATAAGTATAACGCCCTAAAAGCAAAGCGATTACATGTATTCCATATTTTTTTAACCTTTCATTTATCTTAGCTTGCGCTTGAATAACCGCCTTTTCTCTTTTATAAGGATTATAAAACTCAGATGTAGATAAGCTTCCTAATGATTTTTTTAACTCATTCGTTACCGCCGTCTTAACCCTTTGAAGCCAATAATCATTCGAAACTCCTACTTGCGTTAACAAATTATATACCCCTTGCTCCCTACTTAAATTATCAGTTTTACCTAAAAACTGATACAAAACATAAATATCTGCAAATATACTACTTCCATCAACGGTTTGAACCTCTAAAACTCCTTGAGATTCCTCGCTTAAATTAACACTATCATCATCATCTTGCCTAGTTAAATATAATGTCTGAACGGTAGTCGGCACCTTGTAGATTTTAGAATAAAATGGGATATTCCAAACTAATCCTGAAGATAATACCTTTTTTTGCACCCCTTGCTTTGGCCCTAAATTTATCTGCCTTACCGCAATCTCTCCTGGGTATACCACAACCCCAGACATATACGCCACACTAACCACTATTAAAATTAAAATACATAAAATTGTTATCGCAGATTTTAACGATTTAAAAAACGATAGATTCATACACTTAAACTCACAAAAAATAGAATATAAATTCTTACAACTCTAAAACTATCTACAATAAAAAGTTTATACTATTTGATTTAAAAACAACAGAGAAAAAGACAACAGAGAAAAAGGAAGAAAGAAGAAAAAGGAGATAAGGAAAAAATGAAAAAAATAAAAAATAAAAAATAAAAAATGAAAAAATTGAAAAAAGGAAAAGAGAAAGAAAAAGAAAAAAGGTGATAAGAAAAAAAGGAAAAAATTAAAAGAAATGAATAAAAAAAAGCAGGAAATAAATAAAAGCATAAAAGAATTCCTTAAACTCTTTCATGCTCTTAATTTAACACTACAAAAATATAAAGCTTAAAATCTTCTTTAGTACTAGCTAAATAAATTTTCTTTTAAGCCTCTATTTTATTAAGGGCTTATTTAGAGCTTATTTAAGCATCTTTAGCACTAGCTATCTTTACTAGCTCTGCAAAAGTATTAGTATCGCTTGCAGCAATGTTAGCTAGGATTTTTCTATCTAATGATATATTAGCTTTCTTTAACCCGTAAATAAAACGGCTATAACTCGTCCCTAAAGCTTTACAAGCAGCACTAATTCTAATATTCCATAAACGACGAAAATCTCTCTTCCTAGTGCGTCTATCTCTAGTAGCAAATACTAGACTACGATGCACAGCATCTTTCGCTAATGAATAACAATTTTTACGACGTCCTTTAAAGCCTTTTGCTAATTTAAAAATCTTATTATGTTTTCTCTTATTTACAAATCCTCTCTTTACACGCATCTTAAACTATCTCCTTACATTCCATCTAAAAAAATAATTAAATCATCAAAATCACTTATGCATAAGGCAATACTTTTTTAACCTTTCTTGCATCTCCTTTAAAAGTAGCAACTAATCCTCTTAATTGACGAACTCTCTTAGGTGTTTTTTTAGCAGTATTGTGGCTCTTAAAAGCTTGCTTACGCAAAACTTTACCAGCTGCATTGATTTTAAATTTTCTAACTACCGACTTATTTGTCTTTATCTTTGGCATACTAAACTCTCACAATAAAAAAAACTATTATACCTAAATTTATAAATTTTAATTCTTAAACTTTTACTAATTAAATTTTAAAAGTTAAATAACTTACTTAGTCTACAGATTATAAAGAAACAAATCAAGTAGTCTTTTGAAAATATTCATTAAAAATATTAGTCGTAAACGTAATATTTAACGGCTCTTCACGTTTTAAATGGTTAAAGACCTTAAAATTAGTATCACTCACCTTCCCATATTATTCTCTGATTTTCTCATATAACTTTAAAATCCCACTAACTCCCCTTTTTTTCTCTATTTCGCAAAAATACATAGCAGCCCTTGCATAATCATAGCTAGAGCCACTAAAAACGAAAGTTTTAGGCTCTCTTCTTATCGCCTCATCTGAAAGCCCCTTATAATAAGAAAGCAAAGCATCGCTATCTAGCTTATTAGAATACTTAGCACTAAAAATAGAAAACCAAGTAGCAAACCCCTCAGACCTTTTTAAATCTCTAATGCTCTCACTTAATAAATTTTCGCTTAATAAATTTTCGCCTGATAAGTTTTCATTTGATAAATTTTTACTTAATAAGTTTTTACTTAATAATTGATACTCCACTGCATGCCCTATCTCATGCAATATAACGTGCTCTAACTCGGCATCACCTATTGTCTGTTCTAACGCTCCTTTATTCCTAGAAATCCTACTTCCACAACCATTATACACTCTATCTACCGCTATATAAATATTATTTGGTGGCACCATCCACCCAGGATGACAATTCGTAATCAAATACGATGGCACTTGCTTACTTGGAATATCTTTTCCAAAAAAAACTATATTCCAATCTAAATTTAAATCCCCTAACTTTTGATTAAAAGAAGATGAGCGAATAGCCCTGTTAGCAGCACTCATCGCATTGCTAATAACTCTTTGCGGATTTTTTCCTAAAAGAGATTTTACCTCTCTAGACCATTTTATTTTTACATTTCCTAGCGATGTATAAACGGTATCATTTCCCTCTTTTCCTTTAAGCTTGATCTCGTTTGGAAGCGCTAAATTCTCCTCATCGTCTTGATTGCTATTTGCTTTATTTTTTATATTACTTTTTATATTATAATTTCCATTACTACTAACAGCACTACTTGCATTTAAGCTCACGCAATATACACCGCTTCTATACATCCTTGGAACTTTACGAATATCATCGACTACTACCTTTCTCCCCCTCCTAGTTATATACTCGCATCGCATATCTTTAGCATAAAGAGCCTCTACTACTACTAAAGATATTAAAAGAAAATATATAATAAAATTACTTAATTTCATAATGCATTTCTTTATTAAAGCCCTAAAAAACTCTCAAACTAAATTCTTAATCTAAACTCTCAAACTAAAAAAAGTGATTAAAAAAGATAGAGCGTTAAACAGAGCAAAAGCCTCGCCTAAAACTTAGCCTAAAACTTAGCCTAAAACTTAAAGGATAAAATTTTTTTTACTTTAAAGCAATTTTACTTTAAAGAGTTTTTACTTTAAAGAAAGAGCTTCCGATAATATTTCAGAAACGTGCTCAACGCCTATAAACTTAACCTTCTCTTTAACCTTAGGAATATCTGCAAGATTTTCTTTTGGAACAAATATAGTGTTTACTCCATGCCTAATAGCACCTAAAACTTTTTCTTTTATACCACCTACGGGAAGAACATTTCCTCTTAACGTAATCTCCCCTGTCATCGCAATCTTATGTGGAACTTTCTTGTTTATTAAAGCAGATATCAATGCCGTGCAAATCGTAACGCCTGCCGATGGTCCATCTTTTGGAACTGCTCCATTTGGCGCATGGATATGCACATCTACATTCTTATAAAACTCTTCATCTATACCATACTTTTTAGCATTAGCTCTAGTGTAGAAAAAAGCCGTTTGCGCAGACTCCTGCATAACACTTCCAAGTTGCCCAGTTAAGTTTAAATGCCCCGTTCCATGAGCTATGGAAACCTCTATCGGGAGTAGCTCTCCTCCTACAACCGTCCAAGCCATGCCATTTGCTAACCCTACTGCATCATGCTTTTCTACTATTTCAATATCGTATCTAATAGGGCCTAAATAATTTTTTACAACTGGTCTAGTAATTTTCTTTTTAACCTTACCGCTCATATTATATTCATAAGCTACCTTTCTACAAATAGCGGCTATGGTTCTTTCTAACTCTCTAACGCCCGACTCTCTAGTATATTTATCGATTATTAGTAAAAGCGCATTATCATCAAAAGTAATATTTAAATTTGAAATAGCATTAGCTTTCATTTGTCTAGGCACTATGTATTTTTTAGCGATAGCAAGCTTCTCTTCGCTCGTATACCCTGAAATTTCTATAACCTCGAGGCGATCTAATAAAGGAGCTGGAACTGTTGCTAAACTATTTGCAGTCGCTATAAATAAAACCTCCGATAAATCAAAATCTAAGTCTATGTAATGATCCCTAAACTCCTTATTTTGTGCAGGGTCTAAAACCTCTAAAAGCGCAGCCGACGGGTCGCCCCTAAAATCTGCTCCTAACTTATCTATCTCATCTAATAAAAACACTGGATTCTTCGATTTTACCTGCTTTAGCCCTTGAATAATTCTTCCTGGCAAGGCTCCAACATAAGTTTTCCTATGTCCCCTTATTTCAGCCTCATCTCTTACCCCACCTAAAGCGATTCTAAAAAACTTCCTATCTAACGCTCTAGCGATAGATTTTCCTAGAGATGTTTTTCCAACCCCTGGAGGCCCTACTAAGCAGAGAAGTGGTCCTTTAGCATCTTGCTTTAATTTTTTAACGCTTAAAAATTCTAAAAGTCTTTGCTTAATCTCATCTAGCCCGTAATGATCTTCATTTAATATTCTTTTTGCTTTTCTTAAATTAAAATTATCTTTCGTTTTCTCATTCCAAGGAAGATCAAACACCCACTCTAAATAAGTTCTAATGACTGCATATTCACTCATCTCGGGTTGCAACCTTTTTAAACGCCCTAATTGCCAATCCACTTCCTTTTTAACTTCTAGTGGCAAAGCTAAAGCTTCAGATTTTAAGATAAGCTCTTCTAGTTCAATATCCTCATCTATATCTTCGCCTAAATCTTTTCTGATCGTTTTTATTTGCTCTCTTAGATAATATTTTCTCTGGTCTTCAGACATATTCTCGACGGTTTTATTTTTTATATCTTCTAAAAGCAAAATCCTTTCTAAATCTGAATTTATTTTATCTTTTATCCTTACTAACTTTTTATAAACATCATTTTCTTCTAATAAACTTTGAGCTTCTTTCGTATCGAACGTATAATACGCAGATAGCAAATTTGCAAACTGCATTGGATCTTCAACGGCTTCAACCATTTGCACAAACTCTTCAGATAATATCTGGTAGCTAACTTCTAAAGAAAGAAACCCAAGAATTTGTTGCATCAACTTTCCTATTTTTTCCGAATACGCTTTGCAATCATCTTTAGTGCTAACGATTTGGACATTGCCCTTGTAAAAATTTTCTTTGTTAGTAAAAGTTAAAAGTTTAGCTTTGCTTTCTCCCTCTACGTGAACTCTAATGCCGTTTTCCCCCTCGTCCATAACACGTAAAATTTTTGCTATAACTCCAATAGAATATAAATCATTTTTTTTAATATCTTCTAAAGCTTCTAAATTTTTTTGTGCAACTAAGAAAATTGAAGAATTATTTTTTATAGCACTGCTTACTACTGAAATCGACTTTTTCTTTACTAATAATAACGAATGCGATACGGCTGGAAATGCGACTAAATCTAAAAGCGGAAGCACTGGAATATTTTTTATGACCACTTCTTTTTTCGCCTTAGTATTAACGTTTTTTTTACTTACCTTAGACATATAACCTTAACTTTTAAAAACAACAAAACAACAATAATACAACAATAATACAACAATAAAACGACAACAAATTTTTTTGCTAATTGATCACTTTAAAGCGCACTATTAAATGCACTATTAAATGCACTATTAAAACGCACTTTAAACATAAAGAATCAAAATCACCAATTATTGAAATATATATTTATTTTTTACTTGAGGCACTATTGTAGATATATCTTCTCTAGTTCTATTCTTCCACTCTACAACGGTTAATCCCCTATGAATATCTCCATTATCTTCTACTTGAATCAATCCCGTTAAACCATTATAGGAGTTTATTTTTGAAAAAGCCTCCTCAATGTTAGAAGATTCTTCAAGCGCTATCTTTATAGATGCAAAAATCATCGTAATGGCATCAAAACCTTGTGCAGATAAAAAGTCGGGCTTTTCCTTATACTTAGCCTGGTAAAGACTTACAAATTTTGAGACTAATTCCCTTTTGTCCTTATCAAAAAAAGGACTTATAAATATTAAGCCATCTAGCGCAGCACTAGCCGAGATTAACTGGTCTTGATTATCCCAACTAGAAGGACCTATTACTAAAAGCTTGCTTTTAAGGCTTGGAGATAAGCTATATTTAAATTTTGCAACCGTTCTTAAACTGTCGGGAATCAATACTGCCTCTACTCCTCTTCTCTCTAAATCTGATGCTATTAAAAGAAACGAGTTAGAATCATCGGGATAATAAGAGCCTTCGTAAACTAGCTCCGCTCCTTGCCAGTTTGGTATTATTTTTTTAAACTCACTTAAATATAGATTGCCCTTATCATTTTCAGGATAAATTACAGCATACCTAGTAATATTCCTATATTTAGTAAGTGCGCTTATTAGCGAGTTTATTTCAGACTCTGGCGTAATCCCTAACCTAAAAACTCCATAGCCTAGCTCTAAACTATCACTCTTTGAAAAAGTAAGCATTGGAATTTCAGCGTTTCTTACTAGGTAGCTAACTCTCTCAGATACATCTGATAGCAATGGACCTAAAAACATTACTACATTTTGGTTTTGCAAAATTTGATTTACTAAATTTTCTGCATAATAAGCATCTCCTTTAGTATCAAAAAAATTTATTTCGAAACCTTGATTACTTAACATGCTACTAGTAGCTAGGCTTATGCCTTTTTTAGTATTTTCTCCTAGCTTTTTATATTTTCCACTAAGAGGAAGAAGCACAGCTATAACTTTTTTATCGCTTTGAGCGATAGGCATCATGCTTTCATCGTTATTTTGAACGCTCCAAAAAGGCTCAGCCCCCATGGCAAATGTGCTTTGCCCACTAGCCATTCTTTTTTGTCTTTCTATACCTATTAAATTATAAACAAAGGAATCGCCTCCCCATTTCATCGAAAGACTTTCTAAATCGTTATCGCTTACAGATGAGAGAAGCATCGAAGCTCCTAATTTTGCAGACTTTCCTGCTAGCGTTCTATCTTGCTCTAGTCTATTTACTTTTGAAAACCAAGCGAGGCTTTGGTCGAAATTTGACGCCCTCCCGTAAGCGTAAGCTAATATTAAAGCGAAATACTTATTTACATCTTCAATAGCTATCCGGCTATCTTTTATATAGTTGCTTATAGTAGCTAGTGCATCATTAGGTCTATCTAAAGCTAGCTCGGTGCTAGCTATTCTAGCAACGAGAGCCTCTCTTTCATTTTCCGTTAGATTTTCTATTTTAGCTCTTTGGTAAGCTTCTAAACTCCCTTTAAAATTTCCTAAAAACGATAATTCATCGCCCGATTTAATAACGCTATTTTCTATATAACCGCCTTTAAGGTCGTAGTCTCTCCCCCAGAGTTCCCATTGCAAGTATTGCCTTTGAATATCTGCCTCACTTATAGCTACATTTTCCGTAGGCTTTTGCCACTCTAGAGAGTCTTCTTGTATCTCTCTATAAGCTCTTTGATAACTTAGCTCTGAGCTACTCATTTTTGTAGCATCTCTATCGTATTTATAAAAACTATAATCTCTTCTTTTTCTTGCGCAAGATACACATAAAGATAAAAGCAATACTAAAAAAATTATTCTTAAAAATCTTTTCATTTTTAATACCTTTAAATTAACGGATTTCTTTATTAGTTTTTTTTTGAAAAATATCCTTTATTTATTATGCTAAAAGTATCTCTAATTCGCAATTAGATATTTAAAAATATGGCTTTTTTTACCGATTGGCTCATAATAGATGTCACTTAAATGAATATTCTAATATGTAAAAAAAATGAAGCGTTGGCTCATAATAGATGTCACTTAAAAAATATATAAATAATATTTTTTATAAAGTGTCTAGTTTAATTTGACAATCTGCGAAAAGTTTATAAAACTTCTAAACAAACTCTAAGACATTTTAAAACGAGAAATTCAAAACGCTGTTTTACCTCCTACTTGAAAAAACCTTTAATTTTCAATATATTATACCTAATATATTTATTTTTTTAGATAATTAAAAAAAGAGATGCAACTATTTCACTTTACAAAGTATCTTAATATTAGTAATTTCAGAGTAAGTAATTTTCTGAAAGTATTTTGTTTAAGTTAGTGTAATTGATATATAAATTATAAATATAATTATAAATATAAGAGATAAAAATATGAACGAAGATAATAAGAAAAATTGTTTAACAAAAGCAGAATTAGCAGACGCTATTTACAACACTATGCAAGTAGATAAACAACAAGCGGTTCAAATAGTTGAAGACTACATAGAAATCATTAAAGATGCGCTAGTAAAAGAGGGAAAGGTTATGCTTTCAGGCTTTGGAACTTACACGGTTAAATCTAAAAATGCTAGAAAAGGAAGAAACCCTCAAACGGGAAGCGATATGATTTTAAAACCAAGAAAGGTATTAAAGTTTAAAGAAAGCCAACTATTAAGAAAGGCTATGAATCCACAAGCTAAATAATCTCAAGCTAAATAAAAATTCTTAAAAAAATTTTAAGGCTAGTTTCAATTTGAAAATTTAGCTTTTTAGCTTTCTTACAATTATTTTCTTTATATTTTCTTTAAAAATTTAAAATAAACACTAATAAAAGATAAACACTAATAAAGTAGCGATGGATCTTTAAGCTCTGAGCCTTTTAATTTTGAACTTTGCCAAAGTCTTTTAGCTATCTCTTTATTCTCACTAGTCATTAACTCCGAAATATTATCTAGAGAAAAAATATAATTCATAGCAGACGTGCAATAAATAGAAGATAGTTGCCCCTCTTCTAAGCTAAACTCTAAGCTCTCTAAAAATTTTTTTAACTCATCACTAGTCGTAATATCTGTGCTATTCATAAAATAAACCTTTCATTTAATAATATCTAAACTTAATACTTTTTTTATTCTCTTATTTTTCTTTACATAATTATTTCACTTTACCTATTATTTTACCTATCTAATATTTTACCTATCTATCGCAATAAACTCAATAGCTTGACTATACCTTAAAGGGTAATCCTCTGGGTCTAAAAGCACTGGCTCATCTACTATAACGCCTCTTGCTACTAGCCTTCTACCCTCGAGACCTAACTTTATTAACTCGTTTACTATAGCCTTAGAACGCTTCTCAGATAAGTGCTTTGCGTACGTCGACTTATCATCGCTAGCTACAACGTAGTTTGCCACTACCAACCTAGACCAAGGCATTCTAGTCTTATTAAGATTTGCTATCTCTTGCAATAACAAACAAGCTTTCGGACGAAGCACAACCTCATCACCATAGAAAAATAAATCGGCAGGATAATAATCCCTAGTAGGGTGCAATTTTAAACGTCTCTCGTATTGCTCTTTTATAATTTGGTGCGCATAAGCCCTTTCTTTTTCCTTGTTAGTTTCAGCTTCTAACAATTTCATCTGATACTCTAATCTCTCAGATAAAAGCCCATCGACTGCTCCTAACACTGCACCAAATCCAGCTCCAACGGCAACCCCAGGGCCTGCCCCAGCTCCTACTTTCGCTCCAGTAATAGCGCCAGCTCCAGCTCCAGCCAAAGCGCCCATAGCCGTAGAAGATGCCACGGTCTCAGGACTACGCCCTGAAGAACAAGATACTAAAGATGATACTAAAGATAATGATATCAACAAAATAATTATTTTTTTCATAAACACTCTTTCGACTTATAAAAGATTTACAAAAAGATTTTAAAAAAAATTAAAATCTTAAAAATTAAAATTTTACTATTTACAAAACACATCTTTATCTACATTACAAATATTTAGATTATATTTTGAAAATATAGTTTCATTATCTTTCATTAAATTTTTTAAATTTTCTAAAGCATTGCTAGAAGCTACTACTACTATGAAAGCATCTTCTAGATTCATATATTCATTACCTATGCTCACTACATCATCTACGCTAAAATTTTTTACCCTTTCTTTATATAACTTATCATAATCATTAGAAAAACCCCAAAATTTAAAAGTAAACTTCCTGTCTACTAACGCATCTAAGCTAGAGGTCTTAAAAATTTCGGCATTTTGCATAGCTTTTTTAATTTCAGATAGAGTTTTTTCATCTACCTTTTCTCTATTCTTTAAATCGCTAACGATTTTTTCAGCAGATAGTAAAGCTTTAGAAAGCTTCTCATCGCTAGTTTCAATAAAAATCGTTGCTATACCGTAAGGATAACTAGGAAACACTCCGCCATAGGTCCCATAAACTAGTCCTTTATTAACTCTTAAATCTCTTAGCAATATAGAAGAAAAACCACCAGTTCCTAAATATTCGCTAAACACGGCATAATTAACATGCTTTTGCTCATCTATCTTTGGACCTTTCCCCACTATATACAAGGTAGCCTGCGTAAGAGCATCTTTTTTCATAAAATATATTTGCTTAGAAAGCGGCTTATAATCATACTTTGCATTTAACGCATCATTATCCTTAACATTATCTTTATCTTTAACTTTACCTTTATCATTATCTTTATCTTTAACTTTACCTTTATCATTACCTTTATCTTTATCGCTATCTTTATTTTTATTATTATTTTTATTATTTTCTATCTTATTTTTTTTAATCTCATTATTTTCTATTTTACTTCCTTTTTTATCTTTCCAATTACTAAAATCTTTCCAATTACTAAAATAAGTATCAAGCAAACTATTTATCTTCTCTTTAGAAATAGGTCCTACAACGGTAAAATAAACATCTCTAGGGACAACGAATTTTTCTTTTATACTAAATAAATCTTTCCTAGTAATTTTTTGAACATCTTTTTCATTAGAGATATATCCGTAATTTAAAGATTTATATAATACGTTTCCATACTTTGTCCTAGCAATGGCAGACGGAGAATCTACTCTTCTTCTTATAGCATCTATCTTCTTTAGCTTCCAAAGCTCTATTTCTTTTTCATCAAACCTTGGAGCGAAAAGCATGTCGCTTACTATATCGAAAAGAGTTTCCACATCCTCTAAAAGTGAACTAAAAGAAATTTTCCCATACTCATTTCCCCACGAGGAAGACAAAGAAGCAGAAAGCGTCTCTAATTTTAAGTCTAAATCTTTTGCCTCATATTTTTTAGTTCCACCTAATTTAAGAAGTGCTCCTAGGGCTTCTAAAAGCAAGGGATTTTCACATTCTTCTACGCTACCTCTTATATATAAACTAGCCCTAACTAGCGGAAGCTCATCGTCTCTATAATAAATCACATTTATTCCGCTATCTGTCTTCCACTCCATAGGAGTAGGCGGAATATAATTTATATTTTCATTTTCTTTACCTATATTTTTTTTCTCACCTAGCTCGCAAACTAAAAATATAGATATAAAAAATATCAATACTAAAAAAACTAGCGTCGTTATTTTAAAAAATATTTTTTTACTCAATTTTTATTTTCCCATAGTTGCTATAGTCGTATTATCTAATACGAAATATTTATTTAAAACTCTTTTTAAATCTTTTAATCCTATTTTTTCTAGATCATTCATCGATTTTAAAATCATTTTATGGTCGCCATATAAAAGCCTTGCCTCTGCTAACATTTTAGCTAACGCTTCATTTGAATTTAAAATAGAAATAGTGGAAGTTAAAATATTCTTCTTAGCTATTTTTAATTCTTCACTAGTAAAACCATTTGCTTTAGAATCTGCTATCACTTTATTATAAATTTCTATAATCTTATCGTTAGAACAATTCCCATTCGGGATAATATAAAAACTTATAAAATTTTGGTATGCACTCCCTGGTCCCTCGTCTGCTACTACATAACTTGCACACTTATTTTCTATTACTAACTTTTTATATAATGGAGAAATCTTCGAGCCTGCTAAAATTTGTGCTAAAACTGAAATGCTTAAATCGTCTTTATGCGGATAATTAGGCTTATGATAGGCTACGATCATGCTTCTATTAGCGTTATAATTAAAATTAACTCGCCTTTCTCCCTCTTGCTTTCCTTCTTTTAATACGTTTCTTTCAACATCTTGACTATAAGGAATTTTAGAAAAATATTTTTCTAAAATTTGAAAATCTTTTTCTACATCGATATCTCCTACTACTGCTACTACCATATTAGATGGAACATAATATTTTTTATGGAACTCTTCTATATCGCTAGCAGTCAAGTTTTTTATATCGCTCTCATATCCGATAACTGGATTTCTATAAGGATGCGTAAGAAACATTACTCTTAAAAAATTTTCATACATCTTACCTTGAGGGGAATTCTCAAATCGCATTTTTCTTTCTTCTAAAATTACGTCTCTTTCTTGGTAAAATTGTCTAGGAACTGGGTTTAAAATTCTATCGACCTCGGATTGTGCCCAAAACTCGAACTCACTCTTAGGAAAGCTTACGTAATATCTAGTAATATCTTTATCGGTGCTAGCATTAAAATTAGATGCCCCTTTTTTTTCATACTCTTTTGAAAAAGCCTCACTATCCCATAGCTTTATTAGCTCTTTATGTATATTATCCCACTTTACTTTTTGTGCTTTAGTAAAAACGTTGCCACCTTTAGTTTCTTTCGATAATTTTTCTAATTTTGATAATAATTTTTTTTCTTTTCTATAATTTTTAGTTCCAATAGTCTTAGTGCCTTTAAACGCTAAATGCTCAAAGAAATGAGAAATACCAGTCTTTCCTACCTTCTCATCACTCCCCCCTACTCTTACTGAAACGATACCTGAAAAAACGGGGGCATGTCCTCTTTTATACATTATAATAGTAAGCCCATTTTTAAGCGTTTTTACTACTACTTTATCGAAGAGTCGCTCAAAAGATGCTATCGCAATGTTTTTATTTGAAACGCTATTTTTTGCATCTATTTTTTTTGCGTTTATTTTTTTTGTGTTTGTTTTCGTAACATCTATTTTATTAACGTTTATTTTCTTAACGTTTACTTTCTTGACGTCTGCAAAAGACACGCTAGGAGTAGCCATAGCGCTACTTAAGATATAGATAGAACTAAAGATAAAACTAAAAACAAGATAATAAACAAAACTAAAAATCTTATTAAAAGATTTTTTTAAATTATTAATCATCACTCATTCTACTGCTTAAAAGTCCTAAACGAATTAAATAATATACTAACGTTAATATAGAGGAAATGGTAGCCGCAACGTAAGTCATAGCGGCAGCATTTAAAACTCCTGCAACGGTTTCTTCTTCATTTTGGTATATCATACCACTTGAACGCAAAATTTCTCTAGCACGCTTGCTAGCATCAAACTCTACAGGCAAATTGACTAATTGAAAAAACACTATGGTAGAAAACGCCACGATACCTAACTTTATAAGTCCTAAACTTCCAAGCACGAAACCAAACATCATTAAAAACATCGAAGCGTTAGAACCAAAAGATGCAACTGGAACTACCGCATTTCTAAGCTTTAACAAGCTATACCCCTTAGCATCTTGTATAGCATGCCCTGCCTCGTGAGCCGCAACTCCAAGAGAAGCAAGAGAAGAACTTTCGGATACCTGAGGACTCAATCTTAAAACTTTTTTTATTGGGTCGTAATGATCTCCTAGATAACTTTTCACC
Organism: Bdellovibrionota bacterium; assembly: GCA_050952645.1. Classification (GTDB taxonomy): domain Bacteria; phylum Bdellovibrionota_C; class UBA2361; order UBA2361; family CAKMMH01; genus CAKMMH01. The sequence continues at coordinate 24,298 of JBMNLI010000002.1, read as the reverse complement.
TCTTCTATCTCGACATCGTAAAGCCCTTCGGAATCTAGTATTCTTCTTGCAGCCTCTTTTCCCATTATCCCACTAGCAGACATTACTTTTTGACCAGCATTAAATCTAGCCTTTACCATAAAGGACGCTATCATAGCTAAAATCATAGCTGGGGTTAATATTATTAAATATAAAGGATCAAAACCAATCATACTTTTTAATCTCCACTAAAAAAAACTTATTTTAAAATACACTGCCAAGTACATTTTTATTATTTATAATCAATATAATATCTATAATCATTAAAATCTTTTTTTCAATCTATATTTTTAAGAATCTTAAATTTTTAAGTTCTTAAAAGTTTACGAAGACTCTTATTTAATTATTAAATAAAAACTCTACTATATCACCATCACGCATAACGTAATCTTTCCCCTCAGTTCTTAACACTCCAGCATTTTTACAAGCTGCCTCGCTCTTATATTTTATATAATCTTCATAGCTAATAACTTGCGCACGTATAAAGCCTTTTTCAAAATCTGTATGGATAACCCCTGCGGCTTTCGGGGCTTTAGTCCCTTTTTTTATAGTCCAAGCACGAACCTCTTTTTGCCCTGCTGTAAAATAACTATGAAGCCCGAGAATATCATAACTAGCACTAACTAGCCTATCTAACGCATTTTCCTTTACGCCATATTCGTTTAATAGCTCATGAATTTCACTTTCTTCTAGCCCTATCATATCTTCTTCCATTTTAGCTGAAAAACTTATAGCTTTAAAGTTCTTTTTCGTTGCATGCTCTATAACTTTTTTTTGATAATTATTCTCATTAACTAAACTATCTTCATTAACATTCATAGCATAAATTACAGGCTTATTAGTAAGAAGCGAGATTTGATTTAAAAACGCTCTAAACTCATCATCGATATTTCCATTTTCAAAAGTTATAGCTAAATTTCCAGCCTCTACATGTTTGCTTAAAGCTTTTAATTTTTCTATTATAGGAAGCATCTTTTTATCGGCCTTTGCTAGTTTCTCTACTCTCACTATTTGCTTATCTATAGTTTCTAAGTCTGCTAACATAAGCTCCGTTTCTACAATCTCAATATCTCTTAAAGGGTCGACGCTTCCATCGACATGCACAACGTTATCATCATCAAAACATCTAACTATATGAAGCAAAGCATTAGTTTCTCTAATATTTGCTAAAAATTTATTGCCTAGCCCCTCTCCCTTACTAGCGCCTTTAACTAGTCCTGCGATATCTACAAAATCCACAGTGGCATAGACTATTCTTTCTGGGTTTACAAGCTTAGCTAGCTCTTCTAATCTCTCGTCTTTTACGGGAACCGATGCCTTATTTGGCTCAATAGTGCAAAAAGGATAATTTGCACTCTCTGCATTTTGTGCTTTAGTTAGCGCATTAAAAACTGTCGACTTTCCAATATTTGGAAGCCCTACGATACCTATACTTAAGCCCATTTAAATTCTCCTTACAAAATAAATCTTTAATGTATTTTCTTTAATATAATTTTAGTTCTTCCACGTTTTAAAGTGGTTTTAAATTCTAAAAAAATTCTTACACGTTTTAAAGGCGTGCTTTACATTCTAAAAAATTAGTATCACCTATCACGACCAAACCAACACTCTACCTCACGCTTAGAAAATTTCCTTATAACTGGTCGCCCGTGAGGACAAGCCGAGCTAAACTCCTCGCTATCTAACATTTTAAAAAGCTCTATCACTTCATCGTTTGAAATGCTTTTTCCAGAACGCACACTAGAGTGACATGCTATGCGAGCTGCAATATCACTAATTAAATTATCGGCCATATTCTCTGCTAGCTCTGGCATTTCTACATTTGCAATATTGTGTATTAACTCGATAGTTTTTAACTCCCCTACTATCTGCGGCAAGGCCCTAATAACGACTGCACTCGAGCCGAAACTTTCTATATATATTCCAAATTTTTCAAGATTATCTTTATGATTTAATAAGTATGAAGTTTTTTCTTCCCCTAGCTCAACGCTTATCGGGATCATTAAATCTTGCACGGTTATCGAGTTAGTTAAAAACTCGCCTTTTATCTTATTATAATTTACTCTTTCATGCCCTGCATGCATATCTACAATGTAAAACTCATCATTATATTCACAAAGAAGATAACACTTAAAAAGTTGACCTATATATTTTAAATTAGAATACTTGAAACTTTCTTCATTAAATATACAATTATTAAATATTCCATTATAAAAACCTCTTTCATTATAAGGGCTATCTATTTTGCTATTTATTTTGCTATCTATTACGCCGTTTTCGCTAGCGACACTCTCATAATTATTATTTAAATCGTAATTTTTTATATTTTCTTTGTTATATCCTTTTTGAAACTCGTAGCTAGATGTTCTAGAATTATTATAGCCACTAGAAAAAGATAAATTTTTAATAGGTGATAAATTTGCTAAGTCTACAACGCCTGTAAATTTTGATGTAGCAACATCGACCGCATTTCTAACGAATGAAAACACGGCAGATTCATTAGTAAACCTTATCTCCATTTTTTGTGGATGCACATTTACATCTACTAAGTGAGGCGCTATTTCTAAGTCTAAAAACCCTACCGGTATTTCACTTCCCTTTAACGTGTTTTTAAACCCCTCTCTTACGGCTTTTAAGAGCATTCTAGAAACCACTAATCTCTTATTTACTAAAATTATAAAAGAACCTACATCAGATTTTGCAAGCGCAGGATGAGCTACTATTCCTTTTACGGAAAGCTCAGAAATCTTATTTGCATACTTTACGATAGACCCTTCGTATAAATCCCCTGCTCTTTTAAATACATCATCTCTAGCTGCGAAAATAATAGAATCTTTTGCGTCGATAAATAGACTTACTCTTATATGCGGATATGCTAGCACCATGGCACGCACCCAATTTTTTATTCTTAATGCTTCAGTTTTAGGTTGTCTTAAAAACTTTTTTCTAGCTGGCACATTATAAAAAAGATTTCTTATTTCGATATCGGTTCCTTGATTGCCTGCAACATCTAAAACGGAAACGAGTTCACCACCGTTTATTAAAACTTGCGTTGCCAATACACTATTTTTATCTCTCGTTTTCAATCTTACTTTTGAGACTGCCGCTATCGATGCTAATGCTTCACCACGAAATCCCATAGTCGTAATATTATCTAAATCTTTAGTAGTTTTTATTTTTGATGTCGCATGCCTTTTAAAAGAATTTATAGCATCTTCTTTTGACATTCCACAGCCGTTATCGACTACTCTTATAAGACTACTTCCGCCCTCTTCTATATGAATACTAATTTGCGTAGCACCAGCATCAACGGCATTATCGACTAGCTCACGCACGACGGAGTCGGGTCTTTGCACTACCTCACCAGCTGCAATGCAATTTATAACAAAATCATCTAAAAGCTCTATCTTATTTTGGCTAGCTTCTAAATTATTATCTAGATTATTATCTATATTATTTATGTTATCTATATTTTCTATGTCTATATTATCTGCCGTATTACTCATCTTAATATTGCCTTAACTACTACAGTGCGATCTTCACTATATATAGAACCTCTTTTAAAAACGATCTTTATCTCTTCTTTAGTACCAGCTTTAGCAACGATCTCATCTACTTGCTCTTTGTTATACACTCTTTTATCGTTCATCGAATATATTAAATCAGCTTTAGAAAAATCTCTTATTAAACCTCTAGTGTATCTACCACTTATTTCCATTTCAGCAGGGTAAACCTTTCCATAAAGCGGACTTCCCTTTTCCACTCTTTGAACCATCACGCCTTGGCTCGTATCTACTAGCACTAGCCCTAGGTCGGGGCGAGAAACTTTTCCAGTGCTTATAAGTTCAGGTAGTATCCTTTTTAAATAATTAGCTGGAATTGCAAAGCCTATCCCTGCCGAATCGCCCGAGTTGCTAAGAATTGCCGTGTTTAGACCTATGATTCTTCCTGCCATGTCGATTAACGGACCTCCAGAGTTCCCTGGGTTAATCGATGCATCAGTTTGGATAAGTCCTTTCATTAAAAAATCGGTAGGATTTCTTACAGTTCTATTTAGGCTTGAGATAACGCCAGTAGTTAGCGTTTTACTTAAACCGAAAGGATTCCCGATAGCTATTACTTTTTGCCCGACCTCGAGAGAACCCGAATCGCCAAGTGAGATAGCCTTAATAGTGCTTGGATATTTTATCATTTGAAGCACCGCTATATCGTACTCCCTATCTACCCCGATAAGTTTAGCCCTAGTTTTTTCTTTTTCATTTATAGTTATCACAAGATCGCTAGCATTTTGAATAACGTGAAGATTAGTTAAGACTATCCCCTTTTTACTATCTATAATCACTCCTGAACCTGAGCCTTGTTTTCTTTGAGAACCCATAAACATATCGAAAGGGTCTTGAGATATTGTAAGAGTGCTTATAAACACTACAGAATCTTTACACGCTTTATATATCTTTATCACTCTTAACTCTTCATCGGAGCGAGGCGCTTTCAAATCGCTTGCAAATAAATTATTCTGCGGAAAGAAAAACAAAATAAAGAAAAGAAAAAGAGAAAGAAAAGAAGAAGAAAAAAGAGAAGGACAAGAAAGAGAAGGAAAGAAAGAAAAAGACGGAACACTTTTTTTAAAAAATTTTATTTTACTCATTTTTGATTTCACCATTTTTTATAATACTATTTTTGATTTCACCATTTTGATTTTACTACTTTCGATATAATAACAATATAATTACAATATAATAACGATATAATAACGATATAAACACTAATAAAAAAACTCTAATAATAAGGATATCAAGAAAACGTAAAAAACTCTACTTTTTATCGCACTTTTCTTTTTACGTCTTTATTTTTCTTTTTTAATTTTTCTTTTTTAATTTTTCTTTTTTAATTTTTTCTTTAAAGTTTTTTCTTTTTAAGTTTTTTTAAGGTTAAAACTTCTTTAATTAAAAAAAATTTAATTTAAGATAAAGAGCATATCGATAAGTATAAATAAATAAAAACAAATAAAAATAGATATATTAAATCAAAGATATAAAAAAAACAATGTAGCAAACCCTCTACTTATTTTCTATTATCCTTTAAATACCCTCTCTACCTTAGTTACGCCGTCTAGTTTTTGCAAAGACTTAATAATCCTATCTAACTGTTTAGCGTTTTTAATACATATTGTAAAGACGGTTTTTGCTTTTGCAAAATCATCAACATTAGTAGAAGCATTTATTATATTAGCATTATTATCGTAAATTACCTTACTTAAATCTCCTAAAAGTCCCATTCTGTCTTGGCTATAAATAACTAACTTAACATTATTTGCTATGCTTTCATCATCGCTCCAACAAACTGCTATGCGCCTTTCTGGGTCTTGTCTTAATGCTTCTGGGCATAAAGCATTATGAACGATTACCCCACGCCCTCTACTTATAAAACCTACTATTTTATCCCCTGGGAGTGGTTCGCAACATTTTGGAAAATTTACTACTACATTATCGAGCGTGCCTACCTTTATTCCAACTTTTTTCTTTGAAACACTACTAGTAGCTTTCTTAATAAATTTACCTATTGCAGATTCTTTTTCTTGTTCCTTTTGCTTTTGCTTGTCTTTTTCTTTTATTAACTCATTTTCTGGAATTAGCTTTGAAACGATATCATTTAAGTTTGCCTTTCCAAAACCTAATTGGTAAAATAGCTCTCCTTCAGATTTAAAACCTACTTGCTTAGCTACCTCTAAAAGTTTTCCAGACTTACTAAATTTATTGATATTAGTATTATACTTTCTAAGCTCTTTATTTAAGATATCATTCCCTATAATCAACGCTCTAGCTCTTTCCTCAGCTCTTAAAAATACTTTTATTCGTTGCCTTGCCTTAGAAGATTTTACAAAAAATAACCAGTCTCTATTTGGCACTTGGTTTTTAGCACATTGCACCTCTACTACATCGCCATTTTGTAATTTATGGCTTAGGGGAACTATTCCACCATTTACATTTGCCCCTATAATAGTATTACCTACATCCGTGTGAATAGCGTAAGCAAAATCGACTGGTGTAGCCTCGAAAGGAAGCCTAACTATATCTCCCTTAGGAGTAAAAACGAATAATTCTTCAGGGAAGAGCTCACTTTTTACAGATTGTATAAACTCATCGGGGTTTTTTAAATATTGTTGCGTCTCTACTAGTGATTTTACCCACTGGAGATCGAACGTTGTCGTATGGTCTGCTTCCTTATATTTCCAATGCGCAGCAATGCCATCCTCAGCGACTTTATCCATTTCTTCCGTTCTTACTTGAAGCTCTATTTTTTGTCCTAAGGGTCCCATAACTAATGTATGAAGCGAGCGATACATATTAGGCTTTGGCATGGCTATGTAATCTTTTACACACCCAGGGATAGGAGCCCATTTTGAGTGAATAATTCCAAGCGTTTCATAACATTCTCTAATAGAAGAAACTATGATTCTAAAACCTATTACATCTGGAATTTGAGAAAAAGTGATATTTAATCTTTCCATTTTAGTAGCTAGAGAAGCTTTGTTTTTTACTCGCCCTTTTATTCTCGCTTCTATGTTATTTTCATTTAAAATTTTTCTTATTTCATTACAAGTATTTTCTATATACTTATCCCGCTCTATTTGCTTTGAAGCTAAACCTTTTTCAATTTCATAATATAAATTAGGTCTTAAATATAGCAAGCATAAATCGTCTAGCTCAGATTTAAGCCAAAATATACCTAGCCTATTAGCAAGGGGAACGTATATATCTTTAGTCTCTCTTGAAATCCTATACTGCGCCTCTTCGCTTTGAAACTCTAGAGTGCGCATATTGTGAAGCCTATCGCAAAGTTTTACTAAGATAACTCTAATATCTTTTGCCATAGCGATAAGCATTTTTCTAAAACTTTCAGCTTGCACTTCCTCTTTTGAGCTATAATTTGTTTTTGCTAATTTCGTTACGCCCTCTACTATATCGGCTATTTGCTCGTTAAACTCTTCTAAGAGATCTTCTCTACTTACATCTTGGTCTTCGATAATATCGTGAAGAAGTGCAGCACAAATGGTATCTTCATCTAGTTTTAATTTACAAACTAAAAGTACAGTGTGTTCTAAGTGGATAAAAAAAGGTTCTCCAGATTTTCTTTTTTGATCTTTATGTTTTTCTTTAGCGTAATTATAAGCTTTCTCAACTAATTTAAGATTAGGTGATGGGTGATATTCTAAAATGGCTTTTTTTAAATCTTCAAAACTCATAAACTTAAAAAGCAAAAAAACAACCTATAAAAATATTTCATCAATTTTAAACGATTTTTTAATAAAGAAAATTATTTAATATTTTTATTTTAAGAAACCGTTAAATGAAATTTTTTAAAATACATTTTTATTATAAAGAACTTCTTAAGTTAGATGCAAGATAAGCTTTTTAAGATGCTATAAAATAAAACTATACTATAAATTATAGAAAATTATAAAATTTTATAGATGATTAAATAAACGATATTTAAAAAAACGATATAAGCGATTTTAAATTTAAAACTTAAAAATTTTCATCATCAGAAAGGTCTTCTTGAGAATCATCATCGCTAAGTAGTTCATCTTCTCCTATCTCTTCTTCCTCATCATTGCTAGCATTATTTTGAGAAAAATCTTCAAACAAACTATCTAAAGCCTTTCTTGCTTTTTCTTGTTCAGACTCTGCTACCTTGCTTTCAGTCGCCTTGTTTTCTGCAACTAGTCTATCGGCTTCACATTCCTCAGGAGTTTTAAATCTAACGAGCCCTGCTGCTACTTCTCTTAAAGCAGTAACGACGCTTTTATTATCGCATTCGTATAGAGGAGTTGACCCAGAGAGAAGCTGTTTTGTTCTAGCTATAGCAAGGTGAACTAAACGAAATCTATTTTGTTCTTTATCTAAGCAATCTTCAATCGTAACTCTAGCCATATATTTTTTCCTTTTATTTTAAGATTATTTTAAGAACATACATAAGTTTAGAGTTTAAAATATTTTTAAACAATATGCAAGTATTTTAAAGTGTAAAAAAACATAAACAGTTAAAATTACTACATTTTCTCATTCTCTTTTTCCATTCTCGCTTTTTATTATTTAGAAAAAACTTTTTTAAGAAAGTTATTTTAAATAACTTAAAGATTTAACTTAAAGATAACGATATTTCTACTATATTTAAATTAAGTTAATTAAATATATAGGATATTTTAGTAATTTAGTTTAGTAGCTTAGCTTAAATAATTTAATTTAATAGTTTCTTAAATAATTTTATAAGTTTTTGAAAGATTTTATAAAAGGGATAACGATTATGGTATTTTCAAATGAATATAATAAGGAAGCACTAGCAAGAGTTAATAATAAAACTAAATGGAGTATAAGAGAGGTGATATCTGAGAGCTGGGAGCTAACTAAAACTAGAGGTGTAAAATCTGGCATATGGGGCACAGCAATAAAATGTATACTTATATATTTAATAATGGCTTTAATATTTTTCTTACTAACTAGTTTTTTTGCTCCTACAGATAATATAGCGTCATCAATAAAATCTTTAGAAACTGCATCGGGCGGAATATGGGGACTTATAGTCAACACATCGTTTGTTATAGTATATATGCTTATCGGTGCTTTTGTTATAATTAAAACCATCGATGTAATAAAGACGAATAATGCAGATTATACTAATTTACTTGGCGAACTTAAATCGTATTTAATAACTGCTAAAATGTTTTTTGTGCTGTTAATCTTATGTATAATAATATTAGAATTATTGAAATCTTGTTTATCTCTTATTTTTTTGCCTCATCTAACTAATCCATCAATTCTTTTAATATTAGCTGCATCGATGGTTTTACTAGGTATGATCTTAGGGCCTATCGTAACTTATATATTGGCTTTTACATTAACTAATATTTTACTAAATGATATTGGTGATTTTAATGGTGCTGTTAATAAATTAGTAGTTTGCACAAAAACTATATTATCTAGGCCTTTTAGCTACTTATTTTTAACTACAACCGTAGGACTAATAACGAGCCTTTTAGCTATATTTATTATACCACTTATCTGGCTTATTCCATTTTCTGCTTGCGTTTTTGCAGTATTGTATACTAAAGAGAATTTCGATAAGTAAATTAAAAAAATTTTTATCTCTCTTCTCCCTCTCCTTTCCCGAACATTTTTTTTATTATTTACGAATACTCTTTAATAGGTGTTTAAATTGTGATTTTAAGAAAAACTTTTAAAAAAATAAGAGAGGAAAAACTATGGCAAATTTATATGAAAATAATCAAAAACTAAATAAAGAAAATAATAATAGCAGCTCTATATCTTTACTAAACACGTTATCTGAAGCTTGGAAACTAACACAAACTAAAGGCGTAAAATCTGGTATTTGGAAAACTTCACTTAAGGCTTTTATTATATGTCTTAGCTTTTCTATAATAGTAAGCATTAGCGTATACGGCATTTTTTACGCATTTAGAATTAAGCTTAGTATAAATAATTTAAATGCAATATCTAATTTATTTCTTACTTTACCATTTATAATTTTTTCATCCTTTATTTTAATTAGAAACATGGAAGTTATAAAAACTAACGATGCTAATTACAGCAAGCTACTAAAAGAAATTAAAAAATATATTCCTCGTTCTTTAATATTTTTTCTTTTTTACACGCCAACCTACGTTATAATGTCAATAGTAAATTTATTAATCATTTTAGAATATTCTTATTTTAGTCTCGCTAATCTTTTAGCATATACCACTACTTCAATTTTAGGATATATTTTCATATTTACATTAGTCGAAATTATATTAAAAGATATTAAAGGGACTAAAAATGTTTTAAGAAAATTTATAACTTGCACTAAAGTAGTCTTTAAACATTTTTTTCTTTATCTCGCTTTAGCCATAATAAACACCATTATTCAATTTTCTGGAATACTTATTATCCCTCTAATTTGGGCACTGCCTTTTATAAACTGCATTAATACTATAGCTTACACGAAAGAAAATTTTGATGCTTAAATAAAAGTAGTTGAAAGTAGATAAAAATGTAAATAGCGTAAAAAATATTTTTTTAATACTCAAACTTTAGCGGTCTATCCATAAGGTTTTTTACTAAATCGATAGGTTTAACTTTATCATTTAAAAGTTTATTAACCTCCTCAGTAATTGGCATTGAAACATTATATTTTTTTGCAAGGCTTAAAACTAAAGGTGTAGTTGAGACACTTTCAGCAACGGAGCCTAAAGAAGCTACAATATCTTTTAACTTTTCTCCTTTTCCAAGTCTTAGCCCAACGGTTCTATTTCTACTAGTGTCGCAAGTAGCAGTTAAAATTAAATCGCCTATCCCTGAAAGTCCAAATAGAGTTTTTTCACTTCCACCAACTGCCACTCCTAGCCTAGTCATCTCCGAAAGCCCTCTAGTGATAAGAACTGCTTTTGCAGACTCGCCAAGCTCCATGCCATCGCAAACACCAGCTGCTAGCGCTATAACATTTTTCACAACCGCTCCTATTTCAACCCCAATAGGATCAACTGAAAAATACACTCTCATAGAATCGCTAGTAAAAATATTGGCAACATTTTTTGCAGTATCTTCAGAAAAACTTGCAGAAACTACCCCACAAGGTCTAAACCTAATTACATCATTGGCAAAACTAGGCCCCGATAAAACTGCCACATTATCTTTATCGATATTTAATTTAGACATTATGTAAGCAATAGGAGTTTTAAGCGTTTCTTTTTCTAAACCTTTAATCGCACTAACGATAATCATATTATCATTTATAGGAAGCTTCGCCGCTACCTCTGCAAGTGAAGCAGATGGAACGGCTAAAAGAAGAATTTTAGAGTTTTTTAAATCATCTATATTATTAGTAGCTTTTAAATTTTCACAAAGAGACACATCCTTTTGATAAGATAAATTTTTATTATCTATATTTATACTTTTTACTACCTCTTTATTAGTAGCCCAGCCTAAAACATCATAACCTTTATTAGCTAAATGATTAGCTAAAGCCGTTCCCCAATTTCCAAGCCCTACAACTCCTACTTTTAACATAGCAAATCCCTATAAAGTCGTTTGTTAAATTTTATTATTGTCGTTATTATTGCTATCGTCGTTATTCTCATCATCATTATTATCATCATCATTATTATTATTATCATTACCTTCGCTTATATCTTGAAAATCTTCAAAATCACTATTAGAGTTTTCTATATTATTTTCTTCATCATTATCTTTATAATTATCTTCACCATTATTTTCACCATTATTTTCATCATCTGCTTCAGGTAGACGCGTGCAAGCTAGCACTTTTTCACCATCCTCTAAATTCATTAGACAAACTCCCTTAGTGTTTCTTCCGATAATTGAAATATCAGACACAGAGCTTCTTATCATTTTTCCACTAGATGTAATAAGTATAAAATCATGCTCTTCTTTAACGGCCATAGAGCCAACGACATCGCCATTTCTTTCGCAAGTTTGAATATCGATTAACCCTTTACCTGCTCTCGATTGTGCTCTATATTCCTCGAATTTCGTTCTTTTACCATAACCGTTTTCACATACAGTTAAAAGAGTATCGTCTTTACTTACCCTATCTAAAACTTCTTCATCATCACCATCATCTAAAACGCTATCATCAGTCGATATAACTACCATGCCTACTACGAAATCGCCTTTTGATAAGTTTATCCCTTTTACTCCCATAGAGGTTCTTCCTATAGAACGCAAATCGCTTTCAGGAAATTTTATCGCCATACCTTTAGAGGTAGTAAGTAAGATATCATCATTATCATGAACTACTTTCACCTCTATCAGCTCATCGCCGTCTTTTAATGTGCAAGCAATAATTCCGCTTTTTCTAATTTTAGAAAGACTCATTAAATCCATTTTCTTAACTATGCCACTCTTAGTCGCCATTACTAAATATCTATCTTCCCTAAACTCTTTTACTGGCAAAACGGCTTTTACAGTTTCATTTTCCATAAGCGATAATAAGTTAACTAACGCCCTTCCTCTTGCCGTTCTTGAAGCCTCGGGGATTTCATAAGCTTTCATAGCATACACACGGCCTAAAGAGGTAAATACTAATAAATCTTGCCTAGCTGAAGCGCTAAACATGGTTGTAATGACATCATCTTCCTTATCCGATGCGCCTATTATGCCCTTTCCGCCTCGTTTTTGTTGTTTATAAAGCGAAGCGGACATACGTTTAACATAGCCTTGCTGACTTACAGTTATTACTACGTTTTCATCTTCTATTAAATCTTCAATATCTATATCCTCAACCTCATCGACTAAAATAGAACGCCTAGGGTCGGCAAAAACTTCTTTTACCTCTTCTAACTCTGTAATAATTAAAGCGTCAATCTTTGCATTATCTGAAAGAAGCGCTAGTAGTCTTTCCATTTCTGCTTTTAACTCATCGTGTTCTTTTTCGATTGCAAGCCTTTCCATGCTGGTTAATTTTTGTAATCTTAAGTCTAAGATGGCTTGTGCCTGCACTGAGCTTAACTCATACTTTTCTATTAAACCTTTTTTAGCATCACTAGGAGTTTCGGCCTTTCTAATTAACGCTATAACATCATCTAAATTTATAAGCGCCATCTTAAAACCCTCTAAGATATGCATTCTTTCTTTTGCTTTACCTAGTTCAAATTCAGTTCTTCTAGTAACTACATCACGCCTATGATCGATAAAACTAGTTAAAAGTTTATTTAGCGAACAAACTTTAGGACGTCCTGAAACTATCGCTAAATTGATTACGCCATAGCTAGATTGTAAAGGAGTTAATTTATAGAGCTGGCTTAACACCACCTCTTTAGTAGCATCTTTTTTAAGCTCCATAACTATTCTTAAACCGCTTCTATCGGACTCATCTCTAAGTTTTGAAATTCCATCTATAGTTTTATTACTTATAAGTTCCGCAATTTTTTCTACCAATCTTGCTTTATTAACTTGGTAAGGAATTTCCGTTGCTACTAGAGCAGTGACTTCTCTAGTTTTAGTTTTAATGATTTCAGTTTTAATTTTAGCTCTCATTTGGATAATGCCACGCCCAGTTTTATAAACGTTTATTATCCCTTTTTTGCCGTAGATAAGCCCACCAGTTGGAAAATCTGGGCCTTTAATATATTCCATAAGCTCTAATGTTTTCATATTAGGCTTTTTAATAAGAGCGATAGCGCCATCTACAAGCTCGCCAATATTGTGTGGCGGAATATGAGTAGCCATACCTACTGCGATACCATCGGCACCATTAGCAAGCAAGTTTGGAATTCTAGTAGGAAGAACTAGTGGTTCGACGCTAGTGCCATCAAAGTTAGGAACTAAAGGAACTGTGTTTTTATCGATATCTTGAAGCAGGTAATCTGCAATTTTCATCATGCGGCATTCCGTATAACGATACGCTGCAGCTGGGTCTCCATCTATCGAGCCGAAATTTCCTTGTCCATCGATAAGGGGGTATCGAAGCGACCAAGACTGCGCAAGCCTAACTAAGGCATCATATACAGACGAATCGCCGTGAGGGTGCAATGTTTTTAAAACCTCTCCTACTACACCTGCGCATTTAACGGTTTTTCTATTATAAAAATAGCCTTCTTTATACATGGCATAAAGCACACGGCGATGAACTGGCTTTAACCCATCCCTTGCCTCAGGGAGTGCACGCCCTACTATAACGCTCATTGCATAATCCATGTAGGATTGCTTCATTTCCGATTCTATATTAACTGGAGTTACCCTATTTACATTTACTTCTTGATCCATTTTCTACCTATAAATATCTATTTAATTCTTTAAAAACGATACTTTAAATTATATACTTTCAAGCTAAAATTAGCAAGGAAACAAATGATTTTTAACCTAAAGAATTTAAGCAAAATGGCTAGTTTTTTAATATATTTTTTTATTATCTTTTACTAATTTTTTGTGTGAAATTTTCACTAATTTTTAAAGAAATTTTAAAGATAATTTGAGAATTAATTTAATAATTAATTTGACAATCCGCTTAATTAAAAAGAAAAAAAATAAAAGCCTCATAACTATAAAGTTAAAATTAAAAATTGTCGAAACTATATTTATATATTATACTTTTAAGAAGTTTTGAAAAACACTAGACTTTTTTGTTTTTGTTGTTTTTGTTTTTTATTTTTTATTTTTAGTTTTTATATTTTTTTTAATGACTACAACGGCACTACAAAATAAAAAAATTATTATCGTAGAACTAGCGCAAGAATTTTCTATAAGCTTAAGAAATCTTCTTTTAAAACTTGGCTATGATAGCCAGATAACTAATGATGTAAATGAATTAGAACAAATCTTATCTGAACCAAATGTCGATCATTTTCTTATTGCACTTTGTGGAAGCAATGAGAAGCAGTGCATTTCTAATATTAGAACTCTTATAGAGCTAGATAATTTATTTGAGTATCCTATTTTAGTTATAGGAAAAGAGGCGTATCTTTATGAAGCCGTGCTCGATAGAAGTTTTTTAATGAGTGCCACATTAGGCTATCCGTATAAGAACGATGATATCATAGTAGGATTAAAATTTTTAGAAAGGCTTTTATCTCGCCAAAAAAATGCTAAGAAAAGGCGTGAAGAGTTAGCAAAAAGTGGTGATGGCAGTTTTGATGAAAATAAAAATACGGCATTAGATTTAATTTTTAATCATTTTTTATCTCTCGGAATAGATGAAAAAGACTTGCAAGGGCAAGCATATACGATGCCACTAAAAGATTGCACAGAGCTTGGCAATATGTATTTACCAGATAGTAGCGGTAATTTAGGCATGCTTGCAAACGAGCTTTGTGAAAATGCTAGTTATTGGGGGAAAAGGCATTTACACAGGGTGGCATTTTTAACTAACTCAGTGTTAGTAAATTTAGCTATTTCAGATGAGCTTAAGGAGTTAGCAAGGTCTGCTAGTTTTCTTTATGCTCTAACTTTAGTAAATGAGGGAAACAATTTATTAAAGCAAGATTGGCTAGGCGATCAATCTTTAAATTACAAGGAAGCTTTCGCTAAGAAGATTCTTGAAGCTAACAACCAGCTTATGATAAACCATGATATTATGGAGATTAGCGATATACTATTATGTATGGCGGATTTATTAAATGGTGAGATTATAGACAATAGTGAAATGTCGATAATCGCTTCTACTATTTTACTAGCGGATATGGTAGACAAGGCTTGTTGGCAAGGTCCTTGTTGGAATCCACGTGCTGGGTATAGGATATTTAATACGTTTAAAACCGATAAATTTATAAGAAATTTTCACCCAGCAGCGGTTTGTTGCATACTTAAAATATTAACCGAATCTCTTCTTAGCACTAGTCATAAGTTTTACGTTACCGATTCGGTTGCGAACAATAGTGTGCTATTAAAAGAGGCGGAGGATACTAAAAAATACGTCGCTAAAGATGGCGAAGAGCGTATTAAAATTTCTTCGTTAAGTAGTGGCATGACGCTATCTAGACCTTTAAAATCGTTCGATGGGAAAGAGGTTTTAGAAGCGGAGTTAAGACTAGACGACGATTTAATTTGGCGTATTTGGCAACTATCATCTATTTGCCCTTTAAACTCCCCAGTAATTATTAAGAATAATAAAAAGAAAAAAAACATTCTAGACCTAGGAAAGATTAAGAAGAAAGAGTAAGAAAGGAAAAGAAAGAGTAAGAAAGGGCAAGAAAAAAAAGAAAGAAGAATAAAGAAAAGATAGAAGAAAAGGTAGAAGATAGATAGAAGATAGGGAAAGAAGATAAGATAAAAAACTAGGGAAAAGGGGGAAAAGACTCCCCTTCTCCCTAAATTTGAATTTGGTCTAACAAAAAACCTCTTTAGCTTAAGGTTAGCCTAAAAACGAAATGATCGCATAGAGAGCGACTAAAAACTAAATCAGCAGAAAGTGCATCTCTCCTTACAAAAGAACCCCTCTCAAGCGGTTTATTCTTCAGTCTCTAGAAGCAGTTGCACAATCTCTTTGCTTTCTAAAAGCCTTGGATTTTCCTTTATAGCCTTTTTTAAGCTTTGCCTAAGGTCATCATCTTTGCTAGTTTCGCTAGTATCGCTACTAGAAAGATTGTCTTCTTTGCTCTTAGCGTCCGCTACCGTTTCGAGAGCATCGTTCACGTTAGTATTAGGTTCTTCAGTTTGAGCGTCGACTTTTTTAGTAAAAGATTCCTGTTTGTCGACTTTTGGCTCTTCTGTTACTAATCTTAGTCTTTTAAGCGAAATTATAAAATCCTTTACCTTTACTTTCGTATTTTGATAGATAGCCTTACAAAAACCACCAAACTCTTTGTAACCAACTAGCGATTTTTGAGCTATATCAAGCGTCGCATTAACTACACCAACTTTCTCTGCTTTCGCTTGGACTTTATCGTTTTGAACCTCGTCCCCTATTGCCTCAGAAACTTCGGATACGCTAGGAGTTGAAGTTTTATTAGCCTCGTCTCGCGACTTGCTGCCCACCTCAGCATTTTCTAGGTTAGTAGAAACTGCAACGCCCTGTGCTGTGAACTGTGCTTCGGCCTGAATCTCGCTATTTGCCTGATAGAAAATATATCCTAATAGACAAGCAAGAGCTACGTATCCTAGTAAAGTAGCGACCCGAAAAAACAAGCGAAATGTAAAACGCACTAACCACCAAATAAAGGAAAAAAGCCGTTTGAAACAACTTTTTCCCCTTTTAATTTTAGGCTTCCTTTGTTTTTTAGGAGCTTTAGGTTGGGGTTTATTTGTGCGTCCTTGATTTTCCCATTCCCAATCGCTTATATCTCTCATTGTAATAAACCTCTATTTTTAATTTCTATCTCTAATTTTCAAATGCATATATCATTTAAATTTTAGAATTTGTTTAAAAACGATATGCCAAGAATATAATAAAGGCATAAAACCTCAATAACTTTTTAAGATTATACTATAATTTAGCTATGTTAGTAAAATATTTTACAGAAAATTTTTAAGAAAATCTTGAATATTTTACGCCTTTTTCTCATCTAACATGTAAATAGGCTTAATGGCTAAAAAATATATTAACTTAAGGCGAACATTTTTTTGCTTTATATTTTTATATTTTGTAAAATATAAGTATTGTTTTAAAACTATATTTTACTAGTATTGACGTTTATTTATAAAACTAGTAATACTTTAAGCATTTAAAATTAACTTTAGACAAAAAAATATGGTAAAAAACTCTATTATCTATCTTAATTTATAGCATTTACCATTAAACCACTAAAGACGATTTTTCTTATGCTTAAACAAAGTTAATTTTTATAGAGTTTTAACCGATAGAAAACTTAATTGTATATTTATATATTTTTTGTTTATTATTTTAGAAATTTAAAATTTTTAAAAGGCACTTTAACTATGACAGAACAATCACATGATAAGGGAAAAGCTAAAACACAAGATGCACAAGATGAAAGACAAGGTCAAGGTAATAAAACTGCTAAAGAAAATCGAGGGTTTAGACGTCTTTTCTTTAGAAAGAAAAATACAGAAGGTAATATCAATGTCGAATCTAACAAAAATACTATAACACTAAGGAACAAAAAAAGTTATGGAGCAATTTCTTTTAATACAGAAGGTATCGAAAATAAAGAAGATCTTAAGAGTGCCTTAGACACCCTAATTACGAATGTAAATAGCGTAGCAGATCTATTAAAAGATAGTGCTTTTTTAAATATACTTGAAGAGCATGGTGCTAAGATTTCTAATATTGAAAGATTAGGATTAAACCAAAAAAAAGGATTTTTACATCCATACTTTGATGATAATTTAACTTTAAAAGAATGCATTTTCGAACCAAATTCAACAATATTTTTTAAGGGTACTGAATTAACTATAAGTAATTGCATACTTAAAGAAGGCGTAACGGCTCACTTAACAAATGGAAATGCTTCTCTTATAGTAGAGCATTCTACACTTCCACAAAGGATATCTCCAAAAATTAAAGGAAATGATAGAATTAAAGCTAGAGAAAATGCATTTAAGATAACGGGAACTTTAAAAGAAGTAATTTTCAAACATTGCAATTATTTAGACCCTGAATACGGAAAATGTCATGGTGGCTTATTCGATGCTAGCCTTGCCAATATAAAAAATAAAATTCAATTTTTAGATAGTGAAGAAAATGAAATTCAAGGAGATAAAGTTATACGAAGATATGCTGGTAGTCTTATAAATTCAAAAAACTTAAAAAAAGAGATCGAAAAAGCTCAAGTTGAAGCTAAAAGAAATTCAGATAATGAAAAATACAAAGATTTAAAAGATAACGAAGTTTTAAAAGCTTGCATGATCTCTGAAAAAGAAGAGAAAATTAGAGTTGCAACGACTTTCAAACAAGTCGATAATTTAAAAAAGCAAGTTGAAACAGAAAAAAAAGATTTTAAGAAAAATTTAAAATCTGAAAATAATAATAATAATGAAAAAATAATAAATAAGCTAGATAACCTTAGCGATAAGATTATTGAAACACTAAAAAATACTAAGGTTGCAATTGCTAAAAATGCTGCTAAATTTAATAATAATGATATTAAAGAAACTATTAAAAAATTTAATAAAGAGCTTGAAAAGAAGGCTCAAGAAAAGACGGAGCAAGAAAAAGTTATTTTGCCTGAGGGGCTAGAAGAGCTTCTAGAAAATGCAAGAAAGCAAAGAGAGGAAGAAGGAAAAGATGACCCTACAGACACAACGAACACAACGGAACCATTAAATGGGAATGTAGATCTTAATGACCTTAGTACTCTAGGCAATAAAGATAAGGGGGAAGAAGAAAAAACAACAGAAAGTAGAATATCAGTAGATTTTAGTAAAGAAAATGATCAAATAATATATCTCTATATGAGAGACCCTCAAAACGAAAAAAGTATAAAAGCTATTAAATTAAGTATTAACACAGATACTACTGATGATTTTAAAGCCGATATAAAAAACTTGTTAAAAAACCTGTTAAAAAAACATAATGGAAGTATTGAAGATTTACTTAGCAACTATGAGTTTTTGAGTTTATTAAATGACAAAGCACAAATATCAGGTGTCTTAAATTTAGGAATTAAAGAAAATGACCTTATCTTAGAGACTATAAAAGATTATTTAAGTGCCGATTTTAAAATAGTAAATGCAGACGCTAAACAAGATGTAGAGCAAGAAGGCGCTGAAGAAGGCAACGCTAGTGCAGAACAACCTAAGGAAACAAAAGAACCGACTGCAAATGATAAGCCCACAATAGAAGGTGGTAACGTAGAAGGCGCTAAAGAAGGCGACGCTAAACAAGATGTAGAGCAAGAAGGCGCTGGAGAAGGCAACACTACTACAGGAATTCTTGAAAACGCAGGAAAAGGAGCAGAAGAAAGAATAAACGAAAAAAAACTGCCTAAAGAAAATAACTTATCAGTAGATTTTAGTAACAACCCAAAACAAATATATATCTTGAAAAATGATCTAAGTGCTGAACATGCAAATAAACAAAAACGTATCGTATTAGATTTTTTCTCGAATGACGCTGATAATTTAAAAACCGATATAGAAACCTTAATAAGGGACTATAACGGAAGTATTGAAGATTTACTTAACAACCCTGAGTTTTTAAATTTATTAAATGGTAAAGCAAAAATATCTGCTATAGTAAATTTAAAAATTAAAAATGGCTTGATGACGTTAAGCCCTTATTTTGCTAAAAATTTAATAATACAAGAATGTAATGTGGGAGGAAACTCATCAATATTTTTTACAGGTGAAACTTTAGAAATTGTAAATTGCAAATTTTTTAATAATCCAACTATTCTTTCTACAAAAGAAAGTGCAATTATTGAAATAAAAGACTCTATTCTTCCAGGTAAAGATAAAGGTGAGCTAAAAATTATTGGAACCTTAGCTCAGCTAGGTATTTATAATGGGAAAAAACAAGGTGGTGCTATTAATACAGCACTTGCGTTTATAAAAGAGAAAGTTGTCTTTGATGATGATTCGTTTAAAGCAGATGAAATTCCAACTTTATTTAGTGGATATATAAGGCGTAATAATTTATCTGATACAATTATTAATGCTCTCGAAAAAATAAAAACTAATGATATTAAAAAATTAGCTGTAAAATTAGCTGTAAAAGCTTATATAGATGCTGGAACTTGGAATTGGCAATTAAACCAAATAAGAAACGTATTTGATAACGCCGAGAACTCATTTAACGAAGATATGCTACAACTAATAAATTCTGAAATAGATAAAGTTAAAAAGGCCTTTAACGCTTCACGCGACCGTATCTTACAAGAAGCTTTTGAACATAAAATTACCATTGAAGAAATATTAGAAACATATAGAGAATATCTTAATAAGAAAAAGAACAATGAGAATGGGAATGAGATCCAAAAGAAAATTGAAAATGCAAGAGGAATTCTTATGCGCGTGGCAAATAATGAATCAAACAACGACCTTTTCTTTTCTCCTATAATTCCTCTCCTAGGAGGTTCAACCACTAATCAACCCCAAGAACAAGATACAGAAGAACAAGCAGAAGGACAAGAAAAAGGAGGAGAACAAGAAAAAGAAGGACAAGCAAAAGGAGAAGCTAACCCAAATAACTAATTCTTAATTATCTTTCTTACAAGTAGGGGCGGACTAAAAAATAGTTTAAGTTCGCTCCTTAAACTTCAGCTAAAATCTTATCTATTGCAAGCTTGGCTATGGTAAGACCAAAAATTCCTGGAATTACAATCATGCTTCCCATCGTTTGACGCTCACGCCCCCTATCATACTCCCTTTCTTCATTAAGAAAATCAGTATCAAAAATTGCCTCGCAATTAGGAAGCTCCTTAGAATATACACATAAAATATCCCTATCAATCCCCCTCTTTCTTAAATGCTTCCTTACCCACTTAGCAAGAGTGCAATTCTTAGTTTCAAAAATACTCCCAACCCTTACTAAAGATGGGTCGACTTTAAGCGCTGCCCCCATAGAAGAAATTATAGGAATGTCCGTCTTGCAAGCCTCCTCTAATACTTGAACCTTAGGATTTACCGCATCTATCGCATCTATTATCACATTAGGCTTGCTTTCTAAAATAATCTTAAACTCATCCTTAGACATAAACGCATTATAAGTCTCAATATTTACTTCGGGATTTATCTCTAAATACCTTTCCTTGGCAACATCTACCTTATACTTTTTTAAACTCCCCTCCGTTGCAAGCAAATTCCTATTTATATTAGAAATAGCAATCTTATCAAAGTCTACTAAACATAAGCTACCTACTCCACTTCTTACTAATGCCTCACAAACAAAAGACCCAACAGCCCCTAGCCCTATAACGGCAACTTTTGCCCTCCTTAGTTTTTCTAAATTATCTTTGCCTAGTAATAATTCCGTTCTTAAAAATCTATCTCCACTTGCCATAACCTTCTTTTACCAATTTTATAATTTAACTACTAATACTATTTAATCACCTATACAAAATCTTTTAATCCTTATCTTTTTAAAAAAGCTCTTTTGCGTTCTAAATAGATTAGAAAAGTTATTTTTTTTAAGAGCTAGCTTAAAAAAAATTGACCTTGATAAAAAACTAATAAAAAACTAACTAATTTTTTTCTAAATTATAATTTTTTTAAAAGTAATTTATTTTATGCAAACTCCTAAAAGTTAATTTTCCTTTAGACTATCACAAGAGTTGCAGACGATGCCACAAGAACTGCAAGACGCACAAGAGCCTTTAGAACAACTATGCCAAAAATTCGTAATAAGCATTATCTCCTTTTCTGCGACTAAAAAAGCCTCATGCTGCGAAAAACGATACTCTTTCCCATCTCCATTTTTATGAGATTTTAATAAACTTATATAATTAGATTTTTGCGAAACCTTGTCTGTAAGGGTTAAAAGCTTCTTTGCCTTTTCTATCTCTTCCCTTTTTCCTTCAATTTCTATAAAAACGCCCTATTAAAGGTAGCACATCTACACATAACTCTACATCTATATCTTTAATAGAAAAAATATGCCTAAACTTTTCATACACAAACGAAATACTTAATAAAGGACTTATTAAACACATCTTCTAACTTCTCTAAATCATCTTCTAAAATATTAGACTCAAACTCTATATACTCTTTAAAATTATCCGTAGTTTCAACTCTCTTTTTTAATGTTAAAATAATATTTTGTCCTCCATCTTCTAAACTTCTTTCTCTTCTAACTCTACAAATAATATGAGACTTTTTACAAGTCTCATCTTTAAAATCATACAAAAAATTACGCTCATAATTCGTTTTTATATACTCAAACTCTAAGTCTTTAAGAGTTCTAAATATACTATCATCACACTTTTCTTTTATTTCAATCTCTTTTATATTGGCCTCTTTTATATCATTCTCTTTTATATTAGGCTCTTTTATCTTACTTTGAGACGCATTTCCTTGCTCGCTTTCTTTATTTTTTACAAAAAAATTTACATTTATATTTTCTAAAAAAATATTTTCTAAAAAACTCTCTAACTCTTTAAAATTATCTTTTACAGTTTTATTCATAATGATTTACCCTTTTTTATTTATTATTTTTATTTATTGTTTTTATCCTTATTAACTTTATGCTCTAAAAAATTTGCAATCTCTTCTTTTAAACCTACTAAATTTACATTCATCATATTAAAAGGTACCTCTATCCCTTCTTTAGAAAACCTTTCGTAAATTTCCTTACTTATTTTATTTTTCAAATTAAACGCATCATCGAATAACGACCAAAATCTTAAAGTAAAATTAAACGAACTACCTCCAAATCCACTAAAAGCTACTATAGGTTTAGGATCTTTATAAATACCCTCTTTATCTTTTACTATATCTAAAAGCACCTCTATAACCTTATTCATATCTGAACCATAATGCGACTCCCTACATCTATCGCACTCCTTATATTTCTATTCGATAGCGTTAAATTAGTAACTTTTGTCGATGCTATCTCACTATTTGGCACTATAACCTCAGTCTTATCAAATAACTCGATAATCGTCGCTCTGAGACCTATCTTTCTTACAGTCCCTTGCTGTCCGCCTATCTCTACAACATCCCCTTCTTTTATAGGTCGCTCAAAAAGTAAAATTAAACCACTAGCAAAATTATTCACAATATTTTGAAGCCCAAAACCTATTCCTACACCTAGAACTCCAAATACTACCGCTAAATTTTTTAAATTAATTCCTAAAACCGACAGTGCCACTAAAGCCCCGATACATATAAATGTATATTGTATTATCCTATTTATCGAACTTTGAACTCCATATTGAACTTTCTTCCTAGGATAAACCTCCTCATCTAACACTCTTTGTATCACCCAAGAAATAAATGATATGAAATAAAATAAAAAGATTGAAAGAAAAACGTCTCCAACCGTAATAGCATTGCCTTGAACTGAAAAACCTAAACTTCGCACGCTTACGACAGCCCTATTCATCGAACCATAAACACCCCAAGCTACTAGCGCCGCACATAAAATAAAAAACGATACTAGCACATTTATTAAAATCGTTATTTTTTTTAAAATTATAATATATATAATTTTTACATACTTTAAATCTTGAAAGCCAAGAATAGTTTAATATAACGAAAGTCCCTTCCTTTATTAAAACTCCTGCAAGCCAAATTAAAATTCCACTAAATAGACATCTTACAGATGAATCGAAAATTTTTAATGATAATTGTGAAAACCCTGCTAATTCAGCTACAAAAGAAGAAAAAGTTAAAAGCATAACCGTATTTAAAACTATGCCTTTTCCACAAAACGTTTCCGTCTTTTTATATTTCATACATAGTAATAAAATAAGTAGCGTCACACTCGCTATATACACCCTAACTATAGGCTCAGGCATATTTACTAAAACGAATAATCTAGATAACAAAAATGCGATAACTAAAATATTTAAAAATACCCTACTAGATTGCTCTCTCTATAAAACAAAACACAGCTCTTGCACCACATACGGAAACTATCACTAGTAAAAATAATTTTTATAAAACTCGGTAAATCCGTCCCAAAATATACGCCCACTATAATAGTGCTTATAAATAAAGAGGTAGAAAACGGTCTTTTAGCTAATTTCTTAATATTATCTCTAGGAATATCTTTGTTTTTTAGTTTTATCAAACCTAAACCTATCCAAAACGGCTAAAAGTAAATTTATAGCCATTTGAATAATATGTTTTTGATTTATCCCTACTATAGATTGAGTATACGATGTAGCGATTAGCTCCTTTGTAGTCTTGTATAGTTCAGCATCAAA
>JBMNLI010000001.1:0-12951 GCA_050952645.1 Bdellovibrionota bacterium | reverse complement strand
TTCCCTTTTAGATATTTACAATAATGAAACGGATAAATACGATTTTGATGCTTTAAAAATAGATATACCTAAAGAAGAAGAAAATTATATAGTCCCTAGTTTTCAAGCAGCATCGGATAAAGTCGTAAAAGATGGTCAAACATTTAGTAAAGTATATGCGTTAGACCCATATAAACCGATATTTAATAAAGAAAGCACTCTGCTAAATTTGCAGCGTTTCAACGGGCCTTCCATTAGAAGCCCCGATAGAAATAGAATAGGGCTAGAAAGCAAGCTGTTAGATTGGGGACAAAGTTTGTTCTTTTTTGAGGTTGGGGTTGTAGCTCCGTTTTTAAATAATTTTTATGATAAAGATGATTTTGCGATAATTGTTGCTAAAGACCCATATATAACTCCTGAGGAAATGCATATATATAAAAATTGTGAGTTAGAGCATAAGATTGAACCTTTAAGTAATTTAGAAAATCTTACGGCAATTCCAAATATAAAATGCACATACGATGATAAGATAACTAAGGAACGTATAAAAATGTTTAGCAAAAACTTTTGCACTGAAAGTGGCGATACGCTTTTATGCAAATCTCCTAGCTACCAAGTGTCGGTAGCTTTGCTAGCTAAAAAAAAGAAGGCAAATATTTCATTTTCTATAAATAGGGCAGATACACTCGAGAATAATTTTTGTAATGGCGCTAAAAATCATAAAAATACAGTTTCATTAGTAGTAGGTAATTTTTTGCGTTCTTTTAGATTGTATAACAATAATCCTTATCCGTTTGGTTTAGAATTAAGAACTCTTCTAAGCTCTATTATAATAGCCGATATAACTAAATTAACGCACAAAGAATATAAAGAAAAATTAGAGCATCTAAACTTAGAAAATACTAATAGATATACCTTAACTTTGCAAAAAAGTTCACCTAAAATTTTTTTTGTAATTTTTTATTTATTTGAGCAGCTTTTAATCTTACCTTATCAGCATCTATATCAAACGCATTTAATATAGTTTTTTGTCTTTTGCTTACTGCATAGCTCAGCTGATATAAATCCTTACTCCCTCTTACCATTTCAATTTTTTCAAGTTCTTTTAATGCGGCAGGAACATTCATATAGTTTGGCTTTTTTGTTAGCTTAGAAAGTTCTTCATTAAGTAGAATATAAATGCGATTGCGAATTATAAGTGCTATAAACTCTATAAAAATTTTAGCAGATACTGCCTGAGATGAATGAACTCTCATACTTTTTGAGCCTAAAAAAGTCTTATCAATAGCAAAAAGTTTCTCAGTTGCGTCTCTACCCTTGTAAAGTATTATAGCTTCTTTAGCACTCATTTCTTCCGAACTAACAAGACAAAAATACCCACATAAATTAAGAGCCTTTTGAATTTCATCTGCTCTCTCTTCTACTTTTCTTAACTTTCCTTGATTGTCATAACTTAAATCAAAAAATTGCTTATACGTTTGTCCAAACTTTGTATCTTTGCCAATATGGTTTTTTAAAAATTGTTCAAACTCCTCTAATTTAATTTCTAGTTGCTCCCTCTCAAATGCTTGCTTTTCCGCACTAAAATAAACATGAAAATAACGCTCCTTACTATCATCATCATATAATTTTGATTTCACTGTAGTGCCATATACCTTGTATAAGCGAATACTACAGTCTCTTTTAGACTCAAATGTATTCCTGTTTTCTTCTACTAATTTAGAAACTAAAGCCTTACACCCTTTTACCATCAATAAAAAAGAAAAACCACTATTATCCATATATTGAATATTATATTTACTAAAATAACCACGGTCTAAAATAAATCCTATCTTTTTATATCCATACTCTATAACCTTATCTGCCATATGAGTAAATTGAGAAACGTCTGTAATAGAACCAGGATACTCTTCGTAAAATAACGGAACTCTATTCGTTTGATCAAAGGCAATGGATAAATTAAATACTGGGAATCCTTTTTCGTCTTTCGCTTTACCAAACTCTACTAATTCAACATCACCTGCTTGACAGTTCTTATTAGTCGAATCATATGAAACGTAAACCATTTGATTGCGATCTTTTCCCTTGTTCCAATCGTCAAGAAAGTTAATTATCTGCTCTTTGCTAACAGAAGAAAGAAAACGACTTATGGTAGAATCACTATAGATGCGCATACCTTTTGTAAAGAGTGGATGAGAAAAGGCGTAGTCTGGATAATACTGACTGACATTCTCTTCATTTACAATAAAATAACTCGCTAAATCAAGTATAAGTTCACTACGTTCACCAAAATGTTTTTTTAGTAAAAAAGGCAAATTAAATTCATTTGCTACTTTTTCAATCACCAAGTGGGGACCTATACGAAGACAACAACTGCGTGAAGCGTCTGAAAATTTCTCGGGCATAGGGGCATCTGGAAAATAATTACTATAATTGTCATTAGGGTACATAATATCATCTCTACCATCAACTAATTTTCCAATAACGCTACGCTTTGGATTAGTATACTGTTTCTCTTTATTATAAGTGCGATCGTATTCAAAAAGCACATATTTTGCTTCCCCTTTTTCTCTTATAATTATTTTATTTCTTTGCTCTGGTAATGGAACTGTTCGATTGTAATTCATAAAACCTCCTTTAGGTTAACGGTTGCACTAAAAGTATAGCATAGTAAATACACAGATGCAAGTAAAAAAATGCATAATTTAACGATTATTTCTTATTTATTTTAATTGATTATTTGTTTAGGTGAACTTTTTTGAAAAGTTAAGGATATAAAGATACTATTTATGAAGATTTTTATAAAAATGCTATTAAACCACTATACGATACTGCCATTTCTAGTAAGTTTGATTCTATTGGATATAATTTCATACCCGTTATAGAAAGACTTCAAAGTTTGTGCGCTACCGAGTATTTCAAAAGGCTCTACAAAACTACTTTTGATGCAATAGATTTTAAAAAACTAAAAATCGGACTTATAAATAAAGAATATCAATTACGTAGAACGTTCTTAGAGTCGAACGATTATAAACTAGTAAAATATAAAGAGCGTCTTCAATGCGAAAACTCTAAAGATTATTATGATGAGAATACTTGTAAAGAATTAGAAAGAAAGCAAAATAGTATAAATACAGATGAGAGCGAAACTTATAGGTGCAAAAAATTATGGAGATGGAGCCCAGAGACGCCACAAGAGATTATTCAAGATATAATAGACTTTGAAATTTTTCAAATTAACGAAGTTAAAAAGATTATAGGAGATGCAAAGATTGCAGGCATAGTCGATGGTGGCGAAGCCTTTATGAATACGCCATCGGTTTATAATGATTATATAATAAATTTAAATGAGCAATGTAAAGATAGATACTCTGCTAATTGTTCTGATACCACATTAGGAAAAGTGTGTTGTGATAATAAAGAAACTTTAAATAAAAATTTTAAAGAAGAAGCTTCTAAAAATTTTTTAATGTATCTATCAAAAAAATATAGAATGCAACATAAGATGTTTACAGATGCATTTAATGAAGCTTTCAGCGTGCCATACGCTTACTATACTCAATCTCAATCTTATGGAAGTAAAGATGGTTTAGCGGTAGGAAATACTCTCTTTGCAGAAATTACACATCAAGCTTACGATTATGAGCCGTCTAATATGTACTTAAGTAAAGCGTATAGAAATCATCACTATTTAAAACCTGTAATAAATAAATTATACGTAGATGATGACAAACCGTATATTCAATATTTTAATACATCGTATAAAAAGCACGGAATAGTATTGCACCAATTCGGTGCTATGTATGGACTGTTAAAATTAAGATATATGCTTGGAACTAAGAGCATCGTTTTGTATTACCACGATGATGCTAGCACTAAGTATACGCTTTTGCATTTGCCAGACACTGTAAAGGATACTAAAGCAGTTTCAAGAGTCCATGCAGAGTTTGGATATTTATCTAAATTTATAGATGATAGCGATATCGTGCAATTTTCTTTTGAAAATAATTGTAAAGGGATTAATTTTAGTAAATGTGCCTTAATGACTGAGGAGTACGGTTTCGATAAAATGTGTTTGAAAGATTGTAGTAATTTGTTTAGTAAATATTTTATTATGAAAGATGAACTTACTCCACTAGGTATCGTTAGAAAAGAAAGAGGAAAAAAACGCTGGCTCATTTTAGGATTCTCGATGGATTATACAACGAGAGAAAGCTTAGTAAATATTCCTAATATAGAAACTCCAATCGATATAATAAGCTCCCCTGCTGGGAATATTTATGAGGTTTCATACCGAGATAAAAACGGTAATGTTTTAGCAGATGATATTTTAGCTAATGATGTATTAGCGACTAAAAGCAATCTTTATGTAAAGCTACTCGATAACTCTGAAACTTACACGCTAATGAGCAAAGAGAGTGATAGCCTTTTAAATTTTCAAAATTTTTAGAAAAACTCTTTGTTAATTAAAGATATAATAATTAAAGATATAAAAAATAGGGATATAAAAAAGATAATACGGACGATATGGCTAGTAGTATTCTAGCTAGTATTACAGCAGATACTAAAAGTAATATTTATAATTGTGAAGATGCCTTAAAAAAGGATTATTAGAGATTGATATAGTTTTATAAAGTGCCAGTGCGTAGAATATCTAGATAATCACCATATATAAATGTCCTATTTCTTTTATTACTCGCTACCTTAAAAAGAATTTTTTCATCTATAAATTTTTTTACTATTTTCGATACCGTGTTAAAAGTAAGATTTAGAGCTTTAGAGGTTTGGCTTATATTGATAATAGGATTAGCCTCGATATATTTAAAAATAAATAATGCATTATTTTTTACTCGTCCCATATTGTTTATTATGTTTATATTTTTCTCATGAAGATTAGAAAGGGTTTTAGTAGTTTCAATAGCATCTTTTGCGGATTCAGAAAGTGCAACGAGAAAAAATTTTATCCATTGTTCGTAATTTCCTTTTTTTCTTACCTCCGACATCCTATCGTAATATTCAATATTATTTTTTTTAAGAAAATATGATATATAAAGTGAAGGAGTAGTGAGAATGTTTTCTTTAATAAGAAATAATGTAATTAGAAGTCTTCCTATTCTTCCATTGCCGTCAAGAAATGGATGAATGGTTTCAAATTGGTAATGTATTAGTGAGGCTTTTATAAGTGGATCGATATTATCTTGGTACCCCTTGTCGCTATTTATATATTTTTCTAAATCCGACATAGCATTTTCCATATCTTCAGGGCAAGGGGGAATAAACCTTGCATTTCTAATAGTCGAATCTTTAGTGCCAATCCAATTTTGCGAACGTCTAAACTCGCCAGGTGATTTTTCTTGTCCTCTTACATTGGTCATAAGAATTGAATGTGTTTCTTTTAACAGCTTGTTGCAGATAGGTAAAGTTTCAAGTCTATTTATTGCGTATTTAGTGGCTTGTATATAATTTACCACTTCTTCTACATTTCTATCTATGTTCTTTTTATTTTCATAATTAAAAATATCTTCAAGTGTAGCTTGAGTGCCTTCAATTTGAGAAGATAGCAAAGCTTCTTTTCTTACATACATAGCGATAAATAAATCCATATTAGGAATATTGTTCGATAGAACTTCTAATTTCGTTATGTATTTATTTGCGTCGATAAGAATTTTCAGCATATCTTCGTCTATGTTTATTTCTAAATTAGACGAAAGTGGAGTAGGTAAAAAAGACTTATACGTCATTTCTCCATGCAGATTTGTTCTATAACTTCCAGCTCTATTTGACATTTTTATTTCTAATATAAAATAACAATGATATCTTATTCTTTTTATTTCATTTTATCAAGTTAAAATGAAATAAGGGGTGAAAAAAAGCGTTCTTATTTCATTTTGATGCATTAAAATGAAATAAGATGCCAATGTTTAAACTCCTTATTTTAGTTTTAAGGTTTAGAGTTTAGAGTCTAGAATTTAGAGATAATCTTAGATTTTTAATAATTTTAATAAGTTAGAGTCAAAAAAGATTATAAAAACCTTTTATTAAAATACGAAGTATCCCAAATATATCTTTTTGTAGCGACTTTTCTTGCTTTTTCCCCTAAATAAATTCTTAAGTCTCTGTTAAATGCTAGTTCTTCAATTTTTTCTTTTAATTCACGTGCGTTTTTAAAAACAAATCCACCGCCTTGGTTTAATTTTTCTCTTAAAATTTCTATATCATTTACTAGGATTGGAAGACCTGAAAGCATCCCTTGCACCATAGCTTGAGAAAAAGTTTCTCTCATTATTTCCTCATCATAAGATGGAACGATTAAAACATCTAGCGAAGCAAAAAGATTTATAATCTCTTCGTATGGTAGCCATTTGCAAGCTTGTATGTTGTTAGGTAAATTTATAGGTAAGGATTTACTGTAAGATGCAAGCTTTAGCTCACAAATATCGCTTGCCTCTTTAGAAAGCATTTTAAAAGCCTCTATTGCAGTATCGGCTCCTTTCCATTTATTGTCTAGGTCTCCTACTACTCCAAATATAACTTTTTTATTGCTTCTTTGTAAATCGCACTTTAAAAAACTTTCTGCATCTTTAACGCCATAATAAACTTCCGCTAGTTTGCATTTTGCCTTTCTAAAAATACTAGCAAATTTTTGGTTTACCGATATCGTTTCTAATTTAACTAGTCTTGCGGCAAGTAAAAAAGCTTTCGATGGTTCTCTATGTGCTAATAAAACTTGTCTTTTAGCTACGTTGAATAATTTAGTAATTAGCATCGCTCCTATTAAAGTATCCCCAGTATTTGCTAAAAATAGAATATCGATTTTTTCTTTTTTAAGTGAAAGACAATAAAACATAGCGTTTAAAAAACTAGTCTTTCTTTTTGTGTACGTAATATGTAAATAGGGAGATTTAAATTTTTCAGAAAAGAATTTTTTCCAAGAAATATGAGCTATCGTCCAAATTTCTATATTTTCATCGATTAAATCTTGAATTAAAGCTAGGTTGAAAAGTTCTACACCACGTAAATTAGGAGATTTCTTTTCTTTTAAAAATACTTTTTCTAAAAATAATATCTTTTTCATAAAAATTCACAAAAATAAGTGTATTTAAGGAGTTTTTGATAAATTTATACTAGAAATATTTTCTATCATATTGTATAAAAAGTTATATATTAAGCTTTAAAATGCCTAGAGGAAAAACTACTGAAGACATTTTTTTCTTAATATTATACAATTAAGAAAATTTATTTTAAAGATATTATTTTGCTTCATCGTATTTTGTATAAGCTTACCTTAAAATTTGAATACATAAAGTTTAAAGAAAATTAATTTTAAAATAGATGTATTAAAAGATTTTTTTTATAAATTTAAATTATTGGAGTTTAAAAAAAATGGATAAATCTTGTGAAGATAACAAATCTTGTGAAACTAGCGCATCATGCAAAACTAGTAAATCTTGCAAGCCTTGTAAAAAAGGACTAATAATACTTTTGATAATTTTATTCGTAGTGTTGTTAGCAGCTCGTCCTGTAAAAAAAGATTTTAATGATGCCTTATCATTTTTTAAATCTATGTTTTCTAGCGAAGAAGCGTTGCTTGAAAGCAATGTTTTTGTAAAGAAAATAAGCGCTGACTCACCATTTTTTGTTATATGGGATACTACTAATAAAGAATATCAAGATATGATAAAAAAACATCCCGTAGCTTTTTCAAGAAACACTGCGGAAGCTTTAGCAAAGAGCGATGCCTCGATAAAAAATTATTTTGAAGTTATAAAAAGAATTTTTAATACTGAGAAACTCGATGCTACGTACTTTTCATCTAAAGGAGTTTTCTTTTTTGAAGAATTAAAGGAAGGGTCTTTTCCTCTTGGTATGTACGTTAAAATATCGAACAAGCTCGATGAAAATGAGGTTTATAATGCAATTAAAGAGTTTGCAAATGAAAATGCTTTTGATTATAAAGAAGTTAAAATAGATGATAATAAAGTTGTGAGCGTAACCTTTAGAAAGCAGAATGCTAAAGAGTTTAATATGAATTTTTTAGTAAATGGTAGCGAACTAGCGATTTCTAATCGTGATTATTTAATAAAAAGATATCTAACTAAAGATTTTGATTCTAAGTATGTAGAGAATTTAATAAATAATGATGAAGCTTTTAAGAGGTCTTATGAGAAATCTTTAAAAGATAATACTACGAGTTTTGGTTTTGCAGCATTAGTTCTTAATTCTAATTTTTTACCAGATAAAAAAGTTCAAGAAGAGCTTTCTAAGCTTCCTGTAAAAAATGTTGTTATGAATCAAGCTTTTAATAATAAAGATATGCTAATAACGAGAGTTGCAAGTTTTTATAATCCACAAACAGAGGAACAGAAAAAATTTGTAGGCACTTTTAATTCGTCTAATACCGTAGTTGCTCCTAGTGTGCTTCCGCACGATACGATAATTAGTATTACGGCAAATGTAAATTTTATTAAGGGTTTAATAAGTGGCTTTGGAGTCGAGGATAAAGTAGCTCCCTATGCGCATCAACTTAACATGGAAGATTTAAGCGTAACTTTGCAAGGCCCAGTTGGCTCGATTGCACTCCCTAGTATTTCAATAGTAGCAGGCAATGCGCAAGATAGTGATAAAATTATAGAAGATATAAAAAATGTTATATCCTCGTCTAAAAACTCGCTTCCTATTCCTGCTAATACTTGGCAAAAAAAGAAAGTTAATGATTTAGATATAGAATACTTAATTACTCCTTTAGGTGTTGGGTTATTTATGGGAAAATGGAAAGATAATTTAATTATAGCTACATCGGAAAATTTACTTTCTGAAATTATTAGCGTTGCATCTAAAAAAACTGCTAAAGCTGTAAGGACAAAATACGATACGAAAAACAAGGCTATTTTAAATATATATGGAAGTTCAAAAGCTTTAGCAAACGCACTTAGAACTTTGAGTGATTTTTTAAAGGCGTTTGTTAGGATTGATTTTAGCTATGATGAAAAGATAGAAATTTTAGAACAGACCCCAGATTCGGTAATAAATGTTTTTTCAGAAGATGATACTATAATCGGAGAAAGTAAGATAGTAATTGAGTAGGTTCTCAAAGAATGAATCTCGTTAATTTATCTTTAAGAGGTGAAAAGCGTTCGTTTGATTCCATGCCGACAAAAAAACGAATAGAAGATGTGTCGTTTAATGATTTAAAGCTTGAGTTAGAAAAAAACGGAAAGGCTTTTGAAGAAAGAGATTTAAAATCCTTTGGATTAGTAGATGAGAGTGGAGTTTTGACGGTTGCTGGAGTTTTATTTGCAGATGGGCATCAGCTTTATCAATCGAGAGTATTTTGTACTAGGTGGAATGGATTAAATAAGGCTAACGGAGTGATGGATGCTTTAGATGATAAAGAGTTTGAGGGAAATCTTTTGTATTTATTAAGTGCTTCACTAGATTTTGTGAAAAGAAATAATAAAAAGATGTGGAAGAAAGATAAAAAATACAGGATAGAATATTCTGAATATCCTGAAAGGGCAGTACAAGAAGCTGTGGTTAATGCTTTAATACATAGAGATTATGCGGTTGTAGGAGCCGAAATTCATATAGATATATATGATGATAGATTGGAGGTTTATTCTCCAGGTGGAATGTACGATGGAACGTTCATACAAAACGTTGAACTTAACAGCATTGCTTCTGCAAGAAGAAATCCTATTATTGCCGATTTATTTGCACGTATAAATTTAATGGAAAGAAGAGGGTCGGGGTTAAAAAAGATTGTTGAGATTTACAAATCTAAAGAAAATTATTTAGAAGAATTTAAGCCTGAGTTTATGTCGACTGAAACATCGTTTTTTACGATTTTAAAAAATTTAAATTATGTCGGTCAAAATGTCGGTCAAAATGAGCGAAATGTCGGTCAAAATGTCGGTCAAAATGATAGTAAGCTATCTATGGCTGAAAGGCGAAAGGAAATTATATCTTTAATAAAAGAAAATTCTAATATAACTGCCATTGAACTAAGCAAAATTTTTAATGTAAGCGTTAGAACTATCGAAAGAGATTTATCTAAATTGACCGAAGCTGGCAAAATCGAATATTTAGGCTCTGCGATAAAAGGAAAATGGAGAGTCATAAAAGCATAAGTTTAAGAGTTTAGAGATTTTTTTAGGGGGCTTTACTTAATTTAAAAAATTTAAAGAAAATTGCCTTCTAATTATCCTAAAATCTAATTATCTTAAAACTTTAAACGTCAAAAAGCCATTCTTTCCTACCTAAAACTCATTAGGAACGTCGAAAAACTTAGCTTCTATATTAAATTTTTTGGCTACCTCTTCTCCTAGCCTTTTTATACCAAAAGTTTCACTATTGTAATGCCCAAGTCCGATAAGATTTATTTCCATCTCCTCTGCCGCACGAACGGCTCCTTCATGAATATCTCCACAAATAAAACTATCTATACCAAATGGTGCAGCTTTAGTGAAAAGAGATGAGCTACTACCAGAAATAACACCAATTCTTAAAACTTTGCTAGAATTATTTTTTAATATCTTAGCATCTAACCCTAATTTGCTTTTTATATATTTTTTAAACTCAACTACTGTACACGCTTTTTTTAAATTTCCTACAAAACCAAAACTGCAAGGCACTCTATCTTTAATTTCTAAAAGGTCGCATATTATAGCATTATTTCCTATTTTAGGGTGCGCATCTAATGGTAAGTGAAACCCACAAAGAGAGATATCGTTTTTTAATAATTGTAAAAGACGCCCCTTAACATAACCTTTTATCGCTGGAAGCTCCCCTATTTCTTCCTTATATATTCCATGATGCACTAACACCATCTCGGCTTTTGTATCTATAGCATAGTCGAAAAGTTCTTGGCACCAAGTGACGCCGGTAACTATTTTTGATACGTTCTTAGCCCCCTCGACTTGAAGCCCGTTAATATAATAATCTTGGAAGTTCTCAGTGTTTAGAAATTCTTTGCAAAAATTTACTATATCATCTCTTCTCACCATATTAGTTTTTTTATTTATTTCTTTGCTCATTCTAATCTCCTTTAGAAAAATTTTTTTAATTCCGTTACGCAATGTTTTAATGCAAATAAATATAAATAAATTCGCTTGAAGCATAACAAAGACACTTCGTTATTTTACTACAAAAATAATTTTTTATATAGAAAAAATATGAAATTTTAATTAGAAAATTACTAGAATAAGCGACAGTTTAAAGCATTCTTATAAAATGAGATTTAAGAGCAATAGTCTTTAGCACAAAAACTCTAAAAACCTTCTAATTATCCTAAAATCTAATTATCTTAAAACTTAAAACGTCAAAAAGCCATTCTTTCCTACCTAAAACTCATTAGGAACGTCGAAAAACTTAGCTTCTATATTAAATTTTTTTGCTACCTCTTCTCCTAGCCTTTTTATACCAAAAGTTTCACTATTGTAATGCCCAAGTCCGATAAGATTTATTTCCATCTCTTCTGCCGCACGAACGGCTTTCTCATTTATATCTCCACAAATAAAACTATCTATACCAAACGGCACCGCTTCAGAGAAATAATGCGAACTGCCCCCCGAAACTACCCCAAGCCTAGAAACTTTGCTAGAATTATTTTTTAATATCTTAGCATCTAACCCTAATTTGCTTTTTATATATTTTTTAAACTCAACTACTGTGCACGCTTTTTTTAAATTTCCTACAAAACCAAAACTGCAAGGCACTCTATCTTTAATTTCTAAAAGGTCGCATATTATAGCATTATTTCCTATTTTAGGATGCGCATCTAATGGTAAGTGAAACCCACAAAGAGAGATATCGTTTTTTAATAATTGTAAAAGACGCCCCTTAACATAACCTTTTATCGCTGGAAGCTCTCCTATCTGGTCTTTAAATATGCCATGATGCACTAACACCATCTCGGCTTTTGTATCTATAGCATAGTCGAAAAGTTCTTGGCACCAAGTGACACCAGTAACTATTTTTGATACATTCTTAGCCCCCTCGACTTGAAGCCCGTTAACGCAATAATCCTTAAAACTTTCAGTGTTTAAAAATTCTTTGCAAAAATTTACTATATCATCTCTTTTCGCTTTATTAGTTTTTATATTAGTTTTCATTTTAGTTCCCTTTAGAAAAATTTCATAATATCTACAGCTTCTTGGCTAAACTCATCTAAAAGTTTATTTAAAACGTACTCGAGCTCTGGTTTAAAAGCATAACGCTTATAATAATTAGTCCTTATGCTATCTTCTACAATATCGTGTAGCACTCCATTTCTAGTATATACTATTTGATACTTAATTCTTCCTACTATTCTTCTAGTAAAAAATAAATCGTACGCAGACAATCTTAAATCTTTTATATTTATTCTTAACATATCCTTGCATTCATTAGAGTTAAATTTAGGCGTAAAACGTGCAAGACTTAAAACTTTATACATAGAAGAATAGATATAAGACCTTGGAGATTTTTCTAAAACTATTTCACCTAAAGGAATAAAAGGCACAACGTATTGACGCCCAATAGATTTTTTAAAATTTCCTTTTACCTCTATACAAACTGGATTCCAATTAGCATAGGAAAGTCTTTGCAAATCTTTTGAAATTTCCTTCGGTTCTAATTTAGTAGTAACGCAACTAGTAAGAAAAAATATAAATAATAATAGTGTTAATTTCTTCATATTAAAAATCCCATTCATCATCATCTTCTTCATTACTTGGAAGGTTGTCTTTGTCTATTTCTCCTCTTAATTTTTTAAGCTTCCCTTCTCTAAATTGATAATAAGCAGATTGCATAAATAAATAGTAATCTATAGAAGCCTCTTTAGCAGATTTTAAAGCCTCATCTCCATCTACCCTAGTTTGAATGCCGTCTAGTGTCGTACCTCCCCACGTTGCCCTATCCGTAACGCTAGATGGAGCCCCTGCATATTCTGCTATCATAAAAGGATTAAGATAAACCCCTGCCGCCATCGATAGC